>JAYRVH010000044.1:0-8145 GCA_041918615.1 Acidimicrobiales bacterium
CCTCCGCAACGGCGAGCTGGACGTCGTCTGCTCGATCGACATGTTCAACGAAGGCGTCGACCTGCCCGGCGTGGACTGCGTGCTGATGCTGCGCCCCACCGAATCGCCCGTGGTCTTCCTCCAGCAGCTCGGCCGCGGCCTACGCACCGCCGCCGGCAAGGAACGCCTGACGGTCATCGACTTCATCGGCAACCACCGCAGCTTCCTGCTGAAGCCCCGGTCGCTGCTGTCGCTCGGCCGGCGCTCGACGCCCACCGACGCCGAGGTGGTCCGGGCCGTGAAGGCCGGCGAGTTCGACCTGCCCGACGGCTGCTCGGTCAGCTACGAGCTCGAGGCCGTCGACCTGCTGGCGTCGTTCGTGAAGCAGCGCGGCGGCGAAGCCCTCGCCGAGTACTGCCTGTCGTACCAAGAGGACGTGGGCCGGCGCCCGACCGCGCACCAGGCGTTCCGGGCCGGGCTCAACCCGCAAACGGCCAGCCGGCGCCACGGTCACTGGTTCGGGCTGCTCGGCGACCTCTCCCTGCTGTCCGACGAGGGACGTGCGGTGGTCGACGACGCCGGCGACACCCTCTCGGCCATCGAGCGAGAGCGCAGAACCAAGTCCTACAAGCCGGTGACGCTAATGGCGCTGTGCCAGGAGGGGACGCTGCGGACGGGGACGACCGTGGCGGCGACGGCCGACCTCGCCCGTGTGCTCATCGGCGGCGACCCTCGCCTGCGAGCCGACCTCGACACCGAGGGGACGGCGGCGCTCGACGCCGACACCCCCGACCGGTGGCGTGCGTTCTGGCTGAAGTGGCCGCTCGAGCACCTGGCCAACGGCAAGGGCGGCCGGACGATGTTCCGGCTGACCGGCGACCGCTTCGAGCCGACGTTCACCGTGCCGGACGAGCTGGGCCCGACGTTCGACGCCATGGCGGCGGAGCTGGTCGAGTGGCGCCTGGCCGAGTACCTGCTCGGCAAGCGGCCGACCGGCAGCGGCGAGATCCGCTGCAAGGTCAGCCATTCCAGCGGCAACCCGATCATCCGATTCGACCGGGCCAAGTCGCCCAAGCTCCCCGAAGGCGAGACGGTGTTCTTCGCCAACGGCGACGAGTACGTCGGCCAGTTCGTGAAGATCGCCCTCAACACGGCCACGCGCCCCGGCGAGAAGGGCAACGCCCTCCACAGCCTGCTCCGAGGCTGGTTCGGCCCGTCAGCGGGCCACCCCGGCACCCGCCACTCCGTGGTCCTCGTCCAGCAAGACGGCCGCTGGGTGATGCGCCCCGACGAGGCCAGCGGCGCCTCGCGCGAAGTGATCCCGCTGTTCCCATCGCTTGAAGTGGCGTGCGGCGCCTTCGGCGACGGATCCAGCCCCGTGGAAGCGTCAACATCCATGGAGGTGAGCGGTCCCGGCACCGAGGATCCGACCGGCCGCTTCGTCGTCTTCGCTCGCGGCGACTCGATGGACGGCGGGCCGACGCCCATCCGCCACGGCGACCCACTCCTCCTCGAATGGACCAGGAACGTCGACCGGTCCGACCTCGAAGGTTCGATCGTGTGCGTTCAGCTGAACGCCCACGGCGGCTCAGCGACGGCGCTGAAGATCCTCGAACGTGACGGCACCGGATGGGTGCTCCGCTCAGCCAACCCCGACGCCGAGCCCATCGTGGGCACGTCCGACCTGACGATCATCGCCAAGCTCGTCCGCCGCCTCGACCAGGCCGACGTCAACCCGCTGGCCGACAAGATCGGCGACGTCTACAAGCGCTCCGACGTGGCGGCGCTCTACAGACAGGAGTTCAACCCAGGCAACTGGAACAGCGGCCACGTGTCGATCCCCGGCCACGCCATCCTCTTCGTGGCCCTCGAGAAGAGCGACCGATGTCCCACGGCGCCGACTACGTCGACCACTTCGAGGGCCCCGACACCTTCGTCTGGAGCTCCCAGAACAGCGTCGGCCCCGACTCGAAGAAGGGCCGCGAGATCCTCGACTCCCTCAGCACCGGCACGCAGGTCCACCTCTGGGTCCGCCAGAAGAAGACCGACGTGGCGTTCGAGTACTGCGGCCTCGTGGTCGCAGCAAGCTCCACGGGCAACCGACCCATGTCGCTTAGATTCCGCTTGACCTAAGCGCTAGTTCAAGCCCGGGCGCCCAAAGATGTTCCGTGGCGGCACCAGCAAAGTCTGCGCGTCCGGCCGCTACGCCGCACCCCCTGAAGCGGACTCCAGCGATGGCCGCGTGGCAAGCGGGTACGCGCTCGCGTGTTCGCCGCAGAGCCACATGACAGGCCGACCCGGTGCGACTACCGGCCGGAGGTCGCGAAACTCGCGAGCAGCATCGACAGCTAGTAGCAGCTCACGTATCGCCCTACCCGACGCCGACGAACGCGCAGCGCCTGCCTCGACGCTGTCTCCACCATCGGTGTGCTCAGCGTCGCCTGGCAAATCCCCGAGGAACCCCCCGAGGGCATCGATAAAGTCGAGACTCTCCAGCACGTCCTTCCACTCAGCATCCGTGACCGCCGCCGTTAAGCCCGTTGAAATCACTGGAACAAGGCTGAGTATGCGAGAAATGACGCGCAGAATGGGATATGCCTCCTCGACCCACTTTGGCGGTACCTTCTCCACATAGGGCTGACCGACTGGATGAGGACCTCCCTCGTATTCACACCAAAGCTGTATCGAGTATTCGCGACGCCGAATAACTGCGGCCAATGAGCCCCTCACGGTCGGTACGACCGTCACTAATACAGGGGTGTCCGTCCCACCAATGAGTACCTCTTCTCGGAGCATGCGCAGGCTATGCGAGAGCTCTCCGATCGCCGACGCTATAGATGCCGAGCCACTCTCGACCTGCCCCCGTATGTCGGTAACGGTCTCCTCGATCCTCGTGAGCCGGCCCCCGAGAGAGACAGCCATAGGCAGCCCTACGAGCACCTCCGATAGCTGAACATCAGCGAGACACACACGGCAATCACCGGTGTCACGTCCGGAAGCCAGGGCACGCCTGACGAACTCGACCGGGAATCTGCCGAGACAGTGCCGTGCCGCCCGAGAGTTTGGGCACGGTAGGGTGGCCTCTCTGGGCAGATTGGGCCACCGAGTCTCGAGCAGGTGGTCAATATCGGAATGCAGCACCGAGAACAGCTCGAAGGGGAACCCTCCTCGAACGGTGAGCGTCAGGGTTCGCGCGCCCGCGTCGTAGTCGAGAAGTGCCTGGGCATCGTGCTGGCTGTGCTCGAACAAGGCACCATTTCGCCATTGATGGTTTGTGAGCAAACGCGCGCTCCGCACGATCATCCATGGAACCAGACCAACAGGGTCTGCCTTGAACGCGATCCTGACCTGAACCTGTCGCGCAGCCCCCGGCAGCGCGTCCTCGGGCTCCCATGGCAGATCCAGAGGTCGAGCAACGGGCAGAAGCTCCGGGAAGAACAGCTGATCGTCCCCAGCTGCTTCAACCTGGTACGCGACGTCAAACCGCCGAATCAACTGCAGTAGAGAGCCATAAAGATCCTGCCGCTGACTCAGAAAGCCACCTGACTCCCTCCAGACCTCCACGATGTGTTCGGAATTCATCAAGCCAGTCGCACCTCGCGCACGACCATCTTCGAGGACAAAGGAAACGGCCTGTGTAAGCAGCTCTGGGTCCACTACGACCAAAGGTGCCAGACCATCGCGCTCGTCGAAGAACAGAATGTCACCCAGAAC
The DNA here is from genome assembly GCA_041918615.1 of Acidimicrobiales bacterium. Classification (GTDB taxonomy): domain Bacteria; phylum Actinomycetota; class Acidimicrobiia; order Acidimicrobiales; family DATDAH01; genus JAEUJM01. The sequence continues at coordinate 3,694 of JAYRVH010000044.1, forward strand.
GTGAAGCAGACGAGCACAGGAGCGGGCCTCTCGTGCACCTACGCCTACTTCACTGGTGAGCTCACCGAACGATACGAGATCTAGGACCGGGTCCGCGATCTCAGAGAACGCAGAACGCAGTGCTTGCCAGGATTCCGGTATAGGGCTGCCGTAGTGAGGCAAGTTCTGGATGCACCGGGCGATCGCCTCCCTAAGATCGTCAATTCCGAGACCGGATTGGTTATCCACCGAGAAGTAGCCTTGCAGCGCGGGGTAATACTCGTACGTAAGCTGCTCTACATCAAAGTCAGTAGAGCGGCCCTCGTCTCGATACGTCGACACCAGAAGCACAGCGCATTTTGTTAGACCAACCCGGTGTTTTATTGCCTCAAGCCAGTACTGGAGTCCGACGTCCTCAAGACCGTCTCTCGGGCGCCAAGTGACGACGAAGATCGCGTCGGGAGAGAAGAAGAAGGGATGCGTCACCCGGTAGATCTTCTGGCCACCGAAATCCCACGCCGTGACGACAGTCTCCTGCGGGTCATCGTTGGTATCTGTCGATAGGTCGGTCAGATCGAGACGGAGAACATCGATCCCGTGGGTAGTCGGGCGTCCTTCGATGAACGGATCACCTCTCAGTGCGGCAACCAACGACGACTTGCCTACATTGCCTTCGCCGATGACGAGCATCTTCCCCTCGTGACACTCGGTTGGAGACGGGCCCATCTCTCGAAGAAATGCCTTCAGGTCCTCGGTTCCAAGCTCGGCCGCCTTTGCAAGGAGAGGTGGCAGGCTGACGTCGGTCAGCTCTAGGGTCGACAGGTTCTCAAGTTCTCCAAGCTCTGACGGGAGTGAGCTAAGTGGGTTGAGGGACAAGTCCAAAGACGCTAGCTCGTCCATCCCGAAGATTGGCGCCGGCAGACTCGAAATTCCACAGCCCGAAATATCCAGTCTGCGAAGCGTCGAACTGATGCTCAGGAGGTTCTCAAACGTCGCCGCATGAAAGTCGTTATCCGCTGCCGCAAGCTCCGATATGGGAGTGCCGTCAGGGATATCGGGCATCTCCGACAGAGCGCACCTTCCAAGGTCGAGAACCTCCAGCGCGACAAAGTGCTTCAGAAGCATTGAGTCAGCGTCGAGAATCGTGCCTACAACAATAAGCTCCGTGCACACTGGTGCTGCGACCGTCCAGGCGCGAATCTCGCAGTATCGTAGAAGGATACTGAACGCCATCAGCGGCTCGGGGTCGTTGCCGGAGGACTCAATGACGCAATCGTCGGCCTCAAGGCGCAATAGTTCCGGGAGTGCGCTCGACAGGGCTGAGACGTCGACCACAAGACTGCTGACGGAAAAGGTGTCAACGTTTGTCAGAGGACTTCGGAGTTGAAGGACCTGGAGTGGTACGAGATCTGCCTGCCCTACGGCGGTGCGTTGGTCGGCCGTTACGGAGAGCGTCCTCAGTTCAGAGAAGTCGCCTAGGAAGGCCGGGAGGCTTGCCTCCGGATCTACCCGGAGATTGATTGTTTCGATTTCCATCCGCCAGTCCTGGAGTGCTTCGCGGCCACGATCGGCGATTGCTATTAGTGTTCTCTGTACCTCGGCCTGAACCTGCTCCGTAGACAAGTCGGTGAGGTCGGCGCATTCGACATGCGGCATGAGCGCTTCCGTGAGGATGTCCTGGATCTGCTCAGTTAGGCCAGCAAGCGCAAGTTGTCTGATGACGTCCAAGTCTGACGCAAGCCCTGAATCGTCTTCTGAATCGGCCTCGGCATCGTCTCCGCTGTCACCAGCATCGAATATGGCGCTGCTATCGTCGATGAGGTAACCAAGAAACTCATCATCTCCCACGCGAAGATGAACTAGTTCCTCCAGGTACTCCAGAAAGTCGGCGTAGTGAACGAGTACGTCATCGAGTGCGATTGCCATCCCTATGTGGTAGGCAACCATTTCCCGCTCGGGCTGGACCTCACTCATTGCCTGAAATACACCGGCTATGCTCGAACTGGTTCGTGTTGATCGGCGGAGATCAAGACTCAGCTCGCCGGTCGAACGGCTGTCTCGCAGGCCGGTGAGGTCCATCGGCATCATGTGAACGCTCCGTTCTCGCGGGGGAAAGCTTGTTCGCCATAAGTATGGTGAGCAAGTTGGCGGGTAGCCCCATCGTAGTCTTAGTCGGTAGCGGCACAGTGATTGCCTTCCCTAGGGTCTCAAGGGTCAGTATCCGCTTAATGCACAGGCGCCAGTCTTATTCAAATGTGGCGCTGGCGTCGTGCAGCAGGCCCGTGTCCTGCAACCATTCTCCAGCGCATGCACTGCCTCCGCCTACGCCACCGCTGCCGCGAACCTGGCGAAGAGATCGCCCGGCAGCGGCACGTCGAGCTTCCAGGTGATGGCCATGGGTTGTTCGGACTCGTGGCTGACGTAGGTGGCGGGGCCGAGGAACCAGAAGGATCGGTCGTCGTTGCGGAGGCGGGCGAAGAGCATCACCGAGGTGCCCATGGCGGCGTGCTGTTGGTAGCGGCGGCCGGTGGCGCTGTCGGCTCTGGTGGCGGACTGGCTCTCCCAGTGGATGAGCTCTCGACTGATGGCGTAGTCCCGGTAGCGGGTGGTGGGTGAGAACGAGCCGCTGGTCTTGTCGAGGGTGAAGGCGAACAGGTCGGCGCCGGCCTCGGGGGCCCACCAGACGCCGGATTGCCACGGCGCTACCCGGGCCGTCGTCTCGCCGACACCGAAGGCGGCCAGGATCTCGAGCCTCGTGTAGCGGGCGTGGATCTGCAGGGGGACGTCGGGATGCGACGCCAACGGCGAGTGCACGTGGTCGACTCGGTCGGCCAGTACGTCGAACAGCTCGCCCAGCTCGGCTCGCATTTGCGGGTGCTGCCACAGCAGGTCGACTCCTTCAGCCAGCGTGGCGTCCTTGGCCAGCGCCTGCGTGGCGACCGACGCCACCAGCATCCGGGCCAGGCGGCACTCCCGCTCTGACAGCGCATCCAGTGATGGCGCCGAGTCCGAAGCCACCCACCGCCGGTAGAACGCCAGGCGCTCCTCGTCGTCGACGTGGTCGAGGCGGCCGATGGCTCGCCGCAGTGGGACCTCGTCAGGTCCGAAAACGTTCAGCTGAACGCCGGCGGCCTCGCACAGGTCCGACCACCCTCGGTTCCCCTTGTAGACGTCATCGAGGTCGTAACCCGACTCGTCGAGGAATGACCGCAGCGTCACCTCCCGTCCTGTCGCCACCAACGCCCGCAGCTCATCCACCTTCGCTGTCCAGAGAGTCGGCACCGAGTTCTTGATCGAGTCCAGAACGATCTCGGACGCCACCGCGTCGAGCTCCATGTGGCAGCCAGCGGGAAGGAATGGGAAGCCTTGCTCGACCTGCTTCCGAATGTCAGCCCGGGTGCCGCCGAGCAGTGCCCCGAAGCGGCGGTCGAAGCGGAACTCCTTGCGGTGGTGGCCCACGAAGTCGAGCACTGTGCACACCGACTTGCCTGGCGCTCGGCGCAGTCCCCGGCCGAGCTGTTGCAGGAACAGCACCGGGCTGTCGGTGGGCCGCAGCAACAGCAGCGTGTCGACCACGGGGACGTCGACGCCCTCGTTGAACAGGTCGACCGAGAACACCACCTGCACCCGGCCGTCGGCCAGGTCGCGCAGCGTCGCCTGGCGCTCGTCGGCGGGGCTGTCGGCCCACACCGCGACCGCGGCTATCCCCGCCTCGTTGAACACCCGGGCCATGAAGCGGGCGTGGTCGACGCTGACGCAGAACCCCAGCGCCCGCATCGTGCGGACATCATCGACTCCCGCGTGCACCTCCAACACCGCCTGGCGGGCCCAGGCGTCGCTGGCCGTGTAGAGGTTGGTCAGGCCCTCGACGTCGTAGCCCCTCCCCCGCCGCCACGGCACCTCACGCAGGTCGAGGCCGTCGTGGACGCCGAAGTAGGCGAACGGCGACAGCCGGTGCTGATCGATGGCGTCCCACAGGCGCAGCTCGGCGGCGATCCGCCCGTCGAAGCGACCCAGCAACGACAGGCCGTCGGCCCGCTCGGGGGTGGCGGTCAGGCCCAGCAGCTCGACCGGCGCCACATGGTCGAGCAGCCGCTCGTAGGACCGGGCGGCCGCGTGGTGGAACTCGTCGACGATTACCACGTCGAAGTGATCGGGCGTCAGATCATCGAGGCCGGCGGCGGTCAGGCTCTGGATCGACGCGAAGACGTGGTCGAACTGCGTCGGACGGTGACCGCCCACCCACCGCTCGCCGAACGCGTGGTCACCCAAGGCGTGGCAGAACGTAGCCCGACTCTGGTCGAGGATCTCCTGGCGGTGGGCCACGAACAACAGCCGGGCCCGAGGCAGCTCGGCCCGCAGGCGCACGTAGTCCAGCGCCGCCATCACGGTCTTGCCGGTGCCGGTGGCCGACACCAACAGGTTGCGGTGATGGCCCTGGCGGCGGGCGACGGCGATCTGCTCCAACAGCCG
>JAYRVH010000045.1:0-58743 GCA_041918615.1 Acidimicrobiales bacterium
AGACCGGCCAACAGCCAGGCACCCACAACCTCCCGGGCCACGCCACACCGATCTGCACCCAGATTCACGAACTCCGACCAGGCACCGAACCCCGCCGCCAGCGCATCAAGTCAGAAAGCGCTGTTGCTCAGCAGCCTCCTAGAGCGGCCGGCGGGTCGTGGTGCTGCACGGGGCCCGTCGGGGCCGGCACCTCGGCGCGACCGGGTGGTCGTCCAACTCAGCTCGTGCGGATCGGCAGCGTTCGCGGACCGCGGACCTGACCAGCCGACCAGGTGACCGCGTCGGGATCGGCGAGGTGGAAGTCGGGGAAGGCGTCGAGCCACACCTCGAGTGCGACCCGCAACTCCATCCGGGCGAGGTGCGACCCCGCGCAGCGGTGGATGCCCAGACCGAACGCGGCGTGACGGTTTACCGCACGGTCGAGGATCACCTCGTCGGCGCGGTCGAAGGCGCGTGGGTCGCGGTTCGCCGCCGGGAACGGCAGCAGCACCCAGTCGTCCGCCTTCATGGGGCACCCCTGGTAGTCCATGTCGTCGCGCACGAGGCGAGCCATCGTCACCGGCGCGTAGGCCCGCAGGAACTCCTCGATGGCCAGGGGCAGCAGCCCGGGGTCGGCCACCAGACGCTCACGGTCGGCCGGGTGGCCCGCCAGGTGCCAGATCGAGGCCCCGATCGCGCTCCAGGTGGTGTCGATGCCGGCGATGAGGATGAGCCCGATGGTGCGCACGACGTGTTCGGGCTCGAGCCGCCGGCCGTCGATCTCGGCGGTCAACAGGTACGACGTGAGGTCGTCGCGGGGGTTGTCGACGTGGTCACGGACCTGCGTCTCCAGGTAGCCGAACAGCTCGAGGAAGCCCAGCGCACGCTGGTCCTGAGGCAGGTCGACGCCCTCGAGGGTGTGGTGGACGAACGCCCGGAAGCGGTCGGCGTCCTCCTCAGGGAAGCCGAGCATGTGGGCGATGACCCGCACGGGGATGTGCTGGGCGTAGTCGACCGCACCGTCGACCACGTCGCGTCCCGCCATGTCGGCCACGAGACCCTCGCAGAAGGTGCGGGTCGAGGCCTCGAGCCCGGCGATGGCCTGGGGGGCGAACGCAGGCAGGAGCACCCGGCGGGCCCCCTGGTGGAACGGCGGGTCGGACGAGATGGGTGGCGCGACTCCCGAGGGCGCCAGGCTCAGCGGTGGGCGGTGCTCGGACATGACGACGCTGCGGGAGGTGAACCGATCGGTGTCGTGGGCGATGGCGTCGACATCGTCGAAGCGGGTGGGCAGCCAGCCACCGCCGTAGCGGTCGGTGTGGGCGATGGGGCACGCCGCCCGCAGGTCGTCCCAGATCGGGAAGGGGTCGGCGACCCAGGCGTCGTCGGTGTGGTCGAAGTCGGCGTCCCACTCGCGGACAGGCTCGTGGCGGCCCATCAGCGGTCGTCCCGGACCGAGATGGCGCGCTCGGGGCAATTGGCCTCGGCCAGGCGGGCCCGCTCCTCGTCGCCGGGCACCACGGTTCCGTCGCCGCGGACCTTGCCCTCACCGATGTCGTCGGGCTCGAAGACGGTGGGCGCCAGCGCGTAGCAGCGACCGTGCCCCTCGCACCGATCGGCGTCGATCTGTACCAACATGCGATCCCCTCTTCCCTCGATGTCGTTGCCGGCCCCCCAGCATGTCGCGCGCGTCCGCCGTTGCTTTCATGCCATCGGATATTCTCGCCACCGAAGGGCTGGAGACGGGTGATCGAGGTGTCGGCCGAGGGAGGGCCCGATGATCCACCGTGCGAGGCACGCCGAAACGGGCAGGAGTCGCCGGACGATGGCGCTGGCCGCGGCCGGGGTCATGGCCGGAGGTTCGCTCGGTCTCGCCGGCGAGGTGCTCTGGGCCACCCGCCGACGCCTGCCGGTGCTCGACCCCGTCGACGTTTCCGGCGAGGTGGCCGGTCGACGGTGCGATCTGTCGCCGCTACGACTGGTCGTGCTCGGGGACAGCACGTGCACCGGACCAGGGCTGGAATGCCCGGAGGACCTCTGGCTTCGTCGCGCCCTGCTCGAGCTGGACCTCGATCGGCCGGTCGAGGTGGCCTCGTTGGCGGTCGGCGGCTCGAGGGCGGCTGACGTGAGCACACGAGTCGATGACGCCCTCGCGCTACAACCCGACGTCGCGTTGATCGCCGTCGGATCCAACGACGCGCTCCACGGCTCTCCCGCCGGTCGGTTCGGCGTGACCCTCGACCAGATCCTCCGTCGGTTGCTGGAGGAGATCCCGGTGGCTGCCGTCGTCAATGTCGGCGATCTCGGCAACATCCCCCGCTTGCCGCGGCCGCTCAACTCGGCCATGCGTCGCCGCGGCCGCACCATCTGCCGGCACGTCGAGACGGTCGTGGCCGACCACGACCGTGCGGTGCTGCTCGACGTGACGACGGTCGACGTCCACTTCCGGGATCCGTCCGTGTTCGGACCGGACCTGTTCCACCCGAACCCGCTGGGCCACTCCATCTGGGCATCGGCCGCCGTCCTCGGCCTGCAGGACGCGCTCTCCCGGGCGTCGAGACCCCGCTAGGCCGACCCACCCCGGGGGTTGGGGGGTGGCGACCCGCCCGCCATTGTTCCTTCTCGGGCAGCGATCAGGAGCGAGGCCCAGTGCGATTCGAGGCGTCCGGCCAGCCGCGCCGAGGGGACGTCCCGTTCGACCCGAGTGGGCGGTCACCCGCTCCGTCCTGAAGCGGCCTTCCGGCCGAGCGACGCTTGCGGGTAGGTGCCGGTTGGGACATCGTTGGGCCGTGACGTCCTCGACCCCCGCGACGAGCCGCACGTGACGGGTCCGTTGTGGACGCCGAGTGCCGAACGGGTCGCCGGTTCGAACATGGCGTCGTTCCGGCAGTCGGTCAACCAGCGCCTCGGCCTGGACCTGGTCGACACCGTCGCCCTCCAGGCGTGGTCGCTGACGGACCCGAACGCCTTCTGGCAGGCGGTGTGGGACTGGGGTGGGGTGCTCGGCGACCCGGGAGACGCCGCCTTCGTCGCTGCCGACCAGGGCGGGCACCCCGTGCGCGATGCACATTGGTTCCCCGGGGCCCGCCTCTCGTTCGCCGAGAACCTCCTCGACGGCCGGGGCGCGCCCGGCACGGCGCCCGCGGTCGTCTTCGCGGGAGAGGACGGTGGCGAGCGCACCGTGACCTGGGACGACCTGCGCGCCGAGGTCGCCGCCGCCGCGAGCGCCCTGCGCGGGGCGGGTGTCGGGGCGGGAGACCGGGTCGCCGCATGGATGCCCAACGTCCCGGAGACCGTGGTGGTCATGCTGGCCACACTCGCCCTCGGCGCGGTCTTCTCGTCGACGTCACCCGACTTCGGCACGGCGGGCGTGCTCGACCGATTCGCCCAGATCGAACCGACGGTGCTGGTCGCCACCGACGGCTACCGCTACGGCGGCAAGGCCTTCGACTGCCTCGACCGGCTCACCGAGATCATCGCGGGGCTCCCGAGCGTGCGGGCGACCGTCGTGGTCGACCACCTCGACCCGGGCGCCGCGCCGCCACCGGGGACCATCGCCTACCAGGGTTTCCTGGCCGGCCATGTCGGCGCCGCCCTGCCCACCCAGCGGTTCCGGTTCGACCAGCCCGGGTTCGTCCTCTACTCCTCGGGAACCACCGGAAAGCCGAAGTGCATCCTGCACCGGGCGGGCGGCCTGGTGCTGAAGCACCTCACCGAGCACCGACTGCACGCCGACGTGCGGGCCGGCGACCGCGCGTTCTACTTCACGACCTGCGGTTGGATGATGTGGAACTGGCTCGTGTCGGGCCTGGCGGCGGGCGCCACGATCGTGCTGTTCGACGGCAGCCCCTTCCACCCGGGCCCCGACGCCCTGTTCGACCTCGCCGAGCGCCACCGGATCAACCTGATGGGCGTGTCGGCCAAGTTCATCGACTCGGCCCGCAAGGCCGGTCTGCGCCCCGTCGACACGCACGACCTCGGGGCCTTGCGCACCATCTGCTCGACCGGATCACCCCTCGGCGTCGAGGGCTTCGAGTGGGTCTACGACTCGGTCAAGCCCGACGTGCACCTGGCCTCGATCTCCGGGGGCACCGATCTCTGCGGCTGTTTCGTGGCCGGCGATCCCACCCGGCCCGTCTGGCCCGGCGAGATCCAGGGCCCGGGCCTCGGCATGGACGTCGACGTGTTCGACGATGACGGCGCACCGGTCGCGTCGGGCATCCGTGGCGAGCTCGTGTGCCGCAGCGCGTTCCCCTCCGTGCCGATCGGCTTCGTGGGCGACGACGACGGCGCCCGGTTCCGGGCCGCCTACTTCGAGCGCTTCCCGGACGTCTGGGCCCACGGCGACTTCGCGAGCTGGACCGACCACGGGGGCCTGGTCATCCACGGCCGCAGCGATGCCACCCTCAACGCGGGCGGGGTGCGCATCGGCACCGCCGAGCTGTACCGGGTGGTCGAGAACATCGCGGAGGTGGCCGAGGCCGTCGCCGTGGGCCAGGAGTGGGACGGCGACACCCGCATCGTCCTGTTCGTGCGGCTCGTCGACGGCGCCGACCTCGACGAGCATCTCGTCGGCGAGATCCGGCGGCGGGTCCGGAGCGGCTGCTCACCCCGGCACGTTCCCGCCCGGGTCGTCGCCGTCGCCGACATCCCCCGCACCCGCAGCGGCAAGCTCGTCGAGCTCGCGGTGGCCGACGTGGTGAACCACCGCGAGGTTCGGAACCGGGAGGCCCTCGCCAACCCCGAGGCGCTCGACCTGTTCGCCGACCATCCCGGCCTCGCGACATGAGCTCGAGGGACGAGAGCGGGGCCCGAACGGCCCGGCGCAGCCGAGAGCGGAAGACATGAGCATCGCCCGGGGCCCTGCCACGGTCACGATCCGCGAGGTGGGCCCACGCGACGGGCTCCAAGGCGAGGCCCCCGTGGCCGCGGCCGAACGGGTGTCCCTGATCGACGAGCTGCTGGCCGCTGGCGTGCGCCACCTGGAGGTTGGCGCCTTCGTGAGCCCCACGGCCGTCCCTGCCATGGCCGGCAGCGACGAGGTCATCGCCGCCGTCGGGCGACCCGAGGGTGTGGTGCGCACCGCCCTCGTCCCCAACGCCCGGGGCGCGGAGCTCGCCCTCGCGGCCGGCGTCGAAGAGCTCACGGTCACCGTCTCGGCATCAGCGGTCTACAACGAGCGGAACGTGCGCATGAGCATCGACGGGTCGGTCGCGGCCATCGAGGTCATCGCCGGGCTGGCCTGCGGCGCCCGGGTGCCGGTCGACGCGGTGGTGTCCTGCGCGTTCGGGTCTCCCTACGAGGGCGACATCGACCCCGACGAGGTCGGTGCGCTGTGCCGCCGGCTCCTCGCGGCCGGCGTCACCGCCCTCACGCTGGCCGACACGACCGGCATGGCCACCCCGCGGCGCCTCGACGATGTCCTCACGGTCACGGGCACCGAGGTCGGGCTGCACCTGCACGACACCCGCGGCACCGGGCTGGTGAACCTCTACGCGGGCTGGCAGGCGGGGATCGACCGCTTCGACTGCTCGGTCGGCGGCCTGGGCGGCTCTCCCTTCGCCACCGGCGCCGCCGGCAACGTGGCCACCGAGGACGCTGTGGCTCTCTTCGACGACCTCGGCGTGCAAACGGGCATCGACCTCGAGGCCCTGCTGACCGCCGCCGCCTTCGCGGAGCGCCTGGTCGGCCACGGGCTCCCCGGTCGCCTGGCCTACGCCGGCCCCCGCCTCCGACTGGCGCCGCCACCGCAGCCGCGGCCCGTGCCGTGACCCGGGACTTCGACGGGCACCGCGTCGGGAACGGCCGCTCAGCGGCGGATGAGGTCGGCGAGCGCCTCGAGTGATCGCAGCGAGTGGCCCTCGACCAGCTCGTCCACGTGTGGGAGGGCCGCCGCCATGCCACCGGCCAGCGGGGCGAAGCCGGGGGTGGCCTTCAACGGGTTGACCCAGATCAGGCGGTGAGCCACACGCCCGAGGCGCGCCACCTGCTCACCGAGCAGCGCGGCGTCGCCGCGGTCCCAGCCGTCCGACAGCACGACGACGGTGGCACCCCGCGCCATGCCCCGGACGCCCCAGGTGTCGTTGAACGCCTGCAGGCCCTCGCCCAGGCGGGTGCCGCCCGACCAGTCGGCGACGGCGGCCGCCGCGGACCGGAGCGCAGCATCGGGATCGCGCGACCGGAGGTCGTGGGTGATCCGGGTGCACCTGGTGCCGAGCGTGAAGACCTCGACCTTCGTGCCCCCGGCAACGGCGACATGGGCGAAGCGCAACAGCGCCCGGGCGTAACCCTCCATCGAGCCCGACACGTCGCAGAGCAGGACGACCGGCCGACGCCGCTCACCAGGCTCACGGTGAGCGGTGCGCAACGGCTCGCCCCCGGTGCGCAGGGCTCGTCGCGCGGTGGCGGCCATGTCGATCGCTCCCCGCCGTCGCCGGGTCGGTCGTGAGCGCCGCGACGGTCGGCGCGCGCCGGTGAGCCGCAGGTCGGCCATCAGGCGGTGGGCCTCGTCGAGCTCGTCGGTGGTGCAGGTGGCGAAGTCCTTGTCGCGGAGCAGCTCGCGGTCACTCCACCGCAGGGTGAGGACCGGACCGTCGATCGGCTCTGGCGCGGCGCGGTCATCCACCGACGGGTCGTCGGCGCCGTCGACCAGCAGCGTCACCCGCTCGACCGGTGGCGCCGGCACCACACCCTCCCCGCCCGGTCCACCTGGCGCACCTTCCGGAACGGGGCCGTCGAAGACGACAGCGAACACCCGGTCATAGGTGGCCACGTCCTCGGGGCGGTGCACGAGGGTCGCCCGGCCCGCCCAGTAGGCGTGCTCCCGACGATCCACCCCTACCTCGGCCAATGCCGCCGCGTACGCCACGGTGGCGTCGGGTGGCACCGCCACACCAAGGCCGCGGAGCGCACGCACCACGAGCACCGCCGCCGCGTCGATGCCGACCGCGCTCACGTTCCCCGGGCCACCGCCGCGGCGACGAGGGACTCCACGCCCCTGCCCTCGACACGCAACTGGTCTTCGCGGTACTTGACCACCGCACCGAGCGTGGCCAGCACCGACGCCTCGTCCAGGCTGGTTCGACCCAGCGTGGCGAGAGCGTCGGCCCAGTCGATCGTCTCGGCCACCCCCGGGGGCTTGTAGAGGCCTTCGGCCCGAAGGCCCTCGACGGCGGCGGCCACCTGGCGGGCCAGACGCTCGGGGACACCGGGCGCCCGCAGCCGCACGATGGCCACCTCGCGGTCGAAGTCGGGGTGCTCCACCCAGTGGTAGAGGCAGCGCCGCTTGAGGGCGTCGTGCACGTCGCGGGTGCGGTTCGAGGTGAGCACCACGATGGGCGGCGCCACGGCGCGGAACGTGCCGAGCTCGGGGACGGTGATCGCGTACTCACCGAGCACCTCGAGCAGGAAGGCCTCGAACTCGTCGTCGGCCCGGTCGATCTCGTCGATGAGAAGGACGGGGGGCCGACCGGCGTCCGGGGGCGTGATGGCACGGAGCAGCGCCCGACGCACCAGGAAGCGCTCGGTGTACAGCTCGCTCTCGAGCGCGTCGGCGGAGGTGCGGGCCGTATCGCCCACCGCCTCCGCGGCGCGCAGGTGGAGGAGCTGGCGGGCGTGGTCCCACTCGTAGACGGCCTGGGCGAGGTCGAGCCCCTCATGGCACTGGAGCCGGATCAGCTCGGCGCCCGTCCAGCGGGCCAGCGCCTTGGCGACCTCGGTCTTGCCCACGCCCGCCTCGCCTTCGAGCAGCAGCGGGCGCTGCAACCGCAGGGCCAGGAAGATCGCGGTGGCGAGGCCCTCGTCGGCAAGGTAGCTCTCATCGGCCAGGGCGGTTCGGACCTCGTCGACCGATGCGACCTCCATGGCCGCCACGCTACGAGGTCACACCGTGTTGCGCCTGTACGCGGGCCGTGGGGTGCACCAGCTCCTGTTTGCGACTTTCCGTATCTCTCCGTATTCTTCGATCCATGGCTGTCGCATGGCGCACGAAGCCGCCGCTCACGATCGACGACCTCGACCACTTCCCCCCCGACGGTTGCCGCTACGAATTGATCGAAGGGGACCTGCACGTGTCCGCCGCCCCGAGCAACCTGCACCAGCGGGTGCTGCAGAACCTGCTCGTCCTGCTCGCCTCCTCGTGCCCACCCGAGTTCGAGATCCTGCCCGGCCCCGACGTGGTGCTCGGGCCCGCCACCCTCTTCGAGCCCGACGTCGGTGTCGTGCGCACCATGGCGGAGCCCCGAGCTCGCCGGCTCGAGGTCGCGCCCTTGCTCGTCTGCGAGATCCTCTCACCCTCGACGCGGCGTTATGACGTCGGCACCAAGCGCCCCGTGTACCGCGACGCCGGCGTCGGTGCCATGTGGGTGTTCGACCCCGCCCTCCCCTCCCTCACGGAGTGGCGCTGGGAGGGGAGCGGCGAGACCGAGCGCACGGTCAGCGGCGAAGACCAAGCGACCTTTGCCTGGCCCTTCCCGGTCACCGTCGTGCCTGCTCGATTGACCGAGCCGGGCGGAGGTTCTGCTCTCGCCCGACCAGCGCCGTGAGCGTTGGGGCAGCCGCCGCTCGCACAGCCTGAAGCTGCTGGCAGTGCTCTCGACGGGCAGGCAGCGCAGCACATGAACAGCCAGGTGGCGGCCATCAGGAGGACGCAGCGGCAACTGCGCACCAGCGTGTCGCCCGAGAGCCCGCAGGTGGCGCCGCTGTCGGTTGCGGGAGTTGTCCTGGCCTCGGTCGCGGGGTTCGACGGCGACCGAACGGCCCGCCGCACGGCACGGGCCCCCACCGATCGTGCCTAGCCTGAACACATGGATGTCTGGCCCGGCACCGCCTACCCACTGGGAGCGACCTACGACGGCACCGGCACGAACTTCTCGCTCTTCTCCGAGGTTGCCGAGCGGGTCGATCTGTGCCTGATCGACGAGGCGGGCGGCGAGCGCAGGGTCGAGCTCGAGGAGGTCACCGCTCTCTGTTGGCACGCCTACCTCCCGGGCGTCGAGCCGGGCCAGCGGTACGGGTTCCGCGTGCACGGCGAGTGGCGGCCCGACCGCGGGCTGCGGGCCAACCCCCGGAAGCTGCTCCTCGACCCCTATGCCAAGGCCGTCTGCGGTGGCCTGACCTGGAACGACTCGGTGTTCGCCCACCGGGTGGACGAGCCCGACGGGCCCCCGAGCGAGCTCGACAGCCTGGGTTCGGTCCCGCTCGCCGTGGTCACCAACCCCTACTTCGACTGGGGCGACGATCGCCACCCGCACACGCCCTGGCACGAGGTCGTGGTCTACGAACTGCACACCAAGGGCTTCACCAAGTCGCACCCCGGCATCCCCGAGGAGCTGCGGGGCACCTACGCCGGCCTGGCACACCCCGCCGCCGTCGAGCACCTCCAGAGGCTCGGCGTCACGGCGGTCGAGTTGCAGCCGGTGCACCAGTTCGTCGACGAGCACGCCCTGGTGGCCGCCGGCCTGCACAACTACTGGGGCTACAACTCCATCGCCTACCTCGCCCCCCACAACGGCTACAGCAGCAGTGGCGACCTGGGCGGGCAGGTCCGTGAGTTCAAGCAACTCGTGCGCACGCTGCATGCCGCGGGCATCGAGGTGATCCTCGACGTGGTCTACAACCACACCGCCGAGGGCAACCACCTCGGCCCGGCGTTGTCGCTCAAGGGCATCGACAACCAGGCGTACTACCGCCTGTCCCCCGACGACCCCAGCCGGTACGTGGACTACACGGGCACGGGGAACACCCTGAACATGCGCCACCCCCACGTGCTGCAGCTGATCATGGACAGCTTGCGGTACTGGGTCACCGAGATGCACGTGGACGGGTTCCGCTTCGACCTCGCCGCCACCCTCGCCCGCGAGCTCCACGACGTCGACCGTCTGTCGGCCTTCTTCGACCTCATCCAGCAGGACCCCGTGGTCAGCCAGGTGAAGCTCATCGCCGAGCCCTGGGATGTGGGCGAGGGCGGCTACCAGGTAGGTAACTTCCCGCCGCTGTGGTCCGAGTGGAACGGCCAGTACCGCGACACGGTGCGCGACTACTGGCGAGGGGAGGACCAGACCCTCGCCGAGTTCGCCTACCGGTTCACCGGCAGCTCGGACCTCTACCGCACCACCGGACGCCGCCCCTACGCCAGCATCAACTTCGTCACCGCCCACGACGGGTTCACCCTCACCGATCTCGTGTCCTACAACGAGCGCCACAACCAGGCCAACGGCGAGGACAACAACGACGGCGAGCCGCACAACCGGTCGTGGAACTGCGGGGCCGAGGGCCCCACCGACGACCCCGCCATCCGGGCGCTACGCGACCGCCAGCGGCGCAACTTCATGTGCACCCTGCTGCTGTCCCAGGGCGTGCCCATGGTCCTCGCCGGCGACGAGCTCGGCCGCACACAGCAGGGCAACAACAACGCCTACTGCCAGGACAGCGAGCTGTCGTGGATCGACTGGGCCCGACTCGACCCTGACCTGCTCGCCTTCACCGCCCGCCTCGTCCAACTGCGACGCGACCACCCGGTGTTCCACCGACGCCGGTGGTTCGACGGCCGCCCCCTCGTCGACGACGCCGGCACCCAGATCACCGACATCGGCTGGTTCCGCCCGGACGGCCAGCAGATGACCCACGATGACTGGAACGTCGGGTTCGCCCGCACCATCGGCGTGCTGTTGAACGGTGAGCTGATCCCCTCGCCCGGGCCGCGGGGCGAACGCATCACCGACGACGACTTCTTCCTCGTGTTCAACGCCCACGACCAGCGCATCGACGTGCGCCTGCCCGCGGCGCTCCCGGCCGGCGAGTGGGTGACCGAGGTCGACACCTTCGATCCAGCCCGCACCACCCATCCGGTCCATCGCACGCCCCCCGCGAAGGCAGGCGACGTCGTGGTCGCCGAAGGCCGTTCCGCGCTGGTGCTGCGCCGGAGGCTCTGACCGGGCCGGATCGGTGCGCATCGCCGGCGAAGCGACGTGGAGCGGCCGTCCGGTCGGCGATCAGCGAGCGTCCCGAGGGTCGTCGCGGCTGCCGACCCGGACCGTCATCACCGCGGTCTTCTGGCCCAGGGGCTTACGGTGGGTCGATGCTGTGGACCGAGGTCGAGTCGACGTCGTGGCCGCTCGCATGACCGACCACCCGAACCCCTGGCTGGCGCGGGGAGTCATCGACTGGGGCCACCAGGGCGGCGACGAAGGGCACACGCCGAACACCCTTCCCGCGCTGCGCGCCGCGCTGGACGGCGGCGCCCACGCGCTCGAGTTCGACCTGCACCTCACCGCCGACCGCCCGGACGGGCAACTCGTGCTTCATCACGACGCCACGATTCGAGGCGAGGACGGCTCGGGGACGACGATCTCCGCCTCGACCCTCGCCCAGCTCCGTGAGGCGCACCCCGACGTCGCCACCCTGGACGACGTGCTGGCGGCGTTCCCCGGCGTGCCGCTGACGGTCGAGATCAAGGCGGCGGCCGCGGCGACATTCGCGGCGTCGGCGCTGGCTGCCGAGGCGACGGCCCGACCGGTGATCGTCACGTCCTTCAGGGATTCGATGGTGCGGACCATCCGGGAGGTGGCGCCGGACCTCGACACCGCTCCCGGCGGCAGGTCGGTGCTCCGCTTCTGGTTCCTCGCCAAGCTGCGCCTACACCGGCGTGCCCCCCGGATCGGCCGAGAGCACGTGGCCCTGCAGGTACCACTCCGCTTCGGGGACGTGAAGTACATCATGCAGATCCCACCGCTGAGACGTGTGCAAGTCGTCACCAAGCACTTCGTTTCCGCGGCGCACGAGATGGGCCTGGCGGTCCACGTGTGGACCGTCGACGACGAGCCCGCGATCCTCGATGCGATCGCGCTCGGGGTCGACGGCATCATGACCAATCGCCCCACCCTGCTGGCGCAGGTGCTCGAACGGGAGGGTGTCGGCTGGCACGATGAGGGCTGACGCTCAGCCCCCGGCCGTCAGCCTCACCCGCCCTTGTAGGCGCCGAGCAGGCCGCCGAGCATCGCCGACGTGAACGCTGTGCCCAACACGAGGATCGAGGTGGACGTGGGCGAGTTGCCATGCGGGCCCGCGGCTGCCCAGGCGATGAGCGACAGCGCTATCACCACGGTGCCTGACACCACGAAGCCGACGAGGAACACCCACAGGCGATCGCCGGAATCCTGCGGGAACGCCTCCTCGCGCAGCGACTTCAGGTCGTTGGCGTTCAGGTTCTCGACCGCCGCCTGCGCGACCGCCTTGCGGTCGGCCTGCGGCACCGCCTGCACCGCCTGTTGCAGCACCGCGGCCCGGTCGCCCTCGGGCACCAACGCCACCGCCGCCTGGGCCACGTCCTTCTTGTCCGCCTCGGCCACGGCGCCGACCGCCGCCTCTGCCGCCGCCGTGGCCACGCCGACCTTCAGGTCGTCGGGCACCGCGCTCACCGCGGCCGCGGCCGCCGCCTGCGCCACACCCGCCTTCTCCTCATCGGGCACCGCATTCACGGCCGCTTCCGCGGCGGACTGCGCCACCCCCGCCTTGTCCTCCTTCGACACGGACTTCATTGCGGCTTCGGTCGCCGCCGTGGCCGCCGCCACCTTCTCGTCGGGGGCAACGGACTTCATGGCTTCAGTGACGAAGTCGGCCGCCAGGCCCTGCTCGCCGGCGGCGTCGACGGCGGCGGCCAGTACCGTCCCGGGGTCGAGGTGGCCCCCCGCCTCCATCGCCTTCTTCACGTCATCGATGTCCATACGACCCCCTGCGGCTCACTGACCGGATGCGGCCATTGGACGGGCACGAGCGAGCCAGCTCCCCGCGCCCTGTCGAGCCTAGGGCGCCAGCCCTGACCACTCTGGTGACACTGCGCGGCACGTCATCGCCGTCGGATTCAATCCCGGCCACGAGGTAGGGATCGGACCGGAGCGGTGGCGCCTTTCGGCGGCGCTCTCTCCGGCCCGCACCTCCGATCCGGACATGCGAGTTCCCCGTTGAGTCGGCCAGCAGCGCCCGCCTGGATTGCCTCGCCCCTGCCAACACCACGCCAGATCGCCCATCACCGCCTCGGGGACGCAGCCGCGGCGACTGAATCCCTCGGGTCGGGACCTCGACCGCGAGGACCTGTCCCCATGACACCCGTCGGACCGGAAGCCCACGAGCCTCTGGTCAAGCGGACCCACCACCACTGCGAACTCGGGCCGACCGCCAGCCGATGCCGACCCGGATCAGCCCGTCCCGTCCCGCTCACCCGACTGCAGGCGCAGGAAGACCACCCCCAACGGCGGCAGCGTGAGGCTCACCGAGAACGGGCGGCCGTGCGACGGGACCGCGTCGGACGACACCCCGCCGAGGTTGCCCCAGCCACTGCCGCCGTAGACCTCGGCATCGCTGTTCAGCACCTCGCGCCAGAAGCCGTCGCGGGGTACGCCCACCCGGTAGTGCTCGCGAGGCGCCGGCGTGTGGTTGGCCACGACGAGCACCGCGTCGTCGGGGTCACGTCCCTTGCGAAGGAAGGCGAGCACCGAGTCTTCGGCGGCATCGGCCAGGACCCACTCGAAGCCGGCCGGGTCGCAGTCCAGTTGGTGCATCGCGGGCAGCTCCCGATACAGGGCGTTGCAGTCGGCCACCCAGCGGGAGATGCCGGCGTGTCCTGGGTCGTCGAGCAGGCCCCAGTCGAGCTCGGCGTCGTGGTCCCACTCGCGGACCTGGGCCAGCTCGGCCCCCATGAACAGCAGTTTCTTGCCGGGTTGGGCGGTCATCGAGCCGAGCAGCAGGCGCAGGTTGGCGAGTCGCTGCCACTGGTCGCCGGGCATCCGCGCGACCAACGAGCCCTTGCCGTGCACCACCTCGTCGTGCGAGAGCGGCAGCTCGAAGTTCTCGGTGAAGGCGTAGACCATGCGGAAGGTGAGGTCGTGGTGGTGCCAGCGACGATGGATCGGGTCGTGCGCGAAGTACTCGAGCGCGTCGTGCATCCAACCCATGTCCCACTTGAGCCCGAAGCCCAGGCCCCCCAGGTAGGTCGGGCGCGAGACCATCGGCCACGCGGTGGACTCCTCGGCGATGGTCTGCACACCGGGGAACCGCTCGTAGACGGTCTCGTTGAGCTGGCGCAGGAAGCCGATGGCGGCCAGGTTCTCGCGGCCGCCGTGCTCGTTCGGCACCCACTCGCCCGCCTTGCGGGAGTAGTCGAGGTACAGCATCGAGGCCACACCGTCGACGCGCAGGCCGTCGCCGTGGTAGCGGTCGAGCCAGAACGCCGCGCTCGACACGAGGAAGCTGCGCACCTCGTTGCGGCCGTAGTTGAAGATCAGGCTCTTCCAGTCGGGGTGGAAGCCCTGACGCGGGTCGGCGTGCTCGTAGAGGTGCGTGCCGTCGAAGGCCCCGAGCGCGAAGGCGTCCTCGGGGAAGTGCGACGGCACCCAGTCGAAGATCACCCCGATGCCGTCCTGGTGGAGCCGGTCGACGAGCGCCATGAGGTCCGCGGGCGCGCCGTAGCGCGCGGTCGGGGCGAAGTACCCGGTGGTCTGGTAGCCCCACGACCCGTAGAACGGGTGCTCCATCAGGGGCAGGAACTCGACGTGGGTGAAGCCGTGGGCCCGGACGTGCGCCGACAGCGGCTCGGCGATCTCGCGGTAGTGCGGAAAGCGCCCGTCGGGCCGTCGCCACGACCCCAGGTGCACCTCGTACACCGACACCGGCGCGTCGAGGGCGTGGCGGGCGCCCCGCTCGACCATCCACGCGGCGTCGCCCCACTCGTGGGACCCGACACCGATCACCGACGCGGTGGCCGGTGGCTCCTCGGTGCGCTGCCCCACGGGATCGGCCTTCTCGAGGACCCGGCCGCCGGCCCGGATCAGGTACTTGTAGCGATGCCCGTCGGCGGCGCCCGCGGCCACCCCTTCCCAGATCCCCGACGTCCCACGCGGGACGAGGGGGTGGCTCGCGCCGTCCCACCCGTTGAAGTCGCCGATGACCGACACCGCCTGGGCCGCCGGCGCCCACACCGCGAAGCCGGTGCCCCCCTCGACCGGGTGGGCGCCGAGGCAGTCGTAGATCCGAGAATGGGTGCCTTCGTTGAGGAGGTACAGGTCGTCGTCGGTCAGCACGGCGGGGTGCCCTTCGGCCGGCTGGCGCGCAGGCGTTGCAGGCGGTGCGCGATGGCCGGGTCATCGCGCAACTCCTCGAGCGTCCGGGTCATGCGCCGCCGCCAGTTGGGGACCTCGGGCCCCGTGCCCGGGCGGTTCTGAGGACGATGCTCCGCCCAGAGGTCCTCGAGCGTGACCACGACGGTGGATGCCTCGCTCTCGCCCAGCCAGCCGAGCAGCGCCTCCAGCACGTCGAGGGTCTCCTCCCCCGCCGCCGCATGGCCCTCGCGACCGAGTTGCTCCATGATGCGCCAACGAAAGCCCTGGTCGGCGTTGTCCCAGAAGGCGGCGAAGGGGGCCATGTCGTGGGTGTTCACCACCGCCAACGTGCCCGCCGGGGGACGACGGGCGTGAGGGGCCGACTCGAGCTCGAACTGGGTGGCGTACATCCCCACGAAGCGGTGCTCCGAGAGCAGGTCGTTGACCTCGGGAGGCACGGTGCCGAGGTTCTCGCCCACCACCACGGCCCCCGCCCGGCAGGCTTCGAGCGTGAGGATCGCCGCGAGCTCTTCGGCGGGGTAGTGCACGTAGGCGCCGTCGGTGGCGTCGGCGCCTGCCGGCACCCACCACAGCCGGTGCAGGGCCATCACGTGGTCGATGCGCACCATGCCGGCGTGGCGCAACTGGTGCGCGAGCGCGCCCCGCAGGTAGGCGTGCCCGTCGGCCCGGGACGCGTCGGGAAGCACCGGCGGGAACCCCCAGTTCTGGCCGGCGGTGAAGAACCCGTCGGGCGGTGCGCCCACGCTGATGTCCGACGCGAACAGCTCCGGCGAGCGCCACACGTCGAACCCCTCGCCGTGCACGCCGAGGGGCAGGTCGAGGTACAGCGCCTGGCCGCGGCGGTCGAGCCGCTCGCGCAGATCACCGAGTTGCGTCTCCATCGCCCACTGCCCATAGCGGTGGCGGAGCACGGCCGACGGGTCACCGTCGCCGAGCGGCCGGCCCGGCGGCGGGGGCCCGTCCAGCTCGACGGCGGCGCGCCAACGGGCCAGCTCGTCCACGTGGGGATGGGTCTCGGTGAACCGGTCGAGCTCGGCCCGGCGGGCGTCGCTCAGCCGGCGAGCGGCGAGCGAGAGCGCGGCCCGCGAGCGGTCCGCCTCGGCGACCGGGTCCAGGAGGTCGCCGCCGACGTCGACGACCGAGCCGTCGGATGGTGAGCCATCGCCCTCCCACTCGGGCAGGGCGGCCAGGTGGAGGTGCCGCTCGTTCCAGGCCAGGCGCGAGATCGGGGCGTACGGGCTGGCATCACCGTCGAAGGTGGCCAGCAGCGGAAGGGTGCCGACCAGCCCGCCGCCCAGGTCGGCGACCCAGTCGGCCAGGGCGGCGAGATCCTCGAGATCGCCCACCCGGTCCTCCCCCGATCGGCGCAGGGAGTGCAACGGGGCGAAGACCCCCCAGCCGCGGCCGGGCGCGGGGGCCAGTCGGGCTGCCACCAGGACGATGCCGTCCTCGCACCGGTCACCGGAGACGACCCGGGCACGGTGGCCACCCACGGGCAGCGCCTCGGAGAGCAACGCCCGCTGCGCGACGTAGGGCACCCCCTCGACGGTGGCCGCACCCGACTCGGCCAGGTGGTCGGCCCCGAGCACCTGGCGGAACGACCCACCGCCCTCGAGCTCGACGGTGACCTCGACGGGGACGCCGGCCGATGCCGACGGCCGACGCAGGTTCAATCCCGCCGTGTCGCCCGCCCAGCACACCGTTGTCGGTTCGACGAGCCGCGCCCACGCCGAGCGGTCGAGCGCCCGCGTGGACTCGTCGACCGCGCGCTCGTCGCCGGCAGGGAGGCCCAGGGCGGTCAGCAGCGCCTGGAGTGTGGCGGTCGACGCCTCGCACCAACTGCCGCTCAGGTCGTGAAAGCCGACCGCGATGCCCGCCCGGCGAGCCAGTTCGACGAGGCCGTCGGGAGCGGCACCGCTCACGGCACGTCGCGGTCGGCGCCAAGCGCATGGAGCAGCCCCTCGAGCGGGATCCAGCACCAGTCAGGGCGGTTCGACAGCTCGTAGGACAGCTCGTAGACGGCCTTCTCGAGGACGAAGGCGTCGAGCAGCACCCGCAACGACGCCGGGTCGGACGGCAGGAAGGCCGCGTCGGCGGCCTCGCGCAGATAGGCCCCGAGGAATCGGCCCGCCGCCCACCCGTACCAGGCCCGGGCCCACGCCGCGGCCCGCTCCGCGGGCTCGGTGCCCCCGGTGAGCAGGCCCCGCTCCTCCTCCACGCGCAGCGCGACGAGGGTCGCGTAGTGGAACGAACGCAACATCCCGGCCACGTCGCGCAGCGGGCTCCGACGGAGGCGTCGTTCCGAGATCGACTGAAGGGGCTCGCCCTCGAAGTCGAGCACGACCAGGTCTCGTCCGGTGAAGAGCACCTGCCCGAGGTGGTAGTCGCCGTGGACGCGGATGCGTTGACCACCCAACCGGTCCGACCGCAGCGGCTCGAACCGCTCGAGCAACGCGGGCTCATGGGCGAGCACCGCGGCAGCCGGCTCGACGAGCGCCTCCGACAGGTCACCGAAACGCTTGCGGAGCATCGTGAACGTCCGGGACGCGGAGCTGCGCATCGCCTGGTGGAGTGCGCGCTGATCGAGGGCGGACAGGTCCTCGACGCCGAAGGCGGGGTCGTCGGTGGGGGCCGCGAGCGCACGGTGCAGTTGCGCCGTGCGGGTGCCGAGCAGGCTGCACAGCTCGAGGTAGGCGCCGTTGGCGTGGGCGGCCACGTCGGGCACGTCGTCGTCGAGATGATCGAGGAGATGGCCGCTGGGGTCCGCCGCCTCGACGGGGTGCTCGTCGAAGGTCTCGCGGTAGAAGCGGTGCAGGGCGTCGAGGCTGTGCTGCCAGAGGTCGCCCTCATTGGCCACGTGCTCGTGGACCAGCGCCACTGTCATCGGGGGCCGCCGATCGGTCCGGTACTCGAGGGCCCCGAGCAGCCGGGGCACGTGGGGGAACTCGTGGTCGGTCAGGAAGCGCGACAGCTCGAGGTCGGGGTTCACGCCAGGCTCGAGCCGACGGAACAGCTTCAGGACGGCCTGATCGCCGAACACCACCGACGTGTTGCTCTGCTCGGCCCGCAGGGCCTGGGCGTCGAGTCCGGCCAGCCCGTCGGCCACCTTGCGGAACCCGGTGGTGGGCGAACCGATCAGCTCGCCCTTCTCGCCGGACCGGGATCGCCGGACCGCGGAGCGTTCGAGCAGCGCCTGACACGCCGAGGGCTCCCACATGGCTTCGCTCAGCACGCGGGTCTCGCCGTCGGCGTTGCGGAGCGACGCGACCACGCCGTGGCTCAGCTCGGCCAACAGCATCTCGGCCCGCTCGCCCCCGACGACGGCCAGCGGCAGGGCAAAGGTGGCCGGCTCACCCTCGCGGAACCGGACCCTGACGAGCGCCAGGTGGGCGGGCTGGGCCGCATCCTTCGGCGTCAGGCGCACCACGTCGACGATCTGCGCGTCGGCGATGGCGCGGCCCTTGCCGGGGAACCACCGGCGCGTGGCGAGGTGCTCGGGCAGCACCCGGTTGAGCGCGGCCCTCGTCGGCCCTTCGAGAACCTCCGACCACGCGCACTCCACCCGGACGGTGGGCACGGGACCGGTGCCCACCCCCTGCACGGGGGCGTCCGTCTCCTGGCGGGTCAGGGCGAACCAGTGGAACGCGTACGGGCCGAGGGTCACCAGGTAGGGCAGCTCACCGACCGGGGGGAAGTCGGTGTGGCCGAACAGCTCGACCGGACGGGCGCCCGCATGGTCGGACAGATCGAGCTCTGCGTACTGGGCGGAGCCCGCGAGGTTCGCCACCACCAGCACGTGTTCGTCCTCGTGCGATCGCACGAAGGCGACGATGCGGGGATTGTCGGGCAGCAACATGCGCAGCGACCCCCGCCCGAACACCGGGTGACGGCTGCGGAGGTGCAGGACCTGGCGCATCCACCGGAAGAGCGAGTTCTCGTGGGCCTGCTGCACCTCGACGTTGACCATGCCGTAGTGGAACTCGGGGTCGATGACGGCCGGCAGGTACAGCTTGTGGGGGTTCGAGGTCGAGAACCCGCCATTGCGGTCGGGGGCCCACTGCATCGGGGTCCGGACCGCGTCGCGGTCGCCCAGGTAGACGTTGTCGCCCATGCCGATCTCGTCGCCGTAGTAGATGACCGGCGTGCCCGGCAGCGCGAGCAGCAGCCCGTTCAGGAGCTCGATCTTGCGCCGGTCGTTACCCAGCAGCGGCGCAAGGCGACGACGGATGCCGGCGTTCACCCGCATCTGCGGGTCGTGGGCGTAGACCCGGTACATGTAGTCGCGCTCCTCCGCGCTGACCATCTCGAGCGTGAGCTCGTCGTGGTTGCGCAGGAAGATCGCCCACTGGCCGCCGTCGGGCAGCTCGGGGGTCTGCTCGAGGATGTCGACGACGGGGAAGCGGTCCTCCATCTGCACGGCCATGAACATGCGGGGCATCAGGGGGAAGTGGAACGCCATGTGGCACTCGCGCTCGGTGTCGTCGCCGAAGTAGGCGACCGCGTCCTCGGGCCACTGGTTCGCCTCCGCGAGCAGCATGCGGCCGGGGAACTTCTCGTCGACATGACGTCGGAGCCGCCGCAGGAACTGGTGGGTCTCGGGGAGGTTCTCGCAGTTCGTGCCGTCCCGCTCGTAGAGATAGGGCACGGCATCGAGGCGCAGGCCGTCGACACCCAGGTTGAGCCAGAAGTCGAGCGCGTCGAGCACCGCCTGGTGCACGTCGGGGTTGTCGTAGTTGAGGTCGGGTTGGTGCGAGTAGAAGCGGTGCCAGAAGTAGGCGCCCGCCACCGGGTCCCAGGTCCAGTTCGACGACTCGAAGTCGTGGAAGATCACGCGGGCATCGAGGTAGCGGTCGGGAGTGTCGCTCCAGACGTAGAAGTCGCGCCACCGGCTCCCGGGCTCGGCGGCCCTGGCCCGCTGGAACCAGGCGTGGGCGTCCGAGGTGTGGTTGATGACCAACTCGGTGATCACCCGCAGGCCGCGCCGATGGGCCTCCCGCAGCATGCGTTTGAACGAGCGCAGGTCGCCGTAGTCGGGGTTGATCCCCCGATAGTCGGCGATGTCGTACCCGTCGTCCCGCAGCGGGGAGGGGTAGAAGGGGAGCAGCCAGATGGCGGTGACACCGAGGTCCTGCAGGTAGTCGAGGCGGCTGGTGAGGCCGTCGAAGTCGCCGATCCCGTCGCCGTTGCTGTCCTGGAAGGCGCGGATGTGCACCTCGTAGACGATGGCGTCCCGGTACCAGTCGGGCCCTCCGGGGAAGGCCGGCTGCGGGGGGGCGGGAACGGGGCCGTGCGGGCCGTACGGCGTCACGTCCGCACCGGCGCCGACGCCGGCCGGCCTGCGCCCCCGACGGCGAAGACGTGCGCGGGGACGACCGCCGGGTCGAGCTGGACGTAGTTGTCGGGCCCGCGCCAGTCGTACCGATCGCCGGTGAGGAGGTCGTAGACCTCGAAGGGCACGTCGGCGTCGAGGCCCATTTCGTCGAGGTCGAGCCGCACCATGCCAGACCGTAGGTGGTGCGGGTCGGTGTTGACCACCGTCAGGACCACGTCGTCGCGGTCGTCGGTGCGCTTCGAGTAGCAGAGCAGGTCGTCGCCGTCGACGTCGTGGAAGCGGAGCGTGCGGTTCGTGCGCAGTGCGGGATGGGCGCGCCGAATGGCGTTGAGTCGGGTGAGCAGCGGCACCAGCGAGTCCGGGCCGCCCGGGTGCGCGCCGCGGTCCGCGCTGCGGATCTCGTACTTCTCGGAGTGCAGGTAGTCCTCGGTGCCGGGCGCTCGCGCCACGTGCTCGCACTGCTCGAACGCCGGGCCGTAGATGCCATAGCTGGCCGCCAGTGTGGCCGAGAGCACGGCGCGGGCCCGGAAGGCCGGTGGGCCACCGTGCTGCAGGTACTCGGTGAGGATGTCGGGCGTGTTCGGCCAGCAGTTCGGGCGGAGGTAGTCGGCGACGTCGGTGCCCGTGAGCTCGGTGAAGTACTCGCGGAGCTCCCAGGCGGTGTTCCGCCAGGCGAAGTAGTTGTACGACTGGCTGAAGCCGAGCTTCGCGAGGTGCTCGAGGACCCGGGGACGGGTGAAGGCCTCGGCCAGGAAGATCACGTCGGGGCGCTCGGCCCGCACCCGGGCCAGGAGCCACTCCCAGAAGGCGAACGGCTTGGTGTGGGGGTTGTCCACCCGGAAGATGCGCACGCCCTGGTCGATCCAGTGCCGGACGACGCCGAGCAGGCCCTCCGAGAGCCCCTCGCGGTCGACGGTGTCGAAGTCGAACGGGTAGATGTCCTCGTAGCGCTTCGGCGGGTTCTCCGCGAACTGGATCGTGCCGTCGGGCCGGTGCCGGAACCACTCGGGGTGCTCGCGCACCCAGGGGTGGTCCGGCGAGCACTGGAAGGCCAGGTCGAGCGCGATCTCGATGCCGTGACCCGCCGCCTCGGCCACCAGCGCACGGAAGTCGGCGGGTCTTCCCAGCTCGGGATGGATGGCGGTGTGGCCCCCTTCGGCCGAGCCGATGGCCCACGGGCTCCCCGGGTCGCCGGGTCGCGCGGTGAGGGCGTTGTCCGGGCCCTTGCGGCCCGTGCCGCCGACGGGGTGGATCGGTGGCAGGTACAGCACGTCGAAGCCCATGGCGGCCACGTCGGGCAGCCGTCGGGCCACGTCGGCGAAGGTGCCGTGGCGACCTTCAACCGTCGCCGTCGAGCGCGGGAAGAGCTCGTACCACGACCCGAAGCGCGCCCGCTCGCGCTCGACGAGGACGGTGAGCTCGCGGTGGGTCGTGACCTCCCCGCGACCCGACCACCGGTCCATCAGCACGGCCAAGGGCTCGGCCGAGGCCCGCAGGCCGGCCGCATCGCCCTCGCCGAGCACGCCGACGAGCGCCCCGAGCCGCTCGGCGGCATCGGCCGGTGCCGCCGCGGCCGCGGCCTCGACGAGCACGGCGCCCATGGCCAGTTCGACCGCGACGTCCTGTCCCGCCTCGGCCTTGGCGACCGCGCCAGCGAGCCATGTTCGGAAGGGGTCGACCCACGCCTCGACGGTGAACCGGTGCACCCCCAGCCGGCCAACCGTGAACGACGCCACCCAGCGGTCGTTGCCCAGTGGCCGGAGCGCCACCTCTGCCCACCGTCCGCCCGGCGGGCAGTGACGCACCACGCCCCGGATCGTGTCGTTGCCGTCGACGAAGACGTCGGCGGAGACCTCGACCTGCTCGCCGGCGACCCGCTTGACGGGATATCGCCCACCGTCCACCTGCGGCGACACGCCCTCGACCACGACACGGCCGCGTCGATGGGACGGAGATTCCACGGAGCGGGGCCGGCTCACGGCCGCAGGTCCACCCACGGTCAAGCGGGAGGCGGGTAGATGCGGTTGGCGTACTCGTTCACCATGCGGCTCGCCGAGAAGCGGGGCCCATTGGTCTTGAGGCTGTTTCGGATCCGGTCGAGCCACCCGTGCGGGACCCCGTCGTCGCCCCGGTCGTGGAAGAGCGGCACGACCTCGCGCTCGAGCAGGTCGTAGACGGCCGCCGAGTGGCGTGCGTCCTGGGCGTCATGGTCGGGGTCGACCCCGCCGTCGACGGCCCACCCGTTGCTGCCGTCGTAGGCCTCGGCCCACCACCCGTCGAGCACCGACAGGTTCAGCGCCCCGTTGAGCGCCGCCTTCATGCCACTGGTCCCGCTGGCCTCCTCGGGCGGGCGCGGCACGTTGATCCACACGTCGCAACCGGCCACCAGCGTGGCGGCGAACGACAGGTCGTAGTCCTCGAGGAAGGCGACGCTCCCGGCCACCGCGGGCGCCCCCTTCAGCTCGAAGGTCCGTTGCAGGATCTGCTTGGCGTTCTCGTCGAGGGGGTGGGCCTTGCCGGCGAAGATGAACTGCAGCGGATGGTCGCCCGTGATGAGCTCGAGCGCGCGGCCCGGGTCGAGCGTCAGCAGGTGCAGTCGCTTGTAGGCGGCGAGTCGCCGGGCGAACCCGATGGTGAGCCGACCGGTGTCGAAGCCTTGGGCGGCGGCCCCCGCGTACGCGACGTCCTCTCCCCTGCGCAGCCGGTCGCTGGCCGAGCGCTCGCGGATGAAGTCCACCAGCCGGGCCCGGCGGGTGGAGCGGGCCGCCCACAGCTCGGCGTCGGGGATGTCGTCCACCCCGCGCCAGGTGTCGGGGTCGTCCGCGGACTCGATCCACCGCGGGGCCAGGTGGCGGTCGAGGAGCGCCTTCATCTCGGGACCCATCCAGGTGGGCACGTGGACGCCGTTGGTCACATGGGTGATCGGCACGTCGTCGACCGCGCCGCCGAACAACGGCTGCCACATGTCACGGGCCACCTCGCCGTGACGGCGACTGACAGCGTTCGTGGACCGGGCGGCCCGCAGCGCCAGCGGGGTCATTCCTGCGGGTGCCTCCGGCTCGGCGGGGCGGACGCGCGCCGCCGCGAGGAAGCGGTCGGGCTCGCCCGTCGTCGCCGCGATCCGGTCGAGCATGCTGTGCACCTCGCCGGCGTCGTAGGTCTCGTTGCCGGCCGCCACCGGCGTGTGGGTGGTGAACACGAGCCGCGCCCGAGCCTCGTCCCACGCCTCGTCGTACGAGCGGCCCTGGGCCCTGCCGCGGGCGATCAACTCGGCCATCGCCAACGCCGGGTGGCCCTCGTTGACGTGGAAGACCGACGGCTCGATGCCGAGCGCGTCGAGCGCCAGCGCGCCCCCGAAGCCGAGCACCGCGTACTGCGCGAGCCGCACCGAGCGGATGCCCTCGTAGAGCCGGGAGGTGACCCACCTGCCGACCGTGGGGTTCTCGGGGCAGTCGGTGTCGAGCAGGTACAGGGGAACGCGTCCGACGTCGACCCGCCAGACACGCGCCATCACGTCCTCGTCGTCGACGGGCACCCTGATGAGGAGCGGTTCGCCGTCGTCGCCCGTGAGCAACACACACGGGAGGCGGCCGGGATCGGTGTCGAGCCAATACTCGTGCTGGTAGCCGGTGGTGTCGAGGCGCTGGTGGAAGTAGCCGGTGCGATAGAGCAGGCCGACCGCAACCATCGGCAGGGCCAGGTCTGACGCCTCCTTGAGGATGTCGCCCGCCAGGACCCCCAGGCCGCCCGAGTAGATGGGGAGCGACGAATGGACGGCGAACTCGGCGCAGAGGAACGCGACGGGTCGGTCAGCAGAGGTTCCGGGGGCGGACGGCCGCGCCAGGTCGCCGTCGACGAGGGCCGAGAGCTCGGCGATGCGCCCGACGAGGTCTCCCCGGCCAGCGACGGCCTCGAGTCGCCCGCGATCGGCCTCGGACAGCAGCCGGACCGGGTTGGCACCGACCCGGTCCCACCGCTCGGGATCGATCGAAGCGAAGAGCGAGGCCGCACCCTCGGCCCAGGACCACCGGTAGTTGTAGGCCACGGCGGCCAGCGGAACGAGCGGCTCGGGCAGTCGCGCGCCGAGCGCGGCGACGGCCGCGCGGACCTCGCGATCGCCCGGTCTCGAGACCCATGTCGGCTCAGTCATTGCCGGGACCGTAGCGCCTCTCGAAGCAGTCAACAGGGGTGCCCGGCCGTGGACCCGGACACGGAACCGGGAGGGCGCCGACGCACGGGGCCGCGGCAACACCCCTAAGCTGCGACCATCAAACGAACCATAGGCAAGATCGTCGTCCGCCTGTTCCGCTACACCCTGGTCGGCGATCCGCCGCAAGATCCGGTGTGCGTGATGGTGGCGGCCCCCCACACCTCCAACTGGGACTTCATCCTGTCCATGGCGATGGCCTGGGCGACCGACGTCGACCCGGTCTGGCTCGGGAAGCAGGAGATGTTCGCCGGTGCCTTCGGGTGGCTGTTCAAGAAGATGGGCGGTGTGCCGGTCGACCGCGACAACCCGGCCGGCCTCGTCGACGCGATGATCGACCTCGCCGGGGGTGAGCGCCGCATCGCCATCCTGATCCCACCGGAAGCCACGCGGGCGCAGAAGACCTACTGGAAGTCGGGGTTCCGGCGCATCGCGATGGGTGCCGACGTGCCGGTGGTGCTGAGCTTCCTCGACAAGCCGACCCGCACGGGCGGCTACGGCCCGACCCTCTGGATGACCCGAGACCTGTCGGCCGACATGGACCTCATCCGTGCCTTCTACGCGGACAAGCACGGGATGCGTCCCGGGCGGTTCACCCCTCCTCGCCTCCGCGAGGAGGAAGCCGTCGCCGGCCTGGCCTGACGCCGCTCCGCCCGATGGCCTCTTCAGCCGGCCTCGGCCGCGTCTGTCGGGGTTGACTTCCTGGCCTGGTTGACGGCGTCACCGGGAAGCGTGGCCACCGTGAACGCCCCGGTGAAGGCCGTCGAGACCAACAGGGCGAGCGACCACCACTCGTCCGACGTGACGGGCCACAGCCAGGCCACGCCGTGCGACGACGCCCCCCACGAGAGGTCGCCGTAGAACGAGTCACCGAAGGCCACACGGGCGGCGATCAGGCCGGCAATGACGGCAAGGAGGTTGCCGGGGCGCTTCAGCCACGCCCAGTAGCCCTTGGCGCTGTACTCGTTGTCGGTGCTGTCCGAGATCACCGACTTGATCCACACGATGATCGTGCCGAGCAACGTGATGGGCAGCATGAACGTGAGGAAGACGAGCACGGGGTTCGCATAGCGCAACGTGATGACGATGGGCGTGGTGGCCAACTGGGCGGCACTCGAGATGATCTCGACCGGTGCCCGGTAGGTCCCGGCATCCGACTCGTTGTTGTCCGGGTCGACCCTGATGGTGACCCGGATGCGCTGGCTGTCGATGATCTCCCCTCCGGTCCTCAGGCCACCCACGAGAGCTCGGCCGTCCGCGTCCACGAAGGTCGGGTTGCTGACGTTGATGCTCCCGCCCCGCTGGTTGGCGGTGAACCGGCAGCCCACGAGGTCGTATTCCAGTTGGAGCTCGCGTCGGTCGCGATCACTGCCGAAGTCGAGCGTGAGGTCGGAATTCGCCGAGAGGTTGAACGATCCCCTGGCCCGCCGCTGAGGCTCCGTCGCGGTCGCGGGGACCAGCTCACCGCACACCGGAGTGGTGGTGGCCGACACCCGCGCGACCCCGTTCCCAGCGGACGGCACGATGATCGACCTCGCCGTCGGGACGCCGACTCGCTCGGCGAATGCGACCTGTGGGCCGCCCAGAACCGCGGCCAGGACCACCACCGCCGTGCCCAACCTCGCGGAGCGTTCGACGAGTGAGCGCCCGGCCTCGCGCCCCGCGCGTGCGCCAACGACATGATGATCCATGCCCATCCTCCCCGATCGAGCCGGCGTGCAACCCGAGGCCGACACTAGCTGTCGATGCCCGGCGCCCTCGGCCTAGTCGATCACCTCGGACCGATGGGCTCCTTCTTGTAGTCTCTGAGTGTGCGACTGGAGATAACCCGGAGGTCCGACCTGGCCACGCGCGCGCTGATCGAGCTCGACCGGATCGGGCGGCGGGCGAAGGCGGCCGAGTTGGCCGACCGGGTGGGCACGACCGCAGGCTTCCTGTCCCAGGCCATGACCCCGCTCGTCGGCAGGGGATGGGTCCGGTCAGAGCCTGGCCCGACCGGCGGCTACGTGCTGGCGGCCGGCCTGGATGCCCTATCCGTGCTCGACGTCATCGAGGCCGTGGAGGGCCCCACCGACACCGGCCAGTGCGTCCTCGAGGACCGCCCTTGCGGCGAAGAGGGTCCCTGCGCGCTCCACCAGCCATGGCAGCGCGCCCGCGTCCAGCTGCTGGCCGAGCTGGGGGGCACGTCCCTGTCCGACCTGCGGTCACGAGGGGCGGCGTGACCGGTCGGCCGGAGCAGACCAGCACACCGCAAGCTGCCGCGGGGCGGCCGGCCCCCGCGGAGCGGTCCCTCCTCCACTCGGTGGCCGTGCCGACCGAGCACGGTGGCTGGGGCCTCACCCTCGAGCCGGGCCTGCTCGGGCTGCTCGTCGCTCCGAGTACGGCGGGCCTCTGCCTGGCGGTCGCGGCCATGGTGGCCTTCCTGGTGCGCACACCGCTCAAGGTGGCGCTCGTCGACCGCCGTCGGGGGCGCCGCCTGGCACGCACCCGCCTGGCCGCGGGGGTGGCCGCGGTCGAGTTGGGCGTGCTCGGCGCCCTCGCGGTGGCTGCGGTCGCACTGGCCGAACCCTGGTTCTGGATGCCGGCCCTCGCCGCACTGCCACTCGTGCTGGTCGAAGGATGGTTCGAGGTGCGGTCGCGCGGACGGCGCCTCGTGCCGGAGCTGTGCGGCTCGGTCGGCGTGTGCGCGGTCGCACCCATGATCGTCCTGGCCGACGGCGGCGATGGTCACCTCGCCGCCGGTGCATGGCTGATCCTGTCGTCCCGGGTGGTCACCTCGATCCCCTGGGTCCGGTCCCAGATCGCCCGGCTCCACGGTCGACCGGCAAACGCCAAGGTCGTCCGGGCCGGCGACGCGGCCGCCCTCCTGGGTGCACTGGTCGCGGTGGTCATCGAGCCGAGCCTCCTGATCGGCGCCGTCGCGGTCGTTGCGGTCGTGGTCGCGCAACGCACAAGCGGGCGACGGCCGGTGCCGCGACCGGCCGTCATCGGGATCCGCCAGATGGCGATGGGGTTCGGCGTCGTCCTCGCCGCGGCCATCGGCGTGATCGCCTCGTGAACAATCGACCCCCGCACCCCGCACGGAGAACCCCGCACGGAAAGGCGCAACCATGACCGACCTCACCGCCGACCAGACCCTCGCCGAGCTCGTCACCGCTCGCCCCGCCTCCGCCCGGGTGCTCGAGTCGTTCGGCCTCGACTACTGCTGCGGCGGGCGCCGTTCGCTCGACCAGGCGTGCGCCGAGCTCGGCACCGATCCCGACGTGGTGCTCGACGCGCTCGCCACGGTCGAGCCCGGCCCCGAGCCCGACTGGGCGTCGATGGGCCCGGCCGAGCTCACCGACCACCTCGAGGCAACCCACCACGCCTACCTCCACACCGAACTGGCACGCCTCGACGCGCTGACCGGGAAGGTCGTCGGCGCCCACGGCGCCCGGCATCCCGAGCTCGATGACGTGCAGGCCACCTACGCCGCGCTCCGCGACGACCTCGAACCGCACCTCATGAAGGAGGAGCGGGTGCTGTTCCCCATGATCCACGAGCTTGCCGAGTCTGCGGGCATCCCGTCGTTCCACTGCGGCTCGCTCCAGAACCCCATCTCGCAGATGATGTCCGAGCACGACCGGGCCGGTGCGTTGCTCACGACCCTCCGCGCCGTCACCGACGGCTACCGGGTCCCACCCGACGGCTGTGCGAGCTACCAGGCGCTCTACGAGGGGCTGGCCGAGCTCGAAGCCGACACCCATCTGCACGTCCACAAGGAGAACAACGTGCTGTTCCCCGCCGTGGTGGCGCTCGAGCAGCAACGGTCCGGTGGTCGACCGTAACGATCCTTCACTCCCCGCTGGGCACGGTGTCGACGAGACGGGCCGTGGCCACCAGCGCGCCCTGGTCGCCGTGCATGAACTGGCCGACGCTCTCGGCCTCGGCGTCGAGGGGGTTCATAGGTGCCTTTCCCTGCTGGGACGCCAGGAACCCTGGACGCCGGTTCGTCGGATGCAAAGCTTCTTGACATATCTTACCAATTTGTACAACCTACCGATATGGCGATCCACGGTGTCCAGGCAACGGGCGTTGCCGCCTCGACCGAGCGACCGTGGCGAGACCCCCGCCGGCCGTTCTGGCCCCTCGCCCTCCTGGTGCCCTTGCTGCCCTTCCTGGCCGGCGACCTCGTGGCCCTCACGGGCTGGAGCGGGTTCTGGTGGATCGGACCGGTTCTCATCTTCGGGCTCATGCCCTTGCTCGACCGGGCGCTGGGACTCGACACGCTCAACCCGCCCGACGGCGCCACCGCGACCCTCGACGCCGACCGCTACTACCGCCGCCTCACCTACGCCTACCTCCCCCTCCAGTTCGCCTCGCTGGTGTGGGCCTGCTCGGTGTGGGCGTCGGGCGACCTCTCCACCTTCGCCGCCCTCGGCCTCGCCGCCACGGTCGGCTGTGTGGCGGGCATCGCCATCAACACCGCCCACGAGCTCGGCCACAAGCACCCGGCCCTCGAGCGTTGGCTGGCCAAGGTCGCCCTCGCCCAGTCGGCGTACGGCCACTTCCACGTCGAGCACAACCGGGGTCACCACCAGCGGGTGTCCACCCCCGACGACCCTGCCTCCTCCCGATTCGGCGAGAGCTTCTACGAGTTCGTCCCCCGCACGGTGATCGGCAGCGTCCGCTCGGCGGTCGAGATCGAGCGCGAGCGCCGGCACCGTGCCGGCGAGCACTTCTGGTCGCTCCGCAACGACGTACTCAACGCCTGGACCATGACCGTCGTCCTCTTCGGCGGCCTCGTCGCGGTGTTCGGCTGGGCGGTGGCACCGTGGCTCGTGGTCCAGGCGGTGATCGGGTTCCTGCTGCTCGAAGTCGTCAACTACATCGAGCACTACGGCCTGCTGCGCGAGCGCAAGGAGAACGGCCGATACGAGCGCTGCCGCCCTGAGCACTCGTGGAACGCCAGCAACGTGGCCTCGAACATGCTGCTCTACCAGCTCCAGCGCCACAGCGACCACCACGCCTACCCCACCCGCCGCTTCCAGACCCTCCGCCACTTCGACGACGTGCCGCAACTGCCCACGGGATACGCCGGCATGGTGGTGCTGGCCGCCGTCCCACCGCTCTGGCGCAAGGTGATGGACCCCCGCGTGCTGGCCGTCTACGACGGTGATCTGACCCGGGCCAACGTCCACCCCCGCCGCCGGGCCCGCCTCCTCGCGGCCCACGGGGCCCGGGCGTAGGGTCGAGGCCATGAGCGCGAGCGAGGGCGGCGACGCGACGGTCACCGCAGGTCCGACAGCCGAGCCCCGCCGCTTTGCCGATGCGTCGCGCCTGCTCCTGCGCACCACCGTCTTCGGCGCCATGGACGGCCTCGCCGCCCAGCGACCGTGGGCGTCGATCACGATGGCGGAGATCGCACGCGCCGCCGGCGTGAGCCGCCAGACCCTCTACAACGAGTTCGGCACCCGCGACGAGCTGGCCCAGGCCTACGCGCTCTGGTCCTCCGAGCGGTTCCTCGACGAGATCCAACGCGTCGTCGGCGCCCGGTCGGACGACCTGGGCGGCGCGCTCGCAGACGCGTTCCGGGTGTTCCTCGAGCTGGCCGCCGAGCACCCGCTCGTACGGGCGCTCGAGGCCGCCACCGGCGCCGAGGGCCTCCATGCCCTCGTGGCCAGCTCGGCCGGCCTGCCCATCCTGCTCACCAGCACCGACCGCCTCACCGAGTTCGTGCTGGGAAGCTGGCCCGAGCTACCGGTCACCGAGACCCGTCTCGCGTGTGAGTTGCTCGTCCGCCTCGCCATCAGCCACGCCACGGTGCCGACCGTGCCCCCGGCGGTGGCCGCAGAGCAGGTCGGCACCGTCCTCGGGCCGTTCCTGGCCGAGGTGCGCGCCGCCCTCCCGCGCTGACCGCACGGCCGCCGCGCCGAGGCCGGCCAGTAGGCTCGACGGACCGAATGCCACCGCACCGAGCCCACGCCACCGCACCGAGCCCACGCCCGCCGAGCCGCCGACCTGCTGCTGGCCGTCATGGGGATGCGCGTCGCCTCGTGGCCGGTGCCGGCGCTGCCCACGCCGCGGGCGGGCCGAACACCGCATCGCCGGCCGCGCCGACCATCCAAGAGGGCCGTTTGTGCGCTGCATCACACCGTCGTCGCCGGAAGAGGGCGTTTCGTTGAGCTCCCTGTTGCCACAGATGGGCCTCGTCGCGGTCCTGGTCGCGATCAACGCGGCCTTCGCCGGAACCGAGATGGCGCTGGTCTCACTTCGCGAGGGCCAGCTCCAACGCTTGGAGACACAGGCCAGCGCCGGACGGACGCTGGCCGGACTCGCGCGCGAGCCGAACCGGTTCCTCGCCACCATCCAGGTGGGCATCACCTTGGCGGGCCTGCTCGCCTCCGCGGCAGCCGCCGTGTCGATCGCCGTCCCCCTCGAGGCGCCGCTGTCCTTCCTCGGCAGCTTCGCAGAGCCGGTGGCCGTCACCCTCGTCACCCTCGCGCTCGCGTACCTGACCCTGGTGTTCGGTGAGCTCGCCCCCAAACGTCTGGCCATGCAACGCGCCGAGCGTTGGGGCCTGGTGGCGGCCCGGCCCCTCGCGGCCTTGGCCGTGGTGACCCGACCGGTGGTGTGGCTGCTGTCTCGATCCACCGATCTCGTCGTGCGCGTGGTGGGTGGCGATCCGCTTCGCCAACGCGAAGAGGTGACCGAGGAGGAGCTGCGCGACCTCGTCGCAGCCCAGTCCAGCTTCACCCCGAAGCAGCGCGACATCATCGAAGGAGTGTTCGAGGTCTCCGACCGGACGCTGCGTCGCGTGCTGCGGCCCCGTCGCGAGGTGTTCGTCCTCGATGCGGGCACTCCCGCGGCCGACGCAATCGGCGCGCTCGCCGCCTCAGGGCACTCCCGGGCCCCGGTGGTGGTGGATGGTTCGCTCGACCAATTGCTCGGTGTCGTCCACCTCCGCGACCTGTTGGTGCACCGGAACCGAACCGTGGCCGACATCGCGTCGGATGTGTTCGCATTCCCGGAGTCGGCGGCGGTCCTCGATGCTCTCCACGAGCTGCAGGTCCGACACCAGCAACTCGCGGTCGTCGTCAACGAGCACGGTGCGACCGTCGGCATCGTCACCGTCGAAGACCTCATCGAGGAGCTCGTGGGGGAGATCTACGACGAGTCCGACCCCGACGTGCTCGCGGTGCGGCCTCTGGCGGATGGCAGCCTCGTCCTCCCTGGCACCTTTCCGGTCCACGACCTTTCCGACCTCGGCATCGTCGACGTCCCCGACGGCCCGTACGTCACCGTGGCCGGCCTCATGCTCGATCGCCTCGGCCGAATACCGGAGGCGCCCGGTGACCGCGTGTCGATCGGCGGCTCGACCTTCGAGGTCGCCGCCATCATGCACCGAGCCATCACCCAGGTGCACCTGCGTCCCACCCGCTCGAACCCGCAACACCAGCGCGGGACGGGAACCGACTCGACGCAACCGTCGTAAAACCCTGTAGTAATATACACGAAACCATATTCTTACGAAAGGGGCTCCCGTGTTTCGCAACACCGTGAAGACCACCGTCCTTCTCGCCGGCCTCGGTGGCCTGATGATCGCCATCGGCTCGCTCTTCGGCACCGTCGGCACCATGATCGGCGCCCTCCTCGGCCTGGCCATCGTCGGCGGGTCCTACTGGAAGAGCGACGCCCTCGCCATCCGAGCGGCGAGCGCGGTGCCCGCCGACGAGGCGGCCATGCCCGAGTACTTCTCCGTCATGCGGGAGCTCTCCGCACGCGCCGGGATGCCGATGCCGCGGCTGTACGTGTCCCCCGAGATGCAGCCCAACGCCTTCGCCACCGGGCGAGACCCCGAGCACGCGGCGGTGGCCATCACCGAGGGTCTCCTGGCGGTCTGCACCTGGGACGAGGTCCGCGGCGTGCTCGCCCACGAGCTCGCCCACGTCCGCAACCGGGACATCCTCATCGGCTCGGTGGCCGCCGCCATCGCCACCGGCATCTCCTTCATCGCCAACCTGGCCATGTGGGGCGCGATGCTCGGCGGCAGCGACGACGACGACGGGAACCCCTTCGCCCTCCTGATCGCGGCGTTGGTGGCCCCGCTCGCCGCCGGCCTGCTCCAGATGGCCCTCTCCCGCAGCCGGGAGCTCGAGGCCGACCGGACCGGCGCCGAGCTCATCGGCACCGGCGAGCCCCTTGCCCGCGCCCTGGAGAAGCTCGAGGTCACCGCGCAACGGGTCCCGATGGACGTGGCCCCCTCCCAGGCGCAGGCCTACATCGTCAACCCGCTCACGGGACGGGACGTGCGCTTCGCCAACCTCTTCCGCACCCATCCGACGACCGCCGAGCGGGTGGCCCGTCTGCGCGCCGCCGCCGTCCAGACCTTGTGAACCCACCGAGGTGACCCTCGGGAATGATCCGACGTCCAGCCGACCACTGCCACGAGGCGTCGAGACCTGCCATCGGACCTCCCATCCCCTCTGCCGCCGAGCGGAGGGCGGCCAGACGGGCGCGGGGCTCGGAGAGGTCGAGGCCGTCGAGCGCCGGCTCGGCGTCCTCGGGCATCCGGCCCGGCTCGAAATCCACTGCAGCGCTTCGGCCGAGTCAGCGCCGGTCGTAGGCGTCGAGCTTCGGTGCGGCCATCTCGGCGCGGAAGTGGTCGAAGGGCCACGGCCAGACGGCGGGGATGCCGCGATCGTCGAGGTACCAGCTGCGACAACCGGTGACCCAGACGGTCTGCTTGGCCGCTTCCACCCGGGCCGCCTCGAGGCGGTCCATCGCCTCACGGGTCGCGCTGATCTCGTGGCAGGTGCCCGATCGCAGCTCCTCGACCAGGCCCATGATGTAGCCGAACTGCAGCTCGGCCACCTCGATCAACGAGAAGTTGCCGACCGGGCCGTTCGGGCCGTTGAGCATGAAGAAGTTGGGGAAGTCGGGGATCGAGATCGACAGGTAGGCGTTCGGTCGATCGGCCCAGGCCTCGGACAGATCGATGCCGTCACGGCCGGTGACCGCCATCGGCCGCATGAAGGCGTCGACCTTGAAGCCGGTGGCGAGCACCAACACGTCGAGCTCGTGCAGGCGGCCGTCGCGGGTGCGGACGCCCCCTGGCTCGATGCGCTCGATGCCCTCGGTGACCAGCTCGGCGTGCGGCTTCTGGATCGCCTGGTAGAAGTCGGGTGAGATGACGAGGCGCTTGCAGGCCGGCTGGTAGTCGGGCCGCAGGCGGTCGCGCAGCTCCGGATCGGTGACGCTGCGCTTGAGGTTGGCCTCGCAGGCCTCCGCGATCATCTTCGCCTGGTCGGACCTGGCGTCGGTGACCGCTCTGGCGAAGCCGGCGAAGAGGTCGGCGAGCATGTCGTGCATCTCGACCAGACGCTCGGGGTGGGCTCGGAAATCGGCCCGGACGTCTTCGGCGTAGGCGGGGTTCTCCTGGGGGAAGATCCAGGGGGCCGTCCGTTGGAAGAGGGACAGATGGGCCACCTCGTCCACGGTGGCCGAGACGATCTGCACGGCGGTCGAGCCGGTGCCGATCACGCCCACACGGGCGCCCGCGAGGTCGACGTCGTGGTCCCAACGGGCGCTGTGGAACGCGGCCCCGGCGAACGAGTCGAGGCCTTCGATGTCGGGCAGGCGGGGATGGTGCAGCACGCCGGTCGCCGCGATCACCACGTCGGCGGTGTCGTGGTGGCCCGAGGCGGTCTCGAGGTGCCACCGGCCGTCGGTGAACTCGGCACGCGTCACCTCGTCGCCGAAGCGGATCTGGCGCACCACGCCGTAGTCGTGCGCCACGCGCTCGAAGTAGGCCTCGATCTCGTCGCCCGGCGAGAACGGGTGGCTCCAGTCGGGGTTCGGCGCGAACGAATAGCTGTACAGGTGCGACGGCACGTCGCACGCGATGCCGGGATAGGTGTTCTCTCGCCACGTCCCGCCGAGCCGGTCGGCCTTCTCGTAGATCGTGACGTCGTCGAAGCCGGCCTCGCCGAGCTTGACCGCGCTCAGGATCCCTGACATCCCCGCGCCGATGATGGCGAACCGCACGCGACCCCCTCGACTCTCGACTCGACTTCTCGTTCTCGTCGAGTCTGGCAGGTCGGCCGGCTCAGACGGACCCGTAGGCGGCGGCCTGGATGCTGTAGAGCTCGGCGTACTGGCCGCCCCGGGCCATGAGGTCCTCATGGGTGCCGACCTCCACCACCTGGGCACCGTCGAGCACGACGATCTCGTCGGCCATGCGGACGGTGCTGAAGCGGTGGGACACGAGGATCGTGATGCGGCCGTCACCGCGATCATCCCGGGCACCGGCGGCGTACCGCTCGAACAAGGCGTGCTCGGTCTCGGCATCGAGGGCGGCCGTGGGCTCGTCGAGCACCAGCACCAGTGGGTCGTCGCGCATGAAGCCGCGTGCGAGGGCGAGCTTCTGCCATTGCCCGAACGACACCTCGGCCCCTTCGGGCCACGTGGGCCCCAGCTGCGTGTCAAGGCCCTGGCCGAGTGCCTGCACCACGTCGTCCGCGCCGGCCCGACCGACTGCGGCGACCACGGCCGGCTCGTCGTCGAGGCGGGGGATGTCGCCCACGCCCACGGCCTGGCGGGCGAGGAGCTCGAAGCGGAAGAAGTCCTGGTAGGCACCGGCCAGGCGCTCGCGCCACTCGTCGGTGGGCATGCGGGCCAGGTCGGCGCCGTCCACGAGGATGCGCCCTGCGGTGGGCTCGTAGAACTTGGAGAGCAGCTTCACGAGCGTCGTCTTGCCCGCCCCGTTCTCACCCACGACCGCGATGACGGAACCGGCGGGCAGGTCGAGGTTCACGTCGCGCAGCACCAGCTTGGTGGTGCCTGGGTAGGCGAAGTCCACGTGCTCGAGCCGGATGCCCTCGTCGATGCGGTCGGGCACCGACAGGTCGGTGTCGGCCGTGAGCGAGGCGGCGTAGTCCTCGAGCCAGGCGAGGCGGCGGGAGCCGTCCATCCAGATGCCGCGGAGGAAGCCGATCTCGCCGACCGTCGCCCCGATGTAGGCCGACAGGCGTGAGCCGGCGGCAAGCACGAGCAGCACGTCGGGTGCCGGCGCGTCGAGGCCCGACGCCACGAAGACGACCGCGCCGACGAACCCGGCACCGAACACCGCCCAGCCGAGCGTGTGCCAGACCGCCGATCGTCCCCGAGAGACGGCGAGCGGCCCGTACCACCGCTCCCAGGCCTCACGGCGCTCGGCGACCAGGCGGGGCCCGATGCCGGTGACCCGCACCTCTTTCGCGGCCGGGGCGGTCGTGCCGATGGTGAACAGGTGCCGCGAGAGCCGCTCGTGGGGTGCGCCCTGCTCGCGTGCGAGGCGCTCGACCGCCGGGCGCCACGAGGCGGTGGCCACCGTGGGCACCGCAAAGAGCGCCAGGAGGATGAGCACGGGGCTGATGGTCATGAGCAGGAAGATCGTGACCCCGAGACGCAGGATCCAACCCGCGGTCGAGAACACGGACATGTACATGTGGTCGAGCACGAAGATCTGGTCGCGCAACACCGAGAGGCGGTCGAGGTAGTCGGGTCGCTCCTGGTGGGCGATGGTCGTCACCGACGCCTGCAGCCGGGCCACGTGCGACTCGAGGGCGATGGTCACGCGGTCACGGAAGCGCCGCTGCACCCGGGTCGACACCGTGGTGAGGAACCAGGTGGCGGTGGCGGCCAGGGCCAGGGCGATCATCACCGTGCGGATGCGACCGCTGTCGCCGGCGATCACGGCGTCGGCGAGCACCTTGAACCCGAACGCCAGCATGGCCTCGGGCAGCGCCGCCAGCAACGAGAGGCCGAAGGCGACGGCCATGAGGGCGGGCTCGTGCTGGTAGCCGAGCTTGCACAGCCGCCACATCGACGAGAGCGCCGGCGGCAGGTCGTCGTCCTTCGTCGCATCCGCGTCAGGGCGCATCGAGCATCACCGCCTCGGTCTCGTCGTCGTCGACCGGGAGGCCCGCCGCGAAGCGCTGGGCCTGGAGGTCGAACATGGTGCGGTAGCGGCCGTCGTGGGCCATCAGCTCGTCGTGGGTGCCGAGCTCGATCACCCGGCCGTGCTCGAGCACGCAGATGCGATCCGCGTGACGGACCGTGGAGAAGCGGTGCGAGATCAAGATGGTGGTGCAGTGGCGGGTGGCGGCGAGCACCCGCTCGAAGATCTCGGCCTCGCCGCGCACGTCGAGCTGGGCGGTGGGCTCGTCGAGCAGCACGACCCCGGCGCCGAGCGACACCGCGGCGAGGGCCCGGGCGAGCGCCACCCGCTGCCACTGCCCGCCGGACAGGTCGGTGCCGTTCTCGTAGCCCTTGGCCAGGATCGTGTCGAGCGACGCCAGGTCGGCGGCCCCGGCCTCGGCGAGGGCCGCGAGCACGAGGTCGTCCAGATCGACGTCGTCGGGGGCGCCCCGAGGTGCGACGTTGTCCCGCAGCGGCAGCTCGAACTTGATGAAGTCCTGGAACACAGCCGTCACCTGATGCCGCCACGAGTGCAGGTCGAGGTCGCGGACGTCGACGCCGTCCACCTCGAGGGCGCCCTCCTGCGGGTCGTAGAGGCGGCACAGCAGCTTGGCCAGCGTGGTCTTGCCGGCACCGTTCTGGCCCACGATGGCGAGCGACGACCCGGCCGGGATCGTGAGGTCGAAGCCCTGGAGAACCGGCGAGCCGCCCGTGCCCGGGTACGAGAAGGTGACGTCCCGGAATCGCAGCTCGCGGGCAGGCAGCCCGTCGGCCGGGAGGTCGCCCGACACGAGCGCGCCCTTCGGCCCCATGGCGGCCTTCAGGCGGAGGACCGCGGCGACGGGGGCCGCCGAGCCGTCGAGCGCCCAGTTGAGCCCACCGAAGGCGATCAGCGAGGTGCCGATGGCGGCCTGGGCGTAGACGACGACCGTGGCGAGCGTGAGCTGACCGCTGATGACCGCCGAGGCGAGGGCCCAGAACACGATGGCGTTGGCGACGACGACCACGACGAGGCTGGCGACCACCGAGCGCTCGCGCATCTTGGTGGCTTCGTACTGCAGCTCGTGGAGGCGGGTGCGCCGGTTGATGAAGCGGTCGATCGTCCAGGCCGCGAGGCCGAACATCCGCAGCTCCTTGGCCGCGGGCGGGTCGACGGCGAGCCGGTAGGCGTAGTCGGCGTCGCGCTGTGCGGCCCGGACCTCGTCGGTGTTTCGGTCGCGCCAGATGGCGCTCTCCTTGAGCAGCCAGTGGGTCGCCAGCCAGCCACCGGCGAGCACCAACGGGGCCCAGGGCGCGAAGCCGAACAGGAGCGTCGCCGAGGCCAGCCCGCCGATCATCTGGACCAGGCCCTGGGCGATGAAGTCCATCGAGATCGACAGGGGCGGGCCGGTCATGCCGAGATCGAAGTCCCGCGCCACCTGGAGGTCGTTGGCCAGCTCGGGGTCCTCGAGGTGACCCATGCCCTGGGGCTCGAGGCACGCCTCGGTGAGCTCGTCGTAGAGCCAGGCGGCGGTGCGGTCGCCCAGGTTGGCGCTGATCGCGGCATGGATCGGGTTGAGCACCTGGAGCAGCACGAACACGATGCCCACCAGGGCGAGGGGCAGCGCCAGGGAGGTGTCGTTGTCGATGGCCCCGACGAGCACGCCCATGGCCACCGCGAAGGCCGCCGGCAGCACGCCCCGCAGCGCGAGCACCAGCCACCAGCCAAGCGCCAGCCGGGGATCGGCCCTCGGCAGCACGCCGAAGAACTTCCATTCGTTGCGGGCGCGCAGGCGCCGCGTCGATGACGTCACCCCCGCAGTCTGTCCCGTCGCCGCCATCCCCGTCGGGCGCACCTCGTTGCCCCGTAGGGTGGCCGCATGCACGACTCAGTGACCGTCCACATCGATGCGGCTCCCGAGGCGGTTTGGGCCCTCGTGAGCGACGTCACCAAGATCGGCAGCTACAGCCCCGAGACCTTCGAGGCCGAATGGCTCGACGGTGCCACCGGTCCCGCTGTCGGCGCCCGGTTCCGTGGTCACGTGAAGCGCAACGGACGCGGCCCCACCTACTGGGCCGAGTGCACGGTCACCGCCGCCGAGCCGAACCGCGACTTCGGCTTCTCGGTGGGCCCCGACGGCAAGGTGCTCAACACCTGGCGCTACGAGCTCGAGCCCGCCGCCGATGGTGGCACCGACGTCACCGAGTCGTTCCGCCTTCCCGACACCCTGCCCACCCGCATCTACTGGGCGCTTCTGGGCTGGGCGCGGGGCAGGACGAACCGCGACGGCATGCGCGCCACCCTCGAGGCCATGAAGGCCGAGCTCGAAGGCACCTGAGCGCAGGGTCGAGGCGCAGGGTCGAGGGGCTCCGCGCCAAGCGAGGCCGAGCGCCTCGGCCTGCCGGTCGCACCGGCACAGGGCGGTCATCAGGGGTCCCCAGGGATGCTTACGGAGCGGCTGTTCCCACCCTCCATGGTCGCCCGGTCGCAGCGCCCGCTTCCGGCCGTGCCGGCGTCGGTCGGCCTCGGTCCTGGCTGAAGGCCGACGTCCGCGGGCATCGTCTCTTACCGGCCGATGACCGCATGCCTACCGCCAGGTCCGAGCATCGCACTGTCCCACCGGGAGAGGAGCGAGCAGCGATGACGAGTGCAGCGGTGACCCTTCCGGCGATGCCCGATCTGGCGATCAGCGCCACGCCCCTCGACCGCCTGGGCACTTTGTCCTTCCTC
This sequence comes from Acidimicrobiales bacterium, assembly GCA_041918615.1. GTDB lineage: Bacteria > Actinomycetota > Acidimicrobiia > Acidimicrobiales > DATDAH01 > JAEUJM01. The sequence goes on from JAYRVH010000045.1 coordinate 39,282, forward strand.
GATCGGGCCGAGGGCGGCAGGCCTGTCTGTTCCGCCGTCGTCACCGCCCGGCCACGGCGCCTGCGGGTGCTGCTGGTGACCGACATCGTCGGGTCGACCATGCTCAACGTAGCCGCGGGCGACGAGCGTTGGTACGAGCTGATGATCGAGCACGACCGGGTGATCCGAAACGCCCTGCGCGCCCACCACGGCGTGGAGTTCAAGCACACCGGTGACGGCCTTTGCGCGTGGTTCGACTGGTCCGGCCAGGCCGTGGCATGCGCACTGTCGCTGCAGGGCGTGCTCGACGAGGGCAACCGGCTGCACCCCGATCTGGCCATCCGCGTCCGCTGTGGGATCGCCGCCGGGGCGCCCATCGCCGCCGGTGACGACCTCTTCGGCCTGGCCGTCGTGCGGGCGGTGCGGGTCTGCAGCCATGCCGACGCCGGCGAGGTGCTGGTCGGCCCCGAAGTCCCCCTGCTCCACAGTGGCGGGCACGTGACGTTCGACGACGGTGTCGAGCGCGACCTGAAGGGCCTGCCCGGCCGCCACCGGGTGCACCGCGCCCAGTGGGCACGGCCGGCACTGGCGACCACCAGCGTCCAACCGAGCGTCTACCGCCAGGCCTGACCATCGGCCCCGGTCTCGCAGCGCAGGGTCGTCGCGGCGGGCGTCTTCGCCCACGCGTCTCGCGAACGGTCGAAAGGGCCCTGCCCGCGGGCAGCTGCGCCCGTAGTGTTCCGGCGATGCCCACGGTGCGCACGGCCTGCCCGCTCGACTGCCCCGACGCCTGCTCGCTCGAGGTCGCCGTGATCGACGGTCGGATCACCGCCATCGATGCGGTGCCGGCGGCCGAGGCCGACAACCCGCTGACCGACGGCTGGATCTGCCGGAAGGTGCGGCGGATGACCCGTCGGGTCCACGGTCCCCTGCGCCTCACCACGCCCCTGGCCCGCACCGGCCCCAAGGGATCGGGTGCATTCGAGCCGATCAGCTGGGACGAGGCCCTCGACCGCACCGCCGCCGCCATCAGCAGCGCTATCGCGTCCCACGGCCCCGCGTCGGTGGTGCCCTACCTCTACAACTCGTCGGCGGCGGTGCTCGCCTCGGCCGGCCTCACGCCGCTGCTGTTCGAGGCGCTCGGCACCGCCGAGGTGGAGCACACGATCTGCGCGGCCACGGCCGGCGAGGCGTGGCGACTGGTGTTCGGCACGATGCCGAGCGGCGACCCGGTCGACGTGGCCCACAGCGACCTCGTGGTGGTTTGGGGCGCCAATCCGACGGTGTCGAACCCGCACCTGGCCACCGTGCTCGAAGCGCGCCGGCGGGCCGGTTCGAAGATCGTGGTGATCGACCCCCGCCGCACGCCGCTGGCGGGCAAGGCCCACCGCCACATCGCCGTGGCCCCGGGCACCGACGTGGTGCTGGCCATGGCCGCCGCCGCCGAGCTCGACCGGCGCAACGGGGTCGACCACGCCTTCGTGGCCGAGCAGGTGGTCGGGGCCGAGGAGTACCTCGACGCCTGCCGGGCCTGGACCCTCGACCGCGCCGCCGACGTGTGCGGCATCCCGCAGGGAGACATCAACGGTCTGGTCGACGACCTGATGGGTGCCGAGCGCCCCCTGCTGCGGGTGGGCTGGGGCATGGAGCGCAACCGCAACGGCGGCTCGGCGCACCGGGCCGCGTTGTCGTTGTGGGCGCTGGCGGGCGCGTTCGGCCGGCCGGGCACCGGGGTGGTCTCGTCGACGAGCCCCAACGAGGACGCGACCGGCGGGTCGCTGCGGCGGGCCGTGTTGGGCGACACCCCTCCCGACGACCGCGCGGGCAACCGCCGTGGGGTCAACATGAACCGCCTCGGTGCCGCGCTCTGCGGCGAGGACGGTTGCGCCGCCGTGCTCTTCGTGCAGGGCTCCAACCCGGCCGCCACCTGTCCGAACCAGGCCAAGGTGCACGAAGGCCTCGCCCGCGACGACCTGTTCACCGTGGTCCACGACCAGGTGCTCACCGACACCGCCCGCTTCGCCGACATCGTGCTGCCCGCCACCACGAGTTTCGAGGTGGACGACATCGTCGGCGGGTACGGCACCTACGTGGTGCAGGACGCGCCGGCGGTCATCGCCCCGGTCGGCCAGAGCCGCTCGAACAACGAGGTCGCACACGGTCTCGCCCTCCGGCTCGGCCTCGATGAGGCCGCCTTCGATCCGTCGCCGGCACGGCTGCGATCGATCCTGCTCGGCGGGCTCGACCTGCCGCCGCGCATCCAGGCCGAGGGCTTCGTCCAGTTCGCCGATGTCTGGCCCGCTCACCGCGACGGTGGCCCTCCGAGCATCCGCCTCGTTGCGCCGGAGGCCGAGGTGGCCGCCGGCGCCGACCGGGTGCCGGTGTATCGGGAGAACGACGCCACCGGGGGCCCACTCACCCTGATCACGCCGGCCACCAACCGTACGGTCACCTCGATGTTCGCCGAGTACGACCCCCCCGACCCGGCCGTGCGCCTCCATCCCGACGACGCCGCCGCTCGTGGCCTCGTCGGCGGCGACCCGGTGGTGGTCACCGACGGCCGCCACGAGGTGCGGGTGGCGGTGGCGGTGGGTGCCGACGTTCGCCGCGGTGTGGCGGTGATGCCGAAGGGCCTGTGGCGCTCCGCCACGCCCGAGGGGTGGACCGCGAACGTGTTCGCGCCCGACGGACTGTCCGACCTCGCCGGCGGCGCCCGCTTCAACGACGCCAGGGTCGAAGTCCGCAAGACTTGACCATGGCCGCCGCCCACCCCACCACCTTCGCGTCGACGCTCGACCTCGCCCGCCTGCCCTGGTTCGAGGTGGAGGGCGGCAACCGCCTGGTGGTGGTCGACGAGGCCGTCGGGCCGGTGATCGACATGCACACCCACCTGGCCATGGGGTTCGTCCGGCGGTTGCGGGTCGATCTGGACGCAGAGACGCCGACCACCGCGTACTACCTGCCGCTCACGCTGCCCGTCGACCTCGAGGGCTACTCGAACCGCAACTTCGACCCCGCCGCACTCTTCACCATGCAGTTCGACCTGGCCGCGCTCGCGCTCACCGCCAAGGGCATGCGCACCACCCACACGGCGCCCAACCTGCTGCGCGACATGGCCGCCCTCGGCATCGCCCACTCGGTGGTGCTGCCCATCGACCTGCCGGTCGGCCCCCAGAACACCGACGCGGTCCTGGCCGCGTGCGCACCCCACCCCGAGCTCGTGCCGTTCTGCTCGGTCCACCCGCGGCGCAGAGACGTCGACGCCCAGCTCGAGCGGCACCGGGCTGCGGGGGCCCGGGGCCTGAAGATGCACCCCGCGGTCCAGTTCATCGCCCCCGACCATCCCCGCACCGTGCACCTGTGCGGTCGCTGCGGCGCGCACGGGCTACCGGTGCTGTTCCACTGCGGGCCCGTCGAGATCGCCACGGCGTCGGCCGACCGCCGCTGCCAGGTGAGCCGTTACGAGCGGGCCATCGCCGAGAACCCCGGCACCACCTTCGTCCTCGGCCACTCGGGCGCCCTGCAGTGCGAGCAGGCCCTCGGCTTCGCCGGCCGCTACCCCAACACGTTCTTCGAGCTGTCGAGCCTGGGGGTCGACCGGGTTCGGACGGTGCTCGAGCGTGTGCCCGCCGACCGCATCGTCTACGGCACCGACTGGCCCTTCTACCACCAGGCCCTCACCCTGGCCCGGGTGCTCATCGCCACCGAGGGCGACGAGCCCCTGCGGCGTGCGGTGCTCCACGACAACGCTGCACGCCTGTTGGCACTCGGCGCCGCCGACGACCGAGCTCGACGGGGTCGCCACTGACCGCGGGCAACGGGCGACCGCGGTGATCCCGCCCGGCGGAGTTGGATACCCCAGGGGGTATCGATAGAGTGAGGGGAAGCCCCACGAATCGAGGAACCCCCATGACCACTGTCGACCTCACCGCCGCCACCTTCGAAGACACCGTCGGCGCCGACGGCATCGTCCTCGTCGACTGGTGGGCGTCGTGGTGCGGCCCGTGCCGTATGTTCGCCCCGGTGTTCGAGGCCGCGGCCGGCGACCATCTCGACATCACCTTCGCCAAGATCGACACCGAAGCCGAGCAGCAGCTCGCCGGGGCCGTCGGCATCATGTCGATCCCCACGCTCATGGCCTTCCGCGACGGCATCCTGGTGTTCTCGCAGCCGGGCGCCCTACCCGCACAGGCCCTCGCCGAGCTGATCGCGCAGGTCCGCGACCTCGACATGGACGAGGTCCGCGCCGAGGTGGCGAAGGTGGCCTCGTGATGTGCGCATCATCCCGTTACCTGCTCGTGGGCGGGCTGGCGGGCATGGGTGCGTCGACGTTCACGGGCAGCGACCTCGTCGGACTGCTCGTCGGCGTCGCCGCGGCGCTCCTGCTCTACGTGGCGGTGCGCCGCACCCCCGGGCGACTCGGCCCCTCCAGTTGCGCGCTCACCGCCGCCGAACATGCCGAAGGCGAGAGCCTGGACCGCGAACAGCAGGCCCCGGAGGGAATGACCGCCCGCTGACCGTGACGGTGCGTCAGTCCGAGCCGGCACTCGGGCCGTAGGCATCGAAGACCCGGCGGGACAGCAGCACGAAGGCGTCACACCGGCGCTGATCGGCGGTGCGTTCCTCGTGGTCATCATGGTCCTCGGCGCCCAGCGCGTCGACGTCGGCTTCGAGGAGTTCGGCCTCCGCGCGCATCAGCGCCCGCGAGAACGGTGACCCCAGGTGGGGAGGGAGCTCGGCCCACACATGGAACATGCCGTCCTCGTCGGGCTCGAACTCGAGGTGGAAGAGGGCCTCGAGGAGCACGTCGGTCGGCTCTCCGGCGATGAAGGGGCTCTTCGGTGGCTTGGTCATGGCCACGAAGGTAGAGAGGGGCACTGACACGAATCTTCCAGGTCGGCAAGCACCGCTCGACCTCTCAGGCCGCGGCCGAGCGCCATCGGCCCATCGGGTCGTGGCGGGCCGGGTGACCCGAGTCAGATCGTGATCACGACCTTGCCTTCTGCCCGCCGGTCCGCGAGCTCGCTGATGGCGTCGGCCGCGCGCTCGAGCGGATACCGGCTCGAGATGTAGGGCTTGATCCTGCCCTCGCCGTACAACCGGAACAGGTCGGCCAGGTTGGCCGCCTGCGCCTCGGGTTGGCTCATCACGAAGGCGCCCCAGAACACGCCGACGATCTGGCACGACTTGAGCAGCGTGAGGTTGAGGGGCAGCTTCGGGATGCCGGCGGGGAAGCCGATGACGAGGAACCGGCCCTCCCAGTTCAGCGCCCGGACCGCCGGCTCGGCGTAGTCGCCGCCCACGGCGTCGTAGACCACGTCGACACCGCCGCCGCCGGCCGCCTTGATGTCGTTCGAAAGCGCCTTCTGCTGGTCGCGGTCGAGGGGCTGACGCGGGTACACGATGCCGCTGTCCGCCCCGTGGGCGAGACAGAGGTCCACCTTCTCCTGCGAGCTGCACCCGGCGATCACCGTCATGCCCATCGCCTTGCCGAGCTGCACTGCGGCCAGGCCCACCCCGCCGGCGGCGCCGAGCACGAAGAGGCTCTCGCCCGGCTGGACGTGGGCCCGGTCCTTCAACGCGTAGTGGCTGGTGCCGTAGGCCATGAGGAACGCGGCCGCCTCGTCGAACGGCATCGAGTCGGGGATGGGGATGCACGCGTCGGCGGCGACCGCGAGCTCCTCGACCATCCCGCCGGACCCCGGCACGGCGAGCACGCGGTCCCCCGGCTGCAGTGTGGTGACATCGTCGGCCACCTGCTTGACCACGCCGGCCACCTCCGCGCCCGGGGCGAAGGGCCGGGCCGGCTTGAACTGGTAGAGGTCCTGGATGATCAGCACGTCGGGGTAGTTCACTGCCACCGACTTCACGTCGAGGACCACCTGGCCCGGCCCCGCGGTCGGCGCCGGGATGTCGGTGAGCACGAGGCTGTCCGGGCCCCCCGTCTCGATCGAGAGAACAGCTCGCATGACGCTCCTCCGTGTCGGTCGGCGACCGCTCGTCCGCGGCGCTCCGGCCTTCATCCTGCCGCATGGGCAATGCAGGGCCGGCAGCTCGGGCGGATCGGACACCGCGTCACCCTCGCCGACCCCATCGAGCGACGGTCCACCTTGACCGCGCATCTCGCTGACCGCGCACGGGATCGGCGCTGCTTCCGCGAAGGGCCGTTGGACCCTTCAGGCCGCACCGGTGCAGCGCGACAGTCGTCGGTGCAGGCTCACGCGCGAGCGGTGGCCCTGATGCCGTCGGCCGAAGAGGAGGGCACCATGTCGTCGAGATCGACCAGGAGTTCCGCAGTGGTGCTGGTGCTGCTGCTCGTCACCGCCGGCTGCGGCGGGGTCGGCGACGATTCCGGCGACGACACGGCAGGGTCGACCCGGCCGGGTGGCACCACCACCGTCGACGAGACCACGGGCGCGGCCGGGGGCGACTTCATCGACGAGCTCGACGGGGTGTGCCTGGACCTGACGGACGAGCTCGACAGCCTGCAGGCCGAGCTGCTGCCCATCGACCCCAACGCGGATCTCTCGGCCATGGGCGACCTGCTCCAGCAGGCGGCGGATGCCTACGACAACGCGGTCGCGGCCGCGAACAGCCTCGACCCACCGCCACAGCTCCAGGGCCGCGTCGACGAGTTCACCGGCCTGATGGAAGACCTCGCCGGCGTCAGCCAGGAGATGGCCGATGCCGCAGCGAGCGGCGACGGAGCCGCCCTCGAGGAGTTGCTGCAGTCCGGCCCGGACGGCAACCAGAGCCTCGAGGGGGTCGCCGACGAGCTCGGCCTCACGTGCTTCGCCGCCACCGGGGCGTCTCCCGGTATCGGTGCGAGTGCCGACGCCCAGGCCTACTGCGACCAGATCGGCGAGTACGTCGACGCCGTCGATGCCTACCTGGCCGATCCCACCTCGGCCGACCCCGGGCCCCTGGGCGTGCAGGCCGCGACGCTCGCCACCACCTACACCGACCTCTCGGCCTACGCGTCCGCGCAGGACCGGGCCGTGCTGGTCGACTGCGCGCAGCAGGCTGCCGACGCCGCCTCCCGCCTCCTGGACGCCATCGGCGGCTGACCGGTGCCCGCACCGATTCGGGCACCCCCCCGTCGGCTCGACGGTCGACCACGGGGACCGGGCCGGGTTTCCTACAGCGCCGCCACGAGGGCCGCGGCCCGGATCGCACGCCGGCCCCTCGCTGGCCCGCGACCCCTTCCGCCCCCAACGCTGTCCACGCCCGCTGCGCTCGGGCGTTGTCCACACGCTCGGCCGTCATCCGGATCGGGATCAGCACGGAGGCGACGTGACCATCGCACCCCCGGTGGCCGACACCGGACACCGACCGCGCGATCCTGACTGCTCCACAGGCGTGTGGGAGCGTGGAGCGCATGACGTGGACCGAGAACGACATCCCCGACCTGACCGGCCGGGTGGCGGTGGTCACGGGCGCCAACGGCGGGCTCGGCCTCGCCACCGCACTGGCGCTGGCGGGGGCGGGCGCCGACGTGGTGATGGCCGCCCGCGACCAGGCCAAAGCAGCAGCCGCCGAGGCGACGATCCGGGCGGCGTACCCCGATGCCGCGCTCCAGGTGGTCGAGCTCGACCTGGGCGACCTGGCGTCGGTCCGGCGCGCGGCCGACTCGATCGTTGCCGGCCGTCCCGCCATCGACATCCTGGTGAACAACGCCGGCCTGATGGCCATGCCGGAGCGTCGCACCGCCGACGGGTTCGAGATGCAGTTCGGCGTGAACCACCTGGGCCACTTCGCCTTCACCGCCCACCTGCTGGCTCCGCTGCTGCGCGCACCGTCGGCCCGGGTGGTCACCGTCACCAGCGTCGCCCACCACCAGGGCCGACCCGTCGACCCGGCCAACCCCCACCTCCATGGCCGCTACAAGCCGTGGCGGGCCTACGGTCAGGCGAAACTGGCCAACTTCCACTTCGGCCTCGGCCTGCAACGCCGGTTCGAGCGGGCCGGTGTTCGGGCCGCGAGCATCATCGCCCACCCCGGCATGTCGAACACCGACCTGCAGTCCACCACCGTGGCCGAGGGTGGCGGAGGCCGTTCGGCGGGCTTCTTCCACGCGCTCACCACCTCGATCGGCATGTCGCCCCAGCACGGCGCCCGCCCCCAGCTCCGCGCCGCCACCGACCCGTCCGCCCGAGGGGGCGAGTTCTACGGACCGCTCTTCATGACCAACGGCCCCGCCGTCCGCCGACCCCTCGTCCGCCGCATCGGTCTCGAGAAGGCCGTCGACACCCTGTGGCAGGTGTCCGAACGCGAAACCGGCGTCGCCCTCGACGTCGTCGTCGCCGCCGAGGCCGCCTCGGACGCGTGAGCCCGGCAGCAGCGTCGGGGTCCGGGCGCCGCCGCGCGTACGCTGGCCCGGGAGATCCTCGGGGAGCGGTTCGTGATCAAGTGGTTGGTCGGGATGACGGTGGATGCGGTCGCCCGTCGCAACCCCGTGCCGAAGGACCTCGACGAGGTGACGGTCCGCGGCGACGAGTCGGGCCCACCCGAGGTGGCCGACGCGGTATGGGAGCGGGTCCAGGCGCTCTACCGCACCGGGACGCACCCCGGCATCCAGGTGTGCATCCGCCAGCGGGGCGCTGTCGTCGTCGACCGGGCCATCGGCCACGCCCGGGGCGTCGCTCCCGGTCACCCGTTCGACCCCGACCGGGCCGTGCCGATGGGGCTCGACACGCCCGTCAACCTGTTCTCGGCCTCCAAGGCCGTCACCGGCATGGTCATGCACAAGCTCGAGGAGCTGGGGGCGCTGTCGATCGACGACCGGATCGCCGATCACGTGCCGGGCTTCGCGAGGCACGGCAAGGGCGAGATCACCCTGCGCCAGGTGCTGTGCCACCGGTCCGGCATCCCCACCGTGCCCAGGGAGGCGTTCGATCTCGACGTGCTCACCGATCCAGACCTGGCCGAGGCCATGCTCTGCGATCTCCGACCTTCGGCCCGGATCGGCGGGCCACCCGCCTATCACGCCGTCGTCGGCGGGTTCGTGATGGAGATGGTGGCCCGACACGCCGACGGGCGCAGCCTGCGCGCCGTCCTCGAACAGGAGATCCGACGGCCACTGGGGCTCGGCCGGTTCAGCTTCGGCGTCGACCCGCTCGACGTCGAGCTGGTGGCCGACAACGTCGAGACCGGCCTGGCCTTCGTCGTGCCGCTCGAGATCTTCTTCCAGCGGGCCCTGGGCGCCCCGTGGGGACGGCTGTTGCGAATGTCGAACGACCCGCGCTTCCTGACCGCGGTGATCCCGTCGGGCAACGCGATCGTCACTGCACGCGACATCGCGGCGTTCTACCAGTGCCTCTTGAACGGTGGTGAGCTGAACGGCACACGCGTCTTCGAAGAGGGCACCATCGCCCGAGCGCTCGAGGAGCAGGACGTGGGCACGCCGTTCGACCGAATGCTGGGGGTGCCGATGCGGTACGGCGCGGGGTTCATGCTGGGGAACGAGGGGCTCAGCCTCTACGGCTGGGACCACCCCCGAGCCTTCGGCCACCTCGGCATGTCCAACATGCTCACCTGGGCCGACCCCGACCGTGACCTCGTCGTCGCCCTGCTCACCACCGGCAAGCCGATGATCGGCACCAACCTCGTGGCCCTGCCCCAGCTCATCGGTGCCATCCACGACGCGTTCCCCGCCGGGTGACGGTCGGTCCGCTCGGAATGGACCCGCGTGCGGCCGCGTCACTCACCCGCGACATCGGTTGCCCGCGCCGGAACGCGAGCCTCGATCGGGTCGCCTCGCGCTGACAGCGGATCTGCGACGATGGCTGGATGAGTGACGAGACGACACCTGTCGGACAACCCCGTGAGTTCGACTGCCCTCGGTGTCACCAGCCCGCCACGGCGATCTTCTACGGCCCCTGCGACCGTTGCCGTCAGGACCTGCGGATGACCATGGGCAACGAGCCGCGACACATCGAGAAGGTCGTCCACGAGCCGAAGATGAACGTCGTGCCGAACCACGTGGCCACCAAGGAGTAGCCGCAATCGGCCCGTGCTCCTGTTCCCGGACGACGAGACGGGTCGCGTTCGCCGCAAGCGGCGCCGTTGCCGCGCCCGTCGTGGTCCGGGACAGCTGAGGGACCGTTGCCGCGAGTGACCGGGCCTCGACGACGCACCCGTCGCCTGGCGCTGGTCGCGTTGGCAGCCCTTGCCCCCCTCGGCGCCCCGGGATGCGGCGCGGACGGCGACGGGCCCCCGCCGAGCACCGCCGCGGGGCCACCGATGGCGACCTTCGAGCCCCTGCTCCCACCGAACCCCCACCTCGGCCCCGCCGGCACGTCCACGATGCACGGCGACAGCGGGTCGTCGGACGCCACCGCGCTCACGGGACCCGGAACCGGTCCGGTCGACGTGGCGGCGATCGACCTGGGAGCGGTCTGCCCCACGGTGCTCGTCGGCGGCGACGGCTACCCGGTCGCGCTCTGCACCCGCATCGCCGACCTCAATCCGGTCGTCCATCTCCTCGACCCACAGACGGGCTCGCCCCTGGCATCCATCGAGCTGACCGCGGGCAGCCTGCTCGGTGGCGTGTACGGCTACCTCGACGACCAGGACCGGATGGTGCTGGTCGACGGCACCCGTGACCTTCTTCGCATCGGCCACCGTCGCCGGGGCGACCGATGGGCGCTCGAGGTCGACGAGCGGATCCCCTTGGCGGGGTCGATCCCGCCCGGTGACACGGTGACGAGCGTGTCACCGGACTACCGCGGCGCCGTCTGGTTCGCGACGGGCGGGGGGACCGTCGGCGTCGTCGACACCAGCACCGCGACGGTCCACACGATGAGGCTCCGGGAAGGCGAACGCGTGTCGAACAGCATCTCGACCGCGCCGGCGGGCATGACGGTGGCCACCGACCACGCCGTCTACCTCATCGACCGGGGAACCGATGGCCGGCCCGAGGAGCGGTGGCGGCTGGCGTACGACCGCGGGCCCGCCCGCAAGCCGGGCCAGCTGAGCTGGGGCACGGGATCGACGCCGACGTTCTTCGGTCCCGTCGACGGGGACGACTACGTGGCCATCGTCGACAACGCCGACCCCGAGGTCCATCTGGTGGTCATCCGTGCGACCGGCCCCGACGCCGGCCGGCAGGTCTGCGAGCCGGTCGTGCTCGGCCACGGAGGCCCCGGCTCGGAGAACTCACCCATCGGCGCCGGCACCACCGTCGTCGTCGCCAGCACCTACGGGTACCAGTACCCCCGCCTGCCCGAGGATGCCGGGCCGAGCCGGCCCGCCGCCGCCGCCTTCGAAGGAGGGATGACCCGGGTCGACGTCGAACCGGACGGGTCGGGCTGCGACGTCATCTGGGAGTCCGATGCCCGGTCGGCGGCGGTGCCCAGGCTCTCGACCGCGGACGGCACCATCACCACGATGACCCGGCGGGGCGACCCCGCTCGCTTCTCGTACGCCGTGATCGCCGCCGCCACCGGTGAGCCGCTCACCGAGCAGGACCTCGGGCCAACCGTGGCCGATCCGCTGCAGTTGGCCGGCACCCTCGGCCCGGACCACGTCCTCTATCAGGGAACCGTCGGCGCCTTGTTGCGCATCACGCCTGCGAGAATCAGGGGATGAGCGAACCGGTGATCATCGAGGCCGCCATCAACGGGGTGACCGCCAAGTCGCAGAACCCGCACGTGCCCGTGGAGCCCGACGAGATCGCGGCCGACGCCCTCGCCTGCCTCGAGGCGGGTGCCGCCATCGTGCACAACCACATCGACGGCTTCGGGATGCCGGGCGGCGCCGCCGCCGAGCGCTACCTCGAGGGCTGGGGGCCGGTGCTGGCCAAGCGCCCCGACGCCCTGCTCTACCCCACCACCAACGCCGGCGCGACGGTCGTCGAGAGCTACGCCCACATCGCGCCGCTGGCCGAGGCGGGCGTGCTTCGCCTGAGCCTGGCCGACCTCGGGTCGGTGAACCTCGGCGGCGTCGGCGCCGACGGCGTCCCCACCGGCGACTGGGTGTACCGCAACAGCTTCGCCGACGCCCATCACATGTTCGAGCTGTGCGAGCGCCACAGGCTCGGCCCGAGCCTGGCCGTCTTCGACCCGAGCTGGCTGCGGGCCATCCTGGCATGGCACCGAGCCGGCCGCCTCCCCGCGGGCTCGATGGTGAAGCTCTACTTCGGCGGCCCCGACGGCTACCTGGGCGGGGCCACGTTCGGCCTGCCACCCACCGAGACCGCCCTCGCCGCCTACCTCGAGCTGCTGGACGGCACCGGCCTGCCGTGGTCCGTGTCGGTGTTCGGCGGCGACCTGTTTTCCTCGCCCCTCGCCGACGCCGCCCTGGCCCGAGGCGGCCACCTCCACCTCGGCCTCGAGTGCCACGCCGGCGAGGGCGAGGCCGCCGAGCGGCCCACCAACGAGGCGCTGGTGCGCGCGGCCGTGACCCGGGCCGAAGCCGCGGACCGACGGGTGGCGTCACCGGACGAGGCCGCCGCCCTCCTGGGCCTGCCCGCGCGCTGAACGCGCCGCTCGAACGCGCCGGCTCCGGAGCCAGCGCGGAATGCCCGAGCGGCAGTGAGCACCGCTTCCACAGCAGCGGCGCTCGCCGGGCGCGGGCACCCTGCCTGATGGACGAGCTCAGGTGTCGGGGGCGAGCCCGAGCGCGGCGCGGATGCGGCCGGGATCGAAGCCCACCAGGCCGCCCGGCAGGTCGATCCCCTCGAAGGAGCGCAGCAGGGCCAGAAGGTCTTCGCGACGGGTCGGGTCGTCGGCCGCCTCACGAGGCGTGAGCCCGTCGAGCGCTGGGATCGACTCGTCGAGCCACGCTGTCTCGTAGTCCAGCATCATCTCGGCCACCGCCGCCGCTGCCTCCGGTGACACCTCGTCGTCGCCTGCGACGCCGGTACCCGCCCCGAGGGGTGCCCAGTCGGGCCACGACAGGGCGTCTCGGGTTTCGGGCTCGTCGACGACTGCGGCACCCGGGTCGAGGGACCGCACCACGGCGACCACGCGCTCCCACCGCGAATCGCTGTTGGTCTCGAAGACCAGGTCGCCGCCGTCGCGACGCAGGAAGGTCCTCACGATCACCTCGCCGTCATCGAGGGTGTGGTGCTCCACCCAGCGCTCGCCCTCGTCGTCGCCGCCCTCACGGCCCCCCGTGCGGTCGTACGCCGAGTCGAGCCCGTCGGCCAAAGCCGCCCACGCGATCGACGGCGTGGCCCGACCGACCCGCAGGCTGATCAGCTCGCCCTCACGGTTCGCCATCTCGGGAGGCCGGGTGGCCCACCCGTACCAGTCGGCGATCTCGTCAGCCGACGGTCGGCCATCGAGCAACGAGAGCACGGACGGACGCAGACGCAGACTGATGCGGACCGGATCGCCGAGCATGTGGTGCTCGTCACCCACGGGTACCACCACGGCCAGCAGGTACTCGCCCACGCCGAGCTCGCCCGAGGCCGCCTGCTCGGCGACCACGAGCTCGTCGCCCGTCGCCGTGTCTCGCAGCGTCAGGCTGGTGCCCGGCTCCACCGAGATCACCTCCCAGAGGCGACGCGGTTGCTCGAGCCACTCGTAGGCCACGGCCAGCTCGTCAGGGGGCAGCAGCACGCCCCGCCTCGCGAGAAACGCCTCCAGCCCCCCGCCCTCGCACGATGCGACACTGACCAGGAAGAGGGCACCGACGAAGCGCACCATGACCTGGCCGAACTCGTCGTCATCGATCTCATCGGAGCAGTTGGCCCCGGCCGCGGTGCTGGCCAGCCCGACGAGGTTGGCCCGGTGCGCAGCCGAGGTGACGAACATCACCACCTTGTTGAACAGCCATCCCGACCGCCGTTCGATCGGCAGCGAGGTGTCACGCAGGTGGCACTGCTTGAACCTTCGCCCCGAGCCGCAAGGGCACGGGTCGTTGCGCCCCACGCCCGTCGTGTCGGGCAGGAGGCCCCGGAGAAACGCGACCTCCGGCTCGTCGGCCGGCACCCCGGCCTTGGCGAACCGGCTGAGGGCGCCCGGTATGTCGCCCCGGTCAGAGGCGTAGCGCGCCAGCTCGAGCTGGGCGAAGGCAAGCTCGGGGTCGCTCCGCACGGCCGAGGTGAGCTCGGCCTCGGCGTCGAGGACACGGCCCTGCCGCTCGGCGTTCACGGCCCGCAGGTAGTGCGCGGCGCCGGCGTTCGCACCCGTCACGGCTGTCGCGAGCGTGGCCGCGAACCCGTCCAACCGATCACTGCCATCCCGGTGGATCGTGAACAGGTCGTCGGCCATCGCCAGCACCACCGACCCGTGGGCCAGCAAGCGTGCGAGCCGCTTCGGGTCGGCCTCCGCGAGCGGCGCGTCACCGAGCACGAAGGCCGAGTAGGCAGCCCGCACCTCCTCGAAGGCTTCGATGCAACACGAGTCGAACCGGTAGCGGTCGAAGAGGTGGGCCTTGGCGTTCTCCCGCCAACGCACACCGGGCGGCTCCCACTCCGACCCCTTCCGGCCCACCCACGCGCCATCACGCTCGAGGCCGGCACGGTCGAGCAGTTCGTCCAGTGGCGGATGCGGCGTGCGGAAGAGGGACAGGTCGTGCACGATCACGTCGAGCAGCACCCAATCCGGCTCGGCGCCGAGCGTGTCGTCATCGCCGACCTGCCGCTCGAATGCCTCGGCGAGCGACGCCACCACGCGGTCGACATCCGCACCGGCGTCGACTCCATGCGGCGGGTCGTCCACCCGGACCACGGACAGGGACTCGCCCGTCCGTGCGAGCGCAACCAGGTCGCCGTCGGCGAGCCCGTCCAACCAGCCCGGCGGACCGAAGAACGACCCGTTCTCGTCCGCGGCCTCGAACTCGGGCTGGTCGGCGAACGAGTACTCGTGGGTGACGCGACCGCCGCCCGCCAGGTCCATCCCGTCCCCGAGGTTCCAATCGAGCACGCCCAGGTCGGGCGTGGTGTCGATCACCTCACGGTCGAGCTCACTCTGGGTGATCCGATGGGTGAGCACGAGGCCGTCGAGCACCGACGCGGCGAGCGCCACCATGTCGTCGGGGGTCGAGATGACGTCGTCGGTCTCGAGCAGAACCTGGTCCACCACGTCGACCAGGTCGTCGTCTCGATGCCCTGCGCCTCGCCGGCGGTCGAGCAGCGGGTCGAGCACGCCGGCCTCGGCCAGCAGCTCGGCGAGGCGGCCGATGGGGAGCGGTCCGGCCTCTGCCAACACGGCCCTCGACGCCTCGAGGACCCGCTCGCCGAGCGCCTCCCAATCGACGTCGAAGGCATCGGCATCCTCGGTGTTGCTCACCCCGTCAGTCTGGCCGTTGCCCGCCAGGTCGGCGAACGCGGGAGATGACCGCTACGCCGCGGGCGAGCTCGCGACCCGCGCGACTTCGGCGTGTCCCCCGCTGCAACCGGGGGTCCGTACCCTGGGTCGATGGCCGGACGTTGGGTGCTCGAGCGGGCGGGGATCACCAACGTGTACCAGTACGGCGACGAGACGCTGCACTTCGGCGGCGGGCGCCTGCTGCTCCGCGGCGTGAACGGCTCGGGCAAGTCGACCGCCATGAACATGTTGCTGCCGTTCCTGCTCGATGCCGACACCCGCCGCATCGACGCCGCGGGCGAGCAGTCCGGGGTCCTCAGGTCGTGGATGCTCTCGGGCCGGGACGAGCCGCAGCCCCAGGGCTACCTGTGGGTCGAGTTCGGACGGGTTGCTGATCACCTCACCTTCGGGTGCGGCATCCGGGCCAACCAGTCGACCGAGCGGGTCACGACCTGGTGGTTCGTCACCGCCCGTCGCCCGGGCATCGACCTCGCCCTGGTCGAGGGCCGCCAGCCGCTCAGCGCCGACTCGCTCCGGGCCACGCTCGAACCGGGCGCGGTGTATCGCGACGATCAGCGCACCACATACCGGTCCGAGGTGCGCGCCCGGCTCTACGGCGGCGCCGACCTCGACCAGCACCTGCGGCTCCTGCACGTGGTGCGCAACCCACGGGTGGGCGACCGGATCGACGTCGACGTGGCGCAGTACCTGCACGATGCGCTGCCCCAACTGTCCGATGATGCGCTCGAGGATGCAGCCCAGCCCCTCGAAGACCTCGAGGAGCACCGGCGCAACGTCGACGACCTCGACCGCACCGCCACCGCGCTCGGGGCCATCCAGACCGTCTACCAGGCCTACGCCCGCACCGAGCTGCGCCGGACCGCGACATCCGCGCTGGCCCTCGTCGACGAGCAGGCTCGGCTCGACCGCGCCGAGCGGCGGTCGCATGCCGCAAGCGACCAGGCGGCGGTCGCGCTCGATCGGGCGGCGGCCGACCGCCGGACCGGGGCCGCGCTCGCCGAGCGCCTCGGTGACGAGATCCGCAGCCTCGAGGCCAGCGACGCCTACAAGGCAGGCGCCGAGCTGAACGACCTGCGCGAGCACGTGCAGACCCTCGCCGGGCAGGTGTCGACCGCACGCGAGGACGCCGAACGCGGCGCCGTCCGAACCGACCGGGCGGCAGACACCGTGGCCACGGCCCGAGCCGGCGCGCAGGGCGAGGCCGCCAGGCTGGCGACCCTGCTCGGCGACCTGGCCGCCGCATCTGCCTCGGTGGGACTCACCGAGCGTCCCCCCGACGCCCCCGCCGTCGATCATCGCCCGATCCGGCCCGACGGGCCGGCCGTTCCCCTCCGCGTCATCGACGAGGAGCCCATCCGGGCCCGGGTCGGTGGATTGCGGGCGGCACGCAACCACCGCGGCGGTGACGTCCGTTCGGTGCGTGAGGCGCTGGCCGCCGTCGACCAGGCCGAGGTCGACCTCCGGCGAGCGGAAGGCCGCCGGACCGACGCGGCCGACGACGAGGAGCGAACCCGGTCCATGTTCGTCGCCGCCCGCGAGGCCGCACAGTGCGCCGTCGACGAGTGGCAGCAGGCCCTGGGCTCCTGGAGCGCGCAACTGGCCGACCACCGGGCGCGCCACCACATGGACGAGCGCACCTTCTCGCTCGCCGCCGACCATGAGGCCGACCTCGTCGGCTCCCACCACCTGATCGCGGACGGCTGGCGCCACATCGCCGACCAGACGGCCGACGAGCACCGTCGGGCCCACGCCGGCCTCGACGCCCGACGGTCCGCCCACCAGGAGGTGCTCGACGACCTCGCGGACCACCTCGCCGAGCTGCAGGGCCAGGTCCTCCCCGAGCCGCCCACCGCCGCCTGGCAGAAGCGAACGGGCGTGCCGTGCCTCGCCGAACTGGTCGACTTCGCACCCCACCTGCCTGCCGACGAGCGGGCCGGGCTCGAAGCGGCCATGGAAGCGGCCGGGCTGCTCAGCGCCGAAGTGGCCGCCGACGGCCGCCTCGTGCTGGCGGACGGGCAACTGGTGGCCGGCGGGGACGCGCCCGCGACCGCCGGTGCGCTCGACGGCCTGCTCTCCGTGACCATCCCGCCCGAGTGGTCGTCCAAGATCGACGCCAAGGCGGTTCTGCAGGTGCTCGAGGCCATCTCGGCGGCCGAGAACCGGGGGGACAGCGGCATCGACCCGGCCGCAGGCGCACCCACCATGGTCACGACCGACGGCCGGTTCCGCGTCGGCCTGTTGCACGGCCGGCACCACAAAGCCGAGGCCGAGCACATCGGGCTGGCCGCCCGCCGGGCGTCCCTCCACCGTCAACGGGCCGAGGCCGCCGACGCCGTGCGACAGGCCGAGGCCGTGCGCGAAGAAATGGCCCGCCTGCTCGCCGAGGTGGTCGGACGGATCGACGAGGCCACCGGCCTCCAGCGCGCGCTGCCCTCCTCTCGAGTCCTGGTCGCGGCTGCGGCCCGCAGCGAGCACGCCGAGGTCGAGCTCGCCCAGGCCCGGATTCGCCTCGACGCCAGGCGGGCCGCGTACGTGGAGGCCGAGGGCGCCCACGCGACCCGGGTCGAGGACGCGGAGCGGCTGGCATCGAGCTTCGGCCTGCCCCTCGACCGCGTCGGGCTCGACGGCGTGGACGTCACGCTCACCGCCATCGGCACCGGCTGCGACCTCACCGATGCCGCGGCGACCTCGCTGGCCGCGTCGGTCACGCGCTGGATCGACGCCGGCACCGCGTGGGTGGCCGCCGCCGACGATCAGGGCCAGAGCGACGAGAACCTCGACCGCGTACGCCATCGACACGGCCGCCAGGCCGCCCGGCTCGCCACCCTCGAGGACAGCATCGGCGCCGACTACGACGCCGTGGTCGGCGCCATCGCCGAGGGCCGCAGCAACCTCGCGCTCGCCGAAGCCGACTTCGAGGCCGCACAGCGGCGCGAGGTCGACGCCAGCGGGCACGCCGCCACGGCCGCCGAGCAGCACCGACGTGCTGCCGAGGAGGCTGCTGAGCAACAGCGCTTTCTGACTTGATGCGCTGGCGGCGGGGTTCGGTGCCTGGTCGGAGTTCGTGAATCTGGGTGCAGATCGGTGTGGCGTGGCCCGGGAGGTTGTGGGTGCCTGGCTGTTGGCCGGTCTGGGTGCGTTCGCGCCCGGATCGGGGCCGGTCAGGCGGGTGCGGTGATGGTCCAGCCGTTGTCGAAGGTGAGGCCGAGCGCGAGGAGTCGTTTGAGGTTCACCGCGGCGCAGCGGTGCGACCAGCCGAGCTGGTTGCGTTCGATCCCGCGGTAGCGGAGCCGCCGGTTGTTGTTGGCGACGAGCCACGCGATGGTCCGTTCGATCATGGGCCGGTGCCGCCGGTAGACGGCGTCGAACTCGTCGGTTCGGGCCAGGACCCGGGCGGCGGCCAACAGGCCGTGGTGGGGGTGCAGCGTGATGACCCGCCCGCCTTTGGCTTTGGTGCATCGTTTGCGGACCGGGCAGGTGTGGCAGTGGGCGCCGAACCGGGCGGCTCCCGCTTTGGTGATGGTCACGGTGATCTCTTCGGGGCACGTGACCGTGCCTGCTTCGAGGTCGATGTTGAAGTCGTCGAGGGTGAACCCGCCCACAACCGCGGGCCGCAACGGTGGGGGTTTGATCACCGCGGTCATCTTCTGGTCTTCGAGATGGGCGCGGAACCCGCCGGCGCCATAGGCGGAATCGCCGAGGACTTCGGTCCCGGCGGGCTCATCGGCGACGAGGTCGGGGGCGGCTTCGGCGTCGCCGGTGTTGCCCGGCCCCACATCACAGGAGGTGACGAGGCCGGTGTCGGGCTCGGCGGCGACGTGGGCCTTGTAGCCGTCGCGGTATGCCCGGCGGGTCTTGTGGGCGTGGCGGGCTTCGGGGTCGACCGTCGAGATCACCCGGTCCGGGGCGGTCCGCCGGGCGATCCGCCACTTCCCGGGACCGTCGCCCGGCTCCACGTCCTGGCCCGCGACCAACGCCAACAACGCCACCGCGTCGGCCTGCTTGTCGCCCAGGTCCAGATCGGCGGCGGCCCACACCAGTTCGTTGGCGTCATCGACCAACTCGGACACCAGCCGGTCCCGATCGGTCGGGTCGTCCCAGTCGCACGGCGGGCGGCCCCCCTCGAGGTTGCGTTCGCGGACCCACACCTCGGCGAGTTCGGGGACGACCTTGCGGACCCGCCGGATCTGGGTGACCAACATGTC
>JAYRVH010000046.1:0-77500 GCA_041918615.1 Acidimicrobiales bacterium
CGATACTGGACTCACTGAAAATGCCTCCTCGATCAGTTGGAACGGTGCCGTTAGACAGCTCCATTCTCCCTGATCAGGAGGCATTTTCGGTGGATACGCGACCCCTCAGACCCCTACCCGATCGGTGGATCGAGGCTTAGAACTCAACGCGTCGCCGGTGGCGGTGGTCTCCCCAACGCGTCAGCGAACCGAGAGAGCGCCCGGTCTCGGGCAGCGCCCGATCGGGCTAGCTGTCTGCGGCCGCGTGCACGGCAACCGGGTCGCGATCTGGCGATCCGGCGTCGGCGACGACCTCCTCGGCCGGCGGCCGCAGGTCCACGATGGCGTCGATCTCGGCCTTGACCCCACCGAGTGCGAGCAGGTTCAGCACACCCTGGCCCTTCTGGACGAGGTCGATGATCTCCTCGTTGCTGCGCACGAGCACCACCTGGTGGTCGCTGATCGCCAGGTTGGCGCTGACCACGTCCTCGCCCAGGTTCTCCTGGAGGTACACGAAGACCTCACGAACGGTCCCGAGGCCGATGCCGGCGTCGAGGAGCTTCTTGATGATCTTCAACTCGAGCAGGTCGCGGTAGGAGTAGCGGCGACGGCTCCCGCTCCCAGCGGCGTCGACCACCGATGGCCGTACCAGATCGGTACGCGCCCAGTAGTCGAGCTGTCGGTACGTGATGCCGACGATCTCGGCGGTGCGCTTGCCGCTGAAGCCTTCGGCGACCGATCCGGCGCCGGCCGACCCGGCGGCGGTCGATGTTGTGGTGGTGGGTGTCACGGTGCCCCTCTCCCGTGGTGCTTCAGCAGCCCTCACCGCCAAGTCACACACACGGAATTACGTTGGTGTGACCCGGAGCGTACGGCGGGCCGCGCGCCCCGTCAACGGGCAATCGCGCGAGGCGCGCGATTGCCCACGCGTCCCGTGTCGATTCAGGAGGGCATGAGGCCCGGACCGGTGGGGTTGCGCAAGGCGACCTGGCGGAGGCTGAACTGGTCCCAGACGTACCAGAAGAGGCGGGCCCACCAACTGGGCTCGGTGGCCGGATCGTGCGAGCTCAGCCACACGCTGAGTTGCGCCGGCGTTCCCCCGATGATGTGCCCCACGTAGCCCGCCGACCGGCCCTGGGTGCTCTCGAAGAACCGCTCCATGTTCTCCAAGGATGCACCGATCCAGAAGGTCTCCTCGACAACCAGGGTGCGCCCCGGCTGCTTGCAGTTGTTGACGGTGTTGATGTTGGCAGTGAGCGTTGAGTCCGTTGGGTACATGTGCACCATGTCGAAGTCCGCGAGCTCCCGGCTGGCCTGGTTCAGGGGACCGCCGCAGAACGAGAGCTGGCCGACGGACACCGGGTGGACGGTGTCACCCGCCCTGACCTTGATCGCGTCGCGCATCCGCGTCGTCCAGGCCCTCGCGACCTCCAGTTGTGTCCGCTGACGCCCCGGGTTGGTCGGATCAGTGAGCGACTTCACGATATTGGGGTTCCAGCAGGGCTCATCGACGGGCATGTCCGCCGTGAAGCACCACGTCGTCGCCGGCACCCCCAGCGTGGGCTCGTTGATCAGGTCGTACCAGGCCACCGAGGTCCGCGGCTGGAGTTCGGCGGCGACGGCCTCCCAGAACACCTCCTGGGCCCGCCAGCGGACGAGCTCGGCTGCCGGAGAGGCGTCGAGCTCGTCGAACCACGTCCCTCGGTGGTGGTAGTAGGAGATGCCGTTGCCCGTGATGTCGAGGTAGAGGCCCACCTCCTCCGCGGCGAGCGCGATGTCGCCGAGATGCGCGACCGCCGCCGCGTTCGCCGTGGGCTCACAGGTCGGGCACGAGGGAGCGTCGACGTAGTCCTCGGTGTCGAGCAACAACCGGATCACGTTCAACCCCATGCGCCGGACGTCGCGGAAGTCGTCGACCCAGGTGGCGATGTCTTGTTCGGGCTCGTGGTCGACGTCGAGGTCGCCTCCCCAGACCCGCAGCGTGGAGTCGGACTCGGAGCCGACGAATGCCGAACCGTCGGGACTGAGCTCCAGTAGCTCCAAGCCGGCAGCGGGGGGCGCACCGATCACGCACCCTCGCGAGTGGTCGTCGACGGTGAAGCTGGCATCGGTGGTCAGGGACGCCACCTCCTCCTCGCCGCCGATCAAGGCGGACTCCGGGCAGGTGGACCAGGTGACGCGCGGGTTGCCGTCGACGAGTCGGAAGGTCGTGGCGTTGGCCGTCACGGTGGCGTGGGTCATGTCGTGCACATCGACACCGATGTTCACCCGGGCGGCCGTCGCCCCGGTCGAGTTCCCGGTGACCTCGATGCCACGGGCATCGGGGTGGGTCGTGTCCGGCCCTTGGCTGGTGACCCGGTGGTCGCCCCACATCGCCCCGCCGCCCACCATGAGGCCGACGTCGAAGCTCGTCCGGGACCCGGTGAAGAAGCGGTTGTCCCGAATGCGCGCGCCCGTGAAGTCCCGCGGCGTGTTCACGTCGAGGCAGGGAACGGGAGCCGCCGGCTTGGGCGCACCCGAGGCATCGTTCACCCGCAGCGGGAGACAGGAGCCGACGGCATCGGCGCCGAGGGCGACGTGTGCGTCGAGGCCGGCGCTGAGCACGGCGTTCGAGCGCACGTCCGAGCGCTGGCGCGTGACGACCTCCGAGCGGTCCACCGAGCCCTGGACCAGGATCCCCACGTCGGTGACGTCCACGATGCCGTTTACGGCGACCGTGGCGTCTTCACACGCCACGCTGATTCCGTCCACCCACTGGGCTTGGCCCCGCTGGTCGAACTCGTGGCGCGACGAGTAGCCGGTCACAAGGTTCCCGAGCACCTGCTCGCCGATGCACGCGGCGCCCGTCGACGCGCCCTCGAGGCGCAGCCCCGCCCCGTCACGGGTGGGCTCGGACAACCGACTGGCGATGACCGACGTGCGGTCGTCGTACGGGGTCGAGGGTGTGTCCAGGGCACTTCCGGCGGTCCGCACGAGCGCGACCTTGTAGTTCGTGTCGGAGAGACCCATCCCGTCGACCCACACACCCGCCAGATGCGCGCCCGCGGCCAGTGACACGAGGCCGAGGTTGTTGCACCGCGTTGCTTCGCACACCAGGCCGTCGGCGGGGCTGAACCCCGGCGTACCCGCGGTGGTGGCCGGCACGATCCGACCCATGCGGCTGTAAGCCAAGCCCCGAGCGGTTCCGTCCAGCGGCTCGGCGTAGGGCGGGACGCCATCCGAGGTGAGGGTGACCCCGGCCGGTATCACCAGGGGGCGATTCGCGTTTGCGGCGCCTCCGACGCGCACCACCTCGCCCTGGCGCAGGCTGACCGTCCGCTCGGCGACGGTGGCGCCCCGTGATGCGGCATCCAGTGCCATCTCGAGCTGGGGCTGGGTCCGTGACGGACTCAGAGGCTGGCTCGGCGTCAGGGCGGTCAGGCTGGCGCGGAGATCGAGAGCACGGCTGAAGCCGAAGGGGTAGGAGGGGTTGCTCGGGTTGCAGAACGTGCCCGGTCCGACGAAGGCCATGATGAACCCGTAGAGCCCGTTCACCGTCGTCGACCAGGCTCTCGTCCCCTGCACGTAGGGCTTGATACGGCTGTCCCAGTCGCTCTCGTTCGCATCGTGCCCGTACGCAGCTCTGATCACCGCCGCGACTCGCAGCGCCCGGTCGAGTTGGCTGGTGTCGGGGTACAGCGACGTGAATTCCGTGGCCGTGCCGGCGGGGAGACCGGGCACCGGCGGCGTGGTGAGGCCGGTGAGGTACTGGGGCAGAGCGTTGAGCGTTGCGGCGGTACAGGCGGGTTGCGCTCCGTAGTAGTCCGTCCACACCCGCCACTCCGTGGGCGTCGGCGCACGACCCAGCAGCTCGGTGTACTGGCGGGCCACCCATTGGTTGGGCGCCCCGAACGGGGTGCGAGAGGCCAAGTCGCCGTCCGCCGTGGCGACCTCGCCGGCTCGGACCATGACCGCCGCCGCCCCCGCGTAGGTCAGGCTGTTCTCCCAATACTCCTGCGGGCGACGGCCGCTGGGATCGACCATGGTGAGCCGATGCGTACCGGGCGTCAGCCCGTCGATCCGATAGCGCCCGCTTTCTTCGGTGACCGCCGCGCCGGCGATGGCGCCGTCGGGGGCGATGGCGACCACCCAGACGCACACCAGCGGCGCCCCGGTGGGATCGTCGATGACGGACCCCGCCACCGAGCCGGTGGCCGACCCGAGGACGGGATCGATCGTGGCCGGGGCGGAGACCGTCGCCGCCGCACCAAGCGCATCATGACGTTGCCCGTCGTGCCAGATCATCGGATGCGCGCCTGTCGGGTCGACGATGCCGACCTTGTAGTCGCCGGCCGGCACATCGACTCGAAAACGACCGCTCGCATCGCTTCGTGCCCCGGCCCGCAGCGACAGGTCACTGGAGCGGAGAGCGACCACCATCATGGCGGGCAGCGCGCGGCCCGATCGATCGGCCACCGTTCCCTCGATCGAGGTGGTCGCCGGGGCCGTGGACCGGGGCGACAACGCTGCCGCGGTGGGCCGGTCCTCGCCCGCGGCCACTGTGACCGCCGTGGCCCCCACCGGTCCGGGCACGCCGCCCGAGTATTCGACGCCATGACGCCCCGAGGGATCGACGAAGGCGACGAGGTGCGGCCCGCTCCGGAGACCCTCGAGACGGAACACACCGGACCCATCGGCCACGGCGCCCCCGGCAGGGGCGCCGCTGGCCATGTCGACGGCGATGGCCCAGCTGGCATCGACCGGGGCGGAGGTCACCTCGTCGGTGATCACCCCGCTGAGCGAGCCCCTCGTGGGTGCCAAGGCGGGGTTCACCGTCGTCACCGATCCGTCGGCGACGGTGACGCTGCTCGGGTTCAACCGCGGGGTGTGGTCGGGCGTCGAGTCGGCGACGTAGAGGTGATAGGTGCCTGCGGGAACGGCGATGGCGTACCGGCCGTCACCGCCGGCTCGCGCTCCGGCCACGACGGCCTGGTCCGTCGTGCGCAGGACCGCGACCAGCGCGCCGGCGATCGGCGTTGCCGACACGGCGTCGGTGACCCTGCCGCTGATGCCGGTGGTGGCCGAGTCCGCGCCGCAGGCGGCCTGGGCGGCTGCCTCGTGCCTCGTCGATGCAGGCACGACGAGCGCGAGCAGAATCATCCCAGCGAGCGCGAGCGCACCGTGCCACCGAAGCCGACGCTCGGCGTACATGGTCGACGACCCCGTGCCACGCCTGCCGACCGTGTGTCCCCCCTCGCCGTCAACGCCCACCATTGCCAACAGTATCGGCTTGCGAGCCCGCGATCAGGAGGCGAAGTCCTCGGGGTTCACGTTGTCGATGAACTCCTTGAACTGCTCGACCACCACTTCCTGGTGCACCTCTTCGTCGTCGGTGAGGGCGTAGGCGGCCTCGTCGAGAACGTCCTCGGCGGCGAAGATGGTCGTGCCCGTGCGGGCAGCGAGGGCAATGGCATCCGAGGGGCGACTCGAGATCTGGTGGGTCACGCCGTTGACGGTGATGTGCAGCTCGGCGTAGAAGGTGGCGTCCTCGAGCGCCGTCACGACTACCTGGTCGAGGGTGACGCCGAGCGTGTCGAGCATGTTCTTCATGAGGTCGTGCGTCATCGGCCGAGGGGTCTCGACCTCCTCGAGGGCGAAGGCGATGGCCGTGGCCTCGGGAGCCCCGATGAAGATGGGCAGCAGTCGCCGGTCACCGGTCTTCTCGCGCAACAACACGATCGGCGCGTTGGTCGGAAGCTCGACACGGACACCCACGAGCTCCATTTCGACCATGCCGTAAACCTACCCGGATCGTCGGCCGGTCCTCATTGGTTCGAGGGCGACGCGTCGAACTCGGCCACAGGGGCGTACGGGTCGCTCACGAGGGCGGCCGGCCGCCACTTCACAGCTCCACGGTGGAGAGGAGGACGCCGAAGGGTCTCAGTGCCCCAGGTGACTGCGCAGCGACTCACGCAGCAGGGCTGACCGCAGGTTCTGCCCCAGCCCCGTGAGCTCGTCGATGGTCTCGACCGCCTGACGTCGAGCCGCCGGATTCCGCTGCTTGAGCACGGGGGTGATGATCTGCTCGAGAAACCCCGCCTCGCGGTCAGCCGCGACCTTGTACATCCGCAGGTGGCGGGGCTCGATGCCATGGCGGAGGAACGCCGCCGCCACCCGTGCGACCAACAGCGCCTCGTCGTCGTAGAGCCTCATGGAGCCCACCGACTTGCCGGCCAGCAGGCCGTATCGCTCGAGGTCGACGATCAGGTCCCTCGTCAGTCCGGCGGCACCGGCCAGTTCATCGGCCGTCAGGCTCACCGACGTCGGGCCCGGGTCGAGCGCGGTGGCATCGTCCTGCGCGCCGTCGGCCCCTGGCTCGACGGCAGGAGCGGCCGCCGCCGGCGGCGGTGGGACGGCGTCGTCGCCGACGTCGTCGAGGCGTCCCTTTATCACCTTGAGTGGCAGGAAGTTCTCCCGCTGCTGGTTCAGGATCCAGCGCAGTCGTTCGATGTCCGGCCCGTAGAACTTGCGATAGCCCGATGGTGTGCGCTCGGGGTCGAGCAGGCCCTGGCTCTCGAGGAAGCGGATCTTCGAGATCGTGACGTCCGGGAACTCCTGCTGGAGCAGGCTGAGGACCTCGCCGATCGAGAGGTGCGAGCGCTCGCTCATGGCGCTGGGTCGCCCTCGGGACCCGCTCCCGTGAAGAACACCAGCTTGTACTTGCCGATCTGCAGTTCGTCACCGTTGGCCAGTGGCACCGCCGTGGTGATTCGCTCGCGGTTCACGTAGGTGCCGTTGAGCGAACCGACGTCTCGTACGAGGTAGACGGAAGCATCCCTGGTCACTTCCACATGTCGCCGGGACACGGTGATGTCGTCGAGGAAGATGTCGCTGTCGGGGTGGCGCCCTGCGGTGGTGAGCTCGTCGGTGAGCGCGAACCGGGACCCGGCCTTCGGGCCCCGCTTCACCACGAGCATCCCGACATCGCCGGGCACCTCGTCCATCCCGACGGAGTCGTCGTCGTCGATCCGTTCCACGGGCCCTTCCGGGTGGAAGGTGACGGTCGTGGTCTCCTTGCCGGCAAGGTCGAGGGGGCCCCCGCACGAGGAGCAGAAGTTCGCGCCGAGCGGGTTGTGGTGCCCACAGTTGTTGCACAAAGCCTCAGCCACGCCGCTGTCCCTTCCCCGTCATCGTGATGGCCGCGTTACCCCTCGATCAGGGCGCGGTAGGCATCCGCATCGAGCAGTGCTCCGAACTCGCCGGCGTCGGCCGGCTCGATCACGCAGATCCAGCCTTCACCGTAGGGGTCCTCGTTGAGACGCTCGGGAGCGTCACCGAGGTCTGCGTTGACCTCGACCACCGTGCCGGACACCGGGGCGTAGATGTCGGACACCGACTTCGTGGACTCGACCTCGCTGAAGCTGTCGTTCAGCTTCAGCGTGACCCCGACTGCGGGAACGTCCACGTAGACCACGTCGCCCAGCGCATCCTGGGCGTAGTCGGTGATGCCGATGCGGACCTTGCCGTCCTCGAGCCGGGCCCACTCGTGATCGGTCGAGTACCTCAAATCGTCGGGAACGTTCATGACGTGCACGCTACAAGACGCGCCGCTCCCCCGGCTCCGCGAACCTCGGTCTGTACCGGCCTGCACGCGCCACGCCGACATCACCCGCGAGCAACTCGACGGCCAGGCATTCGGCCAGCCGGCCTGATCCGTGTGCTCAGACGGCGATGCCGGACAGGACGACGTCGAGGAGCTGGTCGGTCAACTCGGGGGTGAGGGGTCGGCCGGTGATGAGCAGGCGAGTGAACAGCGGGCCCGTCAAGCAGTCGACCACCACCTCGGCGTCGAGACCGTCGACCAGCTCGCCCCGGGCGGTCGCCCGTTCGAGGACGGTGCGCCACCGCTCACGGCGGCCTTCTGAGAAGTCGGCCAGCAGGGCCTGGATCTCGGGGTTGCGGGTGCCCTCGGCGATGAGCTGCGGCAGGATCCGGCCCGGCACACCATCGGTGAGCGCGGGCAGGAAGCCCTGGTAGAGGGCGCGCAGGTCGCCACGTAGCGTGCCGGTGTCGGGCAGGTCCTGGGGCCCGCCCGAGACACAACCGGCCGCCGCCAGCAGCAAGGCCTCCTTCGAGGACCAACGCCGATAGATGGTGGCCTTCGACACGCCGGCGGTCGCTGCCACCGTGTCGATGCTGATCCCAGCGAACCCCTCCGTGGTCAGCAGCGTCACCGCCGCCTCGAGGATCTCGGCACTCGCCCGCTCGTCCATCGGTCGACCAGGCGGCCGCCGGGCCGCGGCGACGTCCGCTGCCGGTGCGACCGTCACCCCACCGAGTCCTCGGGGATGACGGCGCGGGCGGGGAGCGCGACGAGTGCGACGATCGAACCGAGCAGGGCCACGCCGGCACCGACCCAGAGTGACACGCCCATGCCGTTCACGTAGGCGGCGCGGGCGGCGTTGGTGAGGGTGTCCGCCACGGGACCGGGGAGGCGGGACGACACGCTGACCGCGGCACCGATGCTGTCCTCGATGACCGAGGCGACGGCGCCCGGTACGGGCAGACCGGCCAGCACCTCGGCCATCTTCGCGCCGTACACCGACGACAGCAGGCTGCCCAGCACCGCCACGCCGAGGGCGCCCCCCACCTGGCGGGTGGTGTCGTTCACCGCTGATCCCACACCCGCCTTGGCCAGCGGCAGCGAGCCCATGATCGACTCGGTGGCCGGGGCCATGGTGAGGCCCATGCCCACCGACATCACCAGCAGCACCCCCAGCAGGGGCAGGTAGCCGCCGTCGGCGGTGAGGAACGTGCCGAGCACGAGCGCGACGCTCGTGAAGCCCAGGCCGCTCGCCACCACCGCCTTGGTTCCGACCTTCTCGACGATCCGAGCGCTCGAGGGGGCGACCACCATCATCACGGCCGCCATCGGCATGAACCGCACGCCGGTGGCCAGCGGCGAGTACCCCAGCACGAACTGCATGTACTGGGTGAACAGGAAGAGCGTGCCGAACATGGCGAAGAAGGTCATGGTGATGGCTCCGCTGGCTGCGCTGAACCGGGGATTGCGGAAGAAGTTGACGTCGAGCATCGGGTGGTCGCTGCGCTTCTCGTGAACCCCGAACGACACCAGCAGCGCGGTGGCGACGGCGAAGGCGGCCAGGGTGACGCTGTCGGTCCAACCCCGGTCGGGGGCCTCGATGATCGCCCAAACCAGCGTGACGAGGCCGGTGATGGACAGCAGCGCGCCGAGAGGGTCGAGGCGGGGCGGTGCCGGGTCCTTCGAATTGGGGATGAGCTTCCACCCCGCCACCAGGGCCACCACGACGACCGGCACGTTGATCAGGAACACCGAGCCCCACCAGAAGTGGTCGAGCAGCCAGCCGCCGGTCACGGGGCCGATGGCCACGGCCATGCCCGAGGTGCCCGCCCAGATGGCAATGGCGCGTGCCCGCTCCCGGTGGTCGGTGAACACGTTCGTGAGGATCGAGAGCGTGGCCGGCATGATCAGCGCGCCGCCGATGCCCATGACCGCCCGCCAGAAGATCAGCTGCGCCGGGTCGCTGGACCAGGCCGAGATGAACGACGCCGAGCCCATGATGGCCAGGCCCAGCGAGAGCGCGGGCTTGCGGCCATAGCGATCGCCCAGGCTTCCCATCGTGAGCAGCAGGCCGGCGAACACGAGCACGTAGGCGTCGACGATCCACTGCAGCTCGCTGCCCGTGGCGCCCAGGTCACGTTGGATGGTGGGAAGGGCCACGTTGACGATCGTGTTGTCCATCACGATCAGCAACAGGCTGAGGCACAGCACCGCCAGCGCCCACCAGCGTCGTGGGTCCCGCTCGTCCACCTCGGGCAGCGCGGCCCCGGCGGAGGTGGTGTCGGTCGCCATCAAGTCCTCCAATACGAAACGATCCGGGCTCGTGTTGTCATCCCACGAGAAGGCGAACCACAATCCGCTCAGCGAAGCATCTGACGGATGCGCCGGGCGTACTCCTCTGCCAGTCGACGGGCGGCGACGTCGGTCTCGGCCTCGGCCCAGATGTGGGTCACGGGCTCCTCGGGGTCGGGCAGGGCCAATGCCCAGCCGTCGTCATGGAGGACCTTCACGCCATCGACCAGCTCGAGCTCACGATCGGCAGACCGTTCCACCAGGGTGCGCATCACCATCCCCTTCTGCTCCCACGGTGTGATCACCCGCTCGTGGGCCATGTGGATGCGGGGCAGGCCCTCGACCACCTCGGACAGCGGGGCATCGTGGTGCGCCAGCAGGTCGAGTGCCTTGACCAGCGAGGCCGCCGCGTCGAAGGCGGGAAGGAAGGACGGGAAGATGAAGCCGCCACCGAGATCAGCGGCGAATCCGACTCCCTTCGTGGTGGCCGCGTCCATGAGGGCGGACGAGGAGGTCTTGGTGGCCAGCACCTCGACCCCCGCCTCCGCGAGGATCGTCGAAGCCCTCATCGTGGCCGACACAGGCAGGGCCACCCGGTCGCCGCCGAGCCGGCCGCGCACCAGCGTGAGCAGTGCCAACAGCGCCTCGTCGGGGTCGAGGACGTGCCCGCGGTCGTCGATGAGGGTGAGCCGCTCACCGGGCGGATCGATCACCGCGCCCACGTTCGCCCCCGAGGCGCGCACCAGCCGGGCAACCTGCTCGGCGTGGGCGGCGCGGTCGAACTCGACCACGCCTGCGGTCGACACGAAGGGATTGACCGCCAGGACCTCGGCCCCGAGCTTCGAGAAGACGTTGGCCATCACGAACGAAGTCGAGCCGTAGGAATAGTCGACCACCACCTTGAAGCCGGCCGCTTCGACGGCGGCCACGTCGACCGCCGACTCGAGGGCGACCGCGTACTGCTCGAGGGCGCGCGGGGGGAAGCCGATGTCGCCGATCTCGCGAGGCAGCACCCGGCGGTAGTCCTCACGGTTGAAGAGGCGCTCGATCTTGCGCTGCGTGTCCTCGTTGATGTCGGCGCCGTTGGTGTCGAAGAACCGGATGGCCACGGACTGTGCGTCATGCTCGAGGAGACGGAGGGTGATCCCCCCCACCGCGTCGGGACGTCGGGCCTGCACCCGGGTGACCGGCACGCTGGCCACCTCGAGGTCCAGCACGTTGACACCCCCCGCGTTGAGGCCGGCCATCATCGCCCGCTTGAGCATGCGGGCCGAACGGCTGGAGTCGCGTGAGGTGATGACGGTGCTGTCCTTCTTCACCGTCGTGGCGAAAGCCATGGCCACACGGGCCGCGAACTCGGGGGTGATGTCGACGTTGGCCAGGCCCGCCACCCCGTCACGGCCGAAGAGGCTGCGGGCACCTCGTGACTCCCACACGATGGACGAGTTGATGATCGCGCCGGCTTCGACGGTCTTGAACGGGTACACCTTCACGCCCGCGCCGATCACCGCGTTGTCGCCCACGAAGCACTCGTCACCGAGCACCACGCCCTCCTCGCAGCGGACGCCGCGCCGCAGATCGCACGCTCGCCCCACCACGGCGCCACCCAGGCGGCACTGCTCACCCAGGTAGGTGTTGTCGTGGACCACGGCCCGCTGCAGGTGGACCTCGTCGCGCACCTTCACGTTGGTGCCCAGCACCACGTACTCGCCAAGCCGGGCGCCTGCCTCGATCCGGCAGTTGTCGCCGATGACCGCGGGGCCCTCGATGACCGCGTCGGGATGGACCTCGACCCCCTCGCCCACCCAGAGGCCCTCGGACATGCGGAAGCCGGGGATGTCGAGGGCGACCTTGGCGTCGAGCGCGTCCTTGTGGGCCCGGAGATAGGACTCGAGCGTGCCGACGTCCTCCCAGTAGCCCTCGGCCACCGCGCCGTACAGCGGCCGGCCCTCGTCGAGCAGCCTGGGGAACACCTCGCTCGAGAAGTCGACGGGGCGACCCGGCTCGATGTAGTCGAAGATCTCGGGCTCGAGCACGAAGATCCCGGTGTTGATCGTGTCGCTGAAGACCTGACCCCACGTGGGCTTCTCGAGGAACCGTTCGATGCTCCCGTCCTCGCGTGTGATCACGATGCCGAACTCGAGGGGGTTCTCGACCGGCACGAGCCCGATGGTTGCGAGCGCGCCCTTGGCCTCGTGGGTGCGGACCATGTCTCCCAGGTCGATGTCGGTGACCACGTCGCCCGAGATCACGAGGAAACGCTCGTCCAGCTCGTCCATGGCATTGCGCACCGAACCGGCCGTGCCGAGCGGCGACTCCTCGGTGGCGTAGACCATTCGAACGCCGAACTCGGAGCCGTCGCCGAAGTAGGTGCGGATCGCATTCGCCATGAAGGCGACCGTGACGACGATCTCGTCGAACCCGTGGACCTTCAAGAGGTTGACGATGTGCTCCATCATCGGCCGGTTGACGATCGGCATCATCGGCTTGGGGACGTTGGAGGTCAGCGGCCGGAGCCGGGTCCCCTCCCCGCCCGCCATGATCACTGCCTTCATGTGGTCTCCTTCACGGGTACGGGCTTTCGCGCGGCGCGTCCCTCCCGAAGGGCCTCGAGGCCGAGCGGGACATACAGCGCCGCCGCGTAGTAACTGAGCACGAGGCCCGGGATGCCGAAGCCCCAGGCGAGGACCAGGGCCAGCGACGCCCACCCGATGGTGCTCGCCCCCGCCAGGAAGAAGGGGAAGGCGCCCATGAGGCAGAACGTGCCGGCCTTGCCGTACCAGGTGACATCGATCCGCCTGGCTCCGAGGGCGGCCAGCCCGAGCACGGCGATCGAGACGAACGCCTCGCGGGCCAGCACCATCACCGAGAACCAGACCGGGGCGGCGCCGTCGACGAGGATGGCACCCACCCCGACGAAGAAGAGCATGCGATCGGCCACGGGGTCGAGCACCTTCCCCAACGACGAGACCTGGTCGTAGTGGCGGGCGATGTAGCCGTCGACCCAGTCGGTGGCTCCCAGCAGGAACAGCATGGCCGCCGCGGCCGCCCGGTTGTCCCGACCGAAGAGCAGGTAGAGGAACAACGGCAGGCACGCCAGCCGCAGGAAGGTGATGACGTTGGGCCACGTGAGGATCCGGTCCTCGCCGTCGCGGTCTCCGGGGCCTCTCACGTCCCCAGTCTACGATCAGGGGATGCCGACGGTCTTCACCCTGATCATCCGCGGCGAGCTCCCGGCGCGCTTCGTCTGGCGGGACGACCGGTGCGTGGCGTTCCTGTCGATCAATCCGCTGCAGCCAGGCCACACCCTGGTCGTGCCGATCGCGGAGGTCGAGCACTGGATCGACCTCGAGCCCGACCTCGTGCAGCACCTGACCGCGGTGGCCCACGCCATCGGCAAGGTGCAGCAACAGGTCTTCCGGCCCGCCAAGGTGGGCCTCATGGTCGCCGGCCTCGAGGTGCCCCACGTCCACCTGCACCTGGTCCCGATCAGGGGGGTGCACGACCTGGACTTCGCCAACGCCGAACCGGACCCCGAACCCGCCGAGCTCGACCGCGCCGCCGGGGCGATCCGCGACGGGCTGCGCGTCGCGGGCCACGCCGAGGCGACCGACGGCACCTGACCGCCAGGACCCGTCGATCCTCATCAGCCCGACCGGTGGTCGCTCCGGTAGAGGGCGATGCCGTCGGTGTTGAACGTGCGGGCGAAGCCAAGGGCCACCATCCCCTCGTGGAACAGGCCACGGTCGTCGTCGTCCCAGAAGATGGCGGCCCGCTCGTCGAACACCACCACGTCCACCCCGTCCGCTGCGGCTCGCCGCACATGGGGATGGTCCTCCGTCTCGAGAACGTAGAGGTGAGGGCGCTCGGCGAGGAGCGGGAGAAGCGCCGGTGACGCCCGCACGCGGTCGTCGGCGTCGATGAGATCGACGGCATCGAGGCGGGCGTCGTCGGCGGCGTCACGTCTCCCGAGGTCCCAGGGGTGGCGGTAAGGCGAGGTGGTCGCATCGCGGACGAAGAAGACCGCCGCCGCCAGGAGCAGGGCTGCGAGGATTCGGCGGTCGACGTTCACCCGCTCGAGGCTCCGCCGACCGATGCGGCTGAGGGCCATCGTGGTCGCCAGGAACACGAAGGCCGTGATGGCGATGTTCTGCTCGACACGGGGTGCGGTGGCCTCGCTGGCGTTCGCCACCAGGTAGAGCACCTCGAGCGGGATGGCGGGCAGCAGGTACCTCGGGGCCAGGACCGGCAGGAAGAAGACGGGCGCCAGCAGCATCACCACGATCCTGAAGTTCTCCTCGGCGGTGACATCGGCCAGCACCGAGAACGGGTGGGTGAGCATGCCCCCCAGCGCACCGAAGGCCGAGCCGCCGTAGGACGAGAAGGCGGTCGCATGGACGAACACGCCGTCGGCGTAGTGGGGCTGCACGACCAGCAGGGCACCGAGCAGCCAGGCGAGCCCGAATGCCGCCGTGAGCGCACCCTCGCGCCGGCGACCCTCGAGGGCCAGCAGCCCGCCGATGCCCGCCACGACGAGCGCGAAGTCGGCCCGGCACAGCACGGTGAGCAGCACGCAGAGGGCGAAGAGGCGCCAGCGGCCGGTGAGTCCGAACAACGACGCGAACAGGAGAGAAGGAAGGGCGAGGGCGGCCAGGTGGAAGTCGGCCTGGTTGATGTTCTGGAGCGCGGGGTAGAGGCCGTACGCGACCAGAAGCGTGGCGGCCGCACCCGCACGCAGATGGGTGACCCGCCGGGCGATCCGCCAGAGAGGAACGGCACCGAGGGCCAGCATGGCCGACTGCAGGAGCAGCAGGGTCGGCACCGCGGGCAACAGGCCGGTGATCCACGCGATCGGGTAGAACACGAACCCCGCCTGGTCCGCCAGGAGGTGCGAACCGGTGATCGAGAGGAACGGCGGGCGACCATGGTCGATCAACCAGGCGCCCTGCAGGTAGGCCGCGAGGTCGGTGCCGCCCTCGAGCGAACGAGCGCGGCCGAGCGCCATTCCCCCGAGCCACACGAACAGGACCGCCGCGGTCGCCCACGGGACCACCCGGTCGGCGAAGTCGCTGTCCAACCGGGCCTGCCAACGAAGCGAGATGTTGTCGAGGCGGCGGCGGAGTGCCTGCGACCGGCTGGGCGGGCTGAGGGTCGCCGCCTTCCTACTCACGCTCACCGGTCGTCCCCGACGCGCCGGCGGCACCCGGGTCGATCGCATCGATGAGGTGCTCGCCCCGGTTTCGCACGCTGTTCACCTCGGTGCTCACCGGGCGGAGCGAGATGAGGTGGGACGGTGCCGGCACGAGGAAGCGCCCGAGGAGATCGGTGTCGTGCATCTCGGGGTCGAGCCAGGTGTCCCAGGCATCGGGGGGCAGCATCACGGGCATGCGGTCGTGGATGTGCGCCATCTTCTCGTTGGGGGCACACGTGATGATCGTGGTGCTGGCGAGCGGCTCACCCTTCCGGTCGGCGCCCCGCCACACCTCCCAGAGCCCCGCCAGTGCCAGTGGCTCACCGTCGGGCCGATGGACGAAGTACGGCTGCTTGCGCTTCTCGCCCGCCACCTTGTCCCATTCGTAGAAGCCGTCCACCGGGATGATGCACCGGCGCTTGCGGAAGGCGTGCTTGAAGGCGTTCTTGTCGGCCAGGGTCTCCGCACGGGCATTGATCATCCTGTTGCCCACCTTCAGGTCCTTGGCCCAGATGGGGACGAGGCCCCAGCGCAGCGCCTCGAGACGACGGGCCCCGCCGGTCTCGAGGACGGTGTAGACGGCGGTGGTCGGCGCCACGTTGTGGTTGGGGGCCAGCAGCGTCTCGGTTGCCTCGTCGACGTCGAAGTACCGGGCGATCTGGTCGGGTGGGGTGGCGGAGACGAACCGGCCGCACATCGCCCACACGCTAGCCAGGTGGCGTGAAGCGGGGCTCTCGGCAACTGTCGCCGTGGCAATCGCGCACCTGCCGGAGGAGGCCCGCCAGGCGGTCCTCCAACTCGGCGTACGAGGGCTTGCCGGCGATGTTCGACAACTGGTACGGGTCGGCGGTGAGGTCGTAGAGCTCGACGAAGCCCGTGACGTACTCCACGTAGGTGTAGCCGGGGACGCGCACCCCGTCGAAGTGCGGGATGGCCGCGTTCTGTTGGGGGCCGTTCTGGATGTAGATCACGCGGTCGTCGGGCGGCGGGTCGGGGTCGCCGGCCGGGGGGAGCAGCGACTCGCCGTCCATCTCGAGGCTGCCGTCCACACCGGCCACGTCGAGGATCGTCGGCGCCAGGTCGATGTTGGCCGTCAACCGGGGCGCGGTCGCGCCGGCCGCGAACCCGGGACCGCGGATGATCAGCGGCACGTGGATGCCCTCTTCGTAGGGGACCGTCTTGACGTCGCGGAGCCGGTGCTCACCCTGGAGCAGGCCGTTGTCGGACCAGAAGACGATGACGGTGTTGTCCAACTCGCCGGCATCCTCGAGGGCGGTGACCATGCGGTCGACCGCCTCGTCGACCGCGAGCAGCGACTCGAGGGCGCGCTGGTAGTGGTTCTGCGCGGAGATCCTCGTGGTCACGAACATCTGGTCGCGACCCGCTAGGAACAGTGGCTTGTCGCTCACGTCCTCCTCGTCGTAGGAGGGGGTCTGATCAGGGCCCCACGGCTCGGCCGTCAGCGTGTGGTCGTGCCGTGGCGCCGGCACCGACGTCACCTCGGGGATGGTGTTCGGGGCGACCTCGGGCTGCTCGACGTGGGGCGCCAACGTCCACAGGTTCAGGAAGAAGGGCCGGTCGCGGGCCGCCAGGCGCTCGATCTCCGAGACGGCCCGGTCGGCTTGCACGTCGGTCTGGTAGTCCTGCGGCCTGTTCCCGTAGTGCGCCACCTCGCCGTTGTCGTTCACGTTGTAGTTGAAGTACTTGAACGTGCTCGGATGGATGGTGACGAACCAGTCGTCCCATCCCGGGGGGATCTCGGTGGGGCTCCGGGCGCCATAGGTGTAGAGGTAGTGGCCCACCATGCTCGTGGAGTAGCCCGCCCGCTGCAGCCAGACCGCCAGGGTGTTGATGTTGTCGAGGGCGTAGTACCCGCCGCGCTCACCGATGTTGTCGATGACGCCGTGATTGAATGCGTACTGACCGGTGAGGAACGTGGCGCGTGACGGGCAGCACAGCGGGAAGCTGGTGACGAAGTTCGAGAAGGTCGTGCCCTCGTCACCCAGCAGGGCATTGGTTCGGGTCATCACCCGCATGCTCTCGAGCGTCTGGTCGTCGGTGAGGATCACCACCACGTTGGGCGCGTCGGCGGCGGCCTGGGGCACCGTCTCGGTGCTGCGGGTTGCCCGCTGGTCCCCGCCACCGCAGGCGGCGGCCGCGAGCGCCAGTAGGAGGAGAACGGCGGCGAGCCGCGAGATCTTTCGCACGGGAGGCACGACCCTAGCGGCGCCCCGGGGCCCATTTCGGGTCACCCGGGCGTGAGTAGACGCGTCAGAGGCGCCCCCGGTGTGGACGTGCCAAGGTAGGTCCCATGGCTGACGGGGGTGGGAGCAGGGCCGTGCCGGCCGACCTGGAGGTGCGGGCCGGGGTGGAGACGCTGACGGTGACCGGCGCGCGACCGGGCTCGCTGTTGCAGGTGGTCGCCACCGACGGCCGGCCGGTCGTCGGCGTGGTCGCCGATGAGCGTGGCAACGCCCACGTGTCGTTCGTGCCGGTCGAGCACGCGGTGCTGGCTTCGCTCGACGACCTGGTCGGCGCCGTCGGGTCCGGCGAGACGCTCGCCCCCGGCGAGTACACCGTGCAGGACATGAGTACCGACCCACCGGGCATCCACGGTCCGGTGCGGGTGCTCGCCGTCGAGGATGTCCCTGACCCGTCGCTCTACGATCAAGAGCTCCACGAGGGCTTCGGGTACCTCCGGTCGCGGGACGGGACGCTCCTTTCGGCCATGGTGCGCTTCCCCGACGAGTCCCTGTACGGCC
Source organism: Acidimicrobiales bacterium (assembly GCA_041918615.1). Taxonomy (GTDB): domain Bacteria; phylum Actinomycetota; class Acidimicrobiia; order Acidimicrobiales; family DATDAH01; genus JAEUJM01. The sequence goes on from JAYRVH010000046.1 coordinate 17,807, forward strand.
CGGCACCGTGGCCCACCGTGGTGGAGTACTCGGGCTACGGCCCGTCGAACCCCGATCTGCCCCAGCCGGGCACCATGCTGGCCAACCTCCTCGGGTTCGCGACGGTCGGGGTCAACATGCGCGGCACCGGCTGCTCGGGTGGGGTGTTCGACATCTTCAGCCCGGCGCAGGCCGCCGACGGGTATGACGTGGTCGAGACCGTCGCCCGCCAGCCATGGGTGCTGCACGGCAGGCCCGGGATGGTCGGTCTCAGCTACCCGGGGATCTCGCAGCTCTTCGTGGCCGCCACCGCCCCACCGAGCCTGGCCGCCATCACGCCGCTCTCGGTGATCGACGACCTGTGGCGCCAGCAGTGGCCCGGCGGCACGTACAACTCGGGCTTCACAAGGGCCTGGCTCGCCCAGCGCGACAACGAGACCAAGTCGGGCGGCATGGCCTGGGACCAGGCTCGCATCGACGACGGCGACGCCCAGTGCGCCGCCAACCAGGACATCCGCAGCCTCAACCTCGACTTCGAGCGGTTCGGCCGCGCTATCGAGACCTTCCGCCCGGCCCTCGAGGCCCGTCGCATCGCCAACATGATCAACCGGATCGACGTGCCGGTGTACCTGTCGGGCTCGTGGCAGGACGAGCAGACGGGCAGCCGTTTCGCCCTCATGCTCGAACGGTTCCAGGCCTCGCCGCACGTGGTGTTCACGCTGTTCAACGGCCACCACCCCGACGGGTTCAGCCCGATGGTGATCGCCCGCTGGTTCGAGTTCCTCTCGTTCCACGTGGCCCGGAAGGTGCCGAAGGTGCCCGACCTCGTCCGTGCCGTCGCGCCGGCCGCGTTCGCCGAGTACTTCGGCTACACCGCCGACATCGAGGCCGACCGCTTCGGCGACCTTGCCGACGACTACCCCGCGGCGCTCGCCCGCTACCTGGCGGAGCCTCCCGTGCGGATCCTCTTCGAGAGCGGCGCCGCGGGCGAGGTGCCGGGCGCCCCGGGACCGCGTTACGAGGTGCAGGTCGAGTCGTTCCCGCCTCCAGGGTGCACCCCGGTGCGTTGGTGGTTCGCTCCCGACGGGGCGCTGGTCGATGAGCCACCGGCAGCGCCGGGCGCCGACCTGTACGCGGACGACGTCGACGCCGGAGCGGCCTCGTACGCGCTCACCGAGCGGTTCGACGACTTCATCCAGCCCACGGTCCCGATCGAGTGGACGACCTTCGCCGACGAATGCACCGCCGCCTACGAGACGGCCCCGCTCGACGAGGCGATCACGGTGATGGGCCAGGGCCACGTCGACCTCTGGCTCCGTCCGGGCACCGACGACACGTCGGTACAGGCCACCATCACCGAGATCCGCCCCGACGGCATGGAGCTCCGGGTGCAGTCCGGATGGCACCGGCCCGTCCACCGCGAGGAGGACCCCGAGCGCTCCGACCACCTGCTCGTCGACTACACCTTCGCCCCCGAGCACCGAGAGGCACTGGTCGTCGGCGAGTGGCTGCAGTTCCGCGTGCCGATCATGCCGGTCGCCCACGTGTTCCGCGTCGGCTCCCGATTGCGGTTGACGCTGTCGACACCGGGTCGCGACCAGGCGTTCTGGTGCTTCGAGAACCCGGTGTCGGCGGGCGCCACCCACGCGGTCGGGCGGGGCGGTGCCCACGGATCGGCCCTGGTGCTGCCGGCGTGGGCCGGTGTCGACCACCCCGAGGACCACCCGGCATCCGGCGCGGTGCGCGGCCAACCCGCCCGTACCGCCCGCCCGATCCGCAACACACCACTCGACCCCACCCCGGGGTGACCGGGCGTCGGCAACACGCCGCCCGATGAGGTCGATGCCCCGGTCGGGGCGGGTCGAGCAGGCGACCGGCGGGAGTGCCGATGGCGTCGCCTGCACCGGCGGGGCACCGGGGCAGACAAGAGCTCTCCCCACCCCTTTGGGACCTTCGACTCTTCACCGCGAGCTCCGATCGGGTCACCATCGCCCCATGCGTCGTGCCCTGATCTCGGTCGTCCTCATCGTCGCCACCCTCACCACGGCCGGACCCGTCGCGGCTACCGGCCACGGTGACGCCGCGCCGACGGCGGCGCCCGTGGCCGAGCGGCTGCCTTCCGGCACCATCGATGCCTGTGTCACCTTCTCCCGGACCACGTCCCTCTGCTACCGGAACGAGCCCCTGCGCCTGCAGTTCGGCAAGAAGTTCGTCTTCCGGGGCCGTCTGAGCACTGGCCTGGCCGGCCCGGTCAGCGTCTGGCGGAAGCGGCCGGATTCGACCCGCTGGGTGCAGGTCGGGTCCGCTCCGGTGAACGCCGAGCACCGGTTCATCTGGCAGTGGCGCCCCACCCAGGCACAGGTCGCCGACGGCTACTACCGGTTCCAGTTCAGGGTCGGCGACACGCGCAGCAACAACTTGCGGGTGAAGGTCCTACTCGGCCTCTGCGACGGCGACGTGTGCCTGCAGGGATACGTCTACGTGCCCGACCAGCTGACCATCGCAGTCGGGGACACGGTCACCTGGACGAGCATCAGCGGCATCAACCACACCGTCGATGCCGACGACGAGAGCTTCGAGTCGGACCTGATGAACTACGGCGACAGCTTCGAGCACACCTTCCTCACCCCGGGCGTCTTCACCTACCACTGCGACCTCCACCGCCTTCAGACGGGCACAATCACCGTCGAGTAGCCCACCACCCCGCGGCTGGCCGACCGGTGTGGTCTCGCTCCCGCATGCGACGACACCAAGGGCGACGCCGGGCAGCCCGAGGGTCGGCCGACTCGATGGTGGTCTGGCTCTGACCAGCGCGACTGGTTTCTGGACAGACCGGACGGTGGACCCGCAGCTGCGGGCCCGAACGCCCGGGACGGAGGAATGCAGCCACGTCGAGCCGAAGCGAGTCGGCCACCAGCCCCAGTTGCCGCGTCACCTCGTCGTCCGATCGGGCCGGGCCGTCGCGCGCGGGAGGCGAGGCCACCGCGACTGCCGTCGCGACGGGCATCGGTGGCGGGGCGGGCCACCGCTCGGCGGGCGACGGCACGGAAGCTGGCGGCTCGGCCGCCCGCGACTCGAACACCCGCGACTCGGCGGGCCGAGGCTCGGCCGCCCGGGGCTGCTCGGCTCGGGGCTCGAGCAGCCCCGGCTCGGGGGTCCGAGGCTCGACCGCCCGCGACTCGATGGGCCGCGACTCGATGGGCCGAGGCTCGGGTGCTCCCGACTGGACCACCCGCGACTCGAACACCCGCGGCTCGGGGAGCCGGGGCTCGGCGGCTCGCGACTCGAACACCCGCGGCTCCACTGCTCGGGACTCGGCCGCTCGAGGCCGCTCGGCTCGGGGCTCGAGCAGCCGCGGCCCGGCGGCCGGCGGCTCGACGGCCTCGGGCTCGACGGCCTGGGGCTCGGCCTGGGGGCCCGTGCCGAAGAGGGCTCCGAGCCCCCGCCCGCCCGGGGCGCTCGAGCCGTCCCTGGGACCGGAGGGGGCAAGGATCGAGTCGAGTCCACGCCCCAACCCGCTCTGGAGCTCCTCTTCGTCCATGGACTCTTCGTCAAGCCCCATGCCCCAAACGATCACACGCTTTCGGGCGCGCGACGCGGACCACCCGGCCGAACGGCCTGCGCAGACCGGCCGGGAACCGGCGCCCCATCCATCCGTCGAAGAGGCGGTCGCCGCATCGCAGGCGTGAGCTGTCGGGTCGCGGGCGGCCAGGTCCGAGCCCTCGCCTCGCGGCCCGGCCCCGTTGCCCCCAGGGCGCGTCGCCGGCGGAACCGCGCGGTCGACGGACCGTAGGCGGGGCCGATCTCACGCTCCGTGGCTGGCGGACCCGTCGCCACCGAACTTGAGGCAATGGCACCCGGTTTCCGGGGGCTATTGCCTCGAATTCGAGGACTTCGCCGGTCCGAGGGCGGAGAGTGACGGATCCGCTCGAGGCGGGCCCGTGTGGCCGGCGCCGACCTCGCGCCCCCACCCCCCCGCCGCCGGTGACGGCCACCCTCGCACCACTCCATCCCCCGGCGGCCCGAACGGCGCCGCAGGATGGGCCCCGCGACCCGCCGTTCTGTCGATCGCGCCCTCAGGGACCGGGCTCGACAGCCGTTGCCACGGTCGGATCGGGCACCGGAACGGATCAGCCGGAGGTCGCCCAATGAAGGGTGACGGCGCCCTTGGCCGTGCGGTAGCCGTCGACGGCGAGCCGGTAGGTCGTGCCGGCCGTGGCCGCGAACTGGATCCGGCTCTGGAAGCCGCAGGACGCGTCGTCGTCGTTGCCCGCCACAGCGGTCAGTGCGTTCAACGCGGTACCGGTGTACGACGCCAACAACGTGTCGAAGCCGCTGCCGCAGGTGTCGAAGGCCACCGTGGCGGTGGACGGCGCCGTCCACGAGTACCAGATCGACGCGGACCCCGTCTGGCCACCGTGGTTTGGCTCGCCGGTCTCGCGGGTCGCGTTCGCGGTCGACGCGGTCACCGAGCCCGAGGGGCCCGTCAGCACCTGGGCGGAGGCGAACGCGTCGTTCCCCGGCGGCGGTGGCGGCGGCAGGGCAAGCGTCCAGTCGAGCGACACCGTGCCGGTGGCCCCCTCGTAGCCGCCGACCACGATGCGGTACGTGGTTCCTGCGGTCGCCGCGAACCTCACCGTGCTCCCGCCGCCGAGGTTGAAGGCGCCGCAGTTGTCGTCGTTGCCCTCGAGGAGCGTCAGGGCACTCAACGTCGTTCCGGTGAAGGCCCCCATCAGGGTGTCGAGCGAGCCATCGCAGGTCGTGAACGTGGCCAGCCCGTTGCTGGGGGCCGTCCAGCGGTACCAGACCGACCGCTGGTTGCGCTCGCCCGCGAGCAGGGTCGGCTCATCCGGCTCGATGCTGGCATACGCGTTGGTCCCCGTGACGGTGCCCGGCGCGCCCGTCAGCATTGCGGCATCGGCGAAGTCGTCGTTCGGGGGCGGCGGAGGCGAGTTGGTGAACGTGCAGGTCACGTGCTCGTGCGGGGCGAGCGTGATGGTGACCCGGCGGTTGGCGAGGTCAACGGCCTCGCCCGTGTCGCAGCGCAGGTGGGTCAGCCCGGGGGTGGCGCCGGCGCCCTGGGTGATGACGTAGGTGCCCGGCGCGAGGCCGGTCGCGCTCAGGTTCGCGGCCAGCGCAGGGTCCTGATCGTCGTCGAGGCTGAACGAGCCACAGCCACCGCCACCGCCGCTCAGGCAGCCCGTGTACGCGAAGTCCTGGCTGGTGAAGGGCTCGGCCTGCTGGACGATGTTGATCGCCGCACTGTCGTCGGTGAACGTGCAGGTGACGTGCTCGCCCGCCGTGAGCGTGATGATGGCCCGCCGGTCCGCCAGGCTCACGTTCTCGCCGGTGTCGCACGAGAGGGCCGTGAGGTCCCAGCCGGGCACCGCCGCCTGGGTGATCGTGTAGGTCCCCGGCGCGAGCCCGGATCCCACCACGCGGTTGGGCAGGGCCGGGTCACGGTCGTCGTCCAGCGCCCATTGGGAACAGCCCGCGCCCAGGCACCCGGTGAACGAGAAGTCCTGCGCCGCATCCGCGAGCGCCGAGTCCTCCACAATGGCGATCGAGGTGGACGAGTTGGTGAAGGTGCAGGTGACGTGCTCGTCCGTCCCGAGGTTGATGGTGACCCGGCGGTTGGCCAGGTCCACCGTCTCACCGGTGTCGCACGACAGCGAGGTGAGGTCCCAGCCGGGGTTGGCCGCCTGCGTCACGGTGTAGGACCCCGCCGGCAGTCCCCCACCGGTGAAGAAGTCGGGCCGCGTGGCGTCGGTGCCGCCGTCGTCGTCGAGCGAGAACGGCCCGCAGTCCGCCGTTCCGGTGCGGCACCCGGTGAACGAGAAGTCGCGACCGTCGTTCGGCGAAGCGGCTTCCACGATCGTGATGGCGGGGTTCACGATCAGGAACGAGTCGTTCAGGAGGCGGTTGGGGCTGCCGGGGTAGGGGCTCGTCACCTTGCCGGGGGTGGCGCCGGCCGTCAGGGCCGCGGACACCTCGGCCGCCGACGCCCCGGGGCGCTCCTGAAGGTAGCGGGCGGCCATGCCGGCGACGTGGGGGCTCGCCATCGAGGTGCCGTCGAAGCTGGCGGTCGCGTCGTCGCTGTCGCTCACGGACGACACGATGTCGACCCCGGGCGCGAAGACGTCCAGGCAGGTGCCGAAGTTCGAGAAGTAGGCGCGGGCATCGTCGCGGGTGGTCGCGCCCACCGTGATGGCCGCGGGCACGAACGCCGGCGAGTGGTTGCAGGCGTCGTCGGTCTCGTTGCCGGCGGCGACCGCGTAGGTGACCCCCGACGCGACCGATGCGTCCAGTGCGATCTGCATCGCTTCCGACTGGCCCTCACCGCCGATGCTCATGTTGGCGACGGCCGGCTTGACCGCGTGCGCGGTCACCCAGTCGATGCCGGCGACGACGGACGCGGTGCTGCCGCCGCCCGCGCAGTCCAGCACCCGTACGGCCACGAGTGACACGGCCTTGGCCACGCCGTAGGTGGCGCCGCCGATCGTGCCCGCCACGTGCGTGCCGTGGTCGTTGCAGTCCTGACCGTTGCGGCCGTCACCGATGGCGTCGAAGCCCACCGTGGCCCGCCCCCCGAACTCGTGGTGGCTCGTGCGGATGCCGGTGTCGATGACATACGCGTGCACGCCGGCGCCGGTGGCGTTGTAGTGGTAGTTGCCGTCGAGGGGCAGGTCGCGCTGGTCGAGGCGGTCGAGCCCCCAGTCGGCGCCCGGCTGGGTCGCCTCCGCATGCACGCCACCGACTGGGGCGGTGCCGAAGGGGTCACTGGATCCTGGCGCGGGCGGCGCCCCCACCTGGACCACCGCGTCCTGCTCGACGCTCGCGACACGCGGATCGGTGCTCAACGCCAGGGCGTCCGACCGGCTCATCTCGGTGGCGAAGCCGCGGAGGGCGTGCTTGTAGGTGAACAGCACCTCGCCGTCGTGCTCCTCGGCCAGATCGGCCACGGTGGACCGGACCTGTGACCTCGCCACGTCGGCCAGGGTGACGATGTACCGGCCCGGCACCGGGTCGACGGCCGACTCGATGGAGCCCTGCTCGCGCGGCGTTGCAGCCCCGGATGCGGCCGCGGCGGGGTCCGCGACGAGCCCCGCCACGGCGAGTCCGAGCATCAGGGTGACGGCCAGGGCGGCCCGGCCCGTCATCCCGCGATCCGTCAGGTGGCGGCGCGCCACTCGTGGGTTCATCGTTCGCTCCAGTTGAGGATCACGGGGCCGGTGACCCCTTCGAAGCCGTCGACGGCGATCCGGTAGGTGGTCCCGGCGGTCGCGTCGAAGGTGATCGTGCTGGTGAGGAAGCCGCCGAAGTCGAAGCACCCGTCGTCGGAGTCGGCGACGGGGGTCAGGGCGTTGACCGCCACGCCGGTGTAGGCGGCGAGCACCGTGTCGAGCCCGGGGTAGCTGGCACACAGGTCGAAGTGGACGCTGCCGGTCGAGGGGGCGGTCCAGCGGTACCAGATAGAGTGCACGGCGGTGTTGCCCGCATGGGCGGGCTCACCGGCCTCCGCCGTTGCGTACAGGTTGGTTGCCTCGACCGTGCCCTCTGCGCCGGCGAGCTCCTGCGCCGCGGCGAACAAGTCGTTTGCCGGTGGGGGCGGCGTGTCGGTGAAGGTGCAGGTGACGTGCTCACCCGCGACGAGCGTGATGGTGGCCCGCCGTTGGGCGAGGTCGATCGACTCGCCGGTGTCGCAGACGAGGGTGCTCAGGACGAGCGGGGGCGTGGTGCCGGGCGGGAGTTCGTTCTGCGTGAGCGTGTAGGTGCCGGGGGCCAGCCCGGCCCCGGTCACCTCCGCCGGCAGGGTCGGATCGGCGTCGTCGTCAAGCGAGAACGAGCTGCACCCGGCACCGCCGGGCCCGACGCGACACCCGCTGAAGGCGAAGTCCTGCGGGCCGGTCGGCACGGTGTCCTGCACGATCGTGATCGACGGCGAGGCGTTGGTGAACGTGCAGCGCACCTGTTCGCCGGCGGTGAGGACGATGGTCGCCCGACGGTTCACCAGATCCACGGTCTCCCCCGTGTCGCACGACAGCGTGGACAGGTCCCATCCGGGCACCGCGGCCTGGGTGATCGTGTAGGTGCCCGGCGCCAGGCCGGTGCCGAAGGCCCGAGCGGGACGCGCCCCGTCGTCGTCGTCATCGAGGGTGAACTGCCCGCAGGCGCTGCCCAGGCAGCCGGTGAAGGCGAAGTCCTGCGGGGCGTTCGGCACGGCGTCCTCCACGATCGTGATCGACGCGGTCGAGTTCGTGAACGTGCAGATCACGTGCTCGCCCGCGGCCAGGTCGATCGTCACCCGGCGGTTGGCCCGGTCCACCGTCTCACCGGTGTTGCAGGACAGCGCCGACAGGTCCCACCCCGCGACGGCGGACTGCGTGACCGTGTAGCTGCCCACCGGCAGCCCGCCCGCCACGTGCGTGCTCTTGAGGGCGGCGTCGGTGTCGTCGTCGTCGTCGAGCAGGAACGACCCGCACCCGCTGCCGCCCGGGCCGGTGCGGCAGCCGGTGAACGAGAAGTCACGCCCGTCGCTGGGCGCGCCGTCCACCACGATCGTGATCGCGGGACGGCCGGTGAGGAAGCCGGTGTTGAGCAGGCGGTTGGGGCTCCCGGTGCCCGGGTTGCCGACGTGGGCGGTGACCGCCCCCGTGGTGATGGCCGTGGCCACTGCGGCAGGTGACGACCACGGGGCCTCCTCGAGGTACCGGGCGGCGACGCCCGCCACGTGGGGCGACGCCATCGAGGTGCCGCTCTGCGCCCCCGAGTCGGTGTCGCTGCCGATGAGCGCGGAGGTGATGCCCACCCCCGGCGCGAACAGGTCGTCGCACGACCCGTAGTTCGAGAACCCGGCCCGCCCGTCGGTGGTGTTGGTCGCCCCCACGGTGATCGCGGACGGCACCCGGCCCGGCGAGATGTTGCACGTGTCGAGGCCGCCCCGCACCGAGTTGCCGTTTCCGGCGGCGACGGCGTAGGTGACACCCGATGCCACCGACGCGGTCACCGCGGCGTCCAGGGCCGGCAGCACGGCCACCTCGCCGAACACGCCCATGTTGGGCCCGAGGCTCATGTTCGCGACCGCCGGGAGCACGGCGTGGGCCGTCACCCACTCGATGCCGGCGATCACCCGAGACTCATCACCGCCCCCTCCACAGTTGAGCACCCGCACCGCCACCAGCGACACCTCCTTGGCCACCCCGTAGGTGGCGCCGCCGAGGGTTCCCGCCACGTGCGTGCCGTGGCCGTAACAGTCCTGCCCGTTCCCGCCGGTGGCGTCGAAGCCGACTGACGCCCGACCGCCGAACTCCTGGTGGGTGGTGCGGATGCCGGTGTCGATCACGTAGGCGTGCACACCCTGGCCGGTGGCGTCGTAGTGGTAGCTGCCGTCGAGAGGAAGGTCGGCCTGGTCGATCCGGTCGAGCCCCCAGGTCGCGCCGGCCTGAGTCTCGGTGACCGTCATGGCGGCGTCCTCCTCGACCCGAGCCACCCGCGGGTCGCGGGCCAGCGTCCGCGCCTCGTCCTCGGTCATGGATGCGGCGAAGCCCTGGAGGGCACGGCGGTAGGTGAACGACACGTCGGCGTCGTGGGCGGCGGCCAGCGATGTCGCCGTCGAGCGCACCTGCGACGCGGGCACGTCGGCCAGGGTGACGATGTACTGGCCCGGCACGGGTACGGCCGCCTGGACGATGCCATCGGTCGGTGGTGGCGGCACCGTCGTCGCTGAGGCCGAGGCCGATGCCGAGGACGATGCCGACGGCGTGGGGGCGGACGGCGGCACCGGGGCGGGCTCGGGCGAAGGGGCGGACGACGAAGAGGCGGACGGCGAAGGGGCGGGCGCCGCCGCAGCCGGTACGGCCGTTCCCGCAGCCAGGAGCACCCCGACGATCATGGCCAGAAGCCCTCGGGCGGGTGGGCGTTGGTTCGATGGCCGACCGTGGTTCAGGTTCACAGGGCCGTCATCTTCGACCGTCGCGGTTGCGCGCGGCTTACACCCGGCTATCAGCCCTGTCAGCGGCTCGGCGTCCGCCACGCCGGATCAGACGCTTGGGTCGAGCGCCCCGCGCTGCCGCCGCCGTCAGGGGCGACGGCCGAGCCGAGCCCGGACACGGGCCCGACGCGTGCTCGACAACTGGTCGAGAAGGACCCGCCGCTCGACCTCGTTCACGAACCGGTACGTGCCCGGTGCGTCCGGGAACTCGTCCACGAACCGGGACATCATGGCGTCCTCCAGGCCGGCGAGCACCGCATCCTCGTCGCCGTCGCCGACCGCCGTCGCCAGGTGGGCCAGGTCGAAGCCCGAACCGATCACCGATGCGGTCGACAGCAGCCGCACCAGCTCGGGGGACACGGCCCTCAACCGCTCTGCGAGTGCCGCCCGAATGGTCTCCGGAACGCCCAGCGCGTCCACGGCGGAGGACCGACCGGCGACGACGTCCGCCGTCGCCTCAGGGGACGGCGGGCCGGCTCTGCGCACCTGCTGGGCGTACGCGACCAGGTAGCGGGCGTTGCCGCCGGCGTCCCGCACAACGGCGTCCACCAACGGCACCGCGGCCGAGCGGCCGGGCCGCTCGGGTCCCACACGGTCCACGAACAACTCCCTCGCCTCGTCGTCGCCCAGGGCCTCGAGGGTCATCCACTCACTGACATCGAGCCGGTCGAGGTTGCGGACCAACTCGGCCATCCCCTGCGGCGCCTCGACGCCGCGCTGGATCAGGACGAGCGCCAGCACGGTCGACGGCTCACGAAGCGGCAGCGGCTTGTCGCTCAGCTGCCGGAAGAGGCTGATCATCTGCGCGTCTGCCCACTGGGCGTCGTCGAGGACGACCAGGGTGGGCCAGTCGGCGGACTCGCTCACGAGGTGCTTCGTCACCTCGAGGCCGAACTCGTACACGGCGGGTGACCCCGGTCTGAGATCGCCCTCGGGCCTGGCCAGACCCGTCGCCGCCGTGGCAGGCACCAGGGCCGACAGCCCGCCGTCGGGCGCGCACCTGCCGGCGAATACGTGAGCGCCCCGCCCGGCGAGGACACTCACGATCTCGGCGGCCAGGCGGGTCTTGCCGACGCCGGCGTCACCATCGATGAACACCACGCCGCCGTTGTGAGCGGCGCAGAGCCGCTCCCAGTGACGGAGGATGCGCTCGCGCTCGTCCCGGCGCCCGACCAGCGGTGTCTCCACCTCTCGATCGACCCACTCGAGCGATCCGCCGAGCCGCTCGCCGGCAGGCGTCGATGCGCGATCGTCTCCCCGTCCCCCGCTCCCGGCGGCGCCGCCGCCGGGCCGCTCAGGCCCCCGCCCCCCGCTCCCGGCGGCGCCGCCGCCGGGCCGCTCAGGCCCCCGCCCCCCGCTCCTGCCGCCGCCGCCGGGCCGCTCAGGCCCCCGCCCCCCGCTCCCGGCGGCGGGGAGGTCGAGCGCGGGATCGTGCCCGAGGATCGCCACCTCCATCCGAAGGAGCTCGGGGCCGGGCTCCAGCCCGAGCTGGTCCCCGAGGACGGTCCGGGCCCGCTGGAACGCCCGCAGCGCCTCGCTCTGGCGACCCGACCGGTAGAGGGCGAGCATCAACTGGGCCCACCGCCGCTCGCGGAGGGGCGCCTCGCTCAACCCCGCCTCGAGGCGTCCGATGACCGCGTCGTGGTCACCGAGCGCCATGGTGGCCTCGTGCCAGTCGTCGATGGCGATCTGGCGGAGCTCGCCGAGCCGGGCGGACTCGGCCTCCCTGACGGACGAGTCGGAGAGCTCGGGCAGGGGCCCGCCGCGCCACAGGCCGAGGGCCTCGACCAGCAGGACGTCGGCCGCCGCCGGCGACCCGTCCGCCAGCAATTGACGACCTTCGCCGATCAGTCGCTCGAACCGGACGGCGTCGACCCGGTCCGGCTCGAGCGCGAGCTCGTAGCCGTCGGGCACGGTGCGGACCAGCGTGCGGCCCTGGTCACCGGCAGTCGCCCCGAGCCGGCGGCGGAGGCGCGAGACGGTGACGCTCAGGTTCTGGCGCCACCCCGGAGCCAGGTCCTCCCCCCACACGTCGGCGGCGATCGCCTCCCGGGCCACGGGCCGACCCACCCGCACCGCCAACGCCGCGACGACCGCCCGCTCGACGCGGGAGGGGAGGGCCACGGCGGTGTCGTCGAAGGCAATCTCGAGCGGCCCCAGCACCGCCACGCCGATCCCGGATCCTTCTCCGGCGGGCACGCTGGGATTGTAGGGCGGTCGAGGTGCCGGGTCGCCCGCGTTCACCGTGCGTGGGTCGGCGCCCCGGGCACGGTTCAGCCTTGAGCCGTCGGGCGCGAGAGCACGGGGGCGACTCCCTCGGATCAGCCCTCGAGCCACCGGCGGACGGCGGCGAGCACGCCCCCGCCGCCGACGTCCACGTACCCCATGCCTGCGGCACGCGCCGCGGCGGCGTCCGTGGGCTCGTTGCCGACGTAGAGCACCCGCGCCGCATCGGTCAGACCGAGACGGTCGAGGGCCAGCATCAGCGGACGCGGGTCGGGCTTCCACGCGCCGGCGTCGACGGAGGTGACGAGCACCTCGAGGAGATCGTCGAGACCGGTCGGCGCCAGCAGGGCACGCACGTCGGCCTCGGTCATCACCCCCGTGTTGGTGACCGCCCCGACCCGAACCCCGGCGGCGAGGGTGCGAAGGTCATCGAGGGCGCCCGACAGCAGGGTGACGCGCAGCTCGGATGTCGGGGTGCCCGGCGGCGCCTCCGCCACCAGCGTGCCCCCGATGTCGAGGAGCACGGCGTCGAGCGCACCCGAGGGCGCTCATGGAGAGGCTGGGCCATTCGTCGGTGACGGTCAGTCTCGACCGCTACGGGCACCTTCTGCCGGGGCTCGATGAGGCGCTGACCGAGGGCCTCGAGGCGACGTTCCGTGATTCTCGTGCGACCTCAGTGCAGCCTCAGCGTGTTTCGGAGGTGGTCTCACTGCCGCAGGTCAGGGCCGAAAACATGCTCTGACCTGCGGAAACGTGTGGTCGGGCTGCCGGGATTTGAACCCGGGACCTTCGGTCCCCCAGACCGACGCGCTAACCAAGCTGCGCCACAGCCCGTCTGTGAAGGACCGACTCTATCGGGGCTTACCGCGGTGCCTCGACAGTGATCCCCAATTGGATTGCGGCCTCGGCCAACCGCCGGTCGTACGTCACCAACGCGTCGAGGTCATCTCCCAGGGACAACGCGGCGGCGAGATGGATCGCGTCGAGCGTACGGAGCGCGGCGTCACCCACCGTGGTCGACTCCGCGAGCAGCACGTCGTCTGCCTCGATGAGGTCGAACTCATCGACGACCCGGTGTGCTCGGGCGATCGCTCGGGACCCGACTCGCCTCGCCGCCCGCGGCACTTCGGCTCGCACCAATGCCGAGGCATAACGCTCCCTCGAACGGCCGAGGAGTGCCCGCACCGCATCGGACTCGCGCTCGGGACGGACCAGCTTCACCAAGGCCGAGGAGTCGAAGCACAAGCTGAGCTCACCGTTCATCACTGCGCAGCTCCTCGAGCACGTCGCTGAGCAGGGGTTCACCCGGTTCCCCCGGTGGCGGCGGTCCGAGGCGAAGGGGGTCGCCCCCACCGACCCGGAGGCGGCCCTGGGCGATGAGACGCTCTCGGTTCGAACCAGTTGGCAGCGGTACGAGCAACGCGACCGGCCGTCCTCGATCGGTGATCTCGATGCGCTCACCCTGCTCGACGAGGCGAACGTAGTCACTGGCCCGCTGTCGTAGCTCCCGGATACCGATCTGCTTCATGTGCTACTTGTAGCACCCCGAGATGCGGCTGACAACGGCACCCGACTCAGAAGTGGTGGGCCAGCCAACCGACGCCTTGGACGAGGCGCCAGCCCAGGTAGAGCGCGAAGGTGATCAAGAGGAGCCAGAAGTGCCACGGCATCCTGGGGTCGTCGCGCTCGTCGCCCGTGTCGTAAAGCGTTCGACCGCACTTCGGGCAGGTTCCGCCGACCGACAGCGAGGTCGGCGTGTAGAACTTGTCGCAGTCGTCGCAGAAGGGCATGGGTGCTGAGCCTCTCAGACCGGCGGGACGCCGTGACGCCGGTCGCTGAAGTGACGGTTCTTGCCGCGGGCCCGGTGGAGGCGACGGACGATCTCGCTGCGCAGGTCGCCGAAATCGACCACCGCATCGACGACCAGCTCCGAGGCGAGCCGCATGATGTCCACGTCGGCCTCGTAGAGGTCGCGCTCACGGGCGATGAAGGCCTCGCGCTCGTCGGGGTCGGTGATCTCGGCGATCTTGTTCGCATACACCGCGTTGACGGCCGCCTCCGGCCCCATCACCGCGATCTTGGCAGTGGGCAGGGCGATCGTCGCCTCGGGCTCGAAGGCCGGGCCCGACATGGCGTACAGCCCGGCCCCGTAGGACTTGCGCACGATCACCGACACCTTGGCGACCGTGGCCTCGGACACGGCGGTGACCATCTTGGCGCCGTGTCGGATTATGCCCTGGCGCTCGACGTCGCTGCCGACCATGAACCCTGGCACGTCGGACAGGAAGACGAGCGGGATGTTGAAGGCGTCGCAGCACCACACGAACCGGGCTGCCTTGTCGGCCGAGTCCACGAAGAGCACGCCGCCCTTCTGTTCCGGGTTGTTCGCCACCAGGCCCACAGGGCGGCCGTCGAGCCGGCCGAGCCCGCAGATGAGCTCGGGGGCGAAGAGCGCCTTCAGCTCGAAGAAGCTCTCGGCGTCGACGAGGGCGTCGATCACGTCGTGCATGTCGTAGGCCTGCCGCTCCTCGGCGGGCACCAGCTCCGCGGTCAGGTCCCGAACAGGTGGCACGGCCTGGTACTCGGGCGGCGGCTCACGCCAGCGCTCCGGGAAGTACGAGAACCAGGCCTTGGCCTGGTCGATGGCGTCGGCGTCGTCGGTGGCGAGGTTGTCGCCGCACCCGGAGATGGTGGCGTGCATGCGGGCACCGCCCATCTCCTCGAGCGTGGTGTGCTCACCGATCACCATCTCGGCCATGCGGGGCGACCCCAGATACATGGAGGCGTTGCCCTCCACCATGATCACGATGTCGCAGAACGACGGGATGTACGCGCCCCCGGCGGCCGATGGCCCGAACAGACAGCAGATCTGGGGCACCCTGCCGGACAGCTTGACCTGGTTGTAGAAGATCTTCCCGGCGCCGCGCCGACCGGGGAAGAGCTCGACCTGGTCGGTGATGCGTGCGCCGGCCGAGTCGATCAGCCAGAACACCGGCATCTCGTACTGCAGTGCCTGCTCGGTCGCCCGGACGATCTTCTCGACCGTCCGTGCCCCCCACGACCCGGCCTTCACGGTCGGGTCGTTGGCCACCACCACGACCGTGCGACCGTCGACGTCGCCCGTGCCGGTGACCACCCCGTCGGCGGGCAGGTCGGCGGCGAGCGTGTTGGCGAGCAACGCGTCCTCCACGAACGTGTCGGCATCGAGCAGCAGCGCGAGGCGGTCACGCACGAACAGCTTGTTCTGGCGGGCCAACTTGGGGCCGACGCGCTCCAGGTTGCCGGCGCGGGCACGTTCGGTGGCCTGGCGCAGGATCTCCCTGTGGCCGTCCGCGTCACGCGGCGTCGAGGGCTCGGTCACGGACCCGATAGTGACCCTTGCGCTGCGACGGCCGCTACTCGCGACGGATGGCGAGGATGGCCACGTCGTCGGTCAGCGGGCCCGTGGAGAAGTCACGCGCCGCCTCGATGAGCGACTTGCACAGCACATCGGGCGCCACGCCGGGGTCGCGACGCAGCGTGTTGGCGATGCGGTCCTCCCCGAAGAGCGTCTCGCCGTCTCTGGCCTCGGCCAGACCGTCGGTGTAGAGCAGGCACAGGTCGCCGGGCTCCAGCGGGATCTCGCGGCTGTGGTAGGTGCCGGCAGGGTCGAGCATCAGCAGCGGCCCGGTGGCCCGCAGCGGACGCACCTCACGTTCGTGCCAGAGCCAGGCGGCGGGATGGCCGGCCGAGGCGAACCGCAGCGTGCCCGCCACGGTGTCGAACACGACGATGCAGAGCGAGATGAGCTCCTCGGGCCGCTCCATCGCCGACATCTGCGCATTGAGCTCCTCGAGCGCCTGGGCCGGGTCGCGAAACTGACGGAGGAACACCCGCAGCAGGTACTTGGCCTGAAAGGCGGTGATCGATGGTTCGATCCCGTGGCCGGTGACGTCGCCGATGACCGCCGCCACCCGGTTGGGGGCCACCGGGAAGACATCGTAGAAGTCGCCCGCCATGAGACCCGTGCCGGCCTGGTAGACCCGACCGACCTCGAAGCCGCTCAGGTCGGGGAGCTCGTCGGGAGCGAGGCGGGCCGCCCATCGTCGCGGGGCGAGCTCTTCCTGATTCAGCACCTCCTGGGCGCGACGCTCGAGCTCGCTCCGGCTCTGCACCAGCCTGGCGTCTCGCACGAAGTTGCGCCCGAAGATGACCGTGAAGACCACCGTGACGAGCACCGCGCTGAAGAGCGCAACGGGCAACAGCTGCTCCGGGGGCTGCACCGCGGAGGTGGCAAGGGCGACGGCCAGCACGAAGTAGAGGACCGTGGTGTGCAGGTCCTTGCGGTAGTCGCCGAGGGCGATCGTGGCGGCGTCGGCGTCTTCGGAGGTGCTGTCGACCCGCCGCCACACCTTCTGGCGATGCCTCGCCGACCGCCCCCACACGAGTGCCGCGACCAGGGACCCGAGGGCGGCGACCGCCAAGAGTGAGGTGGCCATGTCGGCCCCGATGGTAGCGCCGGGGCCTCAGGGGTGAATGAAGAAGCGGTTACAGCTCGGCGTCATTCGGACCGCCTGCGGACGCGGAGCTTCATGGGCGTGGCCCCCATGTCGAAGGTCTCGCGGAGGCTGCGCTCGAGGTAGCGCAGGTAGGTCGGCGGCAGCGTCTTGTTGGCGAACAGCGTGAAGGTGGGCGGGTCGACGGCACCCTGCGTGGCGTACAGGACCCGGCCGCCGTGAGGCGCCGCCTGGGCCGCCTGAGCCGCCCGGATGGCGTTGTTCACCTGACGGGTCGGGATGCGGCGGTGATAGTCCGCGATCGCTCCCGCGAGGGCGGGCATGAGCCGGCTCACCCCCTTCCCCGAGAGCGCACTGATCCTCAGCACGGTCGCCTCGCCGAGGAAGTGCAGCCGGCGGCCGAGTTGACCCGTCACCTGGGCGCGGCTCTCCGAGTCGAGGGTCTCCCACTTGTTCAACAGCACCACGACCGGACACCCCGACGCGTCGACGCGCTCGGCCAGGCGCTGGTCCTGGTGGGTGACCCCCACGGTCGCGTCGATCACCAACAGGGCCACGTCGGCCTTGTCGACCGACTGCAGCGCCCGGACGAACGAGTAGTACTCGGTGCCGTCGTCGATCTTCGACTTACGACGCATCCCTGCGGTGTCGATGAAGCGGATCGGGCCGTCGCCGGTGTCGACGACCGTGTCGATCGAATCGCGGGTGGTGCCGGGCAGGTCGTGGACGACGGCCCGCTCCTCGCCGATCAGGCGGTTGAACAGCGTGGACTTCCCGACGTTGGGTCGGCCCACGATGGCCACCCCGAACACGCGGGGACCATCGTCGGGATCGGCCTGGCGGTCGGGCGTATCGGCGACCTCGGGCGGCAGCGCGTCGACCAGCGCGTCGAGCAGATCGCCGGTGCCGCGTCCGTGCAGGGCGCTGACCGGGTACGGGTCGCCCACGCCGAGCCGGACGAACTCCCAGACCGCGGCTTCCCGACTCACGCCGTCGACCTTGTTGACCGCCAGCAGGACCGGGACGCTGCTCCGGCGGAGCAGCTCGGCAACCCTGGCGTCCTCCTCGGCGATGCCGATGGCCACGTCGACCACGAACAAGATGACATCGGCCTCGGCGATCGCCACCTCGCTCTGCCGGCTGACCTTCTCGTCGAGCGCGGTGCCCCCCGGCAGCCATCCGCCCGTGTCGACGAGCAGGAACGGTCGCCCCCGCCAGTCGGCAGCGACCTCCTTGCGGTCGCGGGTCACGCCCGGACGCTCCTCCACGATGGCCTCACGGCGCCCGACGATCCGGTTCAACAGGGTCGACTTTCCGACGTTCGGTCGGCCGACCACGGCGACCACGGGCAGCGACATGTCAGACACCCAGAGCGTCGCGCAGGGCGAGGCCGTCGGTGGCGACGACCTCGACCGGGCGGGGCAGGTCGTGGGGTGTGGTGCCGTCGAGGAACCGCCCTCGCGAGAGGCACACGTCGGGAAGCAGGTAGCGGTGGCCGGCGGGCTCGTGGGCCAGCACTCGGTGCAGGTCCGCGCCCACCAGGAGCCCCGTCACCCCGATGTTGCCACCGAAGAACTCATTGGCCACCGGCACCACGCGAACGTCGTCGCGGTCGAGGTCGGCGAGGAGCGGGACCAGGACCGCGGCACCGAGGGGAGCAGTGAGGATGGCGACGGGCGCGTCGCGGCGAGGACCGATCTGCACCGGAGAACCGGGCCGAAGCGCGGCCTCGGCCCGGGGGGCCCGATAACCCTCGGCGGGGGCGCCGTCGACCGACGCGAAGAACCCCGCCTGAGGTCCCGTGGGCGTCGTCGCGAGACCACGGAACTCCTGTTCGAAGGTCCGGGCCATACCGATGCCGTCCTCGTGCATCGGGAACCCCTCGTAGTCGGCTGCCGACGGAAAGGGCCGGCCGGCCAACAGGTAGTACTCGTCGGCAGCGAAGGCGAGCCGCCGCCCGAGGACCGCCCGGTAGAGCTCCTGCCAGTCGTGGACGGCATCGAGCACCGCCCCGGCCTCGGCCGGGGTGTGGGCCCGCATGCGGCCTTCGGGCGCGAAGCGGCTGATGCCGAGCGGCACGACGCAGAGGGTGGCCAGCTCGGGGAAGCGGTCGAGCACCCCGGCCATGGTGTCGTCGAGCACGGCCCCGTCGTTGATCCCGGGCATGACCACGACCTGGCCGTGCACGGTGACGCCGTGGTCGAGCAGGGCCCGCAACCACCGGAGGCTCGTGGCGCCCCGCCGGTTGCGCAGCAGGTCCGAGCGCACGTCCGGGTCGGTTGCGTGGATGCTCACGTGCAATGGCGACAGGCCCTCGGTGACCACCCGCTCGAGGTCGGCCTCGGTGAACCGGGTGAGGGTGGTGAAGTTGCCGTAGAGGAACGACAACCGGTAGTCGTCGTCCTTCAGGTACAGGCTCTCGCGCAGTCCCGGCGGCAGTTGGTAGATGAAGCAGAACTCGCAGTGGTTGTCACAGGTGCGCACCTGGTCGAACAAGGCGGATGACACCTCTGCGCCCAGGGGCTCACCGGGTGACTTCGCCACCTCGAGCTCAAGTGCGAGGCCGCCCCGGATGATGGCGACGCTCACCTCGGCCTCGTCCGTCAGCAACCGGTAGGAGATGACGTCTCGCGGCACCTCGCCGTTCAGCGACTGGATCTCGTCACCGGGTAGCAGTCCCGCCCGCTCGGCCGGCGACGCGGGCGCGACAGCACGAACGAGGGCTCCAGACACCCCCCAAGCCTATGGCCGCCGAGGCCGTTCCGACTTCGGCGACACAGTCCGTAGGCTGGCGCCATGGCTGTCGACCGGGTCCTGCTCTGTGCGCCGCGCGGGTTCTGCGCCGGTGTCGAGATGGCCATCAAGGCGCTTGCGTGGATGGTCCGCTCCTTCGAGCCACCGGTGTACTGCTACCACGAGATCGTGCACAACCAGAAGGTGGTCAACCGCTTCGAGGACATGGGCGTGGTGTTCATCGACGACATCGCCGACGTGCCGCCGGGATCACCCCTCATGTTGAGCGCCCACGGCTCGGCGCCCGAGGTCGTCGAGGCCGCCCGCACCAACGGCGGCTACGTCGTCGACGCCGTTTGCCCACTGGTCACCAAGGTGCACCACGAGGTGAAGGTGCGGGCGGGCAAGGGCTTCCAGATCGTCTACGTGGGCCATGAGGGCCACGAGGAGGCGGTCGGCACCATGGCGGTCGCGCCCGAGTCCATCCACCTGGTCGAGACCGTGGCGCAGGTGGCCGCGCTCCCCCAGTTCGAACAGCCCGTCGCCCTCCTCGCCCAGACCACGCTCAGCCACCGTGACTGGCAGGGCGTGATGGAGGCGACCCAGTCCCGGTTCCCCGACACCTGGATGCCGGGCCGCAGCGACCTGTGCTTCGCCACCACGAACCGCCAGTCGGCCCTCGGCCAGATCGCCCACCGCTGCGATGCCACCATCGTGATCGGCTCGGCCAATTCGTCGAACACCCGGGCCCTCGAGAAGCTGGCTCGCGACGCCGGCTGTCCCCGCGTCGAGCGGGTGAACGGCGTCGACGAACTGCCCCGCGATCTCTCCGGCGTGGTGGGCGTCACCGCCGGGGCCTCGGCTCCCGAGGAGCTCGTGGAAGCCATCATCGACCGTCTCGGACCGGTGCACGGGGTGGAGGAGGTCCGCTTCACCGACGAGGACGAGTACTTCCCGCCGCCCCGGAGCCTCCGCGACCTGATCGATGCTGTGGACCTGTTCGCCACGTTCACGCTCGGCGGGCCGCCGGACGATCGACCCGGGGTGACCGACCGCCAGACCAAGGCGAGCGACGTGCTCGCCTCGCTCCGGGCTTCGGGTTAGGGCGCCGCAGCGACCATCCTGGGCGCCATGGTTCCCATCACCGCCACCAGCGTCCGGCTCTTCCTCCACGTGCTGGCTGCCACCGTGTGGGTCGGCGGGCAGATCACACTCGCCGGCCTCGTGCCGGCCCTGCGAGCGATGGGCGATGACGCGCCGCGCACGGTGGCCCGGCGGTTCAACCGCATCGCCTGGCCGGCGTTCGTCGTCCTGGTCGTCACCGGCGTCTGGAACGTGATGGCGGTGGACGTGGGCGAGACGAGCACGGCCTACCAGGTCACGCTGTTCGTGAAGCTCCTCGTCGTCGCTGTCTCGGGCATCAGTGCCGCCGCCCACATCGGCGCCCACTCCCGCCAGGCGCTCGCTTTCTGGGGAGCCGTCAGCGGGCTCAGCGCCATCGGCGCGGTCTTCCTCGGCGTGCTGCTGGCCACGTGAGGCAGAATCAGGCCATGGCCACGACCTTCACCCGCATGGACGAGTCCACCGCCGAGCAGTGGGGTGTGATCGGTGCCGAGACGGCACGGAACCAGTCCCGCGTCGCCGACCGGGTGCTGGACCTGCTCCGGTCGCTGTCCACCGTCACCGATGGCTTCGCCACCGACCAGCTCACCCACTGCTGTCAGACCGCCACGCTCGCCGAACGGGCGGGCGCTGACCAGGACGTCGTGGTCGCATCGCTCTGCCACGACATCGGCAAGGCCATCAGCGTGCCCAACCACCCCGAGATCGCGGCGCAGATCCTCAAGCCCTACGTGCGGCCCGAGGTGTACGACATGATCCGCGTCCACCAGGACTTCCAGGGCCGCCACTACTACGCGCACTTCGGCGGCGACCCCGACGCCCGCGAGAAGCACCGTGCGACGCTCGACCCCGACACGTTCGCCCTCGCCGAGCGGTTCGCCGACGAGTGGGACCAGGTGGCGTTCGACCCCGACTACGACACGCTCACCCTCGAGCATTTCGAGCCCGCCGTGCGTGAGGTCTTCGCCCAGGCCCGGCTGTTCTGAGGGCGCCGGGCCGCACGCCTACCGGAGGAACGACCACCACATGCTGGCCGCCATGACCACCGCTGCCAGCGCAATCGAGCCGTAGAGGGTCCCCGGGCTGATCCTGCCGTCGGCGTCGGACGGGAGCCGGCGCCGCACGCGGTCGAGCGTGCGCTCGGCCCACGCCACGTCCTTCGACAGGATGCCCAGCCCGAGCGCTATCACGAGCCACCCGGGCCCCGGGAGGGCCAACATGGCGGCACCGGCCAAGAGCAGCACCGATCCCGCGGACATGCGGACGATGCGGATGACGACGTGTGCACGGGCCTTCTCCTCGGTGCTCTCGCGATCGCCGGTATGGAACTCCGCCTGGAGCGCGGCGTCGCGCAGGCGGTCACGGAAGGGGTGCGGTTCCGCGACGTCATCGTGATCAGGCACGCGGAGGCCGCCGGTTGGGCTTGCCGATGCGCTCCTGCGAGCGGTCGAAGAGCACCTGGATGTCCTCTCGCACCGTCTCGGTCATCTCGCGGACCGCTCGTCGCGAGAGCTTTCCCGAGTCATCGGTCGGCGGATAGACGGGTGCCCCGATGTCCATCGACAGCTTGACCGGGCGGAGGCCCTTGGCGCCGCGCGGCATGGCGTCCTCGGAGCCGCCGATGCCGACCGGCACGATGGGGATCCCCGCCTTGCAGGCCACGTAGGCGGGGCCGTCGTGCATGTGCTCGGGCAGGAGCACGGGGCCAGTACGACGCGTGCCCTCGGGGAACATCACGATCGGCTCACCGGTGGCGGCGATGTCGAGACACAGCCGGATCGCCTCGCGGTCGGCAACATCGCGACGCACCGGGATGCCCCCCATGGCCGAGAAGAACCAGGCCGTGAAGCGGTACTTCCACATCGTGTCCTTGCCCATGTACCGCATCCGTCGACGGGTGGCCGCGGCCACGACCACCGTGTCGATGTTCGAGCGGTGGATGCCCGCCAGGATGAACGAACCGCTGGTGGGGATGTTCTCCCTACCCCGCACGCTGAGCCGCCAGAAGACCCGGTCGAAGAGCTCGAGCGACCCGCGCACCAGCGCATACAGGGCCAGCGCCGGGCGAGTGGGGGGCGCGCTGTGGCGATGGGCCCCGTACTTCGTGGTCACGAGACGATCACGAGCTCGCCAGATGCCCGAGCAGGTCGTCCACGATCTCGTCGACGGACCGGTCGCTCGTGTCGACCAGCACCGAGTCGTCGGCCTCCTGCAGCGGGCTGTCCTCGCGACCCTGGTCGAGGGCATCGCGTCGAGCGATGTCGCGAGCCACCGTCTCGTAGTCCAGATCGGCCACCTCCTTCGATCGACGAGACGCACGCACCTCTGGCGATGCGGTGAGGTACACCTTCAGCGTGGCGTCGGGAAACACCACCGTTCCGATGTCACGGCCCTCGATGACGCCCCCACCGTGCGCCTCGGCCCATTCGCGTTGTCGGCTGCGCAACTCGGCTCGGACGGCCGGGTTCGCGGCCACGAGACTGACGGCCCGCGTCACTTCCGGTCCCCGGATCTCGATGGAGGCGTCGACACCGTCGACCGTGATGGCCCCGTCGGCGACGGCCAACTCGAGCGAAACCAGCATGTGGGCGACCGGCTCGAGATCCGAGGGGTCGATCCCCCGGCGGAGCGCGGCGAACGCCACTCCCCGGTACATCGCTCCGGTGTCGAGGTACCGCAGCCCGAGGCGGTCGGCCAACGCCCGACCCACCGTGGACTTCCCCGACCCTGCGGGCCCGTCGATCGCGATCACCTGCACGATGCACCTGCCTCCTCGAGCGCTGCGCTCATGTTGCGGTCAACGATGCCAGATCCTGCTCGAAACCGGGATAGCTCGTGCGCACGACACCCCACCCCGCCACCTCGGTTCGGTCGTCTGCGGCGAGACCGGCGATCGCCGCTGCCATGGCGATGCGGTGATCGCCGTGGGAACGTGCCCGTCCGCCACAGAAGCGATCCCCACCGGCGAGCACCAGCGCGTCGGGCATCGCCTCGACACGAGCCCCCAACGCGCCCAGCTCGGACGTGATGGTGGCGATGCGATCCGACTCCTTCACCCGCAGCTCGCCCGCCCCGAGGAAGCGGGTGGGCCCGTCGGCCACCGCGGCCGCCACCGCCAGTGCCGGCACCTCGTCGACGAGTCCGGGGATCTCGTCGGGCGCGACGTCCGTGCCGACCAGTGCGGCGTGGCGGGCGCGCACGTCGCCGGTCGCAGGGTCGACCTCGAGGTCGGCACCCATCCGGCGGAGCACGTCGAGGAACCCGTTGCGAGCGGGGCCCAGGTAGACGCCCTCGACCGTGACGTCGCTGCCCGGGACGACACAGGCCGCGACCAGCCAGAAGGCGGCCTGCGACGGGTCGCCGGGAACGTCGACATCGGCGGCCCGGAGTGACGACGGGCGCAACCGCACGACACCGTCGCCGACATCGAGATCAGCCCCGAACAGGGCCAGCATCTCCTCGGTGTGCGCTCTCGTCACGAGCGCCTCTCGCACCACGGTCTCGCCGTCGGCGGTGAGGCCGGCCAGCAGCACCGCTCCCTTCACCTGTGCACTGGCCACCGGCAGGGCGTAGTCGATGCCGTGCAGCGATCCCCCGGTGACCTGCAGCGGGGGGAACCGACCACCCTCGCGCCCGTCGACGACGGCACCCATCAGACGGAGCGGCGACGCGACCCGATCCATCGGCCGACGGCGGATCGAGTCGTCGCCATCGAGACGCGTCGTCCCGTCGATCCCTGCGCACAGGCCCATCAGGAGCCGCAGGCCCGTGCCCGAGTTGCCCACGTCGACGGTGCCCTCGGGCGGTCGCAGAATGCCACCGGTGACCCGGACGCCGTCGTCGGTGTGCTCGAGGTGGGCACCCAGCGCCTCGATGGCGGCGCCCGTGTGGCCGACGTCCTCACCGGCCGAGATGCCGCGGATGGTGGACGTGCCCGCGGCGAGGGCCGAGAGCAGCAGGGCGCGATGGGAGATGGACTTGTCGCCCGGGACCCGAACGCGCCCACGAAGCGGCGAGGGGGCGACCCGCAGGACCGAGCCGCTCACCCGTCCCGCTCCCGGCTCCCGCTGGGGTTCGCGCTCATGGCTCCTCGAGGCGTCGCTCGGCGACCGCGAAGCCACGCTCGATGAGCGCCTCGTGCAGGCGCGTTGCGGCGCCGGACTCGACCAGCAGCAGCAGGACGCCTTTGTCGCCCTCGGCCGAGTGGGCCAGTTCGAGGTCGGCGATGCTGATGTCGAGCTCGGTGGCCAGTGTGGTCACCTCGGCCAGTGCTCCCGGGCGGTCGGTCACCGGTACCCGCAACTCGCTCAACTGGTCGGGTCGCGAGAACCGCACCGGCAGGTTGGCTCGGGCGACCCGTGCGGACTCGAGCGCGCGGAGGAGGCCGTCGCGATCGCCGTTGGCCACCACCGAGCGCATGTCGCCCAGCGCACCGATCAGCCGGTCGAGGGTGTCGACGATGGCGTCACGGTTCTCGCCGCAGATGTCGGGCCAGATGCCCGGGTGTCCCGCCGCGACCCTCGTCATGTCACGGAAGCCACCGGCCGCGAGGCGGAGCAGGGCGCGATGGTCGGCCGACCGCTCGTCGGCGAGGGCCAGGAGCGTGGCCGCCGTGAGGTGCGGCACGTGCGAGACCACCGCGACGAGCGAATCGTGACGATCGGGAGGGATGGCCACCACCTCGGCACCGAAGCCCGAGACCACCGAGCGGACCGTGGTGTACGCGGTCTCGTCCGTGTGGTCGTCGGGCGTGAGCACCCAGACCGCCCCCTCGAAGAGATCGGCGCGCGCCCCCTCGACCCCCTCCTGCTCGGAGCCGGCCATCGGGTGGCCGCCCACGAAGCGGGCGTCGGCCACCGCCCTGACGATCGGGCCCTTCACGCTGCCGACGTCGGTGACCACGCCGGGCCCGCCTGCCAGTGCTGCCGACGACAATCCGGCAACCGTTCGCACCGGTGTGGCCACGAACGTGAGCGCGGCTGCCGGGTCGGCGCCGACCTCGTCGAGCGCACCAAGGTCGAGGGCCAGCCGGGCCCGCGACGCGTCGGCATCCACGCCACTCACGTGCCAACCCTGACGCCGCAGCGCAAGACCGATCGATCCCCCGATGAGCCCGGTGCCGACCACCGCGGCGCGCCCGGCCATGACGTCGCCGTCAGCCGGGAAGGTCGTCGCGGAGCCCGCGAGCGCCTTCGAGGTACACGTGGTGCAGGTCGGCCCGGCTGGTCCTGCTCTCGAGGTGCACGAGCACCCTGATGCACCTGGGCTCGCCACCTTCGATCGTGAGCTCCTGGGCGCAGAGCAGCGGCACGTCGCCCAACCCGCACTTTCGGGCGGCCTCGGCCGGAAACGCCGAATGGATGTCGGCCGTGGCGGTGAAGATCACCGAGATGAGCTGGTCGTGATCGATCGCGTTGCGCTCGAACATGGCCTCGAGCAGGGCGATCACCCGGTCGTGCAGGTGCTCACGGGTGTCCTCGTCGATCGTGGTGGCGCCACGGAGGGCTCGCACGGGAGACACGACCGGGTACCCTACCGGCGCTCGTGGGCGGCAGGATCATGCTCGGCGGCGGCCAGCCGCAGCTCGTGGACCTCGGCGCCGGTCAGGGCGCGCCACTCCCCCGGCGCCAGGTTGCGCTCGGCGAGCGGTCCGATGCGCGTCCGGACCAGGCGCCTCACACGATGGCCCACCGCCTCGCACATGCGCCGAACCTGGCGGTTGCGGCCTTCGTGGATCGTGATGCGCAGGAGGCGGTCCCCGACCAGCGACACCCGGGCGGGAGCGGTGCGGCCGTCCGGGAGGTCGACACCCTCACGGAGACGTCGCAGCGCCGCTCTCGGCGGGTTCGAGTCGAGCTCGGCGAGGTACTCCTTGTCGACGCCGAAGGAGGGGTGGGTGAGGCGATGGGTGAGCTCGCCCTCGTTGGTGAGGATCAGGAGGCCTTCGGTGTCGAGGTCGAGGCGACCGACGGGGTGCACCCTCGGCTCGGCCGGAACCAGGTCGACCACGGTGGGGCGCCCCTGGGGGTCGTCGGCGGTGGTGACCACCCCGGCGGGCTTGTTGAGCACGTAGTGGACCAGTCCCGGACGCACGCCGACGACGGCTCCGTCGACCACGACCTCGTCGGCCTCGGGGTCGACCCGGTCGCCGAGGGTCGCGACGACCCCGTTGACGGTCACCCGCTCGTCGGCGATGAGCGCCTCGCAGGCCCGGCGACTGCCGAGGCCCGCACGCGCCAGTGCCTTCTGCAGCCGCTCCCGGGTGGGCTCAGTGGTCGTCACCCGGGGCCACCCCCGGGCCCGGCGGCGGCTCGGGAGTTGGGGGAACCCCGCCCTGCTGCACCCCGCCCTGCGGCACCCCGCCCTGCTGCACCCCGCCCTGCGACGTCCCACCGTGCGCCGGCTCCGGGCGAAGCCCCGCCTCGAGCGCCTCGACGACACGGGCATCGGGGACGAACTCGCCGAGCGGTGGCAGGTCGGCGAGCTCGTAGAGGCCCAGCTTCTCGAGGAAGACGGCGGTGGTGCCGAAGAGCACGGCCTGGCCGGGACCGGGGTCGCGTGCGGTCTCGGCGATGTAGCCACGTTGTTGGAGCGTGCGCATCACCCCGTCGACGTCGACGCCACGGATGGCCGACACCTGGGCACGGGACACGGGCTGCTTGTAGGCCACGATGGCCAGGGTCTCGAGGGCCGCGGCGGAGAGACGGGACGACTGGCCTTCGAGCACGAAGCGCTCGACGTAGGCGGCCAGGTCCGGGTGGCTCGAGAAGCGGTACCCGCCGGCCACCCGCACCAGCGCGAAGCCCCGCTCGTCGAGCTCGTAGGCCGTGGCCAGCTCGGCACACAGCTCGTCCACCCGGTCGGCCGACACCTCGAGCAGTTGGGCGAGCAGGTGGGGCTCGACGGGCTGGTCGGCCACCATCAGGATGGCCTCGATCGCGCGCACCGCTTCGCTCGCCATCGCCCGTCAGCCCTCGTAGACGTCGACGGCCGCCAGCTCGGCATCGACCTCGCCGACCGCACCCACCCGGCCTTCGGTATCGGTGCCGGCGCCGGTCCACAGGATGCGGATCTCGCCGAAGCTCGCCCCCTGGTCGAGGTCGACCCAGCCCAGCTTGAACAGCTCGAGGATCGCCAGGAAGCGCACCACGACCTCGAGCCGTTCGACCAGCGACCGGGTGAGGGCCTCGAAGGTGATGGCACCGACACGCGGCAGCTCGTCCAACAGCTCCTCGACCGCATCGGCCACGCTGATGCGCACCGGCGCCACATGTTCGAGGTCGATCCGGACCTCGGGCCTCGGGGCGACCGCCCGCAGGAAGGCGTCACGCAGGTCCACCGGCGACACGCCAGCGAGCAGGTCCGGGGCGACCTCGACGAAGCGGTCCTCCAGGCCGGCGGTGCGAGGATGTGAGCGGCCCGCCTCGGCGGCCATCCGCTGCAGGACGACCGAGGCGTCCTTGAAGGTCTTGCACTCGAGCAGTCGCGCCAGCAGCAGGTCGCGTTCCTCCCACAGGGCCAGCTCGTCGTCGAGGTCGAGGTCGCTGTCGCCCGGGAGCAGCCGTCTCGACTTGAGCTCGACGAGGGTGGCCGCGATCAACAGGAACTCGGTGGCGATCTCGAGATCGAAGGCCTCGAGGCGATCGAGCTCGGCGAGGTAGGCATCGACGATGTCGGTCAGAGCCACCTCGTAGAGGTCGACCTGATCTCGCAGGATGAGGTGCAGGAGAAGATCGAACGGCCCCTCGTACACCGGGGTCTGGACCGCGTACGTCATCGTGCCCCGACTCTAGAGGCCGCCGAATGCGCTCCGGTGCATCCCCACCCGGTGCCTATCCTCGTCTCCCATGGCTCGCGTGTTCTCCGGCATCAAGCCCACCGGCGACGTCCACCTCGGCAACCTGTTGGGCGCGCTGGTGCACTGGGTCGACGCCCAGCACCATGCCCAGTGCGTCTACTGCGTTGTCGACCTGCACGCGCTGACGGTCACCCATGACCCCGCCGAGCTGCGCGACACCACGCTCGGGTTGTCGCAGCTCCTGCTCGCCGTGGGCCTCGACCCCGACCTGTGCACGCTGTTCGTGCAGAGCCACGTCCACGAGCACGCCGAGGGGGCGTGGCTGATGGAGTGCACCGCCGCCTTCGGCGAGATGCGGCGCATGACGCAGTTCAAGGAGAAGTCCGAGCGGGCGGACTTCGTCTCCACCGGGCTCTTCACCTACCCGGCGCTCCAGGCCGCCGACATCCTGCTCTACGACACCGACCGGGTGCCCGTCGGCGAGGACCAGCGCCAACACGTCGAGCTCACCCGCGACCTCGCCACCCGCTTCAACCACCGCTACGGCGACACCTTCGTCGTGCCCGAGGCGACGGTGCCCCCGTCGGGCTCCCGGGTCATGGACCTGCAGGTGCCGACCGACAAGATGTCGAAGTCGCAGGACTCGCCGCAGGGCACGATCGGCGTGCTCGACGACCCCTCGGCCATCACCAGGAAGATCAAGCGGGCCGTCACCGACACCGAGACCGAGGTGCGCTTCGACGTCGCCGCCAAGCCCGGGGTGTCCAACCTGCTCTCGATCCTCGGTGCCGCCACGGGCCGGCGCCCCGAGGACGTGGCGACGGGATACGCCCAGTACGGGCCGCTGAAGGCGGACACCGCCGAGGCCGTGGTCGAGCTGCTCCGGCCCATCCAGCACCGCTACCACGAGCTTGCCGCCGATCCGGCAGAGACGGCGGCCCTGCTCGAGAAGGGGGCCGCGAAGGCCCGGGCCGTGTCGGCGGTGGTCCTCGACCGGGCCAAGCGCAACATCGGGCTGCTGCCACGCCGCTGAGTCGGTCCGAGCCTCGATCGGACACCTGTCCTTCGAAGCACGTCGGGTCAGGGCTCGACGAGCACCTTCTCGAACCAGTGGTGGGCGTAGGGCTCGTCGTTGAAGGCCGGGATCTCGCGGTAGCCGGCAGCGCGATACATGACGATGGCCTCGGTGAGCGCCCGGTTGGTGTCGAGGTGGACCGACCGACAGCCGTGCTCGGCGGCGCGTGCCTCGAGCCCGGCCAGCAGCCGGCGGCCGACACCCAGTCCCCGCGCCTCGGGTGCCACCCAGATGCGCTTCAGCTCGGCCGGCTCCGTGCCGTGGAACTTCACCGCCCCGCACCCGAGCGGCTCGGCGCGCCGCGATGCCACCAGGAACAGGCCCGCGGGCGGCCGCATCTCGTCGAACGCCGCCGGCAGGCTGCGGGCCTGGTCGAACCCGGCATCGAAGCGGCGGTCGAGCTCGTCGTAGTACTCGCGCAGGCAGTGCTCCACGTGGGCGTGGGCCGGGTCGACCGCCTCGATGACGAGGTCGTCACCGGGCGCGACCAGTGAAGGGCGCGGCCCCACCGGCGACCCGGGCGTCGTCACGCCGACCCGTCGCCCGAACGTCGACGCCGGCGGGCGGGTCTGCGCAGGCCGGCGTCCCGAAGCCGCCGCACCAGCACACGGGCATCGACCGGCTCGGCGCCCAGTTCGATGGCACGCGCTCGGTAGTCGGCAGGGATGTCGTAGTGGTCGCCGTGGAAGGCCCGCCTGGGCAGCCCGAGGCGCTGGGCGAAGGCATGCAGCTCGTCGTGGTCCGCGTCGCTCACCAGGTGCGCCCATCGACGCTCGTGCCGCGGCCAGATGGCCTGGTCGACCAGGATCGTCACTCGTCGGCGGCGGCGAGCACCTCGCCCACCTCACGCGGGATCGTCCATGCCTCGGGAGGATCGTGGTGCTCTCTGGCCCACGCCACCGTGAGCGGATCGCTGCCCGCGAGGCTGAGCATGTCGGCGCCGAGCTGCGGGTACTCCGCGTACAGGCCGAGGCGCCGCCACATGCCCCGCGTCTGGGTCCATGCCGCCACGGTCTTCTTTCCGGCCAGCGCGATGGTGACCGTGGCCACCACCCTCCCGTAGGTGCGCAGGCCCGAATCGGTCTTGCCGATGTCGTGCAGGAGTGCCGCCGCCATCACGGGGTACGTGGCATCGGCCCCCAGGGCATCCTCGACCCGTCGGCCCACGCGCACCGCGTGCCGCTTGTCGGGGTTGGACATGAGCGCCCACAGGTCTCGCTCGGACGCGAGCAGGTGGCTCTCGGCCCAGACGACATCGTCATGCCGCGGCGCTCCGGGCCTGAGCGAACCGAAGAAACGCCTTGCCGCGTGAGCGATGTTCACGTCGCCGACCTGCGAGGAGGCAACTTCAGGCGTGCGAGATGCAGAACCGCGTGGCCGGCATGGCCTCGAGGCGTGGGGCCGCGATCGCCTCGCCGCAGGTCTCACACGTCCCGTAGGAGCCGTCATCGAGCTTGGCGAGCGCACCCTCGACGTCGGCGAGCTGCTCCTTCAACGATCCCGACAGCGCGGCGGCCTCACCCTGCTCCGCGGCCACCTGGCCGGAGTCCGCGAAGTTCTCGTCGAAGCTCATACTGGCATCGCCGCTGGTGGCGAGCTCGTCGAGCTGGCCCCGGAGGTGGTCGCGCTCGCTCTCGAGCGAGGCACGGACGGCGGCGGGCACGGGCTCGTTGGGCACCGCTCAAGGGTACCGAACGCCGGCCTCGGACGCGGCCACCCGACGGGCCGCCACCCGAGCGCGCGGATGTGCCGTGTCGTACACCTCCCACAGCCGCTCTGTGGACACCCGGGTGTACACCTGGGTGGTGCTGATCGACGCATGGCCCAGCATCTCCTGCACGGACCGGATGTCGGCGCCGTGGTCGACCATGTGCGTGGCGCACGAGTGGCGCAGCACGTGAGGCGACAGGTCGCCGAGCCCGGCCGTGTCGCCGTGACGCCGGACGATCTTCCATGCCGCCTGACGGCTGAGCCGCCCGCCACGACGATTGAGGAACACCGCCTCCTCGTCCCCTCGCCGCGCCCATCGGTCCGGCTCGACCGATGGCCGACCGCCAGGGCCCAACCAGGCCCGGAGGCTGGCGCGCGCCGGTCGACCGACCGGCACCACCCGTTCCTTCGACCCCTTGCCGAAGGCGCGCAGCAGCGACGACTCGAGATCGAGGTCGCCGAGCGAGAGCCCGACCAGCTCGGAGATGCGCAGGCCCGTGCCGTAGAGCACCTCGAGGATGGCCCGGTCGCGGCGCGCCAACGGCTCGTCGCCCTCCACCGCGTCGAGCAGTGCCCCCACCTGCGCCTCGGACAGGGGTCGCGGGAGGCCGGACGGGACCGACGGCGGGTCGATGTCGGCGGCCGGATCAGCGGCGGCCATGCCCTCGGCGGCGAGGAAGCGGTGCATGGTGCGGACGGCGACCAGTGCCCGGGCCACCGACGCTATGGCTCGGTCGCCCTCCCGAAGGGCCGCCACGTACGCGAGCAGGTCGTCGGTGGTCACGCTCTCGAGGCCGAGCCCCTGCCGGTGGAGCCACCCCCAATACGCCCGAAGGTCTCTCCGGTAGGCCGACAGGGTGTTCGGTGCCCGGCCTCGCTCGACCGCCAGCCAGGTGAGGAACTCCTCGGCCTCGAGCGGGAGCGGCGGAGTCTCGTCGGCAGCGGCGCCCATGGCGCGAACCGTAACGCCACCACCTCTACCATCGGGCGGATGCGCCGCTCCAACGCCTTCGGCTCCGCACCCCTTGCTGTGGTCGTGCTCGCCATCGCGACGCTCACCCTCACCGGCTGCTCGAGCGCCTCCGACGATCCGGCCCTCACCACGAGCACGCAGGGGCCTTCGGCCACGGCCCCCGCCGCACCGCCCTCGACCACGACGAGCACCACCGCCGCGGCCCCGACCGCACCGCCGGGCGGGCCCACCACCCCCACTGATCCGACTGCACAGCAGGCGGGTCAACGCCTGATCGACGCGTGGACGAACGGCGACGTCGTTGCCGCAGCCGCCGCCGTCGGGAGCGACGTGGCCAACGCCCTCTTCGCCCAGGCGACGCCCGACGCCGTGCAATCGCTGCCGTGCCGGGGCTCCGAGACCGTTCTCGACGCGGTCGAGTGCGACTACAGCAACGCCGACGGCGTGGTCACCCTCGTGATCGCGGGCAACGCCAGCAACGGGTACCGCGTCGTCAACGTCGGATTCGTGCCGACCTGACACCGGATCCGCCGTGGCCCAGGCCTACGCCGACAGGAACTCGCGGGCGAGGGTGAGCCCGATGATGGTCTTGGCGTCACAGAGGCGGCCGTCGGCGATCATGGCGGGCACCTCGCCAAGGGGCACCCGTTCGATGGTCATGTGGTGCTCCTCGACACCTTGGGCGGCTCGGGGCACCTCGCGCAGTGCGAGGCCCAGGAACACGTGGGACAGCTCGTCGCAGAACCCCGCCGAGTTGTAGAAGCGGGCCAGGGGCTCGAGGCGACCCGCCAGGAGACCGACCTCCTCGGCCAGCTCACGGTGCGCCGTGAGCTCCGGTGCCTCGCCGGGCACGTCCCGCTTGCCGGCCGGGATCTCGAGCAGCTCGGCTCCGACGGCGGCGCGGTACTGACGGACGAGCACCACCTGGCCGTCGTCGGTGACCGGCACCACCGAGACGGCACCGGGATGGTGCACCAGGTCACGGTCGAACGCGGTCCCGTCGGGAGCGGTGAACGAGCCCACGGCCACCGTGATCACCGCCCCGCGGTACAGCTCCCGCTCGGGGCCCTTCTCGAAGGCACCGGTCACCCGTGACTCAGCGCGATGACGTGCCGACGGACTCGGAGCGGGCCCCGCTCCCGGGCTCGAGGCTGAAGAGGTGCGGCTTTCGACCCTCGGCGCGGCCGACGGCGGCACCCACGAACTCGCGGAAGAGCGGAGCCGGACGTTCGGGTCGGCTCTTGAACTCGGGGTGGGCCTGGGTACCAACCCAGAACGGGTGCCCGCGCACCTCGATGAACTCGACCAGACGGCCGTCGGGCGAGGCTCCCGAGCAGACGAGCCCGCTGCCCTCGAAGCGGCTGCGATAGCGGGGGTTGAACTCGTAGCGGTGGCGGTGGCGCTCTGAGACCACCCCCTTGCCGTAGGCGCCGGCAACCTGTGAGCCCGGCACGAGCTCGGCGACGTAGGCACCCAGGCGCATCGTGCCGCCCTTCTCGGTGACGTCGCGCTGCGCCTCCATGAGGTCGATCACCGGGTGGGAGGTGCCCAGGTCGAACTCGCTCGAGTTGGCCCCGGTCAGCCCCAAGACGCTGCGGGCGAACTCGATGGTCATCACCTGCATGCCGAGGCAGAGCCCGAGGCAGGGGATCTCGTTCTCGCGGGCATAGCCGGCGGCGGCGATCTTGCCCTCGATGCCCCGCTCGCCGAAACCACCGGGGATCACGATGCCGTCGAGCTCGCGGAGGCGGCCGTCGGCGAGCAGGCCCTCGACGTCCTCGGCCTGGATCCACTGGAGCTCGATGTCGGTTCCGTGGAAGAACCCCCCGTGCTTGAGGGCCTCGACCACCGAGAGGTAGGCGTCGGGAAGGCTGACGTACTTGCCGACGATGCCGATCTTGACCGAGCGGTCGATCGAGGCGATGCGGCGCACGAGCGCCGACCACTCGTCGAGGTTCACGGGGCCGGCATCGAATCGGAGCAGTTCGCAGACGACGGCGTCGAGCCCCTCCTCGTGCAGCACCAACGGGATCTCGTACAGGCTCCGGGCGTCGGCGGCATTGACGACGGCGTCGACCGGCACGTCGCAGAGGTTCGAGATCTTCTGCTTGAGGGCGTCGCTGATGGCCTCCTCACTGCGACAGACGATGGCGTCGGGCTGGATTCCCCGGCTGCGGAGCTCGGTGACGGAGTGCTGCGTGGGCTTGGTCTTCTGCTCGCCCGAAGGGCCGATGAAGGGCACGAGGGTCACGTGGATGTAGCAGACGTTGTCGCGCCCGACGTCGAGGCGGAACTGCCGGATCGCCTCGAGGAACGGCAGGATCTCGATGTCGCCCACCGTGCCGCCGACCTCGGTTATCACCACGTCGACGTCGTCGGTGGCGAGCCGGGTGATCCGGCTCTTGATCTCGTCGGTGATGTGCGGGATCACCTGGACCGTCTTGCCGAGGTAGTCGCCCCGCCGCTCGGCGGCGAGCACCGCCGAGTAGATCGACCCGGTGGTGGCGTTCGAATCACGGGTGAGGCTCTCGTCGATGAACCGTTCGTAGTGCCCGAGGTCGAGGTCGGTCTCGCCACCGTCGTCGGTGACGAAGACCTCGCCGTGCTCGAACGGGTTCATCGTGCCCGGGTCGACGTTGATGTACGGGTCGAGCTTCTGCATGGTGACCCGAAGGCCCCGCGCCTTCAGCAGGCGACCGAGCGAGGACGCGGTCAGGCCCTTGCCCAAAGAACTGGCCACCCCCCCGGTCACGAACACGTGCTTCGTCATGGGTGGCGCCCCAACACCGTGCGCCCCAACACCGTGCGCCCTGTCATCGCTGCCTCCGAATCGCTCGACCGTGAGAGTCTCCAACACCCGTCTGGACTCGCCGCGACCGGCGGCACCGTCTTCGGGTGGGTCGGGGCTGCCGACTCGGAGAGGCCTTTGCGAAGCTACCATGACCGGCGCCCCGTCCCGGTGAACCCACCCGGATTTTCTCGGGCCTGCGGCGCTTTCTCGCTGCCGCCCACCTCTGCAACCCCTCTGCCGTGACCACCGCCACCACCACCACCCCGCCGCCGACGACGGGGCGCGCCGAGCGTCGCCGTGACCTGCTCGCGCTCGTCGCCGTCACCGTGGTGCTGCGCATTCCCGCGCTCCTGGCGAGCCGTCACCTCACCTTCGACGACGGCGTCTTCGGTGCATCCGCGGCGGCCATGCGCGCCGGGGGCGTGCCGTTCCGGCAGGTGTTCTCCAGCCAGGGGCCCCTGTTCCTGCCCCTCGTCTGGCTGGGCGACCAGATCGGGCTGCACACCCACAACGCCCCGCGTCTCACCGCGGTGCTCTCAGGGGTCGCCCTGGTCGTGGTGATCTACCTGGCGGGCCGCGAGATCACCGACCGCGCCGGTGCCCTCGTGGCCGGGGGGCTGGTCGCCGTGACCGGCGGCACGCTCGCGGTCACCGGCTCGTTGGCCGCCGACGGGCCGGCGATGGCGCTCGCCTCCGCGGCCGTACTCGTCGCACTCCGCTACCGCCGCGAGCCGACCCTGTCACGGGCCGTCGTGATGGGCCTGCTGCTCGGCGCCGCTCTCTGCGTCAAGGCCCTGGTGCTGCCTGCGGCCGTGCCCATCGGGCTCATCCTGCTGTTCGGTCGCCGCCCGCTGCACTGGGTGGTGTCGGTCGCGAGTGCCGTCGGCGTGGGTCTGGTGTCGTCGCTGGCCTTCGGGTTCGCCGACGTCTGGGACCAGTCGGTCACCTACCACCTCGACGCTCCAGGCGGTTCCGACCCGGTCGCCAACCTGGTGAAGATCCTGAACACGCTCGTCACGAGGGACCCGCTGGTCCTGGTCCTCGGGGTCGTTGCCGTCGCCTCCGCGGTGGGTCGGCACCGGCGGGGAGAACCCACTCGGCCCGCCCCCCAGGGCGACCATCCCCGCGGCGACGCGGCGACCCCCGCCGTCCCGGTGCTGCTCGGCCTCTGGGCCACCGCCATGTTCGTCATGCTCGTCGTCGAGCACCCTTTGTGGCGTCCCCACGTCTCCGAGCTCATCGCACCGCTCGCCCTCCTCATCGGCGTCTACCGACCGTCCCGCCGCGCCCTGGTCGTCACGGTGGCCGTCGTCCTGCCGATCTCGCTGGTGTTCGCCTGGGGTGCGCTGGCGCCACTCGGCTACCGGGGCGACGAGGCGCGCCTCGTCTCGCAGCTCGAGGCCCTGCCGTCCGACGCCCTCGCCATCAGCGACGAGCCCGGCCAGGTGTGGCGGTCGGGCCACCGCACCCCCGACTGGCTGGTGGACACCTCGGTCCTGCGCACCGAGTCGGATCGTCCGTCGCTCTGGATCACCGTCGACACGGTGATGGACGCCGCCGTGCGCCCCGAGGTCTGTGCGGTGGTGGCCTGGACCCCTCGCTTCCGCGAGATGCCCGGCCTCGATGAGCAACTGCTCGACGCCGGGTTCCACCTCGCCGACCGCTATTCCCTGAACCGGCGCCTCTACCTCAAGGACGACTGCCGCCCGTGACCGGGCCCTGCGATCCGGATGCGCTCTGTCAGCGGGCTTCGGCGGCGGCTTTGAGGGCGGCGAGCGTCTGCTCCATGCCGGCCCGATTGTGCTCGGCACGGTCGGCGACACCTGTGGCGAAGCGCCCGGCCACCGTGATGACCTTGCCGCGCTCGTCGACCCACTCCTCGGTCACCGTGCACCCTCCGGCGTCGTCGCCGGAGAACCGGTAGCGCCACACGGCCACCGAGAGGCCCATCGCCTTGGTGCGGAAGGCGAACCGCGCGCCCGCGTCCGCCTCGATCACCTCGCAGACCGTGGACCAGCCGTGGCTTCCGTGCTGGTTCTTGCCCTTGAACCGAGCCCCGACCGCCGGACCGGTAGCACCACCGAGCCACTCGGAGCCCGTGTTCTCAGGGCTCCACTCGCCCATCCGGGTGACGTCGCCGACCATGGCGTACACCGTCGCGGGGTCGGCCTCGATCGTGGTGCTCACGCTGACGGTGGGCGGCTTGGTCTGGGTCATCACGCCATGCTTACTGCATCGACGGGCTCCGCGTCGGGCTCGTGCTGCACCGAGCGCACAGGGTCGGGAAGGTCGTCGGTGGCGAGCACCAGGTACACCAGCGACGCGTTCAGCACGCCGAGCATCACCCCGGGGATGGCGATTCCCGAGTCGTTCAGGGCGAACCCCAACACGGCCACCACGGTGAAGCCGTAGAGGCTGGCGCGCTCCTGGGGGATGAGCTCCTGGATCCGGTGGAGCCGCCCCGGAGCCTTCCAGATCAGATAGAGGATGAAGGCGAACACGACGGGCACCATCAGGATCCATTCCGAGCTCGTGAGCACCGAGACGTTCGCGCTCAGCTTGCGCAGCACCACCGTGGCGAAGGCGCCGAAGCCCTCGTTGCCGATGCGCTCGAACAGCCGACCCAGGTGGGTCCGGCTCTCCTCGGGCCGGGCCAGGTCGACGAAGCCGAGAGCGACCATCGTGAGGGTCCCGCCGATGACCCAGAGCACCACGGAGCGGAAGCGGATGCGCCAGCCGAGAAGGGCCATCGCCGTGATCCCGGCCCCGGGGACGAACGACAGCACGCCGCCCACGTCCGAGCCCCACCAGGGCGATCCGTCGATCACCACGGCCACGGCCAGGACGCCCACACCGGCCCATGCGCCCCGACGTCCGCCGATCCGCCAGGCCAACAGGCCGGCCAGGATCAGGCTTGCTGCGGCGAGCTGGGCGAACGCCAGGTTGCCGAGTCCGGCGAACCGGCCGGCGATCGTGGGGGTGTACCCGAACGTCGTGTTGAGCTGGAGTGGCGCCCCCAGGACGATGTCGACGGCGAGGATCCCCACCACCAGCCCGAGCACGCCGATCAACGGGTCCACCACGCTGCCCAGACGGCGGAGTTGACTGCACCCCACACCCAGCGCGGCCGCCACCGAGACCAGGAACAGCCAGTACGGGGTCGTCCCGAGTCGATGGAACGCGAACAGCCCTGCGAGGAAGCTGGCCGGCAGGAAGGCGAGCACACTCAACGCGGCGATCTCGACCAGGCGCTGGAGGCGGGGACGCTGCCGTCGGAACGCCACGACCGCGAGGACCCATAAGGCGAGCTGGGAAAGGACGAAGAAAGTCGAGACGGCCGCCACCAGGCGGTCGCGGAACAACGCGCCGTCGTTCGATTCAATGAGGAAGGCCCGACGGTCGGCCGCCGAACCACCGCGCGCGACGCGCTCGAACGGCCGCCCCTCCATGCTGTCCGGGCGCGGGATGTCGAGGAGGTCGAGAACGGTGGGGGCGACATCGGCAAGGGTGACGAAGCCGACGCGGCGGGTGACGGCCGACCGCAGGAGCCCGGGCTCGACGTCCGGAGCGCGCAGGCCGGCGATGGTCAGGTGCGTGCCCGTGGATGCGTGGAAGGGGCCGACCACCAACACGGCGTCCCGTGCCGGGTCCACCCGCTCGAGGAGTGCTCCCACCATCTCGTCGGTGCTGCGCAGCGCGTCGGCTCGCAACCGCGCACGCTGTGCCGTGGTGACTCGCCCGTGGTAGGCGTCCGCACGCACGAGGTCGGACGCCTCCACCAGGACGACGGCGCCGTCCCGCCAGGCCTGGTCGAAGGTGGACTGGACCATCTGTGGGTCGAGGCGCCGGCCGAATGGCGCATCCGGGTCGGGCATCAGCAGGTTGGCGCCCACCGATCCAGCGGGGACGACGCCCCGCGAGTCCATCACGCCCCCGGCGACGGCACGACCGAAC
This sequence comes from Acidimicrobiales bacterium, assembly GCA_041918615.1. Lineage (GTDB taxonomy): Bacteria > Actinomycetota > Acidimicrobiia > Acidimicrobiales > DATDAH01 > JAEUJM01. The sequence goes on from JAYRVH010000046.1 coordinate 56,655, forward strand.
TCGACGTCGAGCTCCTGTTCTGACCCGTCGGCGTTGCCGATGACCGCACGCGACGCCCCCGCGGCTTCCAGTGCGTCGCCAAGAGCGCCGACCTCGGCGTCGTAGGGCAGCTTCTCGTTCTCGGCGACGATCTGGGGCAGGCCGAGATTGACCACGCCCTCGGTGACGGTCTCGCCCGTCCGGCGACCGAAGACCTCCTCGACCGGGTAGCCCGAGAAGGATTCGCCCACGTCGAAGGCGAGGCCGTCTGCGCCTCGGGCGCCCCGGGCCCGGGTACCCGCGCCGAGGGTGGTGTAGCCGTCGCCGGGGTTGGTGCGACGTACCACGCTCCGCGTGGAGAGGTCGGCGACGGCCGACTCGTCGAGGAGCGCGTTCAGGTGAGGAAGGCGGACGGCGTCCACCTCCTCCCAGGACAGCGTGGGGACCGAGATGACGAGCACCCGGTCAACCGGGTCCGACGAAGTCGCCGCATCGGCGGGGCCCACCGCCCCGGCCACGCCACACACGACCAGCCCAGCGACGACCACCGTCGCCTTGAGGGCCCTTCTGTGCATCAGGCGGCTCCCGTGTGGACGATGAGGCGTTCGGGAGCGAGGCGCAGAACCCGCACGGCGGCCCACCACAATGCCAGACCCAGGCCGCCCACGACCGTCAGCGCGACCAGGTCGGCGATCCGACCCGATGGCTCCACTGCCCGGAACACCGCCCAGGCTGCGCCGGCCAGCACCGCCGAGACCGCCAGGGCGAGCGGGAAGGACCGGGGGAAGAGCGGCTCGCACACGCGTCGCCGCAGGCCGACGCCGAGGGCGAGGGCGCCCAGTAGGAAGGCGACCGTGTGACCGATCCCCAACAGGTAGATGGTCGCGGTCCCCTCGCTGAGCGCGGAGGCGACGACCATGAAGGCCACGCCCACGATGGCGGTGGCCGACGCCACGACCGCCGGGGTCCGGCTGTCCCCGAGGGCGTAGTAGGCCCCCGCCAGGAGGCGGAAGGCGCCGTAGGCGAAGAGACCGAGGGCCAACGAGGCCGTTGCCGCGGCCATGAGGTCGATCCCGCTGGAGGTGTTCGCCTCGCCGAAGGCGAGGACGCTCATGAGCGGCACCGCCAGGGCGTACAGCGCCGCCGACACCGGGAGCACGGTGACCGAGAGCGCGTCGAGCCCCCAGCGCACGGCGTTCGCGTAGGCCGGGAGATCACCGTTGGCCACGTCGGTGGCCAACTCGGGCGTGACCGTGGTGTGGATCGGCTGGGCCAGGACCCCATAGGGAGCGAGGAAGACGTAGAACGCGACGCGGTAAGCGACCACGCCGCCTTCGACCGCGCCGCCCAGGATGACAGCCGCGCCGAGCAGGAGGGCGGCGCCCGTGTGTTGGAGCACCGCCCAACCGGACAGCCGCAACAGGTGCCGGACCGCCGGGTCACGCGGTGCGAACCGCGGCCGGAGGTGGAACCCGCGACGCCGCAGGTCGACCAGTGGGATCGCCACGAAGGCGGCGACGCCGAGCGTGCCGCCGAGGCCCAGCACGAGCTTCCCCGCCAGGGTGAGCTCGAGTCCGGGATCGGGGCCCGCCACGACCGCGAACAGCGCCATCGATGCCACGATGACGATGGTGTTGCCGATCGGCGCCGCGGCAGGAAGGGCGTACACCCGCTTGGCGTTGAGCAGGGCGATCGACAGGAACCCGTAGGTGTAGAGCACCAGCTGGGGCATGAAGAACCGGAGCAGGAAGGTGGCGAGCTCACGCTGCTGTGCGGCGACCGCCGGATCGGTGACGGCGCTGGTGAGCAACCGGGCGAGGAGGGGGGCCAACAGCACGCCGAGCACGGTGAGGGGACCGAGCACCAGCAGGAACAGGCCGAGCAGCCCCCCGGCCTGACGCTCGGCGGCCTCCTGCTCGCCCCGGTCGAACAGCTCGACGAAGCTGGGCACCAGCACCGCCGAGAGCGCGCCGGCGGCAAGGAGCTCGAACACCACCGTCGGAAGCGTGTTGGAGGCCTCGAAGGTGTTGCCGAGGAAGCTCGTGCCGAGCACGGCCGCAACCACGATGACCCGGGCCCCGCCCAGCGCCCGGGACACGGCCGCCGCTACGCCCATCCCGGCTGCGGCGCGGCCCACCGAACGCTGCGAGGCAGGGGCGAGTGGCGGCTCCGAGAGCGCCGATCCGTCGGCTGCGCTGAACTCGGTCAGGACGGCTCAGGCCATTCCGGCAACAGGCTCTGGGCCCCGGGACCGGTTCCGTAGTGCCCGTAGACCCCACGGCCGGCATCGGACTCGGCGAGCACCGCCGCCAGCTGGCCTGCCCGAGCCTCGAGGTTGTCCACCGTCGACAGCGCCGCTGCCCGGGTGACGTCATCGCGGACGATCGCGGCGACGGTGCCCCGATCGGCGCCGCCGTCGAGCTCCTGGTAGTCCTCGGCGAGCACACCGGGCTGCCCACGGTCGACCAGCACGTCGACCATCGCCGCGAGCCGCTCCGTCGACCGGAGGTCGGAGTCGGGCCCGGAGACCAACAGGACCTGGAACTGCTCGTCGGCCAGGTCGCTCAGCTGATCCGCGCCCTCTCCCACGGCCTGGAAGTCGACGAAGCCGGCATCGATCAGGGCGGCCGTGGCACCGTCGGCCGGGGCACCGGCCGCGAGGTCCTGCAGCACCCGGCGCCACGCCTTCCGCTGCATGGTGGTGGCGTCGGCGACCTCCACTCCCAGCGCCTCGGCGAGCGCGGCACGGTCGGCGTCGCCCTCGAGGGCGAAGGACGGCTCGAGCCAGATGGTGCCGGGAGCGGTGGCGCCGGCCTGTTGGAGGAGGGTGTCGGTGTCGCCGAGCACGTCCTCGCTGACGCCCCGGTCGGCGACGACCACCACCGAGCGTCCCTCGAGACGGCCGTCGACCGCATAGGGCGATGCTTCGGTGAGCGCCTCGTTCAGCTCGGCGTTCTGTTGGGTCAAACGGTCATTGGCCGCCTTGCGTTGGTCGAGCGTCCTCGAGACATCCTCGACCTGGTTCTGAAGGCTCTCGACGACGGCGGGGCCGACGAAGGTCGACCCGACGACCACGCCGATGGCGAGCGCGAGGAAGACGGCGACGAGCGTGACGAGGTGATATCTGAAGGTGAGCACGGTCAGAAGTTCCCGGTGAGGGTCACCCAGGTGTTTCGCAGCATCAGCCAGACGGCGTCCAGGATCGTCTGCAGCGAATCGGACATGGACAGCAGCACGAGGATCAGGACGAGGACCGCAAGGGTGAGCAGGCCCAGGTCGCGCCGCCGCAGCCGACCTTCGTACAGCTGGCTGATTCCCTTGGCGTCGACCAGGATCGGCCCGAGCCTCAGCCTCGTGAGGAAGGTGGACGACATCCCGGCCCGCCCCTTGTCCAGGAACTCGACCATGGTGGCGTGGGTGCCGACCGCGACGATGAGCCGGGCGCCCGCTTCGTATGCCAGGAGCATCGCGGCGTCCTCGCTCGTGCCCTCGACCCAGAACTCGTGGTAGTCCACACCGGCCTCGGCCAGCTCCTCCCGGCCGGGGCCACGCCCGTCAGGGTGCACGTGGTGGACGAGGTCGGCACCACAGCGCAGGGCCTTGTCGGACACCGAGTCGTAGTCGCCGATGATCACATCGGGCTTGAGCCGGTTCGCCAACAGCGCGTCTGCACCACCGTCGACCCCGATGAGCACCGGCCGGTACTCGGCGATGTAGGGGCGGAGCGCCCGCAGATCCTCCCGGTAGTCGATGCCCCGCACGACGATGAGGGCGTGGCGACCCTGGAAGTTGGCCTTGAGGGTGGGTATCTCGAGCGGCGCAAACGTGAGCTCGGCCTCGTTGCGGATGTACTCGAGGGTGTTGACCGCGAACTGCTCGAGCTCTTCGCCGATCGATCCGCGGGCGTGCTCCATGCGGTCCACGATGTCGTCGTGGCCGAGCAGCTTCCCGGTGGCCACGACCTCGTCACCGATGAGCACCTCACCACCTCGAATGGTGACGACGTCGCCGTCACTGAGTCGGTCGAGGAGGGACCGATCGACCTCGTCGAGCAGCGGTATGCCCGCGGCCGCCACGCGGATGGGGCCGCCGTTGGGGTAGCGCCCCGAGATCGACGGCGAGGCGTTCAGCACCGCACCGGCCCGCTTCTCCACCAGGCCGTCGCCCGCGACCCGATCGAGGTCGGCGTGGTCGATGACCGCGAACTCGCCCGGCTCGAGCCGCTTGATCAGGTCTTTCGTGCGTCGGTCGACCCGCACACGGGCGGTGACGGGCGCGCCGACACCGGGCTCCGGCGACTTCAGGCGGCGCGCCATCTCAGGTCTCCAACGTCGGGAAGGACACCCGCGGCCAGCCCGAGGCTCGGCCGCTGCCGGTGCAGAACGCTCACATTCTACCGCCGGGACGACGACCCAGACGGTCGACCGTTCGCAGCGGCGGCGTCCTGTCGATCACCGACGTGAACGACACGGCCTCACTGGCCAGGTTCAGGCCGGCAACGGCGATGAGAGCGACGGTCCGCACCTCCGGAGCGGCGGCGAGCACCAGACCCAGCCCCAGCACCCCGCCCACGACGTTGGCGCCCACGTCACCGAGCATCAGGTCTTCTCGCAGGTCGGGCACGAGCAGGGCCGATGCCGCACCGATGACCAGCGCCACTCCCCCGAGCCCTGGCGGCGCCCCCGTGGCGACGGCGAGGACCAGGAAGCCCACCACGCCGACCTTGAGGGTCCGCCCGGGCGCCCGGTCGAGGAGGTTGCCCAGGTTGGCCGCCATGGCGACGAGCGCGGCGTCGAGCAGGATCCTCCCGATCGACCCGCTCCGCGGCCCCGCCACCGCCAGCACCCCGACGGCTCCACCACCGAAGAGCTTCAGTGAGCCCGTCGTGAGCCGGCCGTGGACGAGGGCGGTGAGGTGGCCACGGAACCCACCCGACTCGCCCTCGCCGGCGAGGTCGTCGAGCAGCCCGAGAAAGCCCAGTCCCAGCACCGCCACCAGCACCATCTGCCTCGTGGCGGCCGTCCTCGGCTCGAACGACCAACCGCCGGCATCGGCCAGGATCACCACCCCCTGGGCGGCGACGGCCGCCAGAACGATCACGAGCCCACCGGCGGTGGGCAGGGTCGCCCCGCGGTAGTTGGTCCGCTGCAGCGAGGGCGCGGCCAGGATCGGACGCGCCGCCCACCAGCCCGCCGACCCGAGTGCGAGGCCGACGACGAATGCGCCCAGATCGATCATCGACCGCGCTGCTCCGCGGCGCTGGCGAGCAACTCGGCTGCATGCTCCCGGGCCGCGTCACTGTCGGGCGACCCCGACAGCATCCGCGAAAGCTCGACGACCCGGGCGGTGTCGTCGAGCCGCTCGATCCGGGTGGTCGTCACCGACCCGTCATCGGCCTTCGTGACCGCGACTTGGGCGTCGGCGAACGCCGCCACCTGCGGCAGGTGGGTCACCACGAGCACCTGGTGATCGGTGCCGAGCTCGGACAGTGCCCGGCCCACCGCCAGCGCGGCCGAGCCGCCGATGCCGGCGTCGACCTCGTCGAACACGAGCACCGGCGGACCTGCGGTGAGCACCAGCCGAAGCGCCAACATCGTGCGGGCCAGCTCTCCGCCCGACGCGACCCGGTTCAGCGGCAGCATCGGTGAGCCCGGGTTGGCGGCCAGGTTGAACGCCACCTCGTCGCCGGGATCCTCTGGCGACACCGAGACGGCGAGCGTGGCCTTCGGCATCGCCAACGCGGCGAGATGGGCCTGGGTGGCTGCGGCCAGCCCCGGGGCCGCCGAGCGCCGCGCTCGACCCACCACGGCCGCCGCGGTCTCCCGGGCGGCCCGAGCCTCGGCGCGGTCTCGGTCGAGCGCGACGGCTCGTTCCTCGTAGGCCTCGAGGTCGGCGAGGCGCTCGGCGACCTCGTCGCCGTAGGCGATCACCTCGTCGAGCGATTCGCCGTACTTGCGGGTGAGCTCGTGGAGCAGCCGACGCCGGGCGCGCACGGCGTCGAGCCGTTCGGGATCGTCGGTGATGGCCTCGCCCACCGAGCGGGCCTCGGCCACCACATCGGCGAGGTCGGCGGCAATGGCGCGAAGGCGCTGCTCCACCGCGGCGAAGGGTGCCCGCCCGGCCACCGCTCCCAGCGCACGGGCCAGGTCGTCCTGACCACCTCCGTCGGCGGTGAGCGCCTCGACCACTCGGGCGGCCGCCTCCTGGTGGGCGAGGGCGTCGGCCAGCCGGTCCTCCTCGCCCTCGAGCTCGGTGTCCTCGTCCGGGCCGGTGAGCCCGGCGGCGGCGAGCTCGGCGACCTGGTACCGCAGGAGATCGATCTCACGGGCCCGAGCGCGCTCGTCGCCACCGAGTGCCGCCAACGAGCGCTCGATGGCGGACTCTCGTTCCTGGGCCGCAGAAAGGGTGCGCAGGTCTACGGCGCCGAAGCGATCGAGGGCCCGTCGCTGCACCGCGGGGGACAGGAGCGACTGGTGGGAGTGCTGACCGTGCAGGTCGACGAGACCGGCGCCCACCTCGGCGAGGGCCCCCACCGTCGCGAGCCGCCCGTCCACGTAGGCCCTGCTGCGACCGTCGCGTGGGACCACGCGGGTGAGCACCACCTCGTCACCGTCGTGGACGAACCGACCCTCCACGCGCGCCTCATCGGCCCCTGGCCGCACGAGCGCCGGATCGGCCCGCCCGCCCACGAGGAGCTCGATCGCACCCACGATCAGCGTCTTGCCCGCGCCCGTCTCTCCCGTGACCGCGGTCATGCCGGGCGAGAGGACGAGGGACAGCGCCTCGATGACCCCCAGGTTCGAGACCGCCAGTTCGGTCAACACCGCGGCAGGACTACCTGTCCTCGAGGCCGAACTTGGCCTTGAGGATCGCATGGAAGTCCCGCTCGCCGAAGGTGACGAGACGGGCGGTGTGTGGCGACGCCGTGCACACGATGGCGTCGCCCGCGGCCAGCTCACCGTGGTTCCGGCCGTCGACCGAGAGCGTGGCGGGCCGATGCCCGCGCACGACCAGCCGGATCTCGTCGTCGGGGTTCAGGACCAGCGTCCGGTCGAACAGCATGTGAGGCGAGACGGGCGTCAGCTGCAACGAACGGTGGGTCGGAGCGACGATGGGGCCGCGGGCAGAGAAGGCGTAGGCGGTCGAGCCCGTGGGCGTGGCGACGATGAGCCCGTCGGTGGCGTAGGTGGTGAAGAACCGCCCGTTCACCGACACCGCGAGGCGGACGGTGTGCCCGGACGGGGTCTTCTCGAGCACGGCCTCGTTGAGGGCCAGCTGCGCGCCAGGCTGGTGACCGCCCCCCGCGACCTCGACCACGACGGAGAGGAGCATGCGCTCCTCGAGGTCGTGGTCGCCCGACAGGAACCGCCCGAGCACCAGCTCGATGTCCTCGGGCTCGACCTCGGTGAGGTAGCCGAGCTGACCGATGTGCACGCCGAGGACGGGCACACCCTCCGGGGACACCAGGTCGACCGTGCGCAGGATGGTGCCGTCGCCACCGAGGCTCACCGCGAGGTCGAGGCCCACGGGGAATCGGTCGTCGCTCACCGAGTAGTCATCGAGCCCCACGATCGAGGCGTCCGGGCACGGCGAGCGGACCTCGTGGCCGCGCCGGACCAACCATGCGGCCGCGCGGCGAGCCGTGGCGGCAGCCTGCTCGCGTTCGTGGTGGACCACGAGGCCGACGACCGCCACGTCAGTTCCCCGATCGCCGTGCCGTGGCCTCGGCGACCACCGCGTCGAGGTCGGCGGTGGCTCCCCGAACGACAGGCGACCCGGGCGCGAGCGCGTGGATCAGGAACTCGACGTTGCCGTCGGCGCCGGTGAGGGGCGAGACCATGGCCCCCATGATGTCGGCTTGCCGCTCGACCAGCGCGGCTTTCACCTCTTCGAGGACGCGGCGCCACACCAGGGGATCGACGATGACCCCCCGCCCGCGCGCCGCTTCGACCCGTCCCGCCTCGAACTGCGGCTTGACGAGCCAGACCAGGTCCGCTCCCGGCCGAGCCAGCCCGATGAGCGCGGGGAGCACCGTGCGGAGCGAGATGAACGACAGGTCGGCCGTGACGACGTCGACTGCGCCGCCGACACGCTCAGGGGTGAGCGAGCGGACGTTGGTGCGCTCGAGCACCTCGACCCGCCGGTCACGCCGGAGGCGTGCGTCCAGCTGCCCGTGACCCACGTCGACCGCGATGACCGGCGCGGCCCCGCGCTGGAGCAGGCAGTCGGTGAACCCACCGGTGGAGCTGCCGGCATCGAGCGCGCGCCGTCCGGCGACCCCGACCGCGAAGCGGTCGAGGGCGGCATCGAGCTTCTCACCCCCACGACCCACGAAGCGGGGCGGCGGGCCGAGGACCTCGACCGGTTCGTTCGCAGCGACGAGGCGCGCCGCCTTGACGGCGGGAGCACCGCCGACGGTCACCCGGCCGGCAGCGATGTGGCCTTGCGCGAGCCGGCGCGTCGACGCCAGGCCGCGCCGCACCAGCTCGGCATCGAGGCGGCGGCGGGGAGGAGCCGTGGGACCCTCAGGCGGTCTTCTTGGCCGCGGGGGCCTTCTTGGCGGGGGCCTTCTTGGCCGCCGTCTTCTTGGCCGCAGGGGCCTTCTTGGCGGGTGCCTTCTTGGCGGGTGCCTTCTTGGCCGCCGTCTTCTTGGCCGCAGGGGCCTTCTTGGCGGGGGCCTTCTTGGCGGGGGCCTTCTTGGCAGGTCCCGTGAGGTCCTTGGTGAGCTTGTCGATCTGACGCTGCAGCCTGCGCAGTTCCGTCTGCGTGGCGAGGCCGAGGCTGTTGACCTGCTCCTTCACCTCGGCGCGGATGCGGGCGGCCAGCTTCTGGCTGCGCTTGCGACTGTCCTCGAGCAGCTCCTGGACGGCATCCTGCGCCTGCTCCTGGCGGAGCTGCCCGGCCTTGACGCCATCGCGCACGATTGCCTCGGCGCGCTTCTGGGTGAGCTGGGTGAACTCGACCACACCGTCGATGTACCGCTTCATGAAGTCGTTCTGAGCCATCTCACCAGCCTATGGCTGCACGGGCGCGCTTGCAATAGTTCGCATCAGTGCCGCACCGTGAGTGCCGCGCCGTCAGTGCCGCACCGTCAGTGCCGGCCCGGCTCCAGATGACGAGCCCGCGACGCCTCGATCTCGGCCTCGGCCGCCGCTCGACCCTCCCAGCCGCGAACCTCGGCGTGCTTCTTCGGCTCGAGCACCTTGTAGATCTCGAAGAACTGCGAGATCTCCGCCAGGAGCTCCGGTCGCAGATCGTCGAGATCGGTGACCGCGGTCCACCGAGGGTCACCGGCCGGAGCGCAGAGCACCTTCGCGTCCGGCCCTGCTTCGTCGCGCATCCAGAACACGCCGATGGGCCGCCCCAGCACGTGGCAACCCGGAAACGTCGATTCGTCCAGGAGCACCAGCGCGTCGAGAGGATCGCCGTCCTCGCTCAACGTGCGCGGGAAGAACCCATAGTCGACCGGGTAGCGCGCCGCGGTGAAGAGATGGCGGTCGAGCCAGATCTCGCCGGTGTCGTGATCGGCCTCGTACTTGTTGCGGGACCCCTGCGGGATCTCGATGACCACTTCGATCTCCATCAACCTTCTCCGGTTCTGGCCTCGGTCAGGCCTTCGTCGATCAGCCACTGGCGCGCCACCGACCGCGGGGACCGACCGTCGATCTCCACCGCGGAACGGAGCGCTCGCATCGTCGTGTCGGTCAAGCGTGGCGAGAGCGCCGCCACCACCTCGGAGAACGCCGGAACATCGTCGGCCACGTCGGCGCGAATGGTCATCGATGGGTTCTCGGTCGTGAAGACGCCGTCGCCCGGGAGCACCCGGAGCGATCCGTCCACCAGCCGCGGGTCGGTGTTGCGCACCTGGCCGAACTGGCAGAGCCCGCCCTGGGCGACGAGCCCGAAGATGAGGTCGGTCGAGACCCCGGGCCGCCGGGCCTCGGGAACGACCACGTCGAACGACCGCTCGAACTGGCGCAACCCGTCGGGTGCGTCGGCGAATCCCGTCGCTGCGTCGAGGCAGAGCACGGGCCCGCTCTGACCGTCACCCGCGCTCCGCCGCTCGAAGGTCGCGGCGAGGTCGGCGAGCGTCCGCACCCCGAGGTCGTCGATCGTGGTCGGCGAAGCCGCTATCGCCCACGCGCCGTCCATCGGTGCCGGCGGCAGCCAGTCGATCTGGTTCTGCTCACCGTCACGGTCTCGGACAGCCTCGTACAGCTCGTTCGAGGTCGTCGCCGGATCGGACTGCTGCAGGACCCGGGTCCAGCCGGTACCGGTGTACTCCCAGTACGCGTCGATGAGCCCCGAGAGCTGGGCCCGGCGCACGACTGCCGTGCCCCCTGCCCCGATGTCCTGGTGGACGTTCGCCCCGGCGGCACGGGCCGCCTCGACCGCGAGCCACCCCAGGATCTCCTGCTCGGGCCCGTCCCTGGACCCGATGGCCAGGTCGACCTCCTCGAGATCGACGTCGACGTCGCCCACCCACGTCATGGCGTCGCCACCGGCAACGGCCGAATCCGCCGGTGGTCGCGCTGCCGCGCAGCCGGCGAGGGTCGAGGCCAGCGCGAAGACGGCCAGCGCCGCACGCGCGGCTCTTCGGGACACACGCCTCATGACGACTCCATGGTGCCCGATCCCCCGGCACCGAGGGCCGCGTCGACCGCCTCGGCCAGATCGGCCGCGACGCGGTCCGGAGGCGGATCGACCGGCTGGTCTCCCGACCGGGTGACCCCACTCAGCACGAGCACCCACTCGTAGCCGAGCGAGCGTGCGAAGCGGCCGTCGGTGTCGGGCCGGTCGCCCACGGCGACGCCATGTTCACCGAGGAGGGCCTTCACGTGGTCGACCATGGGCGCGTAGGGCTTGCCTGCGACGACGGGGCGGACCCCCGATGCCGTGGCCACCGCGGCGAGGATCGCCCCGCCTCCGGGCACCGGGCCGTGCGGCGTCGGGTAGGTGGCGTCGTCGTTCGTTCCGAGGAGCCTGGCCCCACGCCGCACGGCCGCGGACGCCCGGTCGAGCTCGTCGAAGTCGAAGTCCCGATGGAACCCGACCACCACGACGTCGGCAGGACCGTCAGCCACCGGGATCGCGCCTCTGGCGACCACCGCCTCCTCCACCCCGGGGCCGGCGCAGACGAACACGCGCTCGCCGGGCGCGACCATTCCCGCCGCGACGACGGCGGAGGTGACGACGTCGCCCACCGCAGGAATGCCGTGACCGGCCAGCTTCGCCTCTTGACCACCAACGCTCACCGACGAGTTGTTCGTGACGAAGAGCACCCGCTGACCGGCCGCCCGTAGGCGAGCGACGGCCTCGGCCGCGCCGGAGATGGGCTGGTCGTCCAGCCACACCACGCCGTCGAGGTCGAGCACCCAGGCCATGGCACACAGTCTGCTAGCAAGGGAGCCGTGCCAGCGTTCCATCCCTTCCACGGCGTCCGCTACGACCCCGACCGCTTCGGTCCCGAGGCCGTCACGGCTCCCCCGTACGACGTCCTCGACGAGGACGACCGGGCGGCGTTGGTCGCGATCGATCCGCACAACGCGGTGCGCATCGACCTGCCCCGTGAAGAGCAGGGCGTCGACCCCTACGTGGTCGCCGCCGCGCTGTGGGAGCAGTGGTTGGACGACGGTGTGTTGGTCACCGACGACGAGCCGGGCTTCTACGTGTACCGCATGGGCTTCTTCGACGAGGCCGGCCGGCCGCACCAGACCACCGGCGTGATCGGCGCGCTGACCTTGAGCCCCCCGGGCGAGGGCGGCATCCTCCCCCACGAGCACACGACGCCGAAGGCCAAGAGCGACCGTCTCGAACTGCTGCGGGCAACCCGCGCCAACCTCTCCCCCATCTGGGGCCTCTCCCCCGCCCAGGGGCTCACGGCCCTCTGCGAACAGACCGAACCACCCGACTGGGCCTGGACCGACGACGAGGGCGTGCACCACCGCCTCTGGCAGGTGCGTCGGGCCGGGCTGCTCGACGCGATCTCCGAGGCAGTCGGCTCGCAGCCTGTCGTCATCGCCGACGGGCACCACCGCTACGAGACGTCACTCGCCTACCGCGACGAACGGCGGGTCGAGTCCGGTACGGGCGGCGCCTACGACGCGACCCTTGCCTACGTGGTCGAGCTTGCGGCCGAGCAGCTGACGGTGCTCCCCATCCACCGATTGCTCACCGGGCTCCCCGACGGCGTCGACCTCAGCACTGCGCTCGAGCCCTGGTTCGAGGTGTCGACCACCGACGCGTCCCCCGACGATCTCCCTGCCCGCATGGTCGATGAGGGGGCGCTCGCCCTGCTGACGCCGGGCGGCCGATGGCTCCTGCGCCCGCGCCCCGAGGCCATGGCCGGCGCGCGCGATCTCGACTCGAGTCGCCTCGACCTGGCCCTCTCGGGGCTTCCCGCCCACGACCTCTCGTACCAGCACGGTGTCGGCCAGGTGGTACGTGCGGTCGACGAGCGACGCGCCCAGGCGGGCGTGCTCCTGCGGCCCGCCACCGTCGACCAGATCACCGCCATCGCCCACGGTGGCGAGCGCATGCCGCCGAAGACCACCTTCTTCCACCCCAAGCCGAAGACCGGCATGGTGTTCCGCTCGCTCGACTGAGGTCGGGCTACCCGACCTGCCAGGTGGCGCCCGAGGCGAGCAGCTTCGCGAGGTCGCCAGGCCCCGTGCGCTCCTGAGCGGCGGCCAGTTGCTCCGACGCCCCCGTCACGTACTCGGGCCGCTCGACGGCGCGGAAGACCCCGATCGGCGTGGGCTCGTGCGGGCCGCGTGCGAGGCGGGACAGCGTGAAGGCCAGGCCGGGGTCGTCGCGGGCCTCGTCGTGGACCAGGACGGCGTCCTCGCCCACGTCCGCGACGGTCGCGATCGATGCGTGCCCCTGAGAGCCCAGGACCACTCCCAGCGAGCCATCGGGGCCGAAACGGACCGGTTTGCCGTGCTCGAGCGGGATCAGCATCGACTCGCGGTTCTCCTTGCCGGTGACATCGCTGAAGGCCCCGTCGTTGAACACGTTGCAGTTCTGGTAGATCTCGACGAACGAGCCCCCCTTGTGGGCGTGGGCCCGCCGGAAGACCTCGGTCATGTGCTGGCGATCCATGTCGTGGGTGCGGGCCACGAAGGTGGCTTCGGCCCCCAGGGCGAGGCTGAGCGGGTTGAAGGGCGGGTCGAGCGAACCGAACGGGGTGGACTTGGTGACCTTGCCCACCTCGCTCGTGGGCGAGTACTGACCCTTGGTGAGGCCGTAGATCTGGTTGTTGAACATCAAGATGGTGATGTTCACGTTGCGCCGGAGGGCGTGGATCAGGTGATTCCCGCCGATCGACAACGAGTCGCCGTCACCGGTGACCACCCACACGTCGAGGTCGGGTCGCGCCATGGCCAGCCCCGTGGCGATCGCCGGCGCCCGACCGTGGATGCTGTGCATGCCGTAGGTGTTCATGTAGTACGGAAAACGTGCGGCGCAGCCGATGCCCGAGACGAACACCGTGTTCTCACGCGCGACACCCAGGTCGGGCATGAGCATCTGGACGGCCATGAGGATCGAGTAGTCGCCGCAGCCGGGGCACCACCGCACCTCCTGGTCGCTCGTCCAGTCCTTCTTGGTCGTGACGGGTGCGGTGCTCACAGGGAGATCTCCTCGACGATGGCCTGCTCGAGCTCGCCCGCGGTGAAGGGCTCGCCCCGGACCTTGGTGACCGAACGGGCGTCGACCAGGAATCGGCCGCGGACGAGCAGCGCGAGCTGCCCCAGGTTCATCTCCGGGATGATCACCCGTGGGTAGCGCGTGACGACGTCGCCCAGGTTGGACGGGAACGGGTTGAGATGGGTGAGGTGTGCCCGTGCGACCTTGCCGCCCCTGGCCCGCACGCGGTCGACGGCGCCGTCGATGGCACCCCAGGTCGAGCCCCAGCCCAGCACGAGCACCTCGGCGTCGTCCACGTCGCCCTCGACCTCGACCTCGGGGATGTCGGCGGCGATGCCGGCCACCTTGGCGGCCCGCAGCTCGACCATCCGCTCGTGGTTCGCGGGGTCGTACGAGATGTTGCCGCTCCCGTCCTCCTTCTCGATGCCGCCGAGGCGGTGCATCAGGCCCGGCGTGCCGGGCAGCGCCCACGCCCGAGCGAGGGTGTCAGGGTCGCGGAGGTAGGGCCAGAACTCGGGCTCACCGTCGTCGTCGACGTGATTGGGCTCGGTGGCGAAGGTGGTGCGCAGATCGGGCAGGGAAGCCACGTCGGGCAGGCGCCAGGGCTCGGAGCCGTTGGCCAGGTAGCCGTCCGACAGCAGGATCACCGGCGTGCGGTACTTGAGGGCGATCCGGGCCGCCTCGATGGCGGCGTCGAAGCAGTCCGCCGGGCTGTGCGCGGCGACGATCGGCAGGGGCGACTCGCCGTGACGCCCGAACATGGCCATGAGCAGGTCGGCGGCCTCGGTCTTGGTGGGAAGTCCCGTGGACGGGCCACCGCGCTGGATGTCGATGATCAGGAGGGGCAGCTCCATGCTGACGGCCAGGCCCATGGTCTCGGACTTGAGGGCGAGGCCGGGCCCGCTCGTGGTGGTACAGCCCAGGTGGCCCCCGAACGAAGCGCCGAGGGCGGCGCCGATACCGGCGATCTCGTCCTCGGCCTGGAGCGTCCGGATGCCGAAGTTCTTGTGCTTCGAGAGCTCGTGAAGGATGTCGGACGCCGGGGTGATCGGATAGGAGCCGAGGAAGAGCGGCAGCTCGGCCTGTCGACTTGCCGCGATGAGGCCCCAGGCCAGGGCGGTGTTGCCGGTGATGCTCGTATAGGTGCCGGGATCGAGCCGGGCCGGCTTGATCTGGTAGGTGCTCTCGAACAGCTCGGCGGTCTCGCCGAAGGCATGACCGGCCTTGAAGGCGGCGCGGTTGGCCGCGATCACCTGCGGCTTGCCAGCGAACTTGTCATCGATCCAGTCGAGGGTGGGCTCGACCGGGCGGGTGTACATCCAGGAGATCACGCCCAGGGCGAAGAAGTTCTTGGACCGCTCGGCGTCGCGGGGCTTGACCCCGAGGTCGGCACAGGCCTGCTTGGTGAGGGTGGTCATCGGCACCTCGTAGACGGTGTAGCCCTTGAGGCTGTCGTCTTCGAGCGGGTTGGCCTCGTACCCGGCCTTGGCCAGGTTGCGGGCCTCGAAGGCATCGAGGTTGACGATCACCGTTCCGCCGGGCTCGAGATGGTGCAGATCGCTGCGCAGCGCCGCGGGGTTCATCGCGACGAGGACGCTCGGGGCGTCACCCGGCGTGGTGATCTCGTGGTCGGAGATGTGCACCTGGAACGCCGAGACCCCGGCCAGTGTGCCCGCAGGGGCCCGGATCTCGGCCGGGAACTCGGGGAGCGTCGCCAGGTCGTTGCCGAACATCGCGCTGGCGCTGGTGAAACGGTCGCCCGTGAGCTGCATGCCGTCGCCCGAGTCGCCGGCGAACCGGATGATGACTCGGTCGAGTTCATGGTGCTTGTGGACGTGCTCGGCGGTGTCGGACACCCGTGCTCCCTTGCTGGGGCCCGTGCCCCTGCGTGTGGTCGGTGGTTCCAGGGTAACGGGACCGCTACTCGGCCCCGTCCGGGCCAACACGGTCCTGGCGCGGCTAGGCGACCGTGATCGAGTCGTCCAGGTAGACGTCCTGGATGGCGTTGAGGAGCTCGACGCCCTCGCTGGTCGGGCGCTGGAAGGCCTTCCGCCCGCTGATGAGGCCGAGGCCGCCCGCCCGCTTGTTGATGACGGCGGTGCGAACCGCCTCGGCGAGGTCGGTGGCACCCGAGGACGCCCCACCAGAGTTGATGAGGCCGATGCGTCCCATGTAGCAGTTCGCCACCTGCCAGCGGCAGAGGTCGATCGGGTGATCGGTGGTCAGGTGCTCGTAGACCAGCTTGGACGTCTTGCCGTAGTTGGACAGGGCGTTGTAGCCGCCGTTGTTCTCGGGGAGCTTCTGTTTGATGATGTCGGCCTCGATGGTGACACCCAGGTGGTTCGCCTGGCCCGTGAGGTCGGCCGCGGCGTGGTAGTCGACGCCGTCGATCTTGAAGCCCGGGTTGCGCAGGTAGCACCACAGCACCGTGAACATGCCGAGCTCGTGGGCGTGGGCGAAGGCCTCGCTCACCTCCTGGAGCTGGCGGGTGCTCTCGTCGGACCCGAAGTAGATCGTCGCGCCCACCCCGGCGGCGCCGAGGTCGAAGGCCTGATCGACGTTGCCGAACATGACCTGGTCGAACTTGTTGGGCAGGGTGAGCAGCTCGTTGTGGTTGAGCTTCACGATGAACGGGATCTTGTGGGCGTACTGGCGCGACACGGCGGCGAGCACGCCGAACGTGCTGGCCACGGCGTTGCAGCCACCCTCGATGGCGAGCTCGACGATGTTCTTCGGGTCGAAGTACCTCGGGTTGGGTGCGAACGATGCGGCCGCGGAGTGCTCGATGCCCTGGTCGACCGGCAGGATCGACACGTGGCCGCTGCCGGCCAGACGCCCATGGGAATAGACCGACTGGAGGTTGCGTAGGACCTGGGGCGACCGGTCGGTGTGGGCCATGACCCGGTCGATGAAGTCGGGCCCCGGAAGATTGAGGTCCTCCTTCGGGATGCCCTTCGACTCGTGGCCCAGCAGATCCTCGGCCTCGTCACCCAGCAAGCTCGTGATGTCCATCGTTCGATGCGCTCCTCGTCGTCCGTCGCCGGTCAGGGTATTCGCGGGAAGCCCCCGCTTCACATTGACCCTCGCGGATCATGGCTCGCCCGGCCAGGGCCGATGGTCCCTTCGGTTCCGGCGAGTTCGGTGTCAGAGGCTCCCCCTACGATCGGACCTCGTTCCGCAGTGCACTTCCCCCCACGTCACCGGGCGCGAACGCGCCCCATGCATTGGTGCCGCCGCGCACCAGACGAACAGGAGTGGAAGATGAACATCACCATGCTTCGAGGCCGGCTGTCCCGCGCACCCGAAGCGCGCGAGCTGCCGTCGGGCGACCGACTCGTCGCCTACGAGGTCACCGTGGTCAACCCGGGGCAGCGGGCCGACTCGGTGCCGGTGGTCTGGCACGACCCACCGGCGGCCGCGCTGAAGGTCGGCGCCGGAGACGACGTGGTGGTCGTCGGCCGGGTGCGGCGACGGTTCTTCCGCGCCGGCGGGCTCACACAGAGCCGCACCGAGGTGGTGGCCGAGGCCGTCCTCAACGCGCGCCACGCCAAGCGATGCCGGGTCGTGATCGAGTCGGCGCTCACCCGTGCCGCCGGGCACCTCGGGCCGACCGGTCGCGATCCGGCCTGACGCCCACTCGCGGCCGTCGAAGACCAGTCCAGGGCGCGGCGTCAGTTCAGGGCGCGCAGGCGGTCGCCCACGTCGGCGAAGCCGGCGTCGGCGCGCTGGACCCGCCCGAAAAGCTCACGGGCCCGGGGCAAGTCGCCGGCCCGCTCGTGAAGGTCGGCCAGGGCGTACGCACGCCGCAGGTGGTGGTCCCGCGGGCCCTTGGGCAGGGTCCAGCGCTGCGCTCCGAGCAACGAAATCGCCTCGCGCAACTTCCCGCGGTCGGCCAGCGCACCGGCGGTGACGATGCGTCCTTCGGTCACCAGCTCAGCGCTCGGCGACGCCTCTCGGAGCTCCTCCCACAGCTCATCGACCTGCCTCCACCGCGAAAGCGCCCGGTAGCAGTCGGCGAGCACCGGGTGCTGCTCGGTCGAACCGGACAGTTCGCGGAACGCCTCGAGCTCACGGACGGCCTGCTTCCAGCGACCCATGCGGTAGTAGCTCAGCCCGAGCAACTCGCGAACGGGCGCGGAGCCGGGTACCCGATCGGCGACGGGAACCAGCAGCCGCCGGGTGTCGCCGAACCGCTCACGCTGGAAGGCCCGGGCGGCCTCCTTCAGCACCTTGTCGAGCTTCTCGGCCTGCGGAGCACCCACCGACTTGGCCAGTTCGGCACGCTGATCGTCCATCGGTCCCGGCGCTCCTGGATCACGTGCCGGGCGCTGACCGCGCCGCACCGCGCCGGTCGCCTCGGCGCGAACGTCATCGACCTCGACCCACACCTCGGGCTCGAAGTCGGTGCCGAGGTCCTGGTCGCGCGCTTCCTGCACCGCTTTACGCCAGGCAATCGAGGCGGTGTCGCTGATGTCGTCTCGTGGGGCGATGCGCGCCGCGCCTTTCCGGGCGAGGCTGCCCCAACCCTTCCGGCGAAGGTCGACCGAACGGCCGTCGTCCTGCGAAGCAACCCCACCCCGCTTCGGCCCTCCGGGCCCCGAGCGCTTCGGCGCCCCGACCTTGCCGCGTGCGGGGGGCGCCGCTCGCGAGGGTCGTTTCGGACCCGCGCCTTTCGACGACCTGCCCTTCGACGACCCGCCTCTCGCGGACCCGCCGGACGACCCCGAACCGGCGCGCGAACGAGAATCGGAAGGCCCAGGCATGTTGGCATCGTACCGGCGGCCACGCCCCGCATCGGCCGTGACGCGAAAAGACCCCGCCGAAGCGGGGCCTTCTCTGAGAAATCCGGCGGCGACCTACTCTCCCAGGGGATCTCTCCCCAAGTACCATCGGCGCGGGTGGGCTTAACTTCCGTGTTCGGGATGGGAACGGGTGTGACCCCACCGCCATAGCCACCGAAATCTGTTGTCAAAGGTGAGCCGCACACCTCTCGGCGGCGCTCTGCCCCTTGCAGAACTTCATAGCGAGCACGAACATCATCGTAAATCCAAGCCCTCGGCCGATTAGTACCGGTCGGCTGAACACATTGCTGTGCTTACACCTCCGGCCTATCAACGTGATCGTCTGGTCACGGGCCTTACCTGGTTAACCCAGTGGGGAATCTCATCTAGGAACAGGCTTCGCACTTAGATGCTTTCAGCGCTTATCCCTTCCGCAGGTCGCTAACCAGCCGTGCCCTTGGCAGGACAACTGGCACACGAGAGCTGCGTCCGTCCCGGTCCTCTCGTACTAGGGACAGCTTTCCTCAAATTCCCTCCGGCTGCAGAGGATAGGGACCGAACTGTCTCACGACGTTCTAAACCCAGCTCGCGTACCGCTTTAATGGGCGAACAGCCCAACCCTTGGGACCTGCTACGGCCCCAGGATGCGATGAGCCGACATCGAGGTGCCAAACCTTCCCGTCGATATGGACTCTTGGGGAAGATGAGCCTGTTATCCCCGGGGTACCTTTTATCCGTTGAGCGACGGCGCTTCCACACGCAACCGCCGGATCACTATGCCCTGCTTTCGCACCTGCTCGACATGTATGTCTCGCAGTCAAGCTCCCTTGTGCCATTGCACTCGACGGCTGATTGCCAACCAGCCTGAGGGAACCTTTGGGCGCCTCCGTTACTCTTTAGGAGGCGACCGCCCCAGTCAAACTACCCACCTGCCACTGTCCCCAATCCGGATAACGGATCTAGGTTAGAGTTCCGGCATATGCAGGGTGGTATTTCAAGGGTGACTCCACGCCGGCTAGCGCCGACGCTTCCAAGTCTCCCACCTATCCTACACAACATATACCAAAACCCAATATCAGGCTGTAGTAAAGGTCCACGGGGTCTTTCCGTCCTTCTGCAGCTAACGAGCATCTTTACTCGTACTTCAATTTCGCCGGGCCTATGGTTGAGACAGTAGGAAAGTCGTTACGCCATTCGTGCAGGTCGGAACTTACCCGACAAGGAATTTCGCTACCTTAGGACCGTTATAGTTACGGCCGCCGTTTACCGGGGCTTAGGTTCAGAGCTTCGCCCCAAAGGGCTGACCCTTCCCCGTAACCTTCCGGCACCGGGCAGGCGTCACAGCGTATACATCGCCTTGCGGCTTCGCACGCTGCTGTGTTTTTAGTAAACAGTCGCTTTCCCCTAGTATCTGCCACCCCTTCGAGCTCAGGACGCGAAGTCCGTCACCCTACTGGGGTCCTCCTTCTCCCGAAGTTACGGAGGTATTTTGCCGAGTTCCTTAACCATAGTTCTCCCGATCGCCTTGGTATTCTCTACCTGCCCACCTGTGTTGGTTTGGGGTACGGGCACCACGTGAGCTCGCTAGAGGCTTTTCTCGGCAGCATGGGATCAGTGACTTCGCCTGTATCGGCTCGGCATCGCGTCTCAGGATGTGTGAGGTCCGGATTTGCCTAGACCTCTCCCTACTCGCTTACCCCAGGGCAACCATCGCCTGGGTTCACCTACCCTCCTGCGTCCCCTCTTTGCTAGCCGCATCAACGGTGGGTCGGTTCGTCTACCCGAAGGCAGACAGCCCCTAACACCAAAGAATTGGCTTGGGCGCGCACGTGGTGGTACTGGAATATCAACCAGTTGTGCATCGACTACGCCTTTCGGCCTCGCCTTAGCTCCCGACTTACCCTGGGAGGATTAGCCTTCCCCAGGAACCCTTGGGCTTTCGGCGGAGGGGTTTCTCACCCCTCTCTCGCTACTCATGCCAGCATTCTCACTCGACCACGGTCCACGACGGTTCACACCGCCGCTTCGCTCCGAGATCGACGCTCCCCTACCATCCACGTAAACGTGGATCCGCGGCTTCGGCTCTGGACTTGAGCCCCGTTACATTGTCCGCGCAGGATCACTCGACCAGTGAGCTGTTACGCACTCTTTCAAGGGTGGCTGCTTCTAAGCCAACCTCCTGGCTGTCTGTGCAATCCCACATCGTTTACCACTTAGTCCAGAATTAGGGGCCTTAGCCGGCGGTCTGGGCTGTTTCCCTTTCGACCATGAAGCTCATCCCCCATGGTCTCACTGCCGGGCTGTGGAGCAATGGCATTCGGAGTTTGGTTGGGTTCGGTAAGCTTGTAGGCCCCCTAGCCCATCCAGTGCTCTACCTCCATTGCTGAACACCCGACGCTGCACCTAAATGCATTTCGGGGAGAACCAGCTATCACCGAG
>JAYRVH010000046.1:82500-88779 GCA_041918615.1 Acidimicrobiales bacterium
ACCCCGCTCGACCTGTAGCGGGCGTAGCCTCGGCCCCATGACGACCTTCGGGCTCCAGCTCCCCAACTTCGGCTTCGGCGTCCCCGACGATCAGCTCTTCGACGCGGTCGTCGACCGTGCCGTGGCCGGCGAGGAGAGCGGGTTCCGATCGCTGTGGGTGATGGACCACTTCTACCAGCTCCCCGCGCTCGGTGGCTCCGACCAGCCGATGCTCGAGGCCTACACCCTGCTCGGTGCCCTGGCCGCCCGGACGACGACCGCGCAGCTCGGCACGCTCGTCACCGGTGTCACCTACCGCAACCCGGCGATGCTGGCCAAGATCGTGACGACCCTCGACGTCATCAGCAAGGGTCGGGCGATCCTCGGGATCGGCGCCGCCTGGCACGACGAGGAGCACGAGGGCCTCGGGTTCACCTTCCCGCCGGTCAAGGAGCGGATGGACCGGTTGGAGGAGGCGCTCCAGATCTGCCGCGCGATGTTCGCCGCCGACCACACCTCGTTCGCCGGCACGTACTACCGCACCGACGACGCCCGGAACCTGCCCCGCCCGATCCAGGCGGGCGGGCCGAAGATCATGGTGGGCGGGGGCGGCGAGAAGCGCACCCTGAAGCTCGTCGCGCAGTACGCGGATGCCTGCAACCTCCACGGCGACCCCGACGCGATCCGCCACAAGATCGACGTGATCCACCGGCACTGCGCCGAGGTCGGCCGCGATCCGGCCGAGATCACCATCACCCGACTGGCGACCCTCATGGTCACCGGGTCGGCCCAGCAGACGGGCGAGATCGAGAGCTTCCTCGGCCGGGCGGCGGGCGCCGACGCCGTGGCCGGCAGCAACGTGGGCCAACCCCACGAGATCGTCGAGCAGGTCCACCTCTTGGCCGATGCCGGCGTCGACGAGCTCATCTTCAACATGCCGTTGGCCGACGCCGACGGCGTGCGCCAGGCGGGCGAGCTGTTCACGTCGGCCTTCAGCTGACGATCCCGCCCGAAGGCCGCTTCTCCGCTCCCCCCCGGAGCGCACTCGGTGCGCTGCGGTCCTGGCCGAGGATGGCTCAGTCGCGCACCTTGGTGGGCGGCGTGTGGACGTCGAAGTGGACGGTGCGTGACACGACGGCGCTGTGGGGCTCGGCACCGCGCCCGATGAGGCCAGGACGCTCGAAGACGTCGAACCGGGCCTCTTCGACGGTGCACGGTGCGAGCTCGAGGACCTGGTGCCACACGGAGTAACGGCCGATGGCGCCGCGGCGGCGCTGGTACCAGCCCACCATCGGGTGGGTGAGGACCTCGATGGTCTCGTCGAGATCGGCGAAGCCGTCGAGGCGGGCCATTGGCGCGCCGGAGACGGCCAGGCGACAGGCAGCCCCACCCCACGCCCCGCTGACGGTGAGGTCCCACGAGCGGCACGTGTCACCGTCCCATGTCGCCTCGATGGCGATGCGGTCCCGGTGCCAGGGCATCTGCCACAGGTACCTCGGGAGGGCCACGAACACA
Organism: Acidimicrobiales bacterium; assembly: GCA_041918615.1. Taxonomy (GTDB): domain Bacteria; phylum Actinomycetota; class Acidimicrobiia; order Acidimicrobiales; family DATDAH01; genus JAEUJM01. Next base: position 83,995 of record JAYRVH010000046.1, read on the forward strand.
CTGTCGAGCGATGTCCCGAAGAACCACACGCCCCGTTCGCCCCGGAAGGTCACGTACGCCCGGTAGTTCACCTGGCCGCACGACACCTTCACCGGCGGGAAGAACCGGAAGTGGAAGTCGCGGTCGAGGAAGGGCACGGCCGAGACGAGTGCGCCCCTCGTGCCGTCGTCGAACGTGAAGACCTCGGGCTCGATGGCGGCGGGCAACGTCGCCGCCAGCCGGTCCGGGTCCACCCGATACGAGACCATCGCGAAGTCGTCGAGCTCGGTCGTGGCGTGGCACCACCGGCGCGCCGGCCGCTCCGTCCCTGCGAAGGTCACAGGATCACCATAGGTGGAGGCGACAGGGGCCGGAATCCGGCCCCGGTCGCCTCCAGGCAGGTTCGGGACCGGCGGCCCGCGAGCGGGGCGTCCCCGGTCAGACCGCGGTCAGACCGCAGTCAGACCGCGGCCCCGAACCCGACGCATGCAGGGCGCCTGACTGTCCCTCGGTGCGCCGAGTCGGAGGCGGCGCCGGAACCCTCCTGGTCCTGGCGCCTCTGCGGCGACGCACTGTCCCCTGGATGCGCCAGGTTGGCGCCACCCGCAGCCGCCCTTCGCCATCCGCCGCCGCCGAATCCGAATCAGGCGTGGCGCCCGGACACGTTGGGGTCGCCGGGGACATACCAGCGCCACTCGTGCTCGACGCCGACGCTGAGGCCGATGCGGCGGCTCACGCCGGGGTCGGGCGGCGGCGGGGTGCCGTCGTCGACGATGGTGACGTCGCTGTTGTCGGTGACGAGGTCGGCGCCGTCATGGGCCTTGTCGATGCCGAAGGCCTGGCAGAGCTTGGCCGGGCCGCTGCAGAGGTCGCGCTCGCGGCGGGCGGCCGGGCCGCGGCGCTCCCGCATCCACTCGAGGCCAGTGAGGGGTGCCGCCGCCCGCAGCAGCACCGCCGAAGACTCGCCCACGTCGCCGCACACCGCGTTCGCACACCAGTGCATGCCGTACGTGAAGTAGACGTAGAGGTGGCCGGCGGGGCCGAACATCACCCGGGTGCGGGGCGTCTCGCCCCGGTAGCCGTGGCTGGCCGGGTCCTCGCCGCCGGCGTAGGCCTCGACCTCCACGATGCGTGCTGAACACTCGCCGGCCACGAGCACCTTGTTCAGGAGCTCAGGCGCCACCACCCGGCTGTCCCGGGCAAAGAAGGCGCGATGAAGGGGGTCGACGTCGATCATCTCCGCCACACAGGCGGCTCGACGTTCTTGGCAGCGAACGCCGCGCATACGCGGCCTTCGCTGCCGAGAAGCACGGGCCGGACCGCCGACGCAGTCACGGCCGTCCGCCGAGGCCCACACGGAGCCTCCGCGACGTCCCAGATTGTCGCACCATGGCCCGAAAGGCGCGAAGAACGGGGGCGAGAGGGTCTTGGCGTTCGTTCTGTGGTTCCGGTCGGCCCCGTGCTTGGTGTGCGGCGGGTGGTAGCAGGCGTCTTGCCCTCGTTCGGCCGTACCTCCGTCCGATTGCCACTCTCGCCGTTCGGGTCGGCGAGGAGTTCCGAACTCGAGGCAATAGCCCCCGGCTTCCGGGCGCAACTGCCTCGAGTTCGAGAGCGGACCGCGTGACGGGCACGGAGCGTGAGATCTGCGCCGCTGCCGCCTCCCTTGTTCGCGCTCTTCCGCTCGCACCGCGCCGCTCTGGCATCGGACGACGTGGCACCCGGCGGCGAAGGCAGTCGATCGCCGGCGGCCACCACAACCTCATGGCCCACATCTGCCCTCCTTCGGCCGCCGGTTGGGCTGCCCGGAAGCGCAAACCAGTCCGCCGACGCGATTCCGGCGGGCTGCCGACGCCAACTCGGCACGGTCTCGGCGTTCCTGGCCGAACACTCTCCGGCGACGAGCACCTTGTCGAGCAGCTCCGGCGCCACCACCCGGCAGTCGAGGGCAAATAGGCGGCGGTGGAGGGAGTCGACGTCGATCATCTCCGCCATACCGGCGGAGTCCATCCGTTCTGGGCAGCGAATGCCGCGTATACGCGGCATTCGCTGTCAAGAAGCGCGGACAGGACCGCCGCTGTGCTCATGGCCGCAACTGCAGGCGCAGCTCGGGTTGCTCGCGCGCTGCGAAGCCGAGCTCTCGGTACAAGCCCTCGCCGGCCGCCGTGGTGTGGAGATCGACCGTGGTGACGTCCATCTGCCGGAGGCGGGCCAGGAGGTGGACCATGACGAGGCGGGCCAGGCCACGTCGCCGCCAGGCGTCGTCGACGCACACCGAGCTGACGTAGGCCACCCGGCCGTGGTGGCTGATCGGGCTCGGGATGCGTTGATGGACCTCCACCAGACCGCTGGCCACCAGACCCGAGCCCGCGGGATCGTCGACCGCGGCGCCGAACAGAGCGTCGGCGCCCAGGCCGGCGAGATGCGACTGGCACGCTGCCCGCCACGCGGGGTCGCCGACCTTGATGCCCATCGACTCGAACATCACGGCCCGAAGCCGGATCAGCTCGGCGGCGTCGTCGACCGTGACGTCCCGGACGACGAGCGTCGGCGACACGCTCACGCCGACTCCCCGCACAAGGTCCACGCTGCCGGCGGTGACAGGATCAGCGCCACAGTGTCCTCGACAGTGGCGTCCCGGGCGACGAGGCAAGGCGACGCGCTCACGCCGGCTCCCCGAAGAACGTCCAGACCGCCGGCGGTGACCGGATCAGGGCCACCACATCGACCGTGCTGTCGCTGGCGACGGGGTCCGGCGCCCCGCTCATGCCGGCTCTCCAAGCAGGGCCCGTACCGCCGCCGGCGGCGGCGTCGGCTCCGCGGTGCCCGTGCGGACGCCGACGTAGGTGATCGTGGCCGTGACCACCGGCCGCTCCCCCACGGTGGCGACGAAGTCGATGTCGAAGGAGGTGTGGCCCCACCGGCTCACGGCCACGGCGATGTCGAGGTCGTCGCCGATGCCGGCCGGGCCGTGCCACTCGATCACCGCCCGCTTGAGCATCAGATCCCAGCCGAAGCGCTCGAAGTGCGGGTCGAGCGAGCGCAGCCAACGGTCGATGGCGTCGTCGAAGTACGCCAGGTAATGAGCATTGAACACGACGCCCTGCTGATCCACCTCGCCGTAACGCACGGCGACGCGGTGGACGTAGCCGTCAGTCACGCCCCACCCGGGCGGCGTCCGCCCCGAGCTGGGCCCGAACGCGAGCCAACTGGCGGGACGGGGACCGGGCGAAAGGGCCTGGCACCACACGTTGGCGCTCGACCCATGAGAAGTGTCACTGGGCCACCCTACGTGCGAAGACTTCCCCGCTTCACGGGACGCCCGACAGCACCTCACACCCGGTGGCGTGGTCCACGCCGGCCCGGCCGTCGCACCGATCGTCGCCGGCGCCGCCGTCGAGACCGTCACGACCGTCGCCGCCCACCAACACGTCGTCGTCGTCCTGACCCAACAACCAATCGCGACCGTCGCCGCCCCGCAACACATCCGCACCCGACCGTCCCACCAACACATCGCGACCCGCCCGCCCCCACAACCGGTCATCACCCGGCCCACCGAACACCCGATCCGCGCCCCAGCCACCCACGAACACATCATCACCACCCTGACCACAGAACCGGTCATCACCCCCCACACCACCCACCCGGTCATCACCAGGAGTCCCGTTGATCACATCAGCACCCACCGACGCCACCTCCCCCTCATTCAAATCAACCGTCACCACCGCCCCGTCACACAACAACGGCGGCGGCGGCACCGACGTCGTCGACGTCGAGGTTGTGGTGCTCGTCGAGGTCGAGGTGGTGGTGGTGGGCGGCGCCTCCGACACTGTCACCTCCACCGTGTTCGACACCACCGGCCCGGTCTGCTCCGAGTCCACCGTCGCCGTGTTCACCAACACCCCCACATCGGCGTCGCCCGTCACATGCGAACACCCGACCGTCACCGACGCACCCACCGCCAGATCCCCGACCGTCTCCTCACAACCCGGCGCCACCGGATCAACAACGGTCACGCCGCTCAGATCCTCTCCCCCCGTGTTGGTCACCTCCACCTCGAACCCGACCGCCTCGCCCGCCACCACCTCCGTGGCATCCGCCGACTTCACCACCGACAACGCCGGCTCCGACACCACCGTGATCCGCCCCACCCTATGGAATCCCGCGAACCACATGTTGCCGTCCGGACCCGTCACAATGTCCTCAGGACCGAAGATCAACCCGTCGGGATCCGGGACCATCTCGATCACCCCGTCGGTACTGATCCGCCCGATCCGACTGTTGTTCGCGCTCACGAACCACGCCGCCCCGTCCGGGCCCGCGCTGACTCGCGTAGGCCCGCTGACCTCGGGACTCGAGAAAATCGACACCAGCCCATCGGTGGTGATCCGCCCGATCCGGTTGTTGGCACCCCCGATCGTCGTGAACCACAACGCCCCGTCCGAACCCGCCGCAATGTAGTACGGGCTGACCCCCACCGCGAACTTCGTGATCACCCCCTGAGGGGTGATCCGCCCGATCTCCATCGAGTCCCGCAACGCGAACCACACCGCCCCGTCAGGACCCAACGTCACCCCAACCACATTCGTGGCCGGCCCGGTCGAGAACAACGTGAACGCCCCGTCGGTGGTGACCCGCCCCACCACATCATCGGACCCCGCCCCGAACCACAACGCCCCGTCCGACCCCACCGTGATCTCGAACGCCTGGTTCACCCCGCCCGGGATGGTGAAACGGGTGAACACACCACCAAGGGTGAACCGCCCGATCTTTCTGCCGGTCGGGAACCACATGTTGCCGTCCGGCCCG
>JAYRVH010000047.1:0-90198 GCA_041918615.1 Acidimicrobiales bacterium
CACGACCCGGAGATGCTCGAGCGACTCATCGAGCGTGACCTCATTGTCAGCGCGACCCAACGTCCAGGCGAGACCGGCGCTTGTCGTCGCCAACGCCTTGAACCCCAGCTGCTCCAACGCCCTTGCGCTCCCAGCGTCAAAGGGGTTCGGCATGACGAAACACCCAGAGGTGTGGAGGCCACGGAACTCCGAAGCGGCATCGTCGAAGGCGACCACCCGGCGGAGAATCGTCCTCACCCGCAAGGACTTGCCGATCTGCTCCACGAGCACGAGGTAGACGATCGCCCCCGCCAACAGCGCGGTCGCGCTCGCACTCCCACCAACCCCACACTCGAGATCTCGGCCACTGAGGGTCCCAGCTTCACGAAGCCACAACATTGAAGGTCGACACGTAGCCCGGCTTGGTCGGGTCGAACCCGGCCACGCGATCAGCCAGCGCCGTCCAGCCCTCACCCGTGAAGTCAGCGCACCCGAGCCACGCCAGTTCGCACCCCCGCGACCGCGCGGGGAGCCTTCGTCGGGGCGACCGGGTGCTCGGCTGCGGGCCCTTCCTGACCCCGACGGAACGTCGAACACCGGCTCCGGCTCCCACCCACCGTGGCGTAGACGGACTGAAATCTCCGGTTGCGGGTCGCCGAGACGACTGGTGGCGTCGTGGGTCGCCCTCGTTCGAGGGAAACCGCCTACGGGTGGTGGAGGGCGGCGTTGATGGTGGTGGTGTTGGCGGCGGTGATGTTGAAGGTGGTGGCGCCGGCGTAGGTGGGGCTGTTGTCCCAGTATTCCTGGGTGCGGCCGCCGTTGGGGTCGACGAAGGTGGCCCGGTAGGTGCCGGTGGCCAGTCCACCGAGGGTGTAGGTGCCGTTGGCGGCGGTGACGGCGCCGCCGGCGATGCCGGTGGGGCCGATGGCGATGGCCCACGCGCCGGCGAGGGGGGTGGCGGCGGGGTCGTCGACGATGGTGCCGGCCATGGTGCCGGTGTTGGGGTTCAACGCGGCGTTGGCGGTCCCGGGGGCGGTGACCGACACCGCGGACGGCAGTGCGGTCAACGGGAGGTTGTCGAACCATTCCATGTCGTGGCCGCCGGTGGCGTCGAGGAACGCCAGCTTGTAGTCACCCGCGGCCAGGTTCAGGGTGTATTGGCCCGACGCGTTGGTCGCCGCGGCCCGCACGATCTGGTAGTCCGCGGCCCGTAACGCCAGCACCCGCCCGTTCGCCAACGGCGCGTTGGTGCCCGCTTCGGTGACGGTGCCCGAGATCGTCGACCCGGTCCCCACCAGCGTCTGGGTGGGCAGCGACGCGTTCGCGGCGGTCGCGTTGCCGGCGGTCACCGTCACCGGGGTCGAGTCAGGCACGTTCGGCGAGTTCGGGAAGAACCGGGCGGCGTGCGCCCCGGTCGGGTCGATGAACCCCACGTAGTGGTTCCCCGCCCGCAACCCCGGCAGGGTCAACTGGCCCGACCCGTTCGCGGTCGCCGCCGCTTCGGTCGCGCCGGTGTTCCCCGCCGACGCTGACAACGCCAAACCCCACACCCCACCAACGGGGGCGCCCGTGCCGGTCTCGGTGACCGTCGCGGTGATCGACCCCTGTGTGGGCTCCATCGCCGGGTCCGCTCGGAGCCCCGGCCATCTGACCTCGATCGGAGCGAGGGGGTCGCGGAATCCGGCTACGTGGTCGCCAGAAGGATCCACAAGGTAGATCAGGTAGGAGCCCACCGGAACGTCCATGGCGAAGCGTCCGAACTCGTCGGCGACCGTCCCGGCGACCACGGACATGTCGGTGGGGTGGAGCGCCGCGACCCACGCCCCCGCCACTCCTGCCTGGGAGATCGTGTTGGTCACGGTCCCCGAGATCTGTGCCGCGGTGTGGCGCAGGATGTCGTTTCCGTGGTTGAAGTTGACCGCTGCTAGGTCGGTCAGCCCGTCACCGTCGAGGTCGCCCACGGCGAGTAGGTCTCCGGAGCCCTGAGGGTCCGCCACCCCGTACTCGGTCGGTGACGTTTCGAGGCCGCCGGCGCGGCCCGCGAAGATGTCGAGACTGATGCTGCATCCGTTCACGACGGCCAGATCGTCGAAGCCGTCCTGATCGAAGTCAGCCGAGACAGGGGCCCGAGGGCAGTCGTTCAGCCCCGAGACGTAGGTCGGGGTGGTGAGCCCGTTGGCGCTCTCATAGAAGGTGTGCACCCCGTTCGAGGGCGGGTTGCCGCCCCACGGCACCGAGATGTCGTCGAACCCGTCGCCGTTGAAGTCGCCCGTGACGATGGCCGACACGGTCACTTGGACCGAAGGGATGTTGCTCGGCATGTTCGTGAACATGCTCACCGAGGTCCCGACCGTGAACCCCCCCGCTGGTCCCTGCAAGAGCTCGGTGACGACTCGGTCCCTCACCGTGGCCACGTCCGAACGTCCGTCGCCGTTGAGGTCGCCCACCGCGAACTTGTCGATCCCTGCCGGAACGGTGAGCGTGATCGGGGAGCCAAGAGTGCCGTCCGATTGTTGAAGGAAGAGGTACAGCCCCGCCGCCACTGTCCTCTGGGACATCAGGAGATCGGACCGGCTGTCGTGGTTGAGATCGGCGACCCGGACACTGGCACCGACCTGCAGATCGGTGAACACGGTCGAACGTTCGAGGACCCCGGCCGCGTTCTGTGTGAAGAGGTGGAACCCGTGGGCGGTGGACGAACCTGTGCCGGCGACCACATCGTTGCGGCCATCGTCGTTGAGGTCACCGATCGCCAGACCACCACCGTTGAGGTCCAGCGGATATGTGGTTTCAGCGCCCAGGGTCCGGCCACTCGTCTGGAGACGAACTCTGAGCATGTTCGGCGACGTCGATCGCGAGACGAGATCGCTGCGACCGTCACTGTTCACGTCGCCGATGACGACAGCGGCGTTGTGTGCCGATGTGGTCGATGAGAGAACTCGAGTCAGGAACAGCGCCGTAGACCCCGCCGAGACGGACCGGCCACCCGCCACAGGCATGGCCATAGCAGACAACGCGAATACGGCAATCAGAGGCCGCCATCTCACGATGCGCCAATCGACCGACGCAGCCGAGAGTTGAGCGCAGGCCAGGCGCTCTACCGCAGGCGGACCGGGTCTGTTGCGGGTCCCCGCCACGCACCGGAATGTCCACGGCGCATCGATTCGATGGTGGGTTCACCCCGAACCGTGACCCGTCAGCGGACCACGGGCCGGCCCGACCTGTGTTGAGGCGTCCGGCGACGAGCCCGCGAAGGCTCTTGTTGATGAAGTCGGTGACGGCGTGGACGACACAGCAGAGCGCGCCGGCCAGGGTCACGGCCGCACATAAGGGCTCACCGTCGCGCCCGCCGAGCTTCACGATCTCGCGGACCACCCCCACCACGATCAACACCACCCGAACCGATGATCGCCTGCATGGCTGCACGAGCCGTAACGTCGACGGCAATGGCCGTCGAGCGGAGCTTCGTGTTTGCGGACCTCGCGGGATTCACGGCCGCTGTCGACGTCCACGGCGACGACGCCGCCGTGGAGCTGGCCGAGGCGCTCGAAGGCGCCGCATCCCGGGCGCTCGGACCGGGAGACGAGTTGGTCAAGTCGATGGGCGACGCAGTACTCGTCGCCCATCGATCCGACGGCGGGAGTCACGTTCCTGCACACGCTGTTCGATCACTTCGGGACCAACGACGCAGACCTCCTCCCCCTCCTACGAGCCGGCGCGCATCACGGCAGCGCTGTTCGTCGGGGCGGTGACTACTTCGGCGCAGGCGTCAACGTGGCGGCGCGGGTCGCCAGCCTCGCGGCGGGGACCCTGAGTCATGAGGGCGTCGAGTACTGGTTCTGCTCACTCGCTTGTGTCGGCCGCTTCGCTGACAGCCCTGCACGGTACGCCGATTGAAAGGGGGCCCAGGCTCTACGACCGTCCGCCAGTGTGGTCATAGTGCCGCGGCCCGCAGCCCGGTGTAGGGACTGCCCGTCAGGGGGTTGGTCGCGCCGCACGGTCACCGTCGGTGGGGCGCCTCTCCCAGGTGCCCCGAGTTGATCTGCCACCCAGCCTGGCCTGCCAGACCACCAAGCCGGCGGACCGATCTGGTTCGCTGCACCTCGGCACTCTGGTCACACCCGCTCAGGGATCCTGGGCCCGTGCCACGAACTCGCCGCCCGCACCCGCACCTGGAACGGGCCCCAACTCCGAGCGCTCCTCGGCGACTGCCTCGACCAGCGCGTCCCCAACTACAGCGGCAACGTCGCCAAGTTCTCAGCGGGCCGGACGATCGAGCGGCACACCGCCTGCGCCGGACCCATCAACGAGCACCGCTCCCCCGTCTGATTCACCTGCCCCAGCACAGTCCGACCTCGCGACGTGTCGGAGGGCAGGAATGATGCGAGTGTGGGGCTTGTGATCCGACGGTCCGCTGGCGAGCCATGAAGATACGGACCGTCTTCACCGTGGGGGCAGCCGCCGTCGTCGTGATCCTGGTACTTGTCGTCATGGACAAGGCAGGGATCGATCTCCCGAACCCCTTCGACAACGGCCACGATGGCGACGAAGTCGCCCACGGATCGATCCGGGTCGAGGGACAGACCCCACTCACGGCAACCGACTCCCTGGTGATCAAGGTGGGCGAGGGCGAGGCCACGGTCTCGATCAAGGCCCACCAGAACTGGGACCGTCCGGGCAACGTCACCGATGGCGACTTCCAGTCGACCAACGGCACCGCGTCGGTACGCGATCCCGACCAGCACGATCAGCCCGCCGAGCTCACCATCGGGGTCGAGTACTGCGCAGAGGGCGCCATCACCCGCACGGTCAGCCGGGACGAGTCAGGCGAGAAAGGCCCTCCCGAGGGCGACCAGGTGGTCCTCGACATGGGGAGCCTCTTCGTGTGCGATGCGGAATGGATGCCCACAGAGGAGAACGAGGCAGCCTTCGGCCAGGACGACACGCCGGCCGACTTCCAGGGCCAGTTCGAGGAGGTGGTGAAGGAGGCGGCCCTCGCCGCGGTCGCGGCCTCGGAGTGCCCCGAGCGCCTCGTGGAGAGCTACACGAGCCAGGACTTCCTCGACTTCGTGGCGAGGGCGCTCGCCGAGCGAGACGGAATCCCGATCGACAACGTGCAGATCGTGCCCGGGCACCAAGGCACGACCGACGCCGCGACACAGGACGACCTCAGGGGGACCCTCGACCGGTTCGCCCAGAACGACGACCTCCGCATCGACGCCTTCAGTGGTGCCGGCACCGCCATAGAGGACTCCTGCTTCATCGACACCCGCGGCGAGCCACTCGGCAGCCTCGACGACATCGCCTCCCCTGACCCCCGAGCCCTCTGAGCGGATCGGAGTCAAGGCCATATCGCTAGGCCCAACCTCACCAGAGGCAGACTCCTCCCCCGAAATCCGGTTCCGGAACGGACGAATCACCCGTGCCGCGGCCGAGCGGGCTCAATCGGACGGTGGGGCGCTGATGTTGGCGCCGACGTCGTAGCCGGCGAAGCCCTCGGGGCCGGCCAGCTCGACGATCGGGTCGTCGCGGTCGTCCCACTCGGTGCGGAGGGCCCTGCTCATGATGGCGTGCATGATGTACATGCCGGTGATGTAGGTCAGCTCGAGGATCTCGGGCTCGCCGAGGTGATCGTGCAGGGCACGGAACAGGCCCTCGTGCATCCGACCGCCCTGCAGGGCCAATGCGTCGGTGTAGGCCAGCACGACGCGCTCGACCTCGCTGAACTGGTCCGACGCCTGCCAGTAGGCGATGGCCTCGATCTTCGCCTCGGGCATCCCCAGCACCCGACACGACTTGCAGTGCTGCGAGAACACGAACTGGCTGCCGACCGCCCACCCGGCACGCGTCTGGCCCAGCTCACGCAGCACGGGGTCGAGCACCCGCTTCGGGCTCTGGTACAGCCCGAACCCGGCGACCGCGTGTTCGAAGACATCGGGCACCGCCGCGAACACCGTCCACCAGTCACCAGGGGTGCCGGTGGTGGTGCCGGGCTCGGCCACCGGGTCGCGGTCGCCGAACAAGTGGTCGTACATCATGGTGACGATCGGGGCCGTCACTTCGGTGCGGGGGATCTCTCTGAGTCGGGGCATGGTTCACTCTCCCTCATGGGGACGGGACGCTGCTGACCACCGACGACCTGAACCTGGCCTGGATGCGGGCCGCGTTGCACGGCGCGGGGCTCGACAGCGAGCGGCTGGTCGACGTGGCCGTCGAGCCCCTCGAGTCGGGGACGACGTCCCGGGCACGGGTGCGCCTCACCTGGGCAGCCGAGCTCGAGCCCACGGAGGCACGGCCTGCCGCTGCCGCCGACGCCGGCCGCCCCACCAGCGTCTTCGTGAAGCTCCCCGCCGACGGCACCGGCGCCCGGCTGTTCGGCACCCTCGTCGGCCTCGGCGCCAACGAGGTGGGGTTCTACTCGGCCATCCGCCCCCCGCTCGACCTGCCCGCACCGCGCTGCTACTTGGCGCAGCGGGGACGCGGTGGCCGGTTCGCGCTGGTCCTCGAAGACCTGGCCACGATGGGCGTGCACTTCCCCGCCGTGGCAGAAGGGTGCTCGGCCGAGCATGCCGGTGCCATGATGACCGCACTCGCCCGGGTGCACGCGCCGCTGTGGGCCAGCCCCCGGTTCCGGGGCGACCTGCGCTGGGTGTTCCGACCGGCCGACAACGACCGGGTCCGCCGCATCCAACGACTGCTGCTGTCCACCGCCCTGCGACGCGCCCGGGGCACGCTGGTCGTCGAGCTGGGCGGCGAGGCGGGCCGGCTGCTCGACCAGGCCAAGGCCCACGACCGCGCCCTCGACGCCTACCGCGCCACCGGCCCCACCACCCTGCTCCACGGTGACACCCACCTGGGCAACACCTACGCCCTGGCCGACGGCACCGCGGGCCTCTACGACTGGCAGGTGCTGCAGCAGGGCCACGGGCTGCGCGATGTCGCCTACTTCACGGTGCTGTCCACGCCCGTCGGGCTGCGTCGTGCGCAGGAACGGGCCTGGTTGCAGCGCTACGTCGACGAGCTTCGGGCCGTCGGTGTCGATGCGCCCGACGAGGACGCCACCTGGCTGCACTACCGCCTGTACGCCATCGACGCCCTGCGCGGTGCTGCCTTCACCGCGGCCATGGGGGACCGGTTGCAGCCCGAGGCGCAATGGCGTGCCGGGCTCGAACGGGCCACCACCGCGGTGGCCGACCTGGACACCCTCGGCGCCCTGAACCAGGTCCTCGGCCTCGGGTAGCGTCCGCACGGTGCAGAGCGATGCCGAGACGGTCGACGCCTACCTCGACGAGCTTCCCGACCACCGGCGGCAGGCGCTGGCGGCGGTGCGCGAGGTGATCCTGGCCAACCTGCCCGACGGGTACGTCGAAGTCATGAATTGGGGGATGATCACCTATGAGGTGCCGCTCACCGTCTACGCCGACACCTACAACAAGAAGCCACAGATGTACGCGGCGCTGGCGTCCCAGAAGCGCCACATGGCGGTGTACCTGACCAACGTCTACGGGAGCCCCGACCTACGGGCCCGACTCGTTGCAGGGTTCGCCGCCGCCGGCCAGAAGCTGGACATGGGCGCCAGCTGCATTCGCTTCCGCACGCTCGAGCAGCTTCCGCTCGATGTGATCGGCGACATGATCGCAGCGACGCCGATGGACGAGTTCGTCGCCGCCGCCAGGGAGATCCACGGCCGCTGAGGGTCCCGGGCCGCCTGACCAGGCGCGGCGACCGCCGGCGACCTCAGCCGTAGGCGCAGCCCCCGCCGGGCGCGCAGGCAATCGGGCCGGTGGCGACCAGCGTGGGCCCGGGGCGCGTACCGGGCGGGGCGACCACGGACACCCCTCGGGCCGCACTCGCGCAGTTGTTGCTCACCTGGGTGGGCCCCGGTGAGCCGTAGGTGGTGGGGATCGGCGCACCGTTCGCCCACAGCGGCTCGACCCGTTGCGCACCGAACCGCTGCTCCCAGTGGAGGTGCGCCCCGCTCGACGTGCCCGAGTTGCCCACGTTGCCGATCTGGCTCGTCGCCGTCACCCGGTCGCCCACGGCGACCGTGATGGCGGAAAGATGGCCGTAGAGGCTCCCCCACCCGTCGCCGTGGTACACGATCACCCGCTCGCCGTAGCCGCTCTGGAACCCGACGGCGAACACGGTTCCCCCGAGGCCCGCGAGCACGGGCAGGCCGTAATCGGCCGATCCTGCGGCGGCGCCGACGCCGTTCCAGTCGACGGCCGGGTGATCGGCATGTGTGCTCGCCCCCCAGACCTCACCGCAGGGGAACGGCATCTGGAAGTCGCCCTGATCGACGCCGTTCGATCCTCCGACGGTGTCACGGCCCGTCACCCCAGGTGCGAGCGCGAGGAGGAAAGAGAGAAGCACCGCCGCCATGCCCACCAGACAACCACGCCGGGCCCTGACGAGGAAATCATCGGGCTCGCGGCATCCCAGGGCGACCATGGACCCCCGGCTTGGGCCCCCGGCCAGGGCCACGGAAGACGCAACGGAGCGGAACCGGAACCCGACGTGCCGTCGCCTCAGACGGCCTCGCTCCGGCATCGGTCGACCGCCCGGCGCACCTCGGCGCGGTCGCCGGCCACCAACACGTACTCCAGGTTGCGGAGGCGCGACACCTCGCCGACCCGCTCGCCCGCGGGGTTGTGAATGCCGATCTGCGCGCCCACGTAGCGCTTCGAGTCGAAGGCGAGCACCTCGACGTGGCCATGCACCGAGCAAGCCGCCACCAACTCGTCGGCCGACAACCACGACTCGTCGTTGTACGACACGACCACCAGGCGGGCGTCGACTGCGGCGATCACCGAGCGCAGGGCATCGGGCATCCGCCGCTTGGCGTTGAACACGCTCTTGGTGGCGTCGTCACGCGAGTCGATTCGCTTGCAGGCCACGCCGTAGTGCTCGGGAGCGTCCCACGCGACGAGCGTCTCCCACACGTGGTAGTTGGTGAAGTAGCGGTGCTGGTTGTAGGGCGGGTCGAGGTAGGCGAGGTCGAACGGGCCAAGGATGCCCGCCACCTCGGCCGCATCGGCTCGCACCGCTCGGCCCGTGCCCGCGAGCAGTTCGGGCCGCCGCAGCACCAGAGGGTTGAACGACCGTCTGGCCCAGGCCTTCACGTAGGCCATCTGCACGCCGGTGGTCGAGTCGACCCGGTCGGCGGCCTCGATGAGGCTCGTGAGCAGCACCGGGTAGAGCGGGCTCGACCGGTAGTCGCGCTCGATCGCATCGCGGATCACGTCGACCCGCGCACCGTTGAAGGGCTGGAAGAAGCGAGACCGCACGCAGAACGTGTCGGTGAAGTACCCCGGCGCACCGGGCAGCGCCCCGAGGTGCGCGAGCGCGTCGTCGAGCTCGCGCTCGTCGAGGTCGTCGGCCGACAGCGCCACATAGCACTGGGCGAAGACCTCGGCGTACCGAGCGGTGTCGACCGCCGTGACCATGCCTCCGCGCCGCTTGAACTCCTGTGCCACCCGGGTGGTGCCGGTGAACAGGTCGAGCGCGGTGACCGCCCCGGACGCCGCGAACAGCTCGCCGAGCACCGGCACCAGCCGCCGTTTCGAGCCCAGGTACTTGATCATCGCTGCCGACGAGTCTGGCCCACCCGACCCTCGAACTCGGCGCAATCACTCCCCCGACAGCACACTCGATGCGCCGAGTTCGTGGGGCGACGACGAAGCGCCGCCCGAAGGCGAGCCGGCTACGTGCGCAATGATGATCACATGTCGCTCGCCGATCAGGTCCGCCGCCCCCGCACATGGTTCATCGCCGTCCCCGTGATGATCCTGCTCGCCGTGACCGCGGGGCCGTTCATCTACTTCAACGTCATTCAGGACGACGCGCCCGAGCGGCTCGACTTCTCGGACATCACCACCACGACCGCCGCGGGCAGTGCCGCGCCGTCCGGCAATGCCTCGGTGGACAGCGGGTCGATAGAGGGATCATGGGAGGTGACCGACGGCTCCGAGGCCGGCTGGCGAGCCACCGAGGTGCTCTTCGGCCAGACGAACGAGGCCGCCGGGCGCACCGAGGACGTCACGGGAACGCTCGTGATCGAGGGCACGACCGCCACGGCGATCAGCGTCGAGGTGGACCTGACCACCGTCACCTCCGACGAGGAGCGCCGTGACGGTCAGGTGCAGGACCGGATCCTGGAGACGGCCTCGTTCCCGACCGCCTTCTTCGAGGTCACCGAGCCCGTCGACTTCGGTGAGGTGCCGGCCGACCTCGAGGAGGTGACGGTCTCGGCCACGGGCGAGATGACGATCCACGGCGTCACCCAGGTGATCACCGTCGACCTGAACGCCCGCCGCAACGGCGGCAAGATCGAGGTCACCGGCACGATCCCCGTCACGTGGGCCGACTACGAAATCAGCGACCCGAGCGGCGGTCCCGCCCAGGTCGAGGACAGCGGCGAGATCGAGTTCGCCCTCAACTTCGCCACCGCCGGGTGAGCGCCAGTCCGAGGGGAGCACTCACCCCCGAGGTCGAGCCGTCCGAAGCCGGGTTCGACGCCGATCGCCTCAGGCGGATCGACGCCCACTTCGCCCGCTACGTCGACGACGGGCGGCTGCCCGGGTGGCTCCTCGCCGTCACCCGTGGCGGACGAATCGTCCACACCGCCCGCTACGGCCGGCGCGACGTCGAGAACGACCTGCCTGTCGCCGACGACACCGTCTTTCGCATCTACTCGATGACCAAGCCGATCACGTCGGTCGCGGCGATGATGCTCTACGAGGAAGGTGCCTTCGAGCTGAAGGACCCGCTGAGCGACCTGATCCCCTCGTTCGCCGATGCCCGCGTCTTCACCGGCGGCACGGCCGAGCACCCCACCACCGTCCCGGCCACCGAGCCCCTGCGGATCTGGCACCTCCTCACCCACACCGCCGGCCTCACCTACGGCTTCCATCGCACCCACCCCACCGACGAGATCTACCGCGACGCGGGCTTCGACTTCGGCTCGCCACGCGACCTCGACCTCGCCGGGGTCTGCGACGCGTGGGCGGGACTGCCGCTCGTGCACGAGCCGGGGGCCCACTGGAACTACTCCCACGCCACCGACGTGCTCGGCCGGGTGGTCGAGGTCCTGTCCGGGCTCCCCCTCGACCGGTTCTTCGCCGAACGGGTCTTCGGCCCGCTCGAGATGACCGACACGTCGTTCTGGGCCGATGGCGACAAGGCCGAACGCCTCGCCGCCCTGTACGTGCCCCGCCCCGGGACTCTGAAGGCCATGCGCTACGACCCGATCGGCGACGTGGCCCGCCGACCCCCGCGCTACTTCTCGGGCGGCGGCGGCCTCGTGTCGACCGCCCACGACTACCTGCGGTTCACCGAGATGCTGCGCCGGCGTGGCGAGCTGGACGGCATCCGCCTGCTCGGCTCCCGGACGGTGGACTACATGACCGTCAACCACCTGCCGGGCGGGGTCGACCTGGAGCAGTTCGGTCAGTCGACCTTCGCGGAGACGGCCTACGACGGCGTGGGCTTCGGTCTCGGCTTCAGCGTGGTGCTCGACCCCGCGGCGTCGAAGTCCCTCTCGTCGCCGGGCGAGTTCGCCTGGGGCGGTGCCGCCAGCACCGGGTTCTGGGTCGACCCGGTCGAGGACGTCACCGCGGTGTTCCTCACCCAGCTGCTGCCGTCGAGCACCTACAACATCCGCCCCCAGTTCCGGCAACTCGTCAAGCAGGCCCTCGTCGACTGAGGCGCTGCCACCGGCGCCTCCTCCGTCGGAGCGCCTTCGGCATCGGCTCCCAAAGGCCTGCGGTTCCGCTCCGCTGGGCCACGTCGCCTCCGGTAGATTCCCCCGATGACCAGCTACCTCGAGGTGTCCGAGCCGCGTCCCCACGTCCGTCAGCTCACGCTGAACCGGCCCGAGCGGCTGAACGCCATGTCGTTCGACACCGTCACCCCGCTGCGCGACGCGCTGCGCGAGGCGGGCGAGGACAACCACACCTGGGCCGTGATCCTCACCGGTTCCGGCGCCGGATTCTGCTCGGGCCTCGACCTCGAGGACGCGGGTATGCCACCCAACAGCGAGGGGCTCCCGATGTCGCGCATGGCCATCAGGGCCATGGAGCACTTCAGCGAACTGGTGCCCATCATGCGCCACATGCCCCAACCGGTGATCGCCGCGGTCAACGGCCCTGCCATCGGCGGCGGCATGTGCCTCTCGATGGGGGCCGACATCCGTGTCGCCGCGGCGTCCGCCTACTGGCGGGCCGCCGGCATCAACAACGGCCTGGGCGCGGTCGAGCTGGGGCTCAGCTACACGCTGAGCAGGGCCATCGGGTCGTCGCGTGCCTTCGAGATCTGCCTCTCGGGTCGCGACGTGCACGCCGACGAGGCCGAGCGCATCGGCCTGGTGTCGCGCACCGTGCCCGACGAAGCGCTCCTCGACACGTGCTACGAGCTGGCCGAACGGATCTGCGGCTTCTCCACCCACGGCGTGGCCATGACCAAGAAGCTGCTGTGGTCGGCGCTCGAGATCGGCAGCCTCGAGGCCGCCATCGACCTGGAGAACCGCAACCAGCTGCTGATCCGGCTCACGACCCAGAACCTGGAGGAGTACATCCGCAGCCGCAAAGAGGACCGCCCGCCGGTGTACAACGACTGACGATCTAGTGACCGGGAGGCATGGCCCGCAGCAGCGCCGTCTGGGTCGACGCCGCAACCGGTGTGCCGAATCGATCCCAGAGCAGGGTGAGCCCGGTGGCGACACCGGCCCCTACGTGCAGACACTGGGACTGCAGGGCGAGCCAGTCACCGGCTGCGGGCCCCAGGATGTGCACCGACATCTGCATCGAGAGTGCGAACACCGGGGAGTCGTCCAGTCGCACACGCGGCACGACCGAGCAACCCAGAGCGTCGGCCGGGATGGCGAAGACCGGCGCGGACCAGGGTTCGCCGGCGGACCCAGACGGGCTGGTGAAGCGGAACCAGCCTCGGCATTCCAGGTCGGGCACCGTGTCCTCGGGCACCACCCGCCACTCCGTCTCCTCGAAGAACCGGAACGGGTCGCCGTCGGCGCCGGGCGCGGTGAGCCGGCGGTGGTCGGGCTCAGGGCGGCCCAGCAGATCGACCGGTATCGGTGCACCGACGAGGTCGGACCACCCGGGCTGGGCCGCAGCCAGCACCGCCGTGGTGGTCGCCGCCGGCCCGGCGTCCGACCCCGGCGACCGCAGCTCGACGGTCACCTGTGCACTGGATCTCGAGGATCGCAGGATCATCGCCTCGAGGAGCACGGGGCCGCAGGCCACCGGCCGGTGGAAGGTGGTCGAGGCGCTGACCAGCGCGAGGTCCTCCCGGCGCACGGCTGCCAGCGCGCCCTCCAGGGTGGCGGCCATCACGGCGCCACCCTGCGCGTAGACGATCTGCCAGCGGTCGTCGAGCACCGCCTCGATGCGGACCGAGCGCTCACCCGTCCGCGTCACGACGGGCCCGGTCAGCACCTGCTCGACGGCCACGGCCTGCCCCTCCTTGACGATCCGCTCGCCCCGTCAGACGGCGTCAGGTGCCGTCGGCCAGGAGCGCTTCGATCTGCTCGAGGGTGGCCGCCATGTTGTCGCGCGTCTTGGTGGCGGCCATGCGGACCACCGGCTTGGTGAACGGCGACTCGTGGGTGATGTCCCAGCTCTCGCGCACGAGGGTGCCGTCGTCACGGGGCTCGAGCTCGTAGCGCCAGATGCGGCCGGCCACGAACTGGCCGAACCAGGTCGGCCCCCTCGTCTGCCAGGCGATCCGACGCCCCGGCTCGAACTCGACCACCTCGCTCACCATCGAATACGGGATGCCCAGCTTCATGGACATGCCGAAGCTCGACCCCAGCACCAGCGGCTCGGGATCGCCCTTGGCGTCGCGCACGGTTCCCGAGCCGTCGATGTCGCGGTGGCGCCTGGCATCGGCCAGGAGGGCGAAGATCGCATCGGGGGCCGCCGGGATCAGGCGCTCCACCGATACGACATCAGGGTTGTCGCTCGACTCGTCGGTCACGCCGCCACGGTACCGGCGACCCGGTCGGGCCCCACGAGACCCCACAACGCGGCCAGGGCCACGATGTAGACGCCCAGGGCCACGAACAGCACCACCTGGAAGCCGAAGGTCATGGCCAGCATGGTGGTGAGCACCGAGCCCACCACCGAGGCGAAGCCGTTGACCGCCCAGCCCCAGGCCACGTACTCGGACGGGTGATCGGTCATGTCCGCCACCGCCCCGAGACCGAGGGGCATGAAGGCTCCGAGGCAGATCCCCAACGGGGCCAGCACCACGAACGCAGTGGCGATGCGGACGAAGAGCGGGGCGGTGAGCAGCGCCTCGGTGAACACGGGCAGCGCGAAGGCGTAGAACAACGTGAGGGCCACGACGGCGCCGAGCAGCACCGGGATCACCCGGTGGGGGCGGTCCCGGTAACGGCCGCTCAGCAGCGCGCCCACGCCGGTGAACAACAGGATCGAGGCCAGCGTGACGGTCAGCGAGTAGGTCGGGTATCCGAGGAACAGCGTGAGCCGCTGGATCAGGGTGACCTCGAAGAAGATGAACCCGAAGCCCAGCGAGGCGAAGTACAGCGCCGAGCGGCCCTTGCGCGGCAGCGCCACGAAGATCTTGCGGATGGCCACGAACGGCAGCAGCAGGAACACCGCTGCGAACAGGGTGGCGACCAGCAGCAGAAGGATCAGCACCCGCTCGCCGATGCCCACTTCCAGGTCGTCGGCCACGACCGAGTGGTGGAAGTCGCCGAGCACCGTCTTGAACGACGTGAAGTGCCAGAAGAACGGCCCGTCGTCGGTGATCGAGTCGACCGCGTACGGGTAGCCGGCCATGAAGGTGTCGACCTCGCCGCCCTGCGCGGTGACGAGGTCGCTGACCGGCTCGCCATCCACGGGGCGGCCGGGCGCGTAGCGCAGGGTGGCGCCCTCGATGGCGTCGAGGCCGTCGACGAAGCGGGTCACCTCCTCGGGGGTGAACGGCGTCTCCTTGACCAGGATGGTCGACAGCTGGGTGCCGAACCCGACCGCAGGGGTGGTGGCCACCATGATGTGGTCACTCGGGTCCTGGATGCCCCGGTCAGCCAGCGCCTGGCGCGCCGTGGCGACATAGCGGGTCGTCCGGTTGGGCCGGTTCTCGAAGTCGAACTCGCCGAACTGCGCCGCCAGGACACCGTCGGGCTCGAGGTGGTCGAGGCTGTCCGCGACGGCTTCCTTCGTGTACCGGTAGCTCTCGGACAACACGAACGCGCCCGAGCTGGCCGCGTTCGTGGCCGCGTAGCTGTCCGGGGCGGGGAATCACACGATCTGGAACTCGTCGTCGCTGCGGGCGAGGAACGAGCGGCCGTCACCGTTGACGTAGTTGACCCGGGGGTCGTCGGCGATGTTGCCGGCGTAGTCGGCGAAGCGGTCGGACAACAGGTCATGGGTCACCGGGTTCAGCTCGATGGCGTCGACGTGGGCGGTGTCGTAGTAGAGCGAGGTCAGGATCTCGTTGCCGCCTGCGGCGCCGATGATCATCACGTCGTCCGGCGAATCGCCCACCACGGCGAAGGGCAGCGACCGCGGGTCGCTGTCGAAGCGGGTCAGGCTGGAGGGGTCGCCGTCGTAGCGGTAGATCGCCGAGCCGGGCAGGCCGTCGTGGTAGAGCAGCTTGGTCTCGTCGGTGACCTGCACCGCGTCCACCCGGAAGACCGGGCTCCACGACGAATAGGCGTTGGCCTTACCCGCTACGTCCTCCTTCACCCCGTCGAGCTCGAGGGTGGGCAACAGACTGGGGGCCACCACCCCGGCGAACAGCACCAACGCGAGGACAGACCCGCCGATGAGCGCGACCTTGGACCCCTTCCACGCCAGCCGCAGGCCCACCGCGGCGAGCAGCACCCCGGCCAGGCACACCACCGATGGCGGGCCGATGGTTGCGATGAGCGTGACGACGATGGCGCAGGCCAGGCCCGCGCCGGCCAGGTCGGCGAAGTAGAGGCGGTTGATGCGTTCGGACTTCCGCCCGAACAGAGTGGCGATGATGATGCCGATCGCCACGAACGAGGCGAACCGGCAGAACGAGATGACCAGGAGCGCACCCAGGTTGCGCACCGATGCCCTGGTGCCGTACTGCCAGATCTTCAGGGTGTCGATGGGGGTGCGGGCGAGGATCTGGTACCCGACGCCCACGCTGAGGGCGGCGGCCAGCGAGCCCCACATGATGAACGGCTCGGTCGGCGAGTGGCGCAGCCGCTTCGAGATGGTGACGAACACGCTGCCCGACCCGATGCCGAGCAGGGCCAGGCCGATCACCAGGTACACCCAGTAGTAGAAGAGCTTGTACGAGATGATGCGCGTGTAGCTGATCTCGATCAGCAGGCCCGCCATCGAGACGGCGAATATCTCGAAGTAGTACCGGCGCGAGTCGCCGGCATCCCGCTCGTCGTAGTCGTCCGGATCGGCGTCGATGTGGACGCGCTCGTCTTCAGGGGTCTCCCGGGTGGAGGACAACCTGGCGAGACTAGGAGGAGGCCTGTCGACTATCCAGCCGGCTTCTCGGGCAGGGGCGCCACGATCTCGACGCCGATCCGGTGGCCGATGTCCGCCGCGGAACGCCCGACGTGCAAGGTGACGAGCCCGGGGTCGACGCGCCAGCCGGGCGCACGGCGCCGCGCGTCTGCAGCCGGCGCGCCGCCGAGCGGCAGGCGCTCCCGCAGCTCGGGCCCGTCCCGGGTACCCACGTCCCAGTAGGCGAACGAGCGGGCGTCGAGCATGAGCGTGACGGTGTTGGACTCGCCCGGGTCGAGGTGGACCTTGGCGAAGGCCTTCAGCTCCTTGACCGGTCGGGCCACGCGGCACGCCTCCGGCTCGACGTAGCACTGCACCACCGTTGATCCGGGCCGATCGCCGGTGTTGGTGACCGGCACCTCGACGGTGAGGGTCCCGCCCTCGGTGAACGTCGGGGCGGACAGCGTCGGCGCGCCGAACGAGAACGTCGTGTAGGACAGCCCGTGGCCGAACGGGAAGCGCACCGGAAGCCGTCGGGCCTCGTACCACCGGTACCCCATCAGCAGGCCCTCGCCATAGCGCACCTCGCCGCTCTCGCCGGGGAAGTTGCCGAACGACGGGTTGTGCTCGATGGCCATCGGCTGGGTCGTGGGCAGGCGACCGCCGGGGTCGACGTCGCCGACCAGCACCGCGGCGATGGCGGCGGCCATCTCCTGGCCGCCGAACCAGGCCTGGACCACCGCGACCCCCGAGTCGACCCAGGACAGGTCGACCGGCGATCCCGCGTTCACCACCACGACCGTGTTCGGGTTGGCCAGGCACACCTCGTCGATCAGCGCCCGCTGGTCGCCCGGCAGGTCCCAGGACTCGCGGTCGGCACCCTCGGACTCCCACTCGTGGTCGGTGCCGACGACGACGATGGCCACATCGGCACCGGCGGCGGCGCGGGCGGCCCGCTCCAGCGCATCGTCTGGCAGCAGCGGGCGGCCTCCGACCTTGAAGGCGTGGATGCCGTGCGGGCTGGTGGCCTCGAAGTCGATCTTCACGTCGACCGGCACGCCGGCCTCGAGCTCGACGGTGGCGGTGGCCAGCGCGCTGCCACTGCCGAAGAAGCTGTGCCCGGGCGGCGGGGGGTCGGCGATGCCGTCGATGACCACCGTGTCGTCCACCGTCAGGCGGGTGCCGCCCGCCTGGATGAGCGACAGCTCGAACGGCCCGCCGGCCGGCGGTGTCCAGCGCCCGGTCGCCCGAAGGGTGAACCCCTCCGGCACGTCCGCCGGCGGCCCGAACGCGAACAGCTCGGCGGTGGCCCGCGACTCGGACCTCAGGACCTTCCCGGGCTCGGGATCGTCCGGACCGGCGCAGAACTCGTAGGTCAGGTCGAGCGCGAGCGTGGGTGCGGTGCGGGTGATGTCGACGCCTGGCTCGTGCACGACCTCCACGTCGTCGCCGAGCCGCTGGCGGATGGCCTCGACGGGCGACGTCAGGTAGGCCGGCATGACCCGGGCTGACCCGCCGCCCATGATCACCGCCCGGTCGGCGTTGGGGCCGATGACCGCGACACGGGTGAGCGCGGTGGCGTCGAGCGGGAGCAGGCCGTTGTTCGTGAGGAGGACGATCGAGGCGGCGGCCGCCTCCCGGGTGAGCGCCCGATCGGCGGGGTCGTCGACGGAGGTCACGGGCTCGTCACCAGAGTCGTCGAGAGCACCGATGCGCTCGTAGACGGACAGCAGGCGGGTGACCATGGCGTCGACGGTCGCCTCGTCCAGCGCGCCGGACCGCACCGCTTCGGCGAGCGCGTCACCGTAGGCCCGCCCCGGTCCCGGCATCTCGAGGTCGAGGCCGGCGGCAGAGGAGGCATCGGGTGACGCCACGCTGAACCAGTCCGTGACCACGAAGCCCTCGAACCCCCACTCGTCCCGCAGGATGCCCAGCAACGGGCCGTGCTCGGCGCACCACGTGCCGTTCACCCGGTTGTACCCGGTCATGACACCGAGGCTGCCGGCGTCGCGGACGGCCATTTCGAACGGCACCAGGTAGAGCTCGCGGAGGGTGCGCTCGTCGATCACCGAATCCATCGACGTGCGCTGCGTCTCGGCGTCGTTGCCCACGAAGTGCTTCACCGTGGTGGCGACGCCCTGCGACTGGGCGCCGCGGACGAACGCGGCCGCCAGGACACCGGAGAGCAGCGGGTCCTCCGAGTAGCACTCGAAGTTGCGGCCCGCGAGCGGCGAGCGGTGCAGGTTGACAGTGGGCGCGAGCAGCACCCGGCACGCCCGACGACGGGTCTCGGTGCCGAGCAGCGCGCCGATCCGCTCGATCAGTTCAGGGTCCCAGGTCGCCCCGAGCGCAGAACCGCAGGGCACACACACCGACGAGTCCGGGGACTCACCGGGCAGCACCGCGCCGCGGGCGCCATTGGGCCCGTCGGTGAGCCGCACGGCCGGGATGCCCAGCCGCTCGACGGGAGGTGTGGAGAACATGTCGGCGCCCGCGCTGAGCGAGGCCTTCTCGTCGAGGGTCAGGTCGGCCACCAGGGCGGCGACGCGGGGGGAGGTGTCGGGCGAGGCTTGGTTCGACATTGCGGCCAAGTCTCCCGCGTCCGGAGCCGATGCGCGAGCACTGGCATGCTGGGCGCCATGCTCCTGATCGACGACGACGCCCGCGTCCGCACCATCACGCTCGACCGGGCCGAGAAGCTGAACGCCTTCAATGACGCGCTCTACAACGCCACCGCCGAGGCCCTGATCGCCGCGGCGGCCGACCCCGGCGTCGCCGTCGTGGTGATCACGGGCCGCGGCCGCGCCTTCTCCACCGGCACCGACGTGGGTGAGATGGCCGAGCTCGCGACAGGCGACGAATCCGGGGCCGGCCACGGGTTCCCCGGCCTCGTGGACGAGCTCGTGGCCTTCCCCAAGCCACTCCTCTGCGCCGTGAACGGGTTGGCCCTGGGCATCGGCGCCACCATGTTGGGTTTCGCCGACCTGGTGCTCATGTCCACAGAGGCCCGCATCCGGTGCCCGTTCACCGACCTCGCGGTGGCCCCCGAGGCGGCCAGCAGCTTCACGTTCCCGCTGCTGTTGGGTCGCCAGAACGCCGCGTGGGCCCTCATGAGCTCCGATTGGTTCAGCGCCGAGGAGTGCCTTGCCATGGGCCTCGCCTGGAAGGTCTGCGAGCCCGATGACCTGCTCGGCGAGACCATGGCCCGGGCCAGGCACCTCGCCGCCAAGCCCATCGCCTCGCTCATCGAGACCAAACGCACGATCACCGCGGGCACGCGCGAGGCCATCGCCGCCGCCCGGGCGCGGGAGGATCATGCCTTCGAGCGCCTCCTCGGCCGACCCGCGAACGTCGAGGCCTTCATGGCCCTGGCCGAGCGCCGTCCGCCCGAGTTCGCCGCGGTCGACGCGGAGCACCCCGTCGACACCGCCCTCCACGCCTCCTGAGCCGGTCGATGACCCGCGCCGAACAGGACGGTGGCCCGAGGTGATCGCGACGGCTTGGCTCGATCACTTCGCCGTGGTCACCTTCACGGCCGATCCCCGCGCGCTGGCCGCCCTCCTGCCGCCCGGCGTGTCGATCGACCTGCCGCTCGTCTCCGCGGTCGCGTACCGCTATCGCGACCTCGGCATCGACCACGTCCCCGGCGCACGGCTCTCGGGAGGACAGGTGCACTTCCGCGCCTACGTGCGGGTCGGCGGTGAGCGTGGGGTGTGGTTCCTGGCAACCGTGCAGGACAGTCGATGGGCAGGTGTCCCTCGATGGGCCTGGGGCATGCCCTGGACGCGGGGCGTGGTCGATCTCTCCGAGCCCGGCCCGGGGCGGGTCACGGTGGCCGCCGAGGGGGTCGACCTCGATCTCGAAGCGGGGCGGGCAGATGCCCCCGACACGACGGTGCCGAAAGCGGTCTCGTCGGCCACGGTGGGCTGGTTCCGCGGGCGGCGCTCCGTGAGGCGTTTCGAAGTGGCCTACGACGACCACCGCACCGAGGCGTCGGTGACCCGCGTCGCACAGGTCCGCCGGTTCGAGGACCTGGGGCTCATCGAGGCCGGACAGGTCCCCGAGTGGGCGTTCCAGCGAGCGCCCACCCAGATCCGGGTCCGGCTCCCCCCGACCGATGCTCGTCATCGCCGCCGGCGCCAGGACCCATCCACCCACGGAGCGTGACCGCGCCGACACTCTTCATTGACTCGGGCGGAGACACTTGTCATGATCGCCTGGTCATCCGTGCGGGTGGCGGGGCGCACCCAGGGGGATCGATGACCGATCAAGAAGGCTCACCACGACGGACGAACGCGGCTGAGCGAAGGGGCTCGCCGGGGGTGTCGCGCCGGGGCTTCCTGGCCGGCGCAGCCGGTGCCGCGGCCGTGGCGGCCACCGGTTGGTCGCCGATCTACCGGATCGCGGCGGCTTCGGCGGCCAGCACCCTGCCCACACCACCCAGCTTCCCCTCGGGCGTCTCGCTCTACCAGCAGGCGTACCAGAACTGGTCGGGCGAGATCCGGGCCGACGCGGTCTGGACGTGTGCGCCCGCGAGCCCGAACGACGTCGTCACCCTGGCCAATTGGGCCAAGGCCAACGGGTGGAAGCTGCGGCCCCGTGGGGCGATGCACGGCTGGACGCCCCTCACCATCGTGAACGGCGCCGCCCTCAACAACGTGGTGCTGCTCGACACGACCCAGCGGCTGAACACCATCTCCGTCACCGCCGGCACTCCTGCCACGGTCACCTGCGGGGCCGGCGCCACGCTCGACAACATCCTCCAGACCCTCGAGAACAACGGGCTCGGCTGGGACTCGGTGCCCGCACCCGGCGTGCTCACCATCGCCGGGGCCCTCGCGGTCAACGCCCACGGCGCCGCGCTGCCGGCCACTGGCGAGACCCTGAAGTCCGGGTCGACCTACGGCTCGCTGAGCAACCTGGTGACCGCGCTCACCGCGGTCGTCTGGGATGCGCCCACCGGCCGGTACGTGCTCAAGACCTTCAACCGGTCCGACCCGCAGGCCAAGGCACTGCTCACCCACCTGGGGCGGGCCTTCATCACCTCGGTCACGTTGCAGGCCCGCGCCAACTACCGCCTTCGCTGCCAGACTTGGTACAACGTCCCGACCGCCGAGCTCTTCGGTCCCACGGGCACCCGGGGCCGCACGTTCGCTTCGTATGTGGCCCAGGCCGGACGGGTCGAGGCCATCTGGTTCCCGTTCACCGACTACCCCTGGCTCAAGGTCTGGACGCCGACGCCCACCAAGCCGTTGCTCGCCAGGTCCGTGTCCTCGCCGTACAACTACACGTTCTCCGACTCGATCGACCAGGGCACATCGAACTTCCTGTCCCAACTCGCACTCGGCAACACGTCGGGAACCCCGGCCTGGGGCGGGCTCCAGCTCTCGATCGTGCGCACCGGGATCATCGCCACCGGCACCTGGGACATCTGGGGCTGGTCGAAGAACACCCTGCTCTACATCAGGCCCACCACCCTGCGCATGACCGAGGGCGGCGGGGCCGTCCTCACCAGCCGCGCCAACATCCAGCGGGTCATCAACGAGTTCACGTCCTGGTACAAGTCACGGCTGGCCTACTACCAGTCGCGAAGCCAGTTCCCGATCAACGGCCCGGTAGAGATCCGCTGCTGTGGGCTCGACCAACCGGGCGATGTCAAGGTCGCTTCGGCCGGGCCGCCCACGATCTCGGCGCTGCGACCCCGACCCGATCACCCCGAGTGGGACACCGCGGTCTGGCTCAACGTGCTGTCGATCCCGCGGACCCCCGGCATGTGGGACTTCTACCGCGAGATGGAGCAGTGGATGACCACCAACTACGCCGGCTCCTACGCGCAGTTCCGGCCCGAGTGGTCGAAGGGCTGGGCCTTCACCTCGGCCGGGCCCTACAAGGACGCGGCACGGATCACCGGCGCCATCCCGGCCACCTACCGGGCCGGCTACCCGACGAGCGACAACTGGGACACCGCTTCGGCCCGGTTGAACGCGCTCGACCCGAGCCGGATCTTCACCAACACCTTCATCGACCAGTTGCTGCCCTAGTCCTGGCCCTCCGCAGGGCGGGTGAAGGGGCCGAGGCCCATCTGGTCGCGGATGGTCACCACGGGCGGGTTGGTGAGGGTGCGGCGTTGCCAGTTGGCGCCGTCGACCACGAGTGTGTGGCCGCTGATGAAGCGGGCGTAGGGCGAGGCCAGGAAGGTGGCCGCCCAGCCCAGTTCCTGGCGTTGTCCCACCCGCAGGGCGGGCTGGCACACGTCCTTGTCGTGCGTGCGGTCGAGGCTGCCCGTGATGTCGGCGGTCATGTCCTCGTGGGGGAAGAGGCCCGGCACCAGGGCATTGACCTGGATGCCGTAGGGGCCCCACTCCACCGCCAGGGTCTCGGTGAGGTTCACGACCCCGGCTTTGGCCGCGGCCGAATGGGCGAAGCCGGGGCCACCGGTCCAGGCGTACGAAGCGGCGATGTTGACGATGGACCCCGGCGTGCCCGCTCCGAGGTGCCGTCGACCGAACTCGCGCGAGCACAGGTAGGTGCCGTTGAGGGTGATGTCGACCACGGTGCGCCAGGCGTTGGGCGACATGTCCTCTGCCGGGACGGGGAAGTTCGCGGCGGCGTTGTTGACGAGCACCTGCGGCATCCCGAACGCGTCGGTGGCGGCGTCGAAGGCGGCCGCCACCGCCTCTGCGTCGCGTATGTCGCACGTGACGGTGGTGACCGGGGCGCCGAGCGCCTCGATGGCCTCGGATGCTGCGACCAGGTGGTCGGGCTTGCGGCTGGCCACCACGATCGATGCGCCCAGGCGGGCGAACTCGGCAGCGATGGCCTTGCCCAGACCCGTACCGCCGCCCGTGACGAACACGCAGACGCCGTCGTAGGTGCCCGGCAGGAGGGCGGTGGCCCCCACCGGCGGGGGTGCCGGCAACCCGATCTGCTCAGCCACGACCATCCCCCTCGCGATCCAGAGCCGACGAACTGGCACCGGACTCCGGTGCCAGAACGGGCGAGTCGTGGCGGTGGAGGCGGTGGCGGAGACGGCAGAGGTGAGCCATGTCGCGCTCCTCAGCTTCCCTGGTAACGGGGCTCGCGCCCCTCGGCGTGGGCGGCGCGAAACTCGGCGAAGTCGTCGCTGCGATTCACCATCGTCTGGTAGACCGCCTCGTCGGCCATCGACGACTTCACCTCCGGAACGGTGAGGTGGCGGATGACGTCGCGGGCGAGGCGGACCGTGAGCAGCGGCGCCTTGGCCACCTGGTGCGCCGCCTCGAGGCACACGCCGTCGAGCTCGTCTGGCGGCACCACCCGGCTCACGACGCCGTGGGAGAGGGCCTCGTCCGCCGCCATGACCCGACCGGTCAGCACCAGATCGCTGACCACCCCCGGCCCGCACATCTGGTGGAGCACCGCCACGCCGCCCGTGTCGGGGATCACGCCATGGGTGAGCTCCGGCAACCGGAAGCGGGTGCCCTCGGCGGCGATCCGGATGTCGCACAGGAGCGCCCGCTGGAACGAGCCGCCCATCACCCATCCCTTGCAGGCGACGATGACCGGCGCGTCCAGCTCCCACAGCTGCTGGATGCCCCGGTGGCCGCGGCGCATGAGCTCGGTGTGGGGCATGTCCACCTTCAAGTTGCCGATGGAACCCACGTCGCGGCCCGAGGAGAAGGACTTGCCCTCGCCCCGCCACACCACGGCGCGCACCTCGGGCCCTCGGCCCCGCAGCTCGGCCAGGATCTCGAACAGCGCGAGGTCCATGTCGTCGTCGAAGGCGTTGTGCTTATCGGGGTTGTCGTTGGTGAGGACGGCGACGGCGCCATCCATCTCCAGGTGCACTCGCTCACTCGCCACGTCGGCGGCCCTCCCTGTGGTCCTGGGGCGAACCTAGTGCGTCGTCCGAGCCCGACCCATGGCGCCGGAGCTCACGATGCGGAGGACCCGATCAGGCCGTGCCGTAGATGCGCTCCAAGACATCGACTGCGGCCCGGACCCGCGCATCGACCTCGTCGTCGGTGGGGTCACCTGCTCCCAGCGCCATTCGCATCTGGAGGTGACCCACGATGCCCCCGAGGAACTGCTCAGCGGCCACCTGGGGGTCAGGCACCTCGACCTGCTGCTGCTGCGAGGCGATCCCATCGCCGGTGTCATCAGCGGGCGCTGAGTCAGCTGGTCGAGCGTTCGAGGCGGAACACGCGGATGTCGCGGCCGCTGCGCTCCTGGTAGCCCTCGTAGTTGGGCCACAGGGCGAGCAGCTTGGGCCAGACCTCGGCCTTGTCCTCAGCGGACAGCAGGGTTGCGGTGACGCGGAAGGTCACCTGCTCGTAGGTGATGACGGCCTGCGGCGTCTTGATGAGGTTTCCCGTCCATGCCGGGTGGTTCTCCCGGCCGAAGTTGCTGCCCACCAGGTAGAAGGCGTCGCCGTCGGGGATGGTGGCCAGCGGGGCCTGCCGGGGCTCCCCGGTCTTGGCGCCCGTGGTCGTGAGCATCACCATCGGCAACACGCTGCCCGTGCTGGTCAACACCCGCTTGCCCCGGGTCAGCTTGTAGACGAACCGATCGGCGTTGGTGACGATCTTGGGTGCGACCTTGGCGAAGCCCCTCGTGGACGAGAGCTTCGACATCGCTCGCCCGAAGATGCCCTCCGGGCCCTGCGAGACGCCGCCTGCCACCGTCACGCCTCGTCGCCGGGGGCGACGGCGCCGGCCTGGGTGGCCTCGATCCACTCCTCGACCATGTCGAACACCACCTGGCGGGCGGGCTGCACCTTGTCGACCCGGCAGATGGGTGTGCTCATGGCGTGATGGCCCTGGCGATGGGCCTCAGCCACCGAGCACGATCGTCTGGGTCTCGGTGTAGGACTCGACGCCCTCGGTGCCGAGCTCGCGACCCACGCCGGACGACTTGAAGCCGCCGAACGGGTTGTTCATGTCGATCACCATGGATGAGTTCACGGCGTACGTGCCGGTACGCACGCTCTTGGCCACGGAGATGCCGCGCCCCTGATCGCCGGTCCACACCGAGCCCGAAAGGCCGTAGTCGGAGTCGTTGGCGATCCTGACGGCCTCGGCGTCGCCCTCGTAGGGGATCACCGACACCACCGGACCGAAGATCTCCTCGCGGGCGATCGTCATCGAGTTGTCGACGTCGGCGAAGACCGTGGGCTCGATGAACCAGCCGGTGTCGTGGCCGGCGGGGCGACCACCGCCGACGACCACCCGGGCGCCCGCGGCCCGACCGGCATCCAGGTAGCCCTCGATTCGGTCCCGCTGGCGTTCGGCGACCACGGGCCCGACCTCGACCTCGGGGTCGCTGGGGTCGCCCACCTTCTGGCCGCCGACCACATCGGCCAGCGCCTCGACGACCTCGTCGTACCGGCTCCGCGGGGCGAGGATGCGGGTCTGGGCCACGCATGCCTGCCCGTTGTTCATCATCATGGCGGGGAGCAGCTCGGGGATGGCCGTGGACAGGTCGGCGTCGTCGAGGATGACGGCGGCGGACTTGCCCCCCAGCTCCAGGGTGCAGCGTTTGAGCTGCTCGCCACAGATGGCGCCCACCGTGCGGCCGGCGGCGGTGCTGCCGGTGAAGCTCACCTTGTCGACACCGGGGTGACGCACGAGGTGCTCACCGACCTCGCGGCCCGCGGCGACGATGTTGATCACGCCGGCCGGCAGGTCGATCGACTCGATGACCTCGGCGAGCAGGTAGCTGTCGAAGGGGGTCTCGGGTGCGGGCTTGAGGACCATGGTCGAGCCCGAGGCGAGCGTCGCGCCGATCTTCATCGAGGCGATGAACAGCGGCACGTTCCAGGGGACGATGGCGGCCACGACGCCGACGGGCGCCTTGTTCACCAACACGTTGCCCATGACGCCGGCACGCTCCTCGCTGAACGGGAAGGTGTCGGTGATGGTGGCGAAGCTGTCGAGCACCATCGTCGCCGCGAGCACCTGGCCCATGAGCGAGAACGTGGCCGGTGAACCGTTCTCGGCCGTGATCACATCGGCGAATTCCTGCATGCGCGCCTGGATGCCCTGCGACAGGGCCCGGATCACCTCGGCGCGCTCCTTGGGCGAGGTCTGCGGCCAGGGGCCACCGTCGAAGGCGGCCCGGGCGGCGGCGACGGCCCGATCCATGTCAGCCGTCGAGCCCTCGGGAACGGTGGCGAACGCGGCCTCGGTGGCCGGGTTGGTGACGGTGAGGGTGTCGCTGGTGGCGGGCGTGACCCACTCACCACCGATGTAGAGGACGTCGCGGGTTTCCATGGGAGGCTCCTCAGGGTTCGGGGCGCTGGACGGGGCGACTCTACCGACGCGATCGGCCCGGGCCCGCACTCGGCCGGGCAGGCGGTGCCGTGCCAAAGTGGGCGGAGCCGCCGATCGACCAGGAGCCGCACATGGCCTCGCGCCCGTTCACCTTCGCCGACACCCTCGAGGTGGTCACCGACGCCGTGCCCGACAACGTCGCCATCGTCACCGACGAGCGCCGGCTCACCTATCGAGAGCTCGACGAACGCGCGAACCGCCTGGCCCACGTGCTCCAGGACCGGGGGGTGCGCCCGGGCGACCACATCGGCCTCTACCTGCACAACGGCACCGAGTACATCGAGGGGATGCTGGCGGCCTGGAAGATCCGGGCCGTCCCCGTGAACGTCAACTACCGCTACGTAGAGGACGAGCTGATCTACCTGTTCGACGACGCCGACCTGGTGTCGGTCATCCACCACCGCGAGTTCGCGCCGCGGATCGCCGAGGTCACCCACGCGGTGCCCGGCGTGACGAGCCTGCTCTGCGTCGACGACGGCTCCGAGACCGACCTCGGCGGGCTCGACACGGACGACTACGAGGAGGCACTGGCGGCAGCCTCGCCCGACCGCGACTTCGCCGAGCGGTCGGGCGACGACCTCTACGTGCTCTACACCGGCGGCACCACCGGCATGCCGAAGGGCGTCATGTGGCGGCAGGAGGACATCTTCTTCGCGGCGATGGACTCGTCGGCCATGGGCCTGGCCGAGAAGCCCGAGAAGCCCGAGGACCTCGCCGACCGGGTGGCTCAGACCGGCGGCACCATGACGATGGCCACCGCCGCCCCGCTCATGCACGGCGCCGCACAGTGGGCGGCGTTCATCTGCCTGCACGCCGGCAGCAAGCTCGTGCTGCCCGCCTCGCGCCGGTTCGACCCCGCCGTCATCTGGCGGGCCGTCGCCGACGAGCAGGTGATGACCCTCACGGTCGTCGGCGACGCCATGGCGCGTCCCCTCACCGACGAGCTCGTCGCCAACCGCGACGCCTACGACCTCAGCGCGTTCCTGGCCCTCGGCTCCGGCGGGGCGATCCTCTCGGCCGGCGTGAAGGCCCAACTGCTCGAGGTGCTGCCCGACCTGTTCATCAGCGACGCCTTCGGGGCCTCGGAGACGGGGGCCCAGGGCTCTGCGGTCGGGGCGTCCGCCGAGGGCCATCCGCAGTTCGCGGTCACCGCCGACACCGACGTGCTCGACGAAGACCTCGATCCCATTGCGCCCGGGTCCGGGAAGCGCGGCCTCCTGGCCCGAAGCGGCCACATCCCCCTCGGCTACTACAAGGCCGAGGCCAAGACGGCCGAGACGTTCAAGATCGACGCCTCGGGCAAGCGATGGGTCATCCCCGGCGACTGGGCGACGGTCGAGGCCAACGGCACGATCACCTTGTTCGGGCGCGGCTCGGTGAGCATCAACTCGGGTGGCGAGAAGATCTTCCCCGAAGAGGTCGAGGCCGCCCTCAAGAGCCACCCCGACGTGTTCGACGCCGTGGTGGTCGGTGTGCCCGACGAGCGCTTCGGCGAGCGCGTGACCGCCGTGGTGGCCCCTCGGCCAGGGCACACGCCCACACTGGCATCCCTGTCCGAGCACTGCCACACCAAGATCGCCGGCTACAAGGTGCCACGCGAGCTGCACCTGGTGGACACCGTCACCCGCTCACCCAGCGGCAAGGCCGACTACCGCTGGGCCCGGCAGGCCGCCGCCGAAACCCCCGTCGCCGAGTAGCGGGGTCTCAGGCTCGCTGCTCTTCGGGCACCAGCACGCAGTGGGTGCCGCGGTAGATCGTGGGCATGCACTTGTTGCAGTGGACGCACAACGAGTCGGTGGACGACCCGTCGGCCAGCCGGTCCACCAGATCGGGCTCGCGCAGCAGTGCCCGACCCATGGCCACGAAGTCGAAGCCCTCGGCCATCGCGGCGTCGATGGTGTCGCGCCGGTTGATGCCTCCGAGGAGCACCAGGGGCAGGTCGACCGCCGCCCGGAACTGGCGGGCGTAGGGGAGGAAGTACGCCTCCTCGTAGGGGTACGACGGGAGGAAGCGACCCCCGAACAACTTGAACGCGGGCCGGATGACCTTGGGCATCGCCACGGCCATCTCACGAACGGGCGCCTCGCCGCGGAAGAGGTACATCGGGTTCTGAAGCGAGCTCCCACCGGTGAGCTCGATCGCGTCGAGGCCGCCGTCCTCCTCCAGCATCCGTGCCACCGCCACGCTCTCGTCGAGCCAGAGGCCGCCGGGCACACCGTCGGCCATGTTCAGCTTGGCCAGCACCGCCACCCGGTCACCCACGGCGTCGCGCACCGCCCGGACGATCTGGCGAGGGAATCGAGCCCGGTTCTCGAGCGACCCACCCCACTGGTCGGTGCGCCGGTTGAGCCGCGGGCTCAGGAACTCACTGGGCAGGTACCCGTGACCGAGATGGATCTCGACGGCGTCGAACCCGCCGTCGGCGACGATGGTGGCGGCCGAGGCGAAGTCGGCGGTGATGCGGGCGATGTCGCCGGCGGTGACCGCACGGGTGCGGCGCATGGCCAGGGGGCTGAACATGGCCGATGGTGAGAGCCCCTGGTGGCCCGTGGCTGCGGCGACCGCGCCGGCATGGCCGATCTGGGCCGAGACCGCGGCACCTTCAGCGTGGACGGCGTCCGCCAGGCGCTGGAGCCCGGGCACGGCCTCAGGGGTGAGGATCATCTCGTTCGGCGTGCCGCAGCCTTCCGGTGACACCGCGCAGTAGGCCACGGTGGTCATGGCGACGCCACCGGCCGCCATGGCGCGGTGGAAGGCGATCAACCGGTCGGACACGACGTGCTCGCGGGTCATGCCCTCGAACGTGGCCGCCTTGATCACCCGGTTGCGCAGGCTCACCGGGCCCAGCTGCGCCGGTGCGAACGCGTCGGGTGCCGCAGTCGTGTGCTCCACGGAAGTGCCTCTCGTCGGCCGGACGGGTTCCCGAACCTATCGGGCCTCGGCGGTCCGGGACGCGGCCCGGCCGAATCCGGCGGGCAACGGTAGGGTCACGCCGGCGTGGCCCGTATCCTCCTGCCCCTTCCGGACCACGACTTCGACGTCACCGAGGTGGCCGTCCCGTGGAAGCTCCTCACCGAGGCGGGCCACGAGGTCGTGTTCGCCACCGAACGGGCGGGAGTCGTGCCCGAGGCCGACCCACGCCTGCTCGACGGTGTGCTGTTCGGCAGGCTCGGCGCGAGGGACGAGCCGAAAGCCTTCTACCGGGAGATGACGCGGGCCGCGACCTACCGCGACACCAAGGCGTGGCTCGACCTCGAGGTGAGCGGGTTCGACGGGCTGCTCTTGCCCGGCGGCCACGCCCCCCGGATGCGTCAGTACCTCGGGTCGCCCGTGCTGCGCCACCGGGTGGCCGAGTTCTGGAGGCTCGACCGGCCCGTCGGCGCGATCTGCCACGGCGTCCTGGTGCTCGCCCGGACCAACGACACGGACACGGGCAGGAGCATCCTCGCCGACCGGCGGACCACGTGTCTCCCGAAGTACCTCGAACGCACCGCGTTCCTGCTCACCGCCTGGCGACTCGGCCGCTACTACCGCACCTATCCCGCCTACGTGGAGGACGAGGTCCGGGCCACGCTGGCCGACCCGTCGCAGTTCGAGCGCGGCCCTCGCGTCGGAACCGCCCGGGGCACACGGACCGACGACTCACCTGCGTTCGTCGTCACCGACGGCAACTACGTTTCGGCCCGGTGGCCCGGCGACGCCTACCTGTTCGCCGAGCGCTTCGCCGCCCGCCTCGACCGAGCCTGACCCGACCTGCCGCGGTCCTAGAGTGGGCGGATGGGACTCATCATCGTGGGTGTCGACGCGTCGGAGGGCGCCGAGGTCGCGCTCGAATGGGCGCTCCGCGAGGGCGCCCTGCGCGGCGACGTGGTCGAGGTGCTGGGCGCGTGGAGCTACCTCGACCAGGGCGCGCTCAGCGGCAAGGACTTCGTGGCCTCGTTCGACGAGGCCACGGCCACGGCCGACGTCCACGCCATCGTCGAGCGGGTGCGCCGGGACCACCCGGAGCTTTCCGGCGTCGAGGTGCGCGAGACCGCCGTCTGCGACCTGCCCGCCCGTGCGCTGCTCGACGCCGCGGCCCGCGCCGACCTCCTGGTGGTGGGCGCCCGGGGCATCGGCGGCTTCAAGGGCCTGCTGCTCGGATCGGTGAGCCAGCAGGTGGTGCATCACAGCCCGTGCCCTGTCGTCGTCGTGCGGGCCGACCA
Source organism: Acidimicrobiales bacterium (assembly GCA_041918615.1). Lineage (GTDB taxonomy): Bacteria > Actinomycetota > Acidimicrobiia > Acidimicrobiales > DATDAH01 > JAEUJM01. The sequence goes on from JAYRVH010000047.1 coordinate 30,970, forward strand.
GCCATGACAGGCCCGCGAGGAGCCGACGACGACGGGACGGCCCCCTTCACCGATGCCGAGTTGACCGCACTCGCGCTCGCCGCCGACCCCGACCAACCGCTCGACCACGATGCAAAGCCCCTCACCGACCCCGACGCGGTGCCCGACGGCCTGTTGCCGTCGTGGTACATGCCGTCACCGGTGCGGTTCCCCCACTCACGCGTCCGCACCGTGGCCGCGATCCTCGTCGTCTCGGGATTCGCCCTCATCAACGTGCTCGGCCTCTGCATCACCTACGGCCGGCTCACCGCCGGCTGACCGGTCACTCGGCGCCGAGACGGGCGAAGAAGCGCTCGGCGTAGTGGTGCGTCGGCCGCACCATCAGGTCGACCGCCTCGACCACCGCGCTCTCCGCGCCGAACTGACGAAGCAGGCGCAGCACCTCGTGCACCGCGGTGATCGGGAGCTGGCCGTCGAGCTCGGTGCCGTGATCGGCCTCGATCCAGGCGCTGTCGAGCAACACGCCGTCGAGGGCCTTGCGGCATTCGGGCCCCGCGTCGGCGAAGTGGGCGCGCACGACCCGGGTCTCCTCGGCCGCGAGCGCAGACTCCACGAGGTCGATCACCTGGGTGAAGGCGTCCCGCCTCACGGGGGTCCAGACGGTGGGCTCGGCGGCCGCCACCAGGCACGCCTGTGACCGGAGGGCACGACCACCCTCGATCTGCTTGAGGCCGTTGCTCTCGAGCGTGGCCCCCGTGGAGGTGAGATCGACGACGATGTCAGCGGTGCCCGCCTTGGGCGCGCCCTCGGTGGCACCGAGGGACGCCACGATGCGGTAGTCGCTGAACCCGGCCCCGCCGAAGTAGGCGCGGGTGAGGTTCGGGAACTTGGTGGCGACCCGGAGCACCCGTCCGTGCAGGTGGCGGATGTCGGCGGCGACCTCGATGAGGTCGTCGAGCGCGGTGACGTCGATCCAGCTCACGGGGACCCCGACGACGAGGTCGGCTCGCCCGAAGCCCAGATCGTCGACGACGACCTCGACCCGCGGTGCGCCGCCGGTGTCACCCACCGACTCGGTCATCAGGTCGAGCCCGGTGATCCCCGCGTGCGCCTGGCCGGTGGCGATCAGCTCAGGGATCTCGTCGGCCCGGGCGAGCAGCACCTCGACGTCGTCGAGCCCCCCCATGCGAGCGGCGTAGGAACGGTCCTTGCCGCCCCGCTCGATCGGGATGAAGCACCGGCGCAGCAGATCGACGGTGCCGTCGTGGAGGGAGCCCTTGGCCACCACGCACAGCACGAGGGCGTCGCTCATGGGCTCGCCGCACCGGCAACGCGGAGCTGGACCCGTTCGAGGCCCAACGAGAAGCCCACCGCCGGGACCGGGCCGGACCCACCGACCGAGGCCACGAGATCGTCGTAGCGCCCGCCGCCGCAGAGTTGGCTCACGGCCGACCCGGTGCCGTCGTGGATCTCGAACACGAAGCCCGTGTAGTAGTCGATGCCGCGGCCCATGCGGGGCCGCAGCCTGATGGCATCGGTGTCGACGCCGCGCTCGGACAGGAGCGCGACCCGGCGGTCCCAGGCGTCGACGACGGCCACCAGGGCGTCGGAGCCGGCATCGACCGCGATCTGACGCACCTGGCGAAGGCCCACGTCGAGCGATGCATCGACGGCCAACAACGCCGACAGCGCCGCTGCGATCTCGGGGGCGATGGGCCCGGCCGCCTCGGCCGACGACCGGTTGAGCAGCCGGCTCGCCACCTCCTCTGGCGATCGGACGCCGAAGTGCTCAGTGCCGAGAGCGCCCAGCACCCCGCCGAGGAGCGCGTCGCGCTGTGCGGGCGGGGTGTGGTCGAGCAACGACCCGAGCTCGTCGTCCGGGCGGCCGCGTGCGTCGATCGTCCCGGCGGCCACCATCGCTGCGTTGCGCTCGAGCTCGTGTTCGAGCGCGCCGAAGTCCGAGGCGACGCGGCCGAGCCGCAACTGCCAGGTCGACGCCAGGCGGTCGTCGGCGAGCAGCGCCGTGAAGAACGAGACGTCGCCGAGCACCACCTCGAGGCCACCGACGCCGAGCGACCGCAGCAGCCCGTCGGCCAGCGCCAGCACCTCGGCATCGGCGAGCTCCTGATCGTCCTCACCGAAGAACTCGGCACCGGCCTGTGTGAACTGGCGGTAACGGCCCTCCTTGGGCCAGTCGAAGCGGAAGACGGGACCCACGTAGTAGCAGCGGAAGACGCCGCCCCGGCCCTGGATGGCGTCGGCGTAGAGACGGGCCGTGGGGATCGTCATCTCGGGCCGCAGACAGACCTCGTGGCCACCCGGGTCGGTGAAGATGTACATGTGCCGGCGGATCTCTTCGCCGAGACGGTCGAGGAAGGGGGCGGCGCGCTCGAGGATCGGGGGGGACACCGGTCCGTAGCCCTGCTGGCGGAAGTAGGCCCGGGACGCCTCGGCCAACGACTCGGCGCGTTTGGCCTGCTCGTCGGCGAGGTCGAAGGCACCGGAGACGGGCTGGGTGGGGGTCGGGCGGGCGGAGGCCATGGCGATCTGTCCGTCAGCCTCGCGCCGTGGCGACCTGCTCGACGATCTCTTTCACGGTCGCCACGAGATCGGCCCGCGCCACTGAACGCTGGGCCGGCTGCGCGTTGCGCCACTGGTCGCGATCGGTGATCTCCTTCGAGAGCCGTGCACCGAGGCCGAGGTCCTTGACGACGACCTCACCCGCGGCGAACTCGTCGGAGCCGGCGATGACCGCGGCCACCGACCGGCGCCTGTCCGCGTATTTGAGCTGCGCCTTGAACGAGCGCTCGCCGAGGTAGAGCTCGGCGGCGATCCCGGCGGACCGCAGTTCGGTGACCATCGCCTGGTAGTCGTTCAGGTGCTCGCGGTCCATGACCGTGACCACCACCGGTCCCTGGCTCGAGCCACGACCGAGGTCGATCGCCGCCAACGCGGCGAGCAGTCGGTCGACACCCAGACTTGCCCCACAGGCGGGCACCGCCTCTCCGGTGAACCGCTCGACCAGGTCGTCGTAGCGGCCGCCGCCGGCCACCGAGCCGAAGGCGCGCTTGCGGCCTTTCTCATCGCGCGTCTCGAAGGTGAGCTCGGCCTCGAACACCGGTCCGGTGTAGTAGGCGAGGCCCCGCACGACCGAGGGGTCGAAGGCCACCTGGTCGGCCCCCAGCGCCATGGAGTCGAGCAGCTCACCGATCTCGGCGAGCTCGTCGACCCCTTCCCGACCCACCGGGTCGTCGCCCACCAGGTCGGCGAGGCGCCCGAGCACATCGCCACGGGAGCCCTGGCCGGCCTGCACGAAGGCGAGGACCACCTCGACCTGCCCGTCGTCGAGGCCCGCACCGCGGGTGAAGTCGCCCGACCGGTCCTCGCGGCCGGCCCCGAGCAGGTCACGCACACCGTCGACCCCCAACCGGTCGAGCTTGTCCACCGCCCGCAGCACGGCGAGCCGGCTCGGCGGATCGGCGACGCCGCACCGGCTGAGGATGCCCGTGAGCACCTTGCGGTCGTTCACCCGCACCACGTAGTCGCCCCGACGGATGCCGATGGCCTCGAGCGCCGAGGCGAGCACGGCGCAGGCCTCGGCGTCGACGCCCATCGACGCGCTGCCCACCGTGTCGAAGTCGCACTGGTAGAACTGCCGGAACCGTCCCGGCCCCGGCTTCTCGCGCCGCCACACGGGCCCGGACTGGTAGCGCCGGTAGGGGCTGACGAGCGCCTGTCCCGACTGGGCCACCATCCGTGCCAGCGGAGCGGTGAGGTCGTAGCGCAGGCCGACCCACTGCTCGTCGTCGTCGCGGAGCGCGAACACCCCCTCGTCGGGCGCGTCCTCGTCGGGGAGGAACTTGCCGAGGGCATCGAGGTACTCGAGCGCGGGGGTCTCCAACGGCTCGAAGCCGTGGAGCCGGTACACCGACTCGATCGTCTCGATCATCTCCTGGCGCGCCAGCACGTCGTCGGCGCGGGCGTCGCCGAAGCCCGTCGGGACCCGGGCGCTGGGGCGTACGTCGTCGGTGGACACGAGAGGGGCTCCGTCTGCTGGCGACACGTGCCGCGGAAACGTCAGTACTGCCGATGGGACTTGAACCCATGACCTCCTGGTCCACAACCAGGCGCTCTTGCCAGCTGAGCTACGGCAGCATGCGCGCCGAAGCGGATCGCCGGGCGCATCGGAGTGTGTAGTGGTCCCGCGCTGGCGACGCAACTGCATTGGCACCTCCCGAGCCGCATCGGCAGGGCCGGCGGCTAGCTGCGGGGGTCGTACAGGTACCCGATGACCTCGGCGGGCGACAGGCCGGCGTGCACCATCAGCACCTGCACCCAGTAGAGGAGCTGGCTCATCTCCTCGGCGAGGTCGTCGCGCGCACCCTGCTCGGCGGCGAGCCAGACCTCGCCCGCCTCCTCGAGCACCTTCTTGCCGATCTCGTGCACCCCGGCGTCGAGGGCGGCCACGGTCGACGAACCGGCGGGCCGTGTCGCCGCCCGATCGAGCAGCAACTGGTGGAACGCCTCGAAGGACGAGTCGGGGGTCATCGCTCCGCCACCTTAGGCTGGGCGTCGTGGACTCTCCCGACCTGCCCGACGACGAGGGTGAAGACGGCAGCGGTGACGGCGGTCAGGCGCCGACACTGGTGGGGATCTCCTTCGACGACACGTTCCGCGCCCAGGAGTTCCTGACCGCGGCACACGGCCTGGCCGCGAAGCACGCCTTCACCCTCAAGGACGCGGTGACGGTCGTGAAGGCCGCCGACGGGAGGACGGCCGTCCACGAGACGATCGACCCGCAACCAGCTCGCACCGCGCTGTCGGGTGCGATGTGGGCAGGGCTCTTCGGGCTCATCCTCGGTGGCCCGGTGGGTTGGGCCGCCGGCATCGCGGTCGGCGCGGGGGCGGGCGTGGTGAGCGCCAAGCTCATCGACCTCGGCATCCCCGACGAGTGGGTGGCATGGTTCAAACAGGCGGTCCAGCCGGGCACGACCATCGTGGCGCTGCTCGTGGAGGACCTCGACGCCGACGCGCTGGTGGCCGAGGTCGCCCGGTTCCCGGGCGCCGAACTGGTCTACGCCAACCTCGACGAGACCACCATCGACCGCGTGAAGGACGCGCTGTCGGCCTGATCCTGGTCACCGGGCACGAGCGAGCATGACCCAGCGCACCACCTCCCTTCCGACGGTCACCGCGCAGGCGGCCCGCAGACGCCGCCTCGCCACCATGAAGCGACGGGCCACCGCATTCCTCGCGGCCGCGACCGTGGTCTTCCTGGTCGTCACGATCTGGGGCGGCAACGCCACCTGGGTCGGCTACGTGCAAGCGACCGCCGAAGCGGCGATGGTGGGTGGTCTGGCCGACTGGTTCGCGGTCACGGCCCTCTTCCGCCATCCCCTCGGAATCCCCATCCCCCACACGGCCATCATCGTGGCCAAGAAGGACCAGTTCGGCGAGACGCTCGGCGAGTTCATCCAGGACTCGTTCCTCACCCCGGAGACCATCGTGGGCCGAGTCCGATCGGCCGGCGTGGCAACGCGGGTCGCCGCCTGGCTGAGCGACCGCGACAACGCATCCCGCCTGGCCGCCGACATGATGGACGGGGCCGTGCAGGTGACCGACCTCGTCCGCGACGAGGACGTGCACCGCGTCATCCAGGGTGCGGTGCGCGAGCGGCTCGCGTCGGTGCCGGTGGCCCCCGTGGCCGGCCGTGCGCTCGAGTTCCTGATCCGCGACGGACGCCACCAACAGGCGCTCTCGGCCGGCATCCGCGAGCTCGACCACTACCTCGACGAGCACCGGGGCGAGCTGCGGGCCCAGTTGGGCACCACCTCGCCGTGGTGGCTGCCCGGTGCGGCCGAGGATCGCCTCTTCGAACGGCTCGTCGAGGGCACCCGCACCCTGTTGGCGGCAATGCTCACCGACGAGGGCCACCACCTACGCCAGCAATTCGAGGATCGCCTCGTCGAACTGGCCGCGGAGCTGCAGACCTCGCCCGCCTACCGGGCACGCGGCGAGCAGCTCAAGGACGAGGTGCTCGGCCAGCCCGAGGTCGGTGAATGGGTGGCGTCGCTCTGGGCCGACGCCAAGGCCCAGCTCCGCAGCCAGGCCGCGCACGCCGACTCCGACCTGCGCCGGCGGCTCGCCGACGTCGTCGTCGCCACGGGCACCCGCCTCGCCGACGACGCCGCCCTGGCGGCCCGCCTCGACGATGCGGTCGAGACGGCCGCGACCTACGTGGTCGAGCGGTTCCACGGCGAGATCGTCGACCTGGTGAGCGGCACCATCGCCCGATGGGACGCGGCCGAGACCGCCGACCGCCTCGAGCTGCTCCTCGGACCCGACCTCCAGTTCATCCGCATCAACGGCACCGTCGTCGGCGCCTTCGCCGGCCTCGTCCTCTACGGCGTCACCCAGATCCTGGGTTGACCTGGTGGCCCTCACCCACCCTCGGCGCGTGCCCCCACGCTCTGCGTCTCCTCGCGGGTCCGGCCCAGCCGATCTGACTCATCCGTGAACGGCGTTTATTCTGCCGGCGTGGAACCGACTGAGGAGGCGGAGGAAGAGCAGTTGTCGACTGCCACGCCCGACACGCCCACCGTGGACGAACCAGTCGGGAGCACAACGCCGACCAGGTCGGATCAGGACCGTGGCGCCCGGCGCCCCGAGCTCCGCCCCTGCCTGCGCGCCGCGCTTGTGGTCGTGGGCCTGGCCGGCATCGCGATCGTCGAGCCGTTGCTGAGGCTGTTCGGCGACAACCCCACCTTCTTCGTGGCCAGCGACCTCACCAAGCCCGAGATCGTGGTCTTCGCGTTGTTGGTGGCCCTCGTCCCCACCCTGGTGCCCGGCCTCCTCGAGGCCGGGGCCTGTGCGATCGGCGAGCGGACCGGCCGCATGGTCCTGCAGGCCCTGGTGCTCCTGCTGGGAACGGCGCTCGCCCTGACCGTGCTGCGACGCACGGGCGTGTCGAACGACTGGGTCGTGACCGCCCTGGCCCTCGCGGTAGGCGGCCTGATCCTGGCCGCCACGCAGACCGTGCCGGCCTTCGCGAAAGGCCTGCGCGTCCTGGCCGCCGCGCCGGTGCTGTTCCTCGCCGTGTTCTTCCTGGGGTCGCCCACCGGGCGGCTGCTCAGCGCGGGCGAAGCCAGCGCCGCCGAGGGGGTGGCCGTCGACAACCCGGCGCCGATCGTGGTGCTGCACCTCGACGAGCTCCCGCTCGCCTCGCTCCTGCGGGCCGACGGCAGCATCAACGAGGTCCGCTTCCCCAACTTCGCCCGCCTGGCCGCCGGGTCCACCTGGTACCGCAACGCCTCCGTGGCCGCGCCCTTCACCGAGCGCAGCGTGCCGGCCACCATCACCGGCCAGAACCCCGAGGGCAGCCAGCTCCCCACGTCGAGCGATCACCCCCGCAACCTCTTCACCCTGCTCGGGTCCACCTACGAGGAGCGGGTGCTCGAGACGATCACCCAGCTCTGCCCGGACTCGGTGTGTGACGACGCCGCACCGGCCGGCGGGTTCAGCGGCCGGGTGGGCGGCGCCATGACCGACGCGGGGGTCGTGCTCGGCCACGAGGTTCTTCCTCGCGGTGTCGCGGACGGGCTGCCCGCCGTCGACGGGAGATGGGCCGACTTCGCCGATGCCGGCAACGACCGGCCGGCTGGCGGCGGGTCGAGCGCCGGCGCGCCGGACGGGCGAGCCCTGCTCGACTCCCGGATCGAGGACCTCGACACCGCCATCGGGCGCCTGGACGACATGGGCCCTGGCACGTTGTGGTTCGCCCACGTCCTCCTCCCGCACCTGCCGTGGATCATGGCGCCCGACGGCCAGTACCCGACGGGTGGGCCGAACGGCCAAGGGGCCCCCGAGGACGGCGTGTGGCAGGGCCCCGTTCAGGTGCACCAGGGCCTGCAACGCCACCTGCTCCAGCTCGCCTACCTCGACCAGGAGCTCGGCCGCATCATCGACAGCCTCGAGCAGCAGGGGGCCTGGGACGACGCCTTCGTGGCGGTGTTGGCCGATCACGGCGTGGCGTTCACCGAGGGCCAGCACCACCGCGAGCCTTCACCCGAGACCGAGAACGAGATCTACCGCGTCCCCCTCTTCATCAAGCTCCCCGGCCAGGAGTCCGGCGTCACCAGCGACGCCAACGTGTCGAACATCGACCTCCTCCCGACCCTGGTCGACGCCCTCGGGGTGCAGACCACCTGGCAGTTCGACGGCGTGTCCCTGGCCCACGGCGACGTCGAGCGACCCGACGGCGTCGCTCACGAGGGGATGCCCGACCCACCGGGCACGTTGGGCAACCCCGCCTCGTTCGACGAGGTCGTCGCCATCGCGGCCCGCAACCAGGAGATCTTCCGGTATGGCGACGGGCTGCCCGGCCTGTACCAGGTGGGCTCGTACGGGGCCCTGGTGGGCCAGGGGGCGGACACGGTCCCCGTCACCGGTGACCACACCGGGGGCTGGCAGATGTGGCCTGATCTACGCCACCTCGACCCGAACGTGAGCCTGCGACCGCACGTGGTCGACGGGCAGTTCTCCCTCGAGACCGCGACGCCGATCGGCCAGGAGGCCCTGATCGTGGTCAACGGCATGGTGGTGGGGCTGGCCGAGGTGTACGAGCAGGGCGAGACCGGGTACCACTTCACCGCGGTGATCAGGAACGACTCGCTCAGCGACACCGGCGTGAACGACGTCAGCCTGCTCCTGGCCACCGGGTCGCCCGAGGCTCCGGAGTTCCGCCGGGTCGTGCCGGCCTTCTGAGAGCGCCACGACCAGGCTCGGCGACCTGCTCAGGTCGTGCTGCTCGACAGGTGCCACCGTGTGTTCCAGCCTGTGCGCACGGCAGGTGACGGCCCGTTCGGCGTACGGCCTGGTGTTGTCGACATGCCGAATCGGTACCGGGACCACAGGATGAGGGGAGTGCGAGGGGGCTGATGACGGCCGAACCGACGATCAGCGACGAAGCCGTGGACGCGTTCTGGCGCGACGGCTTCGTGTGCCTCCGTGACGTGGTGCCCGCCGAGTGGCGGGCACGCCTCGCGGGGCCTCTCGAAGCGGCGCTCACCTCTGGTGAGGCGGCCGACCTCGGCGGGTTGGCCGGGCCCGACCAGGCCGGTCTGTTCTCGGCGGGGGTCGACCACTGGCGCACGAACGAGGCCTTCCGGGCCTTCGCCACCGAGTCACCCCTCGCTGGCCTCGCCGCCCGCCTACTCCGGAGCGAGCGGGTGTGGCTCTACGAGGACAGCGTGCTGGTGAAGGAGCCCGGCTCGACCCTGCGCACCGAGATGCACACGGACGCCTCCTACTTCCACGCCGAGGGCGAGGCCATGGCCACGTTCTGGGTGCCCCTCGACGCCACCGACCGGTCGAACGGCACGCTGTCGTTCATCCGGGGATCGCACCTTTGGGCGCGCGACTTCCGGCCCAACCTGTTCGTGACCCCCGAGCCCATTCCCGGCACCGAGGGCGAGGTGGTGCCCGACGTGCTCGCCGACCCCGCCATGGCACCGCTCGTCGCGAGCTTCGACCTCGAACCGGGCGACCTCACGGTCCACCACGCCCGAACGCTCCACGGCGCACCGGCCAACGGCTCGGTGGGGCGGCGGCGTCGGGCCGTGTCGGTCCGCTACTGCGGCGACGGCTGCCTCTGGCGCACCAGGCCGGGCGTGCCGGCCAACCCGTTCCAGCGCGCCATGGTCGAGGGCGAGCCACTCGGCCCGCCTGCCTGCCTGCCCGTCTGGCCGCCCGGACAATGAGCGTCTCCTGCGACGCACGCGGCGTCGTCGGTCGTCAGGTGCGCTCGACGCAGTGCTGGAGCTCGCCAAAGGCGTCGATCGGCAGGTCGGGCACCTTGGCCAGGTGCGCGAGCACGAGGCACAGCCCGAGGTAGGTGTGCAGCGCCTCGTCGTTGACGGCGTCCCGAATCCGCAGCCACACCCGTTCGCTGGCGGCGGGGTCGCGCGGGTCCTCCTCGATGTCACGGATCGCCTCGATGACCTGACGGACCGCTCCCGCCGCCAGACGGCGCTCGCGTGCGCTCTTCAGGCGGAAGGGGTACGCCTTACGCTTGCGCAGCACCCACTCGGCCATCTCGAGGTAGGCGACGAGTTGGGCGGCAATGCCGCTCAGCGCCGTCCCGAGCGCCGCCGCGTCGCCGCCGAACGGAGGACCGGCGAGCACCTCGACGAAGCTGGCGCACCGCTTCCAGGGCTCGCCGGGGTCGTCCGGGCCGGCCGCACCCGGCACCCCCGCCAGGTCGCGTCCCTCCTCACGCGCCCGTTCGACGAGTGCACGCCGGATGAGGACCGGGTCGTGGTACTGCTGGCGGATGCGGGCCCGTCGCTCACGCTCCTTGCGACCCCAGCGGCGCCGCGTCCGGACCGGCTCGCCGGGTGGTCGGAGCACCCGCTCGGTGCCGACGTGGACCCCCCACTTCTCGAACCGGGCCGACGCCACCGGGTCACCGGCGATCAGGTACCGGTCGGCGGTCACCGAGAGCTCGAGGGCGGCCCGGAAGCCGGCATCGCCGACGGTGGGGGCCCCGAACGTGTGCAGGTGCACGTTGTCCCACGGCCACGTGCGCCAACCGACCTCACCGGTGGAGCGCGCCCGCGCCGAGCCCTCGGGCGCCGCCAGCACCATGGCGGCGGTGAAGTGCGTCGCCAGTGCCCCGCCGAGGCTGTGGCCGCTCACGTGGATCGCCCGCGGGGGCCCGGGCCGGTCGACGGCGTCGAGGCACTTCACGATGTTCGGGAGCGACGCGGCCATGCTCCGTGCGAACCCGCGGCTCGACCGGCCGGTCGCCGAGATCGCCGGGTCCTCGACCTGCTGCCAGAGGTCCATGGCCGTCGTCCAGTCGGGGTTCCCCTGCCCGGCGACGAGCCCCCGGATCGCCGACCGCACCACCCAACCGCTCCGACTGCCGCGGAACACGACGTGCACGTCGTAGTCGGCGGTGCCGGGCACCTCGTGGACCAGCACGAAGCCGAGGAAGCTCCCGTGGCCCTGCCGACGCTTCACCGCACCGGTGAGGCCCTCGAAGCAGTACAGCTCGTCGGGCCGCTCGGACGAGTCGCCACGTTCGCGCGACAACAGCGCGACCTCGCCCCCGTGGGACGTGGCCAGGAACACGGTGCCGACCCGACCCGCGATCTGGCGGGGCGCGTCGAACACCGCCCACCCGCCGTCACGCTCGGGCTTCACGAAGCACGGCCGCACGGGGCCCAGTCGGCGGAGGTCGGTGAGGATCGGGTCGAGGTGGGTCGGTACCTGCCGCTCGGCGAAGCGCCGGCGGGCCCGCCCGAGGAACGTGTCGCGGCGACTCGTCCACTTGCGAGCCATCTGTTCGCTGTAGGGGTCCATGGGCCACAGCAGGGTCTGGGTGTACAGCTGGTAGGACAGGATGCACAGGTCGAGTTGGTAGACGCTCTGCTCGTACACCTGGCCTCCTCGCTCTCCCGGGCACAGCGTGCCACCACTCGCGCCTAACGTCCCGCAACATGGATCAAGAACCCTGGCAGGGCGACACCGTCTCACTCGTCGAGGCCTTCCGGGCAGGTGAGCGATCACCGGTCGAAGAGGTGGAGGCCACCCTCGCCGCGATCGAGGCATCCGACCTGAACGCGGTCTGCTTCACCGACCCCGAAGCGGCGCTCGACGCCGCTCGCGGCGCCGACGTGCACCTGCCCTTCGGCGGTGTGCCCATCGGCGTCAAGGAGCTCGACACCGTGAAGGGCTGGCCCGACACCCATGCGTCGGTGCCCTTCGCCGACGAGATCGGCCGGTTCACCTCGACCTACATCGAGCGGCTGGCGACGGCGGGCGCGATCCTCACGGCCCAGACCACGGCCTCGGAGTTCGGCGGCGTGAACCAGACCTTCACCAAGCTCCACGGCGCCACCCGGAACCCGTGGGACCCGGAGCGGACACCGGGCGGCTCGTCGGGCGGTAGTGCCGCGGCGGTGGCGGGGGGACTCGTCACCATCGCCACCGGTGGCGACGGCGGCGGTTCGATCCGGATCCCGGCGGGCTTCACGGGCCTCTTCGGTCTCAAGTGCACCTGGGGGCGACTCCCCCGCGGCCCCCAGGCCGGCCCAGGAAACCTCACCGCGGTGCCGGGCTGTCTCAGCCGCTCGGTCCGGGACACCGCCCGCTGGTTCGACGTCGCCAACGGCTTCGACGCCCACGACCCGCTGAGTCTGCCGCGGGTCGAAGGATGGGAGGACGGACTCGGGACGTTCCGCGACGACCTGGCCGGGATGTCCGCCGTGATCGCCCCCGACCTCGGCAGTGCGGTGGTCGCGCCGGAGACGGTCGAACTGGTGACCGAGGCCGCCGAGTGGCTGATCGGGGCCGCGGGCCTCACCCGGCGGCAGGTCGCGGTCGCCGTTCCGCCCATGGGCGGTGCCTGGAGCGTCACGGGCGCCGTCGGCCTGGTCGAGACCCTCGGCGACCGTTGGCCGGACTGCGCCGGCGACCTCACCGGCCCCATGCGGGTGGGCGTGCAGCACGCGATCGAGCACTACGACGTCGAGGCCGCAGTGCGGGCGGAGCGGCGGCGGGTGCAGCTCAACGAGGTGATGGCCGACCTCTTCGACCAGGTCGACATCGTGTTCGCAGCCACCAACCCCGACGTCGCCTTCGCCGCCGACGGGCGCCTGCCCAGCACCTTCGGCGGGCTCGAGGCCAAGCCCATCAACAACGGGGCGCTCACCATCCCCTCGAACGTCTACGGCAACCCCGCCGTGTCGATCCCCATCGGCCTCAACGCGGACGGCCTGCCCGTCGGCCTCCAGGTGCTCGCCGGCCACCATCGCGAGCAGCTGTTGCTCGACCTGGCCCTCCTCGTGGAGCGCGAGCGCCCCTGGCCGCTCGTCGCACCCACCTGACACCTGACACCTGACACCTGACGCCTGACGCCCGGGGCGCCTGGGGCGCCGGCATCAGGGCCGGGGCGACCTCGTGTCGGCGCGCAAGGCGCGGCCCATGCGGAACAGCCCCCCGAAGACGCCGGGCAGGCCCAGCAACGCACCCTTGAGGTCACGGCCGATCGACACGCGATAGGTGCTCGGCCGTGGCCCGACCCGGTCGGGCATCCAGCACGAGTGGAGCATCAGGTTCGGGTTGAACGTCGGCGAGGTGGCCCGGGCCAACGGACCGGCCTCGATGTGGTTCGCGTCGAAGACCTGGACCTCCTTCGGCCCGTCGCGGTGAACCACCACCACCACATAGCCGTCGTCGGGGTCGGTGGCCCGGGCCCGCGGGACGAAGGTGGGCGGCGAGGGGAACGCGCCCGCCTCGTACGAGAACACCTCGGCCACCTTCATCGACTCGAGGTCGATCCGGGCGAGCGAGCCGGGCACGGCCGAGTGGGGCAGGTCCGCGGGGGCGACGACGCCGTCGGCGGCATGGCCGTACAGGCGCCACCAGTCCTCGGGCACCAGGTCGGGGTCGAAGCCGACACCGCCATACCAGAGCTGACGCTGATGGGCGCGGGCTTCCGGCCGGTAGGTGTCGGTGGTCGCCAGAACCCCACCCCACACACGCTCCTCGTCGACAGCGACCTCGGACTCGACGACCTCGCCCGTCGTCGGGTCGACGACGTAGCGACCCACGACCGAAGGCTGGAGCGCCAGCGCGATGAGGCCCTCGTAGTTCGGGTCGATCGCGGCGCCGTTGCGGTGGTCGATCGAGTCACGGGTCATGGTGAGCATCAGGTCGGTGAGGGGGATCTGCTGCAGCACCACCCGGAGGAGCCCGTCGACCTCGTCATGGTCGACGTAGAGGTGGCCCGTGGGCATCGGGATGCGGACCTCGGTGGCCGCCACCGTTCCCCCCGCCGGAGTGGTGCGCAGGTCGTCCTTGGCCACGATCCAGAGCTTGGTGTGGTCCTGGTTGCGCTGCGTGCGCTCGCCCCCCGCGAAGGTCGTGGGCTCGACGACGAAGGGGAGGTCGGAGAAGACCACGTGATGCCGCGTGGCCTTGATGTCGTGGATCGAGTCGAACGGCGACATGCCACCGACCCTCCAGCGCTGCACCGGGCCGTCGAGCCCCCATCGGGCGACGAAGGTGTCGGCGGCCTCGCCGGGTGGGCTGATCTGGGTGTAGTTGATGAAGTAGAGGGCGTGCTCGTCGAAGTCGGGCGCCGGGTGGGCGGCGACCGCGCACAGGGGCTCGAGCAGCCCCGGGGCGGCCTGGAGCCACTCGTCGTTGCCGCCGACGGGAGTGAGGAAGCGGAGCGTCTCGGGGTCGACCTCGACCGGCCTCCCGGCGTCGTAGCCCACGAAGAGCCGACCGTCGATCGGCTGGACGTTGGTGTTGGCCATGTTCGTCACGCCGAACGGCGACAGCTCCATGAACTGCACCTTCTTGAAGAGGAAGGGCAGGCGGCGGCGCAGGCGGTTCACCGGCGAGTCGACCCGGCGGTGCTCGACCCGCAGCCGCCCGTCGGCGTCGGGGGTGAGATGGATCTTCTCGAGCAGGCCGTGCTCGCCGAACCAGTGACCGCCGGGGCGGCGCTTGTCGGGGCCGACCACGAAGACGGCACCCTCGACATCGGTGGGCCAGTGGCCGTCGACGACCGACAGCCGGTGGTCGCGCTCGCCCTGGCCCCAGAAGAGGTTCTTGGTCAGTGTCGCCATGGTGTCCTCGTGTGAACGGTTCTCCGCCTGCCGTCGTGCGATGAACAGTGTTCACCCAACGGGCGCCGACCGCAAGCCGTGACTGCTTCAGCGCAGGGTGTAGTGGACCGGCAGGTGCTTCACGCCGCTCACGAAGTGGGCGCTGGACCATTGGGGCTCGCCCGCGAAGTCGATCGTGTCGACCCGCTCGAGCACTTTGGTGAGCAGGGTGCGGACCTCGCGGCGCGCCACCTGCGAGCCGAGGCAGTAGTGCACGCCGAGGCCGAACGACAGGAGCTTGTCGGCGTCGGGCCGGTGCACGTCGAAGCGCATGGGGTCGACGAACACCTCGTCGTCTCGGTTGGCCGACGGGTACGACGTGAGCACCACGTCTCCCTTCGCTATCCGGGTGCCGCCGAGGTCGACGTCCTCCTGGGCCCAACGGAAGAAGCTGCGCACCGGGCTGGTCCAGCGGATCATCTCCTCCGCGGCGTTGACGGCGAGGTCGGGATCCGCCTGCACCGAGCGCAACTGGTCGGGGTGGCGGAGCAACTGCTCGAGACCACCGGACAGGGCGAACGACGTGGTGTCATGGCCGGCGGTGGCCACGATGATGTAGTACCAGAGCAGCTCGGTCTCGCCGAGCGGAGCGCCGTCCACCTCGCCGTTGGCCAGCACCGTCGCCAGGTCGTCGGTGGGGTGTGCCCGCCGCTCGGCGGTGAGGGCCTCGAAGTAGGCCCTGAACTTCTGGAGGGAGCCGGCGAGCAGGTCGAACGGGTCCGCGAAGTCGCCGAGGTACTCGGGGTCGCCGGCGCCGAACAGGCCCTGGGTCAGCTCGAGCATGAGGCGCTCGTCGGTCTGCGGCACCCCGAAGATGCTCATGATCACGCGGAGGGTGAACGGAACGGCGATGTCCTGGGCGAAGTCGCACTCGCCGCCGAAGTCGGCCAGCTTGTCGGCGAACTCGTCGGCGATGGCGTCGATGGCCGGCTGGAGGCCCCGCACGGCGGCGGGCTTGAACCAGTCGTTCGTCACCTGCCGGTACTTCTGGTGCACGGGGCCGTGCAGGTGCACCAGGGTCCTCGGCAGCTCGAACCCCATGGCCTGCAACATGTCGTAGGTGATGTCGGGGCCCGGCGCCGAGCGCTGGGTGTTCCAGAACACGTCGCTCCGCCGAGACACCTCGAACACGTCGGCGTGCCTGGTGATCGCCCAGAACGACGGCCACCCCTCCTCCTCCACCCGCAGCACCGGCGTGTCCCGCCGGATCTCGGCCGCGACCTCGTGCCAGTGCTCCATGTCCTCGAAGGCCGAGGGCGTGATGAAGATCAGGCCCCGCGGGTCGGTGCTGACGGTGTCGGTGATGGTGGCCTCCTCGGCGATCAACTCGATGCTAGGTCGTGCCCGGCGACCCCTGGACCGACCTGCAGGGTCGGCGCGACCGACCTGGGGACATTGGGCGACACAGGCGGGCGGCGAAGTAGGGCCCAAGGCCCCTGTTCTCTCCGCCGCGGTGTTGCGAGAGTGGCGGGCGATGAGCGACTCTCGCGCCGGCCCCCCCAGCGGCCCGCCGCCCGGTCCCCATGGACCGACGCCCGGATTCCCCCCGCCCCCGTCCCCCCCGGCCACCACGCCCGGCCCGGCCGCGGGCCCGTCACCCGGTCCGGCATCGGGGTCGGGGCCGGGCAGGATCACCGTGAGGGTGATCGTCACCGCGCTGGCAGTCGTGGCGCTCGTCGCGGGCGGCGCCATCGGCGCGGTGCTGCTCCTCGGTGACGACGACGCCGGTGCGACCGAGGTCACCCTCGAGCCCGTCGACTCGACCGGCGACAACCCGTTCATGGCCTCCGTCGGCGAGGACCAGCCTGACCTCACGCCTCCTCCCCGGAGCGGCGGCGCCTTCGCCGGCGACACCGCCGGCCTCTACGGGGGCACCACCGACGAGACCAGCTGCGACCCCGCCCGAATGGTGTCGTTCCTCGCCGGACACCCGTCCGAGGCCGCAGCCTGGGCCGGGGTGCTCGATGTCGAGGTGGCCGAGATCGAGACGTACGTGGGCACCCTCACGCCGGTCGTGCTCCGGTCCGACACAGCGGTCACCAACCACGGCTTCCGCAACGGCGAGGCCACGGCCTTCCAGGCGGTGCTGCAGGCGGGCACCGCTGTGTTGGTCGACCGCAACGGCGTGCCGGTCGTCAAGTGCGGGTGCGGCAACCCGCTCCTGGCGCCTGCGCAGGCCGCCGGGGCCCACTACCGGGGGCAGCGGTGGCCGAACTTCGACGACGCGCAGATCACGGTCGTCCGGCAGGCCGACGTGGACATCGACATCTTCATCCTCGTCGACGTGGTGACGGGCGACCCCTTCGGCCGGCCGCCCGGGACGGACGGCAGCCAGGACGGCCCCGCACCCGACGACGACGTCACCCCCACGACGACCGCGGGCACGTCGCCGGGCACGACGCCCACCACCAGCGCCAACCCCGGCGCCACCTACGACGGCGTCTACCAGGTCACCGCCCAGGGCTGCGACCTCACGTCGTTCACCCTCACCGTCGCCGGATCCACGGTGAGCCTCGGCGGCGTCCCCGGCCAGGCCGAGGCGTATGAAGGCTCCGTCCAGCCCGATGGGTCGTTCTCCATCGCCGACGCCACGGGCGGGCTCTTCGGGCGGTTCGACGGCCAGTCGGTTTCGGGTGACATGCAGGGGACCGGCTGTACCGGCACCTTCCAGGGGCAACGCACCGGCTGAACCCCGGCGCGAACGAAGCAGGCCGCCGGCTACGGGATGCCGCCATCGACGCGAAGCGTGGCCCCGCTCGTGTAACTCGACGCGTCGGAGGCGAGATACAGGGCCGCTCCCGCGATCTCGTGCGGCTCGCCGCCACGTCGGAGGGCGTGGCGCTGCACCTCGATGTCGAACGCGTCCATGTCCCACCCGGCACTCACGTCGGTGAAGAAGGGTCCGGCCATCAACGTGTTCACCCGCACCGAGGGCCCGTAGGCAGAGGCGAAGGCCTCGGTCATGGCATTGAGGCCGGCCTTCGCCGCGGCGTAGGGAATGAAGGCCGGGTTCGGGCGGATGGAGCCGGTGCTGCTGACGTTGATGATCGAGCCCCCACCGTCAGCCACCATGCGCGGCCCGACCAGCGAGCAGAGCCGGAAGGGACCCTTGAGGTTGAGGTTGACCACGCTGTCCACGAACTGCTCGGACACGGCGCCGAGGTCGTCGTACACCGGCGACATGCCGGCGTTGTTGACGAGCACGTCGACCCGACCGAACCGGTCGTAGGCGGCGTCGACGAGAATCGGGATCTCGTCCCAATGGCCCAGGTGACACGCGTGGGCGAGCGCGGCGCGACCGGTGCCCTCCTCGACCTCGCGGGCGACCCGCTGACAACTGTCGAGCTTCCGGCTGGTGATGACGACGTCTGCCCCCGCAGCGGCGAACGCCAAGACCATCTCGCGTCCGAGGCCCCGGCTCCCGCCGGTGACGAGCGCGACCCGGCCGCTCAGATCGAACCGCTCCGCCGGCGTGGGCACCCGGTCCTCGGTGGCGCCGGCGCGTCGCACGTCGGCTCGTGGGTCATCCGTCGCCGGATCGTCGACCTCCCGCCGACCGACCGTTCGCCGGCCGCCGGCGCGCCGGTCGCCCGTGCGCCAGTCACCTGTGCGCCGCTCCGCCAGTCGACGGTCGCTCACGGGCACGACGTCGCGGGGTCCGCCACGGCCATGAGCCCGAGCGCGAACACCGCGTTCCGGGACCCCCCGGTGGGGCGCCCCACCGTCATCGTGGCACCGTCGCACGGCCCCGGGCGCGTCCATCCACCGGCTGAGCCGGCAATGCCCGGCACGGCCCCTTGTCGACCTGGTCGACCCCTTCGACCGCCCCGGTCACCGCACTCACGCTGCGCACAGTAGCCACATCGGACTTCCTGACGGCCGGGAGGCGGACGAGCTCGCCGATCGGGGTGGGGACGCGGACGGTCACCGCTTGGTCAGCGGCGTGCGGTCCTCACCGGTGCCATCGTCGGACCGCAGGAAGGTGGCAGTCGGTATGGCACGGAAATCACACTAAATAGGCTGATAGCTCTCGATCCTGCGACCACCGGTGGCTATTATCGAACACATGTTCGCCACCCGCCTTCACTCGCTCGGAGGCCACCTGCTGGACATCGCCGCCGACATCGATCCCGATCTCATGACCGCCGCCCAGGCCGCCGAGGTGATCCGCGAGGCGGCCGAGATCGAGCGGACCGCGGCGGGGATCCGCCTACGGTCGGCGCACCGCATCGACAACGAGAGCTTGTGGGGCGAAGGCGGCGACCGGTCCGCGGCAGAATGGATGGGCAAGCACACCGGCCAGTCCGCCGCCGACGCGCAACGCGACCTGGAATGCTCGCGACGCTTGAGAGCACTTCCCGCCGCCGACGACGCGGTGAAGAAGGGTGAGTTGTCGCCCGATCAGGCCAAGACGATCGCCGATGCCGCATCCGAGGACCCCGACTGCGAAGACGAGCTCGTCGACACCGCCAAGCGGGCATCGTTCGGGGAGCTCGCCCGCAAGGCCAAAGCCCGCAAGGCCGCCGCGCTCGGCGACGACGAGGCCCGCCACAGGGCGGCACACAAGAACCGGTCGTTCAAGAAGGGCACCAACGCCGCGGGTGAAGGGTGGGGGCGGTTCAACGGGCCCGCCGACATGAACGCCCGGCTGAACGCCCGGCTGAAGCCGTTCCTCGACGACGTGTTCGCCCAAGCTCGCGAACAGGGCCGCCGCGAACGCACCGACGCCTACCAATACGACGCGCTGATGGCCGCCCTCGGACTCACCGATGCCATGGCCCGGCCTGGCGCGGCCGAGGACACCGACAAGGACGACGGCGGCGACGTGAACGACGGCGACAGGGGGCGGCCCACACCGAAGGGTGGGTCGCCCTCGCCTGCACCCGTCCCGCCTGCACCCGTCCCGACACCGCGAGCGTCGGGACGGGGCGCGCAGCTCATCCTGCGCATCGACGCCGCCGCCCTCAAGCGCGGCCACACCCAGGCGGGCGAGCTGTGCGAGATCCAAGGCGTCGGGCCCGTACCCGTCGCCGCGATCCGCGAGTTCCTGCCCGACGCCGCGATCGCGGTGGTTGTCCAAGACGGCGTCGACGTGTTCAACGTCACGAACTTCTCCCGCCGGGCCAACACCCTCCAACAGATCGTGCTGCACCTCCTCGACATCGGATGCAGCAGGCTCGGGTGCGCCGCCACCGAACACCTCCAGATCGACCACCGAGCCGACTGGGCCAAGACAAGAGTCACCGAACTCGCCTCCCTCGACTGGCTCTGCGTCCACGATCACAGACTGAAGACGCACGAGGGCTGGCAACTCGAGCCCGGCGCCGGCAAACGCGCCATGTACCCACCCGGCCAACAGTCATGGCTCGACGACCCACCGGGCGACCCACCCGACCACGCCGCCGCCAGAAACACCGACAAGAGCAGCGGGTCGTCGGTGGCCATCTGAAGCTGTCCGCTGGTGGCCAGTGGGTGCCCAATGACGGCCACGACGGAGTGTGGTCGGCGCGAAGGGAGGTCCTCGACGACGTCGCTCCCGGGCCCGGCGGTCGAGGGCACGCCTGTGTCGACCTCGGCGTTGTGGCGGAGTTGCCAGGCCCGCGTGCCCAGGGGCAGCCGACCTTCAAGCAGTGACTCGACTGGGCTCGTAACGCAGAGCGACCGCCCCCGACCGGAACTCCTCGCGCCCCACGAGCCTCAACTCGAGCCGCTCGCGCAGGCCCGCCAACAACGTCGGTCCGTGGCCCGCCAGGACGGGGTGCACGACGAACTCGTACTCGTCGATCAGTCCCAGATCCGCCAAGGCCAGGGGGAGGGTCACGCCTCCCACGGCCAGGCCTTCGCCGGGCTCCCGCTTGAGCTGCTGAACCGCTTCCCCCAGGTCGCCCTGCACGAGCTCCGCGTTCCAATCGACCCGGTCCAGGGTGCCCGACACGACGTACTTCTTCGCCCCGTCGATCGCCTCGGCGAAGGGGATCATCCACTCTGCCATCCAGTCAGGCCACGTTCCCGTCGCCGACTGCCGCCACGCCGCCTCCATCATCTCGTAGGTCACCCGGCCAAAGAGCAGCGCATCGGCTCGTTCCAGACTGGCGGCGAAATGGCGATGCAACTCCTCGTCCGGGATCCCCACCTGGTGATCGCAGCAGCCGTCGAGGGTGACGTTGATCGAGTACCGAAGCGGTCTCATGGGTTGCTCTCCCTGGCTGCGGTCGCACGTACCCGGCCGACCCTAATCAGACCGGCGCCGCCGCCATTCTCATCGGTTCCCCGGTCGGACCTTGCTGGGCGGGCGCGGAGACCACGCTCCGTGGCACCGAAGTGCCGGTCGAGGGCGGCACCGGCAGGGCTGTCGTGTCCCCCGCCGTCAGCACCCTGCGTGAGGAGATGGCCGTGAGTGGGCGGCGTCTGCTGGCCGCTAGCGGGCAGATTCCGATGGCCGCCCGCAACGGACGTCGCCAGTCCAGATCGGCAGGTGGCAAGTGGACCCCGTCGCCGCATCGGCGACACTGGCAGAGATCCGTCGCCGAGCCCTCGTCCCGCCCTTCCTCACATTCTGTCGTGCACCGGTGCCCAACCAGACCCCGAGTCTGGCGCCGATCGTGCATCAGGGCCGCAACATCGTCGAGGTCGCCCGCAGATCGGACTCGACCGGTACCGTCGTCTCGTGCCTGACGCACGCGAACCGTCGCTCCCAACCCACAAGGCACTGCTCTGGCCATGCCTCACCGCGATCGCCGACGACCTGCACGGATCGGGCCAGAAGGCCGAGATCGTCGAAGCCGTCGACGCGTCCTTCTTCGAGAACCTGGAGGGCTGAGCGGAGCTACGCGCTCAGGAAGGCGCGGAACCAGTGGCCGGAGTCCTTGATGGTCCGGCGCTGGGTACCGAAGTCGACGTGCACGAGGCCGAACCGGGGGCGGTAGCCGAGCGACCACTCGAAGTTGTCCATGAACGACCAGTAGAAGTAGCCGTCGACCGCCATGCCGTCGGCCCGGGCGCGGCCTACCTGGGCGATGTGCTTGCGCAGGTAGTCGATGCGACGCAGGTCGTGCACCCGGTCGCCCTCGGGCCCACCCTCGACGGCGTCGGGCAGCGACATGCCGTTCTCGGTGACCACGATGCTCGGGTACCGGTCGTAGGCGTCGAGCAGGGCGACGGCGTCGTAGAGGCCCGCCGGGTTCAGCCAGTGGCCCATCTGGTCGCGGTCGCCGCCCTTGACGCCGGGCTTCCGCGTGGCCAGCCCGCCGAGGTAGGGAACGGGGAACGCGAGCACCGACGCGTAGTACTGCGCCCCGATGAAGTCGAAGTCGACCTTGACCGCCTCGTCGTCGCCGGCACGGATGAAGCGCTCGACCTGGCCGACCACCGGGTTGTCGTCGGTGGGGTACCCGAGGCCGAGGTTCGGCTCGAGGAAGATGCCGTGGGTGATCGCCTCCATGGCGCGCTTGGCCCGCTGGTGGATGGCCGACGGGCCCCGGGCCTCGACCGGACCGATCACGTGGGTGGTGCCGACCACGGCACCGGGCACCCGGTCGCGCACGACCCTGGCGGCGGCGGACTGGCAGAGGTTCACGTGGTGGACGGCGGCCATGAACGGCCGGGGGCCGACGATGCCCGGCGCGTGCATACCCAGCAGGTAGCCGCCGCCGCAGAACGACAGCGGCTCGTTGAAGATCATCCAATGCTTCACCCGGTCGCCGAGGCGGTCGGTCATCACGCCCACGTACTCCTCGAACCAGCCGACGATGTCGCGGTTCACCCATCCCCCGCGGTCCTGCAGCGCCTGGGGGAGATCCCAGTGGTACAGGGTGAGCCACGGCTCCATGCCGTTCGCGAGGGTGGCGTCGACCACCCGTGAGTAGAAGTCCAGGCCGGCCTCGTTCACCCGGCCCGTACCGTTCGGGAGCACGCGGGGCCACGACACCGAGAACCGGTTGGCGCCGACACCCAGCCCACCCATGATCTCGAGGTCGGGCTCGTAGCGGTGGTAGAAGTCGCAGGCCTCGTCGCCGTTCTCGCCCGTGAACACCGTGGGTATCGGCCGACGCTTGCGGTGGGTGAACGTGTCCCAGATGGAGGGGCCCTTCCCGTCGGCGTCCCACCCACCCTCGATCTGGTACGACGCCGTCGCGACCCCCCAGGTGAAGTCGTCGCCGAAGTCGGACGCCGCCATGCCGAAGAGGTCGGGTGCCGTCAGCTCGCTCATCCCGGAGACGCTAACGCCGACAGGCAAGCCATGGAGAACGCGACCCTGCTGCCCATGCACCACCGTCTCGCCCGGCTCGCCGGGGCCTACGCCGGCCCCGAGACCGTCCACGGAGACGCGGGAACCGCGGGTGGCGAGGCCACGGGGCGCTTCCGGACGAACATGGGGCTGGGTGGCCTGTTCCTGGTGATGGACTACCAACAGGAGCGATACGGCACTATCACGCGCCTCGCCCATGCCGTCTTCGGCTTCGACCCGCAGACCGATCAGTTCACGATGCACTGGTTCGAGCACTGCGGTGAGGATCCGAGCGCCCGCGGGACCTGGCATGGGGACGACCTCGTGTTCGAGCGGGCCACCGCCCGGGGCCGAACGCGGTACGCCTTCGGCGCGCCGCTCGCCGATGCCGACACCCTGACCATGAGGCTCGAGACCTCGACGGACGGCGTGAACTGGGTGCCCGCCTTGACCGGGACCTACCGCCGGGCGAACTGGGACCGCCGGACCCGCTGACGCCTCGCCTGACCTCCAGCGTCACCAGCACCGCCGGACCCAACCACCTCGCTGATGCAACACCTCACCACCTCATCACCTCAGACGGCGCGCCCTGGTGCCCGGCTCGGCCGTCGTCGGGTCGGCGGGCCAGTTGTGCTTCGGGTAGCGGCTGATCATGTCCCTGCGAACCTCGGCCCACGAGCCCGCCCAGAACCCGGGCAGGTCGGACGTCACCTGCACCTGCTGACCGGCCGGAGACAGCAGATGCACGGCCAGGGCCACCCGGCCACCGGCGACCGTGGGGTGGACGCCGACGCCGAACAGCTCCTGCACCCGCACCGACACGCTCGGCGGCTCGGTGCCGTAGTCGACGGGAAGCGAGCGGCCGCTCGGGAGCGTGACCGTCGCCGGAACGACCCGGTCGAGATCGCGCACCAGGTGGTGGCCCAGCCGGTCGCGCAGGACCCGGAGGACATCGATGCGCGCGAGGTCGGACCGACGGGTGGCGCCGGCCAGACGCGGGGCCAGCCAGTCTTCGAGCGACGCCGCAAGCGCGTCGTCGGAAACGTCTGGCCACCCCCCACCCATGGAGCGCCGCGCGAAGGCGGCCCGACCTTGCAGCGCTCGCGCCTTCGCCGACCAGGTCAAGAGACCGAGCCCGCCGGTCCGCACCCGGTCGACCAGCGCCCCCGTCGCCTCCGCCCCCGGCTCGGGCCGACCGCGGGCCGACGAGAGCACGAGCGCGTCCAGCCGTCGCTCGGTCAGGCGTTCGAGGTCGTCACGCTCGACGTTCCAGGCCACGGCCGTCGTCTCGATGATGTCGCCGGCCGCCACGGTCTCCACGTCCTCGGCGTCCACGGAAGCGGCCAGTCGGACCCCGTCGTCGTCGCGGTGCAGCGGCCCCGGGCCGAGCTCCGCGACGACCAGGAAGGCGGCGTCGGCGAGCGGGTCGCTCGTGCCCAGGGCCACCCCGCGACCGCTGCGCAGGCGGAACCGACCGGCGCCGCGCGCCTGTGCGATGCGATCGGGGTAGGCGAGCGCGAGCACCTCCCCGCACCGGTCGACGTCGGCGTGCCCGGCGGCCACGTCGACCCGCTTGGCGAGCTCGCGCGCCCGCCGGCGAACGGTGGCGAGCGCAGCCCTGTCGGACCGCGGATCACCAGTACGGTCATCGGTGATCAGCCGCACGCGAACGCCGATGTCGGCCGTCAGCTCGCTCGGCCGGCCCCGCAGCACATCTCGCTCCTCGAGCAGCGCCGCCAGCGCGCAGGCGGTCCACCCCAGGCCCCGTGAACGACCCTCGCGCGCCCGGGCCCCCAACACCATGTGGGCGAGCCGCGGGTGGATCGGGAGCCCGACCATGGCCCGGCCCGCAGTCGTCGCGCGACCGGCGGCGTCGAGGGCACCGAGGCGACGGAGGAGGGTCGTCGCCTCGGCCAGGCGATCGGCCGGGGGTGGGTCGAGGAAGGCGAGCTCGGCGGACGTCGCCCCCCACACGGCGACCTCGAGGGCCAGCCCCGCGAGGTCGACCGAGGCGATCTCGGGCTCGGCGAACGGCCGGCGGACGGCGTGCTCGGCCTCGGACCACAGGCGGTAGGCCACACCAGGCCCGGTGCGCCCCGACCGGCCAGAGCGCTGGACCGCCGAGGCCTTCGACGCCGGCCCGGTGTGGAGGCGGGTCAGCCCGCTGCGCCGGTCGTATCGGGGTCGACGCAGCTCGCCGGCATCGACGACCACACGCACGCCCTCGACGGTGAGACTCGTCTCGGCGATGTCGGTGGCCAGGACCACACGCCGCCGCCCCGGCACCGAGGCGCGCAGGGCCAGGTCCTGATCGCCCATCGGCAGCGTGCCGTGGAGCGGTCGGATGTCCACCCCCGCCGGCAGGCCACCCCCGCCGGCCAACCCCTCGGCGACCCAGCGGATCTCCCGGGCCCCGGGAAGGAAGACCAGCAGGTCGCCCTCGTCGCTCCCGAGCGCCAGGCGGATCGCCGCGACGGTGGCGTCGGCCAGGCGTCCTCGTCGGTCGCGGGGCACCCAACGGACGTCGACCGGGTACGACCGGCCGGTGCTGACGATGACCGGGGCGGCAACGGACCCGTCGCCCAAGAGGTCGGCCAACCGGGCCGCGTCGAGGGTCGCCGACATGGCGAGGACCCGGAGGTCGGGTCGTAGCGCGCTGCGGGCATCGAGGGTGAACGCCAGGGCCAGGTCGGACTGGAGGTTGCGCTCGTGGATCTCGTCGAAGACGACCAGGCCGACGCCGGGGAGCGACGGATCATGTTGGAGGCGCCTGGTCAGGATCCCCTCGGTCACCACCTCGATGCGGGTGGCGCTTCCGCCATGGCGCTCGTCGCGTGTCCGATAGCCGACCGTGGCGCCGACCTCCTCGCCAAGCAGCTGTGCCATGCGCCGGGCCGTGGCCCGGGTGGCGAGCCGGCGAGGTTCGAGCATCACGATCCGGCCGCCGTCGAGCCACGGCTCGTCGAGGAGCCGAAGAGGCACCACCGTGGACTTCCCCGCCCCCGGCTCGGCCGAGAGGACGGCCGCGCCGGCCGCGGCCAGCGCGGCGCGCAGCGCCGGCACGCAGTCCTCCACCGCGAGTCCGGTCGGCGCGAGGTCGGGCGGCATCGCTCCAGTGTCCCCGCTCCGGCACGATGACCTGCTTATCCGGCGTCACCCCGACCGTCGCCGTCTCCTCGGAGCACGAAGGTCCGCTCGTCGCACGGACGCATGACGACGACCTCGCCGTCGATGCCGACGGCCATGTCGCCGACGTTGGGGTGCGCGGTCACGGTGCACCGGCCGTCGGCGACCTCGATGCCCACCGAACGGTTGCGATAGCCGATGTTGAAGGCCAGGCGCGTGATCTCGGGCGGCAGTGCCGGCTCGATCCAGAGGACCCCGTCGCGGGGACACACCCCGCCGTAGGCCCGTTGGACGAGATCGACGGTGCCCGCCATGGCCCCGAGGTGGATGCCCTCGTGGGTGGTGCCGCTGTCGGGCCCGTCGAGATCGCCGTGCAGGGCCCGTTCGAAGAACCGCCAGGAGGGTGCGCGCCCGGCCCGCGCGAGCAGCCACGAGTGGACGATGCCGCTCAAGGTGGAGCCGTGCGAGGTGCGGCCGAGGTAGTAGTCGACGGTCTTCGTCAGCGTGTCGGTGTCGAGCGGATAGCCGAGCTGCTGCATCAGGCCCGTCAGCTCGTCGGCCGAGAGCACGTAGAGGAGCATCAGGACGTCGGCCTGCTTCGCGAGGCGGTAGCAGTTGGTCGAGTCGCCCTCGGCCTCGAGCACGCGGTCGAGCCGACGGATGTCGCCGTACTTCGCGCGGTAGCCCTCCCAGTCGAGCTCGGCGAGGTTCTCGTACCCCTCGAACTGCGAGATGACCCCGTCGTGGAACGGCACCCGGAGGCGACGACTGATCTCGTCCCACTGCGCGAACTCGTCCTCGTCCATCTGGAGCTTCTCGTACAGCTCCTGCCAGCGATGCTCGGTGAGCAGGTCGACGACGTCGAGGGCCCGTGACAGCACCCAGGCCACCATCACGTTGGTGTAGGCGTTGTTGCGGAGACCGGGGCGCTCGGCTCCCGGGTAGGCCTCGTGGTACTCGTCGGGACCCACCACGCCGTCGAGGTCGAACCGACCGTCGGCGGGGTCACGGGTGACCGCACTGGCCCAGAAGCGCGCGATCTCGAAGATCAGCTCGGCGCCGTAGAAGGACAGGAACTCGTAGTTGCGGGTGGCGTCGTAGTACTGCCACACGTTGTACGCGATGGCGATGTTCACGTGGCGCTGGAGGTGCGAGGCGTCCGGCAGCCAGCGCCCCGACTCGGGGTTGAGGTGCCAGGTCTGGGTCTCCTCCTCGCCGTTGCTGCCGCTCTGCCACGGGAACATGGCACCGCGGTACCCGGCCTCGGCCGCCGACCGCCGAGCCTCGGGCAGGCGGCGGTAGCGGTAGAGCAGGAGGCCCCGGGTGAGCTTGGGGAACCGAAGGTTGAGGTAGGGGAAGATGAACAGCTCGTCCCAGAAGACGTGACCCCGGTACGCCTCGCCGTGAAGCCCTCGGGCCGGAACACCCACGTCGAGGTCGGCGGTGTTCTTGGTCACCGTCTGCAACAGGTGGAACAGGCTCACCCGCAGGGCGAGCTCTGGGGGCGGGTAGCCGTGGCCGTCGCTGATCTCGATGTCGATGTCGCCCCGCCGCCACACGTGGTCCCAGTGGATGGCGTGGCTCGCCAGGAGCGCCGCGAAGTCGTCGGCCACGGCCACCCCGCGCACCGCGTCGACAGACGCCTCGGTGACGGCCTGGTCGCGCGAGGTGTAGAGGGCGACCACCTTCTCGACCCTCATGGGGCGCCCTTGCGTGAGTCCGAGCACGAGGTCGTGGGCGACGTAGCCGGGCTCGCGCACGAGGCCGCGCGTGATCGTCGGGCTCGTGCCGTCGGCGAACACGCGGGTGCGTGCCGCCATGGCCACCCGGACGTGCGACTGGTTCGTCTCGACCTCGAGCAGCAGGGTTTCCCGGTCCACCTCGTCTTCCCGGAGCGGGGTGAGGTGACACGCCGAGAGCGACCGGTAGCGGTCCACGCCCGCGTTCTCGACCCGACCGTCGATGCCACTGCAGACCCGGAGCGAGCCCGACCAGTTCTCGGCCGAGAACGACGAGTCGAGGGCGGCGATGTGCCGGGCGCCCAGGTGCACGAGCCGGCGCTGGACGACCCGGGTCACGCGGCCTTCGGGGTCGCGGAAGCGCAAAACACGTGCGAGGACCGCCCGACGCATGTCCAGCTCGAGGGTGTGGTCGAGCACCTCGGACGATGCCAGGTCGAACCACGGTCCGTCCTCCACCCGGAAGCAGAGCAGGAGCCAGTTGGGCAGGTTCACCACGCTCTCGTTGGTGACGCTCCGGCCCTGCACCTCGTCGGTGAGACGGTTGTAGCAGCCGGCGACGTAGGTCCCCGGGTAGTGGACCCCGTCCGCCTGCGACTCGGGGGCGGCCCCCCGCACCGACCAGTACCCGTTTGCGAGGGTGCACAACGCCTCACGGCGGCCCTCCTCTGCGGGCTCGAACCCGTCGTAGTGCAGCACCCAGGAACCCGTCACCCGACCGCCACCTCGTCGAGGTCGGGGACCACGGTGTGGGCGCCGGCGGCGCGCAGGGCGTCGCCCCGGCCGACGCGGTCGACGCCGATCACGAGCCCGAAAGAACCTCGACGCCCCGCCTCCACGCCGGCGACGGCGTCCTCGACCACGACGGCGGCCTCGGGGACCACCTCGAGGCGGCCGGCGGCCTCGAGGAAGAGCGCGGGGTCGGGCTTCCCCGCCAGGCCGAGGCGGTCGCTTTCCAGTCCGTCCACGGCGACCTCGAAGCGGTCGAGCACCCGCGCTGAGCGCAACACCTCCCGGGCGTTGCGGCTCGCGGAGACCACCGCCACGCGGATGCCGGCGGCCACGAGACGGTCGAGCAGGCGGACGGCGTCGGCGAACACCTCGGCGCCGTCCGCCGTCAGCCGCTCGTGGAAGTACGCGTCCTTCGCGTTGCCGAGCCCGCACACCGTCTCCCGCCCAGGCGGGTCGGTGGGCGCACCGTCTGCCAACTCGATCGCCCGAGCCGCCAGGAAGCTGCGGACACCGTCGTAGCGCGGCTTCCCGTCCACCAGGGCGAGGTACTCACCGACGGCGTCGAACGGCTCGTACGAACGACCGTCCCGATCCCCGCACCGCGCCAGGTACTCGTCGAAGAGCCGCTTCCAGGCTGCAGCGTGCACGACGGCGGTGTCGGTGACCACACCGTCCGTGTCGAATATCACCGCGTCGAAGCGGTCTGGGCCCACCATCGGCGACAGTCTCGCCCATCGGGCCGTCATCGGGAAGCGAGGGTGCCGATGACAGGTCGAGCTCTGCGGCCGCGCCGGGCACCACTACCGATCGACGAACGCGTCCAACGGGCCCAGGCCAGCTCCTCGGTCCACGCCGAGGCCGTGCAGCCATCGACGTTGGCGCGAGCGGAAGACGGCCTTCCACAAGGAGTCGGCGACGAGCACCGCTGGAGCCGAGAGGGCGACGACCACCCAGCCGGCCGCGGACGGCGGGGCCTGGCCGAGCAGCCGGGCGAGCGGCGCGAACCCCACGAAGGCAGCTGCGAGCAGCACCTCGAACCCGACCGCCCAGAGCAGGAGACGGTTGGTGGTCCAGCCGAGTCGGCCCGGCCAGTGAGTCGTGCTCCGGCACGCGAAGGCGTTGGCCATCTGGCCCACCACCACCGAGGTGAAGGCCGCCCCTGACGCGGCGTAGAGCACGTGGCCCTCGGGGAAGGGATCGCCGGGGCGCCAGCCGGCGGCGAACATGACCGTCACGAAGGCGACCATCTCCATCAGCGCCTCGGTGGGCCCGAGCACGCCGAACGCACGCAGGGCCACCGTCCGGTTGATCAGCCGACCCTTGGTCGGTGGGCGGTCGAGGATCCCGGCCGCGGGAGGCTCACCACCGAGAGCGACGGCGGGAAGCGTGTCGGTGCCGATGTCGAGGGCCAGCACCTGCAGGACGCCGAGAGCCAGCGGGAAGCGGCCCCCCGACAGGGCCCACACCACGAAAGGCGTCAGCTCGGCCACGTTGTCGGTGAGGTGGTAGGTGAGGAACCTCCGCATGTTGGCGAAGGTCGCCCGACCCTGCTCGACCGCGGCCACGATCGTGGCGAAGTCGTCGTCGAGGAGCACGAGGTCGGCCGCGTCCCGAGCCACGTCGGTGCCCGACCGGCCCATGGCGATCCCGATGTCAGCTTCCTGGAGCGCGGGCCCGTCGTTGACACCGTCGCCCGTCATCGCCACGGTGTGGCCGCGACCTCGTAGGGCGCGGGCGATGCGCAGCTTGTCCTCGGGGGCGACCCGGCTGATCACGATCCCGTCGTGATCGATCAATGCGCCGAGCACGTCGTCGTCGGCCGGCAGCTCGTCACCGGTGACGACCGGGTCGCCGGGACGCCGGAGCCCCACCTCGTCCGCGATCGCCTTCGCCGTGGCGGGGTGGTCACCGGTCACCATGGCGACCGCGAGCCCGGCGCGACGACAGGCCGCTAGGGCATGGGCCGCGCCCGCACGAGGCGGGTCCTCGAGCGCCGCAAGGCCCAGCAACTCGAGATCGCGCTCGGCTTCGTCGGCGCTGTCGGGCCCGTCGTCCACCCGTGTCGCCATGGCGATCACGCGCAGCCCCTGGGCCGCCAGGTCGTCGAGCGCCGCTTGGGCATCGCCGACGTCCCGGCAGAGCGGCAACACCGCGTCGGGCGCGCCCTTCACGACGACCCGGCCCTCCCGGATCACCGACATGCGCCGCCGACGCGGGTCGAAGGGAAAGACCCGGTCAGGGACCACTTTCCGCATCGCTTCCGTGTCGACACCGATGCGGCGGGCGAAGACGTCGAGGGCGACCTCCATGGGGTCACCCTGGGTGGTCCAGACCCCCTCGCGCCGGACGGCGTAGCCCGTGGAGCAGGCGGCGGCCGCCCATGCCGCGTCGGCGGCGGCGGCCCGGCTGCCCGCCGCTCCCTCGATCACCCGCCCCTCGGGGTCGTAGCCGGATCCTTCGATCTCGACCGTGCCGACCCGGGTCCACACCCGGACGACCTGCATCTCGTTGCGCGTGAGGGTGCCGGTCTTGTCGGAGCAGATGAAGGTGGTGGAGCCCAGCGTCTCGACGGACTCGAGGCGGCGCACGAGCGCGTGGCGGGCCGCCATCCGCTGGGCGCCCACCGCCAGCGACAGCGTGACGGTGGGCAGGAGGCCGCACGGCACCACGGCCACCGTGACCCCCACGGCGAACAGGAACCCGTCGCTCGCCGGCTGCCCGAGCAGGAGCGACAGCACGAAGAACAACGAACCCAGTGAGAGCGCGAGGGTCGCCAGCGTGCGGACGACGCGCTGGATCTCGCGATGGAGCGGTGTGCGCGGACGCTCCGCCTCGGTGGTGAGCCGTGCGATCGAGGCCAACCGGGTGTCTGCGGCGATGGCGGTCACGGTGCCGAACCCCGCACCCTCGACGAGGAAGGTCCCGGCGAACAACACGTCGTCGGCCTCCGCGGGGGTGGGGACGCTCTCGCCGGTGAGCGTCGAGGTGTTCACCAGGATCCCGTGTGCCTCACCGAGGGTGAGGTCGGCCGAGACCCGGTCGCCCGGCTCGAGCAGCACGGTGTCGCCGACCACGAGCTCGCGTGCGTCGATGTCCCACTGGTGTCCGTCGCGCACGACGGTGGCACGCCGCGGGAGGAGGTCGCGGAGGCTCGCAGCGGCGCGTTCGGCCCGGTGCTCCTGGCCGAAGGCGAACAACCCGTTGAGCACGATGACCGCGAAGATGGCCACCCCCAGCGGTGCCAGACCGCCGAGGAGGGCCAGCGCGCCGGCGACCCACAACATGATGGCGAAGAGGTTGACGAACTCTGCGGCCAGCTTCCGCCACGAAGGGACGGTGCGCGGTGGTGGCAGCGCGTTCGGTCCGTCTGCCTCCTGGCGCCGCGTGGCTTCCGCGGCCGTCAGCCCCGAGGGCGCGCGCCGCGGGGCACCCGATGGCTCACCTCGCTCGGTCACCGACACGACGCCATCCTCCACGGCACGGCCCACGAAGCACCAGAGGCGAGAGTCCCGAGATCACCGGCGAGCGCCGCGGCATTGACGTAGCGTCTGGCTCACACCAACCGTGAATGCCTGGGGGCCCCATGTCCAAACGCCTGTTCCTGATCATCTTGCTCCTGCCGCTCCTGTCCGGCCTTGCGGCCTGCGGGAGCGACAGCGACGACGAGTCGTCCTCGTCGGAGACCACCGAGGCCACCTCGGGCGACGAGGCGGAGTGCACCACCGACGGCGCCACCGACGCCGGCGCCGACAGCTCCATCGACGCGGCCCTCGGCGAGTGGTACGTGACCATCGAGCCCACCGAGGTGCCGGCGGGCGTGGTCTCGATCGTCGCCGACAACCAGAGCGAGAGCTCACAGGTGCACGAGCTGGTGGTCGTCGAGGCCGACGGCATCGACTCGCTCGAGGTCGACGGCACCACGGTGTCCGAGGAGGCGCTCGGCGACACGGTCGTGGGTGAGATCGCCGAGTTCGCCGCCGGCCAGACGTGCGACGCCAACTTCGAGCTGGCCGCGGGCAGCTACGTGCTGTTCTGCAACCTCCCCGACCACTTCGCGCAGGGCATGGCCGCCGAGCTCACGGTGGCCGGCTGACCAAAGGGACCTTGTCCTCTGTCCGGGGGACGAGGTTCGCGGTTCAGTCCGAGGTGAGGGGTCGGCACGTGCGTTGTCGTCTCCCCGTCGGGAGGAAACGTGGCAACCATCCTGGGCGCGGTCGACGGTTCGTCGATCGGAGACGACGCGCTGCGCTGGGCGGTGGCCCTGCTGGGGTTGGCGCACGAGTGGGAGGTGTTGACGGTCGTGTCCCCCCACGGCCAGACCGTCGACGCTATGGCGCGCCTCGACCCGCCGGTCATCTCCGACCGCCAGCTCGCCGAGGCGCTCGCCACCGCCGAGCAACACGCGCTCGACCTCGCCGTCTCGCTGGGGCTCACGGGCGATGTCCGCATCGAGACCGGTGCGCCCGGCCCGACGATCTGCACCGTGGCGACCGCGCTACCGGCAGATCTCATCGTGATCGGCTCGCACGGACGTGGGCCCCTCGGCCGTGCGGTCCTCGGCTCGGTGAGCAGCCATGTGGTCACCCATGCCCCGTGCGCCGTGCTGGTCGACCGGACGCCATGAGTGCGCCCGGGCGACCTCCGCCGGGACGCCTCCCGGACCGGGGTTCGCGATGGTCGCTCTCACTGGGCCACCTGGCCGGCATCGACGTGCGCGTCCACGTCACGTTCGCGATCCTGCTCGGGCTCGTCCTCGCCACATCGGGCGAGGTGCAGGGCGGTGCCCCCGCGGCCGTGGGTTGGCTCGTCCTCGTCTTCTCCTGCGTGCTGATCCACGAGCTGTCGCACTGCGCCGTCGCGCGCCGGCGTGGCGTGGGGGTCGACGAGATCATGCTGCTCCCGATCGGCGGGGTGTCCCGCATGGATCGACTGCCCGAGTCCCCGGCGAGCGAGCTCGCCATCGCCATCGCCGGGCCGCTGGCCAGCATCGGCCTGGCCCTCCTCGCCGCCACGGTCACCCTCGGCCGGGGCGACGCTGTGCTGCCGGTGGAGATGTTCACGGGCCCGCTGCCGACGAGGCTCTTCTGGTTCAACCTGCTGCTCGGCGGCTTCAACCTGCTTCCCGCCTTCCCGCTGGACGGTGGCCGCGTTTTCCGGGCGTTGCTCGAGCGGCGCATGGACCTCGAGCAGGCGACCCACCGCGCCGCCCGCCTCGGCAGGAGCATCGCCGTGGTGCTGGTGGTCGTGGGCGTCCTCCTCAACGTGTGGCTGATCGTGATCGGGGTGTTCATCTATCTGGGGGCGGGCGCCGAGGAGGCCGTCACCGTCCTTCACCAGCGCCTCGCCGGGCGGCACGTCTCCGACCTGATGCTGCTCGACCCGATGGTCCTCGAGGCGGGGTCCCCGGCCGGTGAGGTCGTTCCCCGTCTGCGCCACACGGCGCAGCGGGTCTTCCCGGTCGTCGACGGTGGCTGGTACCGCGGGATGATCTCGGCCCGCACCCTCGAGACGACGGCGCCCACGGCGCGCGTCGGCGATCTGATCGACGCGCGCACCTCATCGGTCACCGACGACGAACCCGTGGAGGACGGCGTGCTCGAACTCCTCCAGACCTCACCCCACCACGCGGTGTCGGTCCTGCACGACGCCCGGGTGGTGGGCCTGTTGACGATGGACGACGTCCGCCATCTGCTCGAACAGCCGCCCCCGCCGCAACCGCTCCCCCCACACCCACCCCCGCCGCGATAGGTGCGTCGAGCACCCGTCCGGCCGAGAACCCGAGGTTCAGAGATGGCACCTGACACCACGACCGACCCGCACCCCGTCATCGCGCTCGACCGCCTCCGCCGGGACTCGGTAGCGGTCGCCGGGGGCAAGGGCGCCAACCTCGGCGAGTTGCTGTCCGGCGGCTTCCCGGTGCCGGCCGGCTTCGTCGTGACGGCCGGCGCCTACGTCGAGGCCATGGACGCCGGCGGGGTCCGCGAGGAGCTTCTCCGGGTTGCACGCTCGGTCGAGACCTCGGACCCCGATTCACTCCAGGGGGCATCGGACCGCTGCCGGGCCCTCGTGCACGAGGCGTCCATGCCCGACGATCTGCGGGCCGCGGTCGTCCAGGCGTACGGGGGCCTGGGGGACGATGCCGTGGTCGCGGTCCGGTCCTCGGCGACGGCCGAGGACGCCGCCGGCACCTCGTTCGCCGGCATGAACGAGACCTTCACCAACATCGGCGGGGCGGCGGGCCTGCTCACCGCCATCGTCGACTGTTGGGCCTCTGCCTTCAGCCCGCGGGTGCTCGCGTACCGGGCCGGCCAGCACCTCGACGACGAACCGCAGATCGCCGTGGTGGTGCAGCAGATGGTCGAGGCAGTGGCCTCTGGGGTCATGTTCACGGTGAACCCGGCGAACGGTGACCGCCGGGTGCTCGTCATCGAGGGCGCGCCCGGCCAGGGCGAGGTCGTGGTCGGCGGACAGGTGCAGCCCGACTTCTACCTCGTGGCCAAGGACACGCTCGACATCCGCGAGGTGCGGGTGGGCGACAAGACCCACAAGATCATCCGCGGCGACGACGGCAGCGACCGCACCGTGGCCCTCGAGGGGGACGACCGGACCCGGCGTGTCCTCACCGACGAGCAGGTCGTGGAGGTGGCCGGCCTCGGGCGCAGGGTCGAGGCCCACTACGGGTCACCCCAGGACATCGAGTGGGTCTTCTCCCCGGACGGGAGCCTCCTGCTGGTGCAGTCGCGTCCGATCACCACCCTCCACGACGCCGGCACCGGGCCCGGCCCGGCCGCACCGCCCGCGACCGGCGCGTCGCCGGGTGGCGAGGGGACAGCCGACGGAGAGGTGATCGTCCGCGGCCTCGCGGCCGCGCCGGGAATCGCCCAGGGTCGCGCCCGGGTCCTCACCTCGGTGAAGGACGGGCAACGCCTCCAGGACGGCGAGATCCTCGTTGCCCCGATGACGAACCCCGACTGGGTCCCCACCATCCGACGCGCCGCCGGTCTCGTCACCGACGGGGGCGGCATGACCTGCCACGCCGCCATCGTCAGCCGCGAGTTGGGCGTACCCGCGATCGTCGGCACCCGGACCGCCACCACCGTGCTCCGCGACGGCGAGATGATCACGATCGACGGGGCGCAGGGGGTGGTGCGCGCGGGCATCGTCGACACGCCGGCCGCGAAGGCCGCCGCGCCACCCACGGTTCCGGCAACCGCAGTGGAGGCCCACCCGGAGGCTCTCGCCACCCGCCTGTACGTGAACCTCGCCATCGCGGACCGTGCCGAGGAGGTCGCCGCGCTCCCTGTCGACGGCGTGGGGCTGCTGCGGGCCGAGTTCATGATCACCGATGCGCTGGGGGGCGTGCACCCCAAGAAGCTCCTTGCCGAGGGCCGCCGGCAGGAGTTCGTGGACGCCATGGTCGACTCGGTCGGGCGGGTCACCCGCGCCTTCACCCCGCGTCCCGTCGTGTACCGCACGATGGACTTCCGGACCAACGAGTTCCGGGGTCTCGAGGGTGGCGCCGACTACGAGCCCGAGGAGAACAACCCGATGATCGGCTACCGGGGCTGCTACCGGTACGTGCGGGAGCCGGACGTGTTCGCGATGGAGCTCGAGGTGCTGGCACGCGTGCGGGAGGAGACCCCCAACCTCCACATCATGTTGCCGTTCGTGCGCACCCTCTGGGAGCTCGAGGCCTGTCTGGACCTCGTGGACGCCAGCCCACTCGGCTCGCAGCGGGGCCTCCACCGCTGGGTGATGGCCGAGGTCCCGTCGGTGGTGTACCGCATCGCCGACTACGCCGCCCTCGGCATCGACGGCGTCTCGATCGGGTCGAACGACCTGACCCAACTCGTGCTCGGCGTCGACCGCGACTCCGAGACCTGCGCCGAGTTGTTCGACGAGGGCGACACCGCCGTGCTTGCCGCCATCGAGGCGATCATCGGGGCGTGCCGGGAGGCCGGCCTGACCAGTTCGCTGTGCGGCCAGGCGCCGTCGAACCGGCCCGAGTTCGCGGAGCACCTCGTCCGCTTCGGCATCACGTCGGTGTCGGTGAACCCGGACGCAGCGGCGGCGACTCGCCAGGTGCTGGCGTCGAGCGAGCGACGACTGCTGCTCCAAGCCGTCAGGGACCGCTGAACGACCCGGCTCGCGAGCACCACCGCCGAACCGCCCGGCCGAGCGCCGAGAGCCCGTTCAGGCCCCGGTGCCGCTCGGCTCGACCGCTTCGTGCCCTCGTGCGACCAGGCGATCGAGGGCGACAGGTGTGGCCGCGAAGAGACAGCCGTCGGTCATCACCACGCGGAACGGCACACGTTCACCGTCGACCACGATGGCAAACGACGTCATCTGGACCCCGGCCGACACCGGCTCGGCATCGAAGTCCCGCAGCAGTCCGACCTGGTTGACGATGTCGGACAGCAGCACCTCGTTGGGCCAGCCCACCCATCGCTGCGCATCGAAGGGCGCCGCCCATTCGGGAGCGTCGACCTCGGTCACCTTGCCTCCCACCAGCCGAACCACGAGGGACTCCTGGCCCGACCATTCCCGCAGATCACCCAGCAGCGACTCGAGGAGCTCGGGCGAGACCGGCGTTGGCTCTCGAGCGGTGAGCTCGACGGGCACGCCGCCGGACTCGCGCAGGTCGAGATGACGACGCAGGAGGGCCACCTTCGCCTGCCACACGGCGCGGTTGCGGCCGAGGCTCGCGCCGATGCGGGCGTCCTGTGCCTCCAGCTCGTGCACCGCGGCGCGCAGGTCGGCCTCGGCCATGTTCAACACGTTGAAGCGCACGGGGAAGGTGACGGGCAACACGTCGACGGAGACGTCGAGGCCGTCGGCGCGGAGCAGGAGGTCGCCCAGTTCGTGCCAGTTCTGCGGCATGAAGCAGTAGTTGAACGAGACCGTTCCCCCGTAGCTGCGCACCGTCTCGATGAAGCGGTCGCAGTTGGCCCACACCTCGTCGTAGTCGGCACCAACCCGGACCGCCTCGATCGTCTCGGGCGTTGCTCCGTCGATCGAGAGGGTCACGTCCATCTTCAGGGCCCGCAGGTAGGCCTCGACCCGGTCATCCCAGACGGTGGCGTTGGTGACCACGTCGACCTTGGGCGGCGAATCGAGCTCGATGAGCATGTCCATGACCCGTCGGGTCTCCCTCGCGAGGAAGGGCTCGCCACCGGCGAAGGTCGCGTCCTCGAGATGGGGAAGGAAGTCGCGCAGCTCGTCGTAGAAGGCGTCGCCGTACGGGACGGCCATGGGCGGCCTGTGCTCGCGCTGGGCCCGGATGGCCGACGACCGGTCGCCGTTGCACTGGATGCACTGGAGGTTGCACGTATTCGACAGCGCGAACTCCATGCGCCGCGGCCAGGCGTGGGGCCCGGGGTCATCGGCGTAGCGGTCCCACATCGCCTCGATGCTCCGCGGCCGGTTCCCGATGGCCCGCTCGGCACCGCACTCGTCGCAACCCAACGAGTAGTCGAGTGCGTCGAGCGCGGCCGCGATCCGGGCCCGCTCGTCGCCGTCCCAGATCTCGCGGATCGAGTCCTGACCGACCACGCCCAAGGCGTGCTGGTCGTTGGCGCAGCAGACGAGGACCCGCCCGTCGGGGGTGAAGCGCAACATGGCGTGCGGCGCCTGGCAGGTCGGCTCCGCAATTGGAGCCTGGACACGCTCATGATCCTCGCCCGACCCGCGACTGCGTCTTCTGAGCATCCGTCTCTCCCTGGAGTCGCCGAGTCCCCGCTCGGCACGCGACGACGAGGGTAGGCGTCGTGGGCGGCCCCGACCACCTCGACGCTCGCCGCGTGCCCCGCACGGCCGGGTGGTTTCGGGACCTTCGCCCCTGGCCCGCCGGATGAGAACCGCCCATCATCGGAGGATCGGGCCGACGACGGCCCTCGACGGGCGAAGGCCCAGGAGGCAAGGGGCGATGGCAACGACGACCAAGAAGACTGCCGGCAAGAAGGCACCCGCGAGGAAGGCGGCCACGGCCAAGAAGAAGGCGCCTACCAAGAAGGCGCCCGCGAAGAAGACCGTCACGGCGAAGGTGACACCGAGAAAGAAGGCCGCCTCGGCAATTGCCGAGCGGTCGACCCCGGACCGGGAAGCGACCCGCGAGGCCCTGGCCGAGTGGCTCGGCGACCTCGAAGGACGCCTGCGCAGCATCGGCGCCCAGATCGAGGAGCAGACGACGGACGTCCGTCGTCGGCTCGAGCCCTTCGTCGAGCAGGCCCGCTCCGACTGGGAGGCCCTCGGCTCGGCCGTCCAGCGCATCGGCGGTGCCGCCGGCCAGGCCTGGCAGGAGTCGGCCAAGCAGGCCAGAGCAGCCGGCGACCGACTCGAGGCCGAGCTGCGCACCATCGGGGCCGATCTCCGCACCGAGGCGGCATCGAGCGGGAGCGCCTACCGGGAGGCGCTGGCCGATCTGGCGGATGCCTCACGCGAACAGGTGAAGCGACTCCGCGACCAGGCCGGGAGCACGACGGGCGGGGCGAAGGGTCAGGTCGATGCTGCGGTCGAACGCGCCGATCGGGCCCTGGACGCCCTTCGGGACTCGCTCGAGCAGCTACGGGCCCAGGCCTCCGCGAGCCGGGACGACGTGCGCGATGACGCCCGCCAACTGGTGGACGACCTGCGCCTGGCGACCCAGGAGACGGCGAAGCGCCTGCGCTCGGTCGGCGAGGACAGCTCGTCCGGGAGCGCGAAGAAGGCCTCCTGAGGTCCCCCCTCCGGGGAAGGAGCAGGACGCGGGCTCGGTGCCGGTCCAGCCTCAGGTGAGCGCGAGCAGCGACTTCGTGGCGGTGTAGATCGCGACGGCGACCAGGAGGGCGGCGAACCACCGCAGCGTCGTCTTCGCGGGAAGGCGATCGGCCATTCGGGTGCCCGTGAGCACCCCCGCGAGCGCGGCAAGGGTGAACGGGATGGTCACCGACCAGTCGACGCCGCTGCCGATCCGAGCCACCAGGGCGGTCGAAGCGTTGATGGCGATGATGAGGAGCGAGGTGCCCACTGCCTCGGGCATGGCGAACCCCAGCAGGAGGGTCAAGGCCGGCACGATCACGAAGCCACCGCCCACGCCGAACAGCCCGGTGAAGAAGCCCACCACCGTGCCCGCACCGATCACCTTCGCGACCGTCGCCAGATCGCGGTGGAGGTGGGTGTCGACCGTGGTGGTCGCGCCACGGACCGCGGCATCGGCACCGACCTTGGTGCAGCTCGGGCATCCGGTCACCATCCGCCACGCGGCAACCACGATCAGGGCGGAGAAGGCGAGCAACAGGACATCGGGGTCGAGCCGCCGGTTCAGCGCCGAGCCGGCGAACGAGCCGCCGATGCCGGCCAACCCGAAGAGCAGCCCGGCGCCGACCCGGACCCGCCCGCCACGCCAATGGTCGGCCATGCCGACGAGCGAGGCGCACCCCACCACGATGAGCGAGGTGGTGGTGGCCGCCTGGGGGCTCTCGCCCGCCACGTAGACCAGCACCGGGACGGCCAGGATCGAGCCGCCGCCCCCGAGGGCGCCGAGTGACAACCCGATCAGGAACCCCAGCGGCGAGGCCAGCCATGCCCTCACGGGTCAGTGGTCACGTCGGTGGTCACGTCGACCGTCGCGCCGCCGACGTGCTGTGACGCCCACGCCCCGTATCCGCCCAGGAGATCCGAGACCTGGGTGAACCCGGCGGCACGGAGGAGGCTGGACGCGAGGATCGACCGGTAGCCACCGGCGCAGTAGACGACCGTGGGGCGAGCGGGGTCGAGCTCACCGAGCCGGCTCCGCAGCTCGGCCACAGGGATGTTGCGGGCGCCGGCGATCGTGCCCAGCTTCACCTCGCCGGCGTTGCGCACGTCGACCAGTGCAGGGCCGTCGGCGGCGCGCAGGCGCCGGCCGAGCTCGTCGACGGTGACCCGCGAGCTGGCTTCGACCACCTCGGGATGGGCGACGAACGCCGCCAGGGGGTCGTCGAGCGCGCCCACCACCTGATCGAAGCCGATCCGGGCGAGCCGCACCCGGGCCTCGAGTGCTCCCTCGGGGTCGGCCACCAGCACGATCGGGGTGTCGTGGTCGACCACGCTTCCCGCGTACTCGGCGAAACGCCCGCCGGCCCCCACGTTGAGGGCACCCCGCAGGTGCCCGATGGCGAACGACGTGGCGTCCCTGGTGTCGAGCACCACGGCGCCCTGCGCCTGGCGGTCGAGGACCTCGTCGAGCCCGAGGGGAGCAGGTGCCTCCGTCTCGTCGAGCAGCTCGCGCCGACGTCGGTTGAGCCCCGCGTCGAACGCGAAGTAGCCCGGTGCCGTGGGCTGGCCCTCTGTCACCGCGGCGATGAACTCGGACGCGCTCATCGGGGCGAGCGCGTAGTTCGTGGCCCGCTGCTCGCCGATCGTCGAGACCGTCTCGGTGGACAGGTTCTTGCCACAGGCCGAGCCGGCGCCGTGGGCGGGATAGACCCGGGTGACGTCGGGCAGGGTGAGCAGCTTGTCGTGCAACGACCGGTACAGCTGGCCGGCCAGCTCCTCGGCCGACACCCCGACGGACGAGAGCAGGTCGGGACGCCCCACGTCGCCGACGAAGAGCGCGTCGCCCGTGAGCACGCCGTAGGGCACCTCGTCGGTGCCGTGCTCGTAGACCACGACGCTGATCGACTCCGGGGTGTGGCCCGGCGTGGCCCGCACCTCGAGCATGACCTCACCCAGGCTGACGCGCTCGCCGTCCCGGAGGCGCCTGATGGGGAAGTCGGCCGTGGCCGCCTCGCCGAACCCGATCTCGGCGCCGGTGGCCTCGGCCAGCTCGAGGTGCCCCGAGAGGAAGTCGGCGTGGAAGTGGGTCTCGACGATCAGCTCGATGCGGAGCCCTGCGGCGGCCGCGTCGTCCAGGTACTGCTGGATGTCCCGTCGCGGGTCGACCACCACGGCCCGACCGGTGCTCTCGTCGCCGATCAGGTACGACGCCTGCGAGAGGCACTCCAGGTAGTACTGCGTGAACTGCACGGCAAACTCCTTCTTTCGGCCGTCCCGCGATCCACCAACGCCGGATCAATACCCCCTAGGGTATCCTGGAGTACGGGCATCCGCGACCAGCGGGGTCCAGGTCGAACGACAATGAAGAGGAAGGGGACGACGTGGAGTTGCCAGAGGACACCGTGGCCGATCTCACCCGGCGCCTGAGCCGGGCCGAGGGCCAGCTCCGTGGGGTACAGCAGATGCTCGCCGAGGGACGCGACTGCCGCGAGGTCGCCCAACAGCTCTCGGCTGCGACCAAGGCGATCCAGCGGGCGGGATTCGTGCTGGTGACCGCCGGCCTCACCTGGTGCGTGTCCGACCCCGAGCGATCGGCCGCCGAGGGCTACGACCTCGACCAGGTCCAGAAGATGTTCCTGAGCCTCTCGTAGGCGACCGTGCCCGATTCGCCGGAAGTTGGGACCTTCGGACCTGGTGGAACTCGGCCGGATCAGCCAGAGTGACGGCGTGACTCAGCACAACAGCCCCAAGAACGTCGTGATCCTCGGTGGCGGGACCGGCGGCACGCTCGGCGCCAATCGCCTCCGCCGTGAGCTGTCCGACGATGTCCAGATCACCGTCGTCGACCAGGACGACGCTCACGTCTACCAACCGGGGCTGCTGTTCGTGCCCTTCGGCCTCACCCACTCCGAGGACATCGTGCGCTCACGCCGCCGTCAGCTGCACGCCGGGATCGACTATCGCCAGGACACCATCGACCACGTCGACGTGCCCGCGCAGGGCGTCCACCTCGCCGACGGCACGATCCTGCACTACGACGTGCTCATCGTCGCCACCGGCGCCGTGCTCACACCCGAGGAGACCGAGGGCCTCAGCGGTCCTGGGTGGATGGAGAAGGTCTTCACCTTCTACACGCCCGAGGGAGCGGGGGCGCTCGAATCCGCCCTGGCCACCTTCCAGGGCGAACGCCTCGTCGTGAACGTGGTCGACATGCCGATCAAGTG
This sequence comes from Acidimicrobiales bacterium, assembly GCA_041918615.1. Classification (GTDB taxonomy): domain Bacteria; phylum Actinomycetota; class Acidimicrobiia; order Acidimicrobiales; family DATDAH01; genus JAEUJM01. Next base: position 73,412 of record JAYRVH010000047.1, read on the forward strand.
CCCGGTGGCGCCCCTCGAGTTCTGCTTCCTCGCCGACTGGTACTTCCGCGAGCGGGGCATCCGTGACCAGGTCGAGCTCACCTACGCCACCCCGCTCGATGCCGCGTTCACCAAGCCGGTCGCTTCGCAGGCCCTCGGCGGCCTGCTCGCCGAGAAGGGAATCAACCTGGTCACCGAATTCAACACCGGCGAGGTGGACGGCCTCGCCGGCAAGCTCGTCGGTTACGACGGCCGTGAGGTCGAGTTCGACCTGGCGGTCGTCATCCCACTCCACAGCGGCGCCGACTACGTGGGCCGCTCGCCGGGCCTGGGCGACGAGGTGAACTTCGTCCCCACCGACGAGCACACCCTGCAGTCGAGGGTCGCGCCGAACATCTTCGCCATCGGCGACGCAACCAACGTGCCTGCGTCGAAGGCGGGGTCGGTCACCCACTTCGAGGGCGAGGTCCTGGTCGAGAACGTCCGCCGCTTCCTCGCCGGCGAGGACCTCGACGCCAGCTACGACGGCCACGCCAACTGCTTCATCGAGACGGGCTTCCACAAGGCGCTCCTGATCGACTTCAACTACGAGACCGAGCCGCTCCCTGGGCACTTCCCCGGATCGGTGGGCATGCCGCTGCTCAAGGAGTCACGCATGAACCACCTCGGCAAGCTCATGTTCCAGTGGTTCTACTGGCACGCGCTCCTGCCCGGTCGCGACATCCCCGGCATCGGCGCCGACATGCCCACGGGCGGCAAGGACCGTCCCGGCCCGTCGGTCGAGGCCGTCGGCTCTTGACCACTCATCACCGCACGTCCAACAGGAGGAACTGACATGCCCACCCGAACCATCGCCGGCGCCACCGTCGAGGTGAACGACGAAGGGTTCTTCACCCAACCCGACCAGTGGAACGAGGACATGGCGGCCGAGCTCGCCTCGGAGGTCGACATCGACCCGCTCACCGAGGGCCACTGGAAGATCATCAACTTCATGCGGGAGGAGTACGCGGAGAAGGGCACCGGCCCCACCGTGCGCGTGATGGGCAAGACATCGGGCGTCTCGGTCAAGGAGCTCTACCAGCTCTTCCCGAAGGGACCCGCCAAGATGGCCGCCAAGATCGCCGGCATCCCCAAGCCGCGCGGCTGCATCTGAGCCAGCCCGGCCGGCCCGGCCCAACCGGCCGGTCCGCAGCACACATCCACCAACACGACAGGAGAGTGACGCCATGGGCGACACCATCGAGAAGGTATCCATCATCATGTCGAAGGGATCCCTGGACGGGATCTACCCCGGCCTCATCATGGCGAACGGCGCCCGCGCCGAGGGCATCGACGCCAACCTGTTCTTCACGTTCTTCGGCCTCGACGCCATCCACCAGAAGCGCCACGACCACATCAAGATGGCGACCGTCGGCAACCCCGGGCTCCACTTCGCCACCTGGGCCGGCGGCCTTCCCGGCGTCTCGACCATGATGACGCACTACATGGAGCACAAGATGGACGCGCTCGACATCCCGCCGATCCCGGAGTTCATCGAGATGATCGCCGACACCGGCGCCGGCCTGTACGCCTGCAAGGCGTCGGTCGACCTGTTCGGCCTCAGCGAGGAGGACCTCATCCCCCAGGCCCGCGAGATCATCACCGTCGGCGAGTTCTACGAGATGGCCGCCGGGGGAGAGATCATCTTCACCTGAGCGGTGGGTACGGTAACTGCCCTGGCGCCACAAGGGGGAGAAGCAAATGGGCAAGATCCGCACCACGGGAGTCGGCGTGCTGGTCGGTGCCCTGTTGCTGGCGGCATGCTCGTCTTCGAGCGGCCAGCCCTCCGCTTCGCCCGCTTCCACGGCCTCGACCGCCTCCACCGCCACCACCGAGGAGGCGACGGGGGCGCGGTTCGATCCTGATGCGGTCGCCAGGGTGACCGTCGACGGGCCGATCACCGGGGGCGCCGGCAAGCCGGTGCTCGGGCCGGCCGGCCCCGACCTCGGCGCCCTCGGCTACACCGAGGAGGAGTTCTTCCTCTCGGGCACAGCCGGCTCGTACACGAGCGCCGAGCCGCTCACGAGCGACGGCGAGTGGACGGTCGGGCCCGACAGCTCGGCCGACTACACCAACCGCATCCTCGTGCGACGCCCCACCGACGACGCCGACTTCAACGGCACGGTGTTCGTCGAGTGGCTCAACGTGAGCGGCGGCCTCGACGCCTCACCCGAGTGGACGCTCGCCCACGTGGGTCTCATCCGCTCGGGCGCCGCGTGGGTCGGCGTGTCGGCGCAGGCCGCGGGCATCTCGGGCCAGGGCGGCCTGGCCGCCGCCCTTCGCCTCCAGAACGCCGACCCCGAACGCTACGGCGCGCTCCACCACCCTGGTGACAGCTTCTCGTACGACATGTACAGCCAGGCCGGGGCCGCCGTCCGAACCCAGGCCGACACGGTTCTCGGCGGGCTCACGCCGGAGCGGATCATCGCGGGCGGGCAGTCACAGTCGGCGTTCCGGCTGTCCACCTACGTCAACGCCCTGGCCCCGATCCAACGGGTGTACGACGGCTACCTGATACACAGCCGCGCCGACGGCGCCGCCCCGCTGTCCGAGGCGCCCCAGGCGGACGTGCCCGCACCCAGCCCCACGCTCGTGCGCACCGACCTCGACGTGCCGGTGCTGGTCTTCTCCACCGAGACCGACCTCTCCGCCGACGGCCTGGGCTACTCGGCGGCCCGCCAACCCGACACGGACCACGTGCGGGGCTGGGAGGTCGCCGGCACGGCCCACTACGACGCCTACGGCCTCGGCCTCGGCGACGCCGACGACGGGTCGGGTGCAGCCGACGCGGCCGCGCTCGCCGCGCTCTCGTCGCCACCCAGCACGGTGTACGGCGGCGTCATCAGCTGCGACAGCCCCATCAACGCCGGGCCCCACCAGTACGTGCTGCGCGCGGCCATGGCGGCCCTCGACGACTGGGTCCGCACCGGCGAACCGCCACCCGAGATGCCCCGGCTCGAGCTCGAGGACGATCGTCGGGCCTTCGTGCTCGACGAGAACGGCAATGCGGTGGGCGGCATCCGCAACCCCTACGTGGATGCCCCGGTGGCGGCTCTCTCCGGCCTCGGCCAGTCGGGCACCAGCTTCTGCTCCCTGTTCGGCACCACGGCGCCCTTCGACGAGGCCGAGCTCGCGGGCCGCTACCCCTCCCATGCGGCGTTCGTCGAGCAATGGGACCAGGCAGCCGGCGAGGCGGTCGATGCCGGGGTCCTTCTGGCGGACGACGCCGAGCAGCTGCGGGCAGCGGCGGCAGGGGCGACGATCGGCGGCTCATCCCGATGAGCATCTAGGGTCCGGCCATGAAGTTCGGCATCGCCTTCGCCAACACCGTCACCTTCGCCGGGCGCGACGGGCTCACCGACCTGGCCCGCCATGCCGAGGCCGCGGGCTTCGAGTCGCTCTGGACGGTGGAGCACGTGGTCTACCCCGACGGCTACGAGTCGGCCTACCCCTACGACCGCAGCGGCAAGATGGCGGGCGAAGCGTCCACGCCCATCCCCGACCCACTCATCTGGCTGTCGTTCGTGGCCGCGGCCACCACCACGTTGCGCCTCGGCACCGGCATCTTGATCCTGCCCCAACGCAACCCGCTGGTGCTGGCCAAAGAAGTGGCGACCCTCGACGCGCTGTCGGGCGGGCGCGTCGAGCTGGGCATCGGCGTCGGTTGGCTCGAAGAGGAGTTCGACGCGCTGGGGGTGCCCTTCGAGCGGCGAGGGGCCCGCACCGACGAGTACGTCGACGCCCTGCGCGCCCTCTGGGCCGACGACCACGCGTCGTTCTCGGGCGAGTTCGTGTCGTTCGACGGGGTGAGCAGCAACCCGAAGCCGGCGAACGGCCGGGTCCCGGTCCACGTGGGTGGTCACAGCCGCAAGGCGGCCGAACGGGCCGGCCGCCTCGGCGACGGCTTCTTCCCCGCCAAGGGCGACCTGGACATGCTCATCGACGTGATGCGTGAGGCCGCGGCCACCGCCGATCGGGATGCGGAGGCCATCGAGGTCACCACCGGCAACGCCGACGTGCTCGGCGAGGCCGGCCCCGAGGCCGTGGCGGCGCTGGCCGACCAGGGCGTCGACCGGGTGGTCGTGCCGGCGTTCGTGTTCCTGGGCAACCCCGCCGAGGACCTCGCCGCGTTCGGCGAGCGCGTGATCCGGCCCGTGAACGGTCCCTGATCGGGACTTTGGTCCATAGGCAGGGACCCCGCGACCGCTCACACTGAAGCCATGAGCGAACACGCCACAACTGCCTCGCGCACGGGAACCTTTCTCTGGGAAGGTCGGCGACTGGCCTACGAGGAGTACGGGGAGGGCGATCACCTCTTCCTGTACATGCACGGGATCCTCATGGACTCCGAGATGAACCGGGACCTGGCCCGGACGCTGGCCGCCAGGGGCCACCGCGTGGTCCTGCTCGACCTGTTGGGCCACGGGCGCAGCGACAAGCCGACCCACGCCAGCGAATACCGCATGGACACCTACGCCGACCAGGCCGTCGCGTGCCTCGACCACCTCGGGGCGGACGAGGCCATCATCGGCGGCGTCTCGCTCGGCGCCAACGTCAGCCTCCACATGGCGGTCAGGGCCCCCGAACGGGTCACCGCCCTGGTGCTCGAGATGCCCGTGCTCGAATGGGCGGTGCCGGCCGCCGCCATGTTGTTCACGCCGCTCGTCGTCGGCCTGCACTACGCCCGACCCTTGTTCGCCGGCCTCTCGGTGCTCGCCAAGCGCTTCCCCCGCACCCCGATCGCGGCGCTCAACAGCGCCGTCCGGGGGTTCTCGGCCCCACCCGAGGTTCTGGCCGCCATCCTCCACGGCGTGCTCGTCGGCCCGGTCGCCCCTTCGGGCCGGGAGCGGTCACAGATCAAGGCCCCGGCCATCGTCATCGCGCACCGGCGCGACCTGATCCATCCCTTCAGCGACGCCGAGAACCTCGTCGGGCAACTGCCCGACGCCGAGTTGGTGGCCGCCCACTCGTCGGCCGAGCTGCGGCTCCGACCCGACCGGCTCACCGACGAGATCGCCGCCTTCCTCGATCGGGTCTGAAGTCCCGCCCCACCCTCTCCCGCCCCACCCTCTCCCTACCACCCCGCCCCGGTCCGGCTCAGGTCGCCGGGGCCGCGCAGGCCAGGTAGAGCGTCACGCCGAAGCGGCCCACGTCGCCGTGGCCGTGGTCCCACCCGCCCCGGATCCGAGCGGCGCAGGTGGCCATGCCGTACTGCCCGATGGCGGCGACCACGGCCGGCCGGCAGCGCTCGGCCGCCTCCCCCACCACCCGTCCCACCTCGAGGCCGTGCACGCGCACCCCGAGGGTGTGCCGATCATGGGAATCGCCGAGGAAGGGGACCAGTTCGGCCACGACCTCCTGGTCCACTCCTTTGGCCCGACGCCTGCCCGTCAACTCGAGCAATTCACGCTGGTGCCGGAACTCGCCCACCACCGCAACGGCCGCCCCTCGGGGCAGGGTCGGGGCCCCGTGGCTCGGGGGGCCGGGGCGGGTGGGCTCGTCGAGGACGAGCGCCAACTGCTCGACGCCGCCCTGCGGTCGACGGGCCAGGTCGACCAGCCAGTCGGGTGCGGCGGCGACCAGGTGCCCCTCGGGCTCATGGGCGACCTCCCAGTGGTAAGCCATGGCGGACGAGTGGACGCTCGGCGGGATCGTCACCAACCCGCCGTCGGCCTGGATCGCCAGGCCCGGGGCCACGGGCCCACTCGGCAACCTCGGGCCCTGATGGCGGAAGAACACCTGGCGCTCGACACCGGCGAGGCGGGCCTCGGGGCACGATGGGAGCGGCCCCGAGGTTGCCTCGAGATGCGCGAGGGTGCCGTCGCCACCCCGACGGTGGTCGATGTCGAGGACCAACAGGCCGGACAGCATGCCGGTGACCACCCCGAGGTTGGCGTCGGGCCAACGGCGCCACCACCGGCCCACCTCGGCGATGCCGGCCCGGTGGTGCTCGAACGGCTCGGCCGGCACCCGGGGATGACGACCGGGCGTCGGGCACGCCGGGTCGCCACAGGTGCAGCGACCGAGCGGCGCTGTGTGCAGCGGCACGACCGACCACCCCCAGTCGATGGCAGCCACGGCCGCGACCATCGCCGGCGGGTCGGGCGCAGCTTCTGGCATGGTGCCAGTCAACGCCCCGGCCCGCCCCCCGTCCAGCGCCGAACCCGCACCCCCACCTGTTCCTGGTACCGGGTTCCTGGTATCGGGTTCCTGGTACCGGCGCTCGTCGTCCGAGCGGTGATCCCGATCCCGGGAGGGCGAAGGGACCGAAGCGGGGGGTAAGGGGGTGGGTCGGGAGCAGGGTGGCTGTCGTAGGATCGGCCCGTGATCGGCCCCGACGACTACCCCGACCGAGACGCGGCGGAGGCCGCCTTCGCCGCCCATGTGGACCCGGGCAAGGTCGACCTGTGGCGCCTCGGCGGGCTGCAACTCGTGATGGGCGAGCGCGAAGGGGCCCGGTTCCGGGACGCCTACTCGGGCCGGTGGTTCTACAACTGCCACTCCAACGGCGGCGTGTTCAACCTGGGCCACCGCAACCCCCGCGTCATCGCGGCCGTGCGGGCGGGCCTCGACCGAGCTGACATCGGCAACCACCACCTCGTCAGCGCCTACCGGGCCGCCGCTGCGGAGCGACTCGCGGCGACGACGGACGGGGCGCTGCCGGGCGTGGTCTTCTCGGTGGGCGGCGGCGAGGCCGTCGACCTCGCGCTCAAGGTGGCGCGGGCCCACACCGGCCGCGACGCGATCGTGTCGGTGGAGGGCGCCTACCACGGGCACACCGGCCTGGCCCTCGCCGCAGGGAGCCCCGACGAGCAGTTGCTGTTCCGTCACCGCCTGCCGGGGTTCGAACGGGTGCCCTACAACGACCTCGCCGCCATGACCGCCCGTATCGACGAGCGCACCGCCGCGGTCATCCTCGAGGCCATTCCGGCCACGGCGGGCTTCCCGATGCCCGAGCCCGGCTATCTGGCCGGCATCGAGGCCGCCTGCCGCGCCGCGGGCGCGATGCTCGTGATGGACGAGGTGCAGACCGGCCTCGGCCGCACCGGAACCGTCTGGTACCACCAGCAGGAAGGGATCACCCCTGACCTGTTGATCACCGGCAAGGGCCTCTCGGGCGGCATCTACCCAATCGCGGCCACGCTCATGACGACCGATGTGCACCGGTTCTTCGGCGAGCACCCGTTCTCTCACGTGTCCACCTTCGGGGGTGCCGACCTCGGGTGCGTGGCCGCCGCCGAGGTCTGCGACATCATCACCGAGGACGGCTTCGCCGACCGGGTCGAGGCGGTCGGCCGCACGTTCGAGGAGGCCTTCGCCGACCTCGACTTCGGCATCCGGCGTCGTGGCCTGCTGCTCGCCCTCACCTTCGGCGACCGCCACGGCGGCATGACCGCCATGAAGCGCCTCTTCGACCGGGGGGTGTACGCCTTCTTCGCGAGCTACGACCCGTCCGTGCTCCAGTTCAAGCCCGCGCTGACCGTCACCGACGACGATGTCGAGGCCATCATCGCCATCGTCCGCCGCACCTTCGCCTGATCGGCACCCCGGCCCTATCTTTTGCCACTCTTCGTGTCATAAGATCGGCCCATGACGAACTACGAGCCGTTCGAGGGTGCCATCGCGCGGACACAGGCCGAGTCGACCCCGTGGTGGCCGACGCCACCCCATCCGGGCGACGACGCCCCCAACGTGGTCGTCATCCTCATCGACGACCTCGGGTTCTCGCAGTTCGGGTGCTTCGGGTCCGACATCGAGACGCCGAACATCGACCGTCTGGCCGCCGGTGGCCTCCGCTACACCAACTTCCACGTCACCCCGCTCTGCTCGCCCACCCGAGCCGCGCTGTTGACGGGTCGCAACCACCACAGCGTGGGCGTGCGCTCCGTCTCCAACTTCAACAGCGGCTACCCGCACATGCGGGGCCACATCTCGAACCACGCCACCACCGTGGCCGAGGTGCTCCGCGACGAGGGCTACGCCACCTTCGCCGTGGGCAAGTGGCACCTGTGCGCCATGGAGAACGCCTCGGCTGCCGGCCCCTACGACCAGTGGCCCTGCCAGCGGGGCTTCGACCGGTTCTACGGGTTCATGGAGGGCGAGACCGACCAGTTCCACCCCGAGCTGGTCTACGACAACCACGCGGTCGAGCCGCCCGCCGGGCCCGACGAGGGCTACCACCTCAGCGAGGACCTGGTCGACCACGCCATCGGCTTCGTGCACGACACCAAGTCGATCCGGCCCGACCGGCCGTTCTTCCTCTACCTGGCGTTCGGTGCCACCCACGCCCCCCATCAGGCCCCGCCCGACTACCTCGAGAAGTACCGCGGCCGTTACGACGCCGGTTGGGACGTGGCCCGCGAACAGTGGTTCGCCCGGCAGATCGACCAGGGGCTCCTGCCTGCCGAGACCGAGCTCGCGCCGCGGAACCCGGGGGTCGAGGCGTGGGACGAGCTCCCCGACAACCAGCGCCGGCTCGCCTCACGCATGCAAGAGGCATTCGCCGCGTTCCTCGACCACACCGACGCCCAGATCGGCCGGGTCGTCGACACCCTCGAAGCGCTCGGCGAGCTCGACAACACCATGATCGTGCTGCTGTCCGACAACGGGGCCAGCCAGGAGGGCGGCCCGTTCGGGGTGATGCACGAGATGAAGTTCTTCAACTTCCTGCTCGAGACCCCCGACGAGGCCGTTCGACGCCTCGACGACATCGGCGGCCCCCACAGCCACGCCAACTACCCGTGGGGATGGGCCCAGGCCGGGAACACCCCGTTCAAGTGGTACAAGCAGAACACCCACGAGGGCGGGGTCCACGTGCCGCTCATCGTGCACTGGCCTGCCGCGATCGACGACGCCGGCGGGCGCCGCGACCAGTTCCACCACGTGAACGACATCGTGCCCACGATCTACGAGGCCCTCGGCGTGACGGCCCCCGACCTCTACCGCGGCCGTGAGCAGATGCCGATCACCGGGACGTCGATGCGCTACTCGTTCGACGACGCCGAGGCGCCCACCGCCAAGGCCGTCCAGTACTACGAGATGATGGGCCACCGAGGCATCTACGCCGACGGTTGGAAGGCCGTCACCAGGCACCAGGCGGGCACCTCGTTCGACGACGACGACTGGGAGCTCTACCACCTCGACGCGGACCGGTCCGAGTGCAACGACCTCGCCGCCGAGATGCCGGAGAAGGTGGCCGAGCTCGTCGCGCTCTGGTGGCGCGAAGCCGAGGCGAACGGCGTTCTGCCCCTCGACGACCGCACCATCGAGCTCTTCGGCGCCCGCTTCCGCGACCACTCGCCCCACCCGCCCAGCCGTCATTACACCTACTACCCCCCGATGACCCCGCTGCCCGGGCAGGTCGCCGCCGCCCTCGGCGGCCGGAGCTGGGACCTGCTCGCCACCATCGACCGCCCGGCAGGTGCGGGGGGCGTGCTCTACGCCACCGGAACCGGCAACTCGGGCTTCAGCCTCTTCGTGCAGGACGACCACCTCGTGTTCGACTACAACTGCTTCGCCGAGCACCACGTCGTCGTGTCCGACGCCCCGGTGCCCGGCGGTGCATCGGTGGTCGGCGTCCGGTTCCGTCGCGACGGCGAGGGCGACGGCGGTCGGGCGACCCTGGTGATCGACGGTGCCTCGAGCGGCGAGGTCTCGTTCCCCTTCGCCATGCGCATGATCAGCAGCGTCGGCCCGAGCGTGGGGTACGACCACGGCTCACCGGTGAGCGAGCACTACCACGACGCCTTCCCCTTCGAGGGCCGCCTCGAGCGGGTGGACATCACCCTCGTGAAGCCGGGCGCGAGCGATGCGGCCGAGGACGCGGCCACCGACGAGCGCTCCACCATGTCCCGCCAGTGACCTCCCCCGCCCCGGCACCGCGCGATCCCACCTCGGTCGACTTCCACTTCGACATCATGTGCCCCTACGCCTACCAGACCTCGCTCTGGATGCGTGAGGTGCGCGACACCGCCGGCATCGACGTGAACTGGCGGTTCTTCAGCCTGGAGGACATCAACCGGGCAGAGGGCAAGAAGCACCCCTGGGAGCGGCCGTGGTCCTACGGCTGGTCGATGATGCGGGTCGGGGCGCTCCTGCGGCGCATCGACATGCAACTGCTCGACCAGTGGTACCTGGCCGCGGGCACGGCCCTCCACGTGGACGGGCGCAAGCCGCACCGGCCCGAGGTGGCCGAGGCCCTGCTCACCGAGCTCGACCTCGACCCCGCCTACGTGCAACAGGCGATCGACGACTCCACCACCCACGACGAGGTGATGGCCGACTATCAGCGGGTGGTGGAGGCCGGGGGTTGGGGGGTGCCGACACTCGTCTTCGCGGACGGCCAGGCCCTCTTCGGCCCCGTGCTCATCGACCCGCCCACCGGAGACGCGGCCGTGCGCCTGTGGCGTTCGGTGACCGGGTGGCTGGAATTCCCCAACGTCTACGAGATCCAGCGGCCCAAGCGACGCGCCGACGTCGAGGCCATCGCCACCGCGTTCACGCCCTACTTCGAGGCCCGCGACTGGGTCAGCATCCAGAAGGAGACCCCCTGATGCCCACCACCGTGGACCACGACCACCACGTCACCCTGCTCGCCGAGGAGTGGGCGGCCATCGACGACCTCTACACCGGGTTCGACGACGGGCACTACGCCACCGCCACCTGCCTGCCGGGCTGGACGGTGAAGGACCAGCTCAGCCACCTGCTCGGCACAGAGGCGATGCTCGACGGCGAGCCCACTCCGTCGGTCGACGTGTCGCACCTCACGCACCTGCGCAACGACATCGCCCGCGCCGGCGAGGCCTGGGTGGAATCCCTGCGCGCCGTGCCGGGGCCCGACGTGCTCGACCGCTTCCGTTCGGTCACGCAGCGTCGGCTGGCCTCGTTGCGGGCGATGACCCAGGCGGACTTCGACGCACCGTCGTGGACACCAGCAGGCCCCGACGAGACCTACGGCCGCTTCATGCGCATCCGCCACTACGACTGCTTCCTGCACGAGCACGACACACGGGCGGCCGTCGGAGCGCCCGACCGCGACGATCCTTCCCATGTGCGGTCTGCACTCGACGAGGTGGCCACCGGCCTCGGCTACATCGTGGGGCGGAAGGCGGGCCTCCCGGCGGGCAGCTGCGTACGCATCGACGTCGAGGGCTCGGTGAACGACACGTGGCTGATCGAGGTCACCGACCGGGCCCGGGTGGTCGAGCACCTCGACGGTGGGCCGACCGTCGCCATCACCCTTCCCACCATGTTGTTCCTCCGGCTCACCGGCGGCCGCCAGGACCCGGTGCCCCATGTCGGCACCGACATCGCGCTCTCGGGCGACGATGCGCTCGCCCGGCAGCTCGCCACCCACCTCGCAGTCACGATCTGACGGCCCGCCCATGCCCGCGGAAGCAGCAGAGTCGGTGGACGGCAGGACGGCCCGGCGCGACCGCAACCGCGAGGCGGTGCTCGACGCCGTCATCGAGCTGTTCACCGAAGGCGCCCTCGACCCGGGGGCCGCCGACGTGGCCGACCGATCGGGTGTCTCCCTCCGGTCGGTGTACCGGTACTTCGACGACCTCGACGAGCTCGCCCGGGCGGCCATCGCCCGCCAGATGGAGCGCTTCGCCCCCCTCTCGGAGATCCCCGACCTCGGCCAGGGGCCGCTCGGCGACCGCATCGAGCGGATCGTGGTCGGGCGGACCAAGCTCTACGAGGCCATCGCCCCGACTCGTCGGGCGGCCCTCCAGCGGGCAGCCGAGAACCCGATCATCGCCAGGCAGATCGAGGTCACCCTCGGGCTGCTCCGTCGACAGGTCGAGAAGATGTTCGCGGTGGAGCTGGCGGCCATGGGCGCCGCCGAACGGCGCGAAGTCGCCGCGGCGCTCGACCTGCTGTTGGGGTTCGACGCCTTCGAGCACCTGCACCGCAGCGGTGGTCTGACCGGCACTGACGCCCGACGGGTGGTGACCCGGGCCGTCGCCGCGCTCTTCGGCACCGCCCGCTGACGACCCCGGTTCCCGACCCGGTCGCTCGCGTCGGCAGGAGCTACCGCGACGAGTCGGCGGTGGGTTCGAGGGCGGCCGCGAGCAGGCCCATCATCTCGCGGGCGACCATCGGCCCGGCGTTTTGGTTCTGGCCCGTGACCAGGTTGCCGTCCACCACCCAGTGGTTGGCGAACGGGTCGCGGAACCGGTGCTCGGCCTCGAACACCGCCCCCAGGCGACGGAGCTCGGTCTCGGGATGGTGAGGGGTGGACTCGATGCCCAGTTCGTGCACCTGCTTGTCGGTGACACCGGTGACCCGGCGCCCCTCGACCAGCGGCCGACCGTCGGTGGCCAGGGCGTTGCGCAGCCCCAAGGGGCCGTGGCACACCCCACCGATGATCCTGCCCTCGGCGTTGGCCTCGGTGATGCGGTCGGCCAGCACCTCGGAGAAGCCGAAGTCGAACGCCGCCCCCCAACCGCCGGCGAGGAAGACCAGGTCGTAGTCCGCCATGACGAGCGAACCGAGGGCCAGCGAGTCGCTGACCTTGGCCCGCAACACGTCGTCGGCGAGGAACCGGTCGTCGGCGTCGCTGCGCAGCACGGGCTTGAGCGACAGCGGGTCGACCGGGATCGTGCCGCCCTTCGGGCTGGCCACGTCGACGACCATCCCCGCGTCGAGGAACGCGTAGTACGGCACGGTCATCTCGGACGAGTAGACGCCGGTGGCCTTGCCGATGTCGAGCACGCCGTGGTTCGTGCACACGATGAGGGCACGGCGACCCGACAGATCGACATCGACCCGCACCTCGTCCTCGGGGTGCATGCCCAACTTCTGCACGGCCTTGCGCAACCACCGGGCCGGCGGTGGCGGTCGGTCGATTGCGGGGGCCGCGTCGCGTGCCGCGTACGGCCAGGGTGTGTGCCGTTCGGGCACCCGCCGTTCCCGTTCGACGGCCAGGCGGGCACGGAGGTGGCCGAACACGGCGGACGCGCCCCCGTCGTGCCATCGGTTGACGGCCTCGACCGGGTCGTCGTCGAGGTCGTAGAGCTCCCACTCGTCGGCGACGGGCACCGTGCGGAACGCTTCACCGCCGGGGCCGTTCGACGCCAGGTGACGGATGCCGGGCTCGGTCCACGTCGCCGGGTCGTCGAACGTGCGCACCACCTTCCACAGGTGCCCGGCACCGCCCGGGGCGTCGGCTTCGGGAACGGCGGCGACCAGGCCCTCGAAGTTCGACCCCACGTACGCCGGCAGTCGGATGCGCAGCGGCCCCGGCGGATGTTCGGTGAGGTTGAGGCGCCGGGCGATGCCGGACGCGCCGGTGTCACCCTCGAGCATGTTGTCGCGGGTCATCAGGTAGGCGACGCGGGTGCCGACCTCGGGCTCTCCCGCCTCGGCGGACTCGACGAGCGGCATCAGGTCCTCACCCGGCAGGTCGTGGAATTCGGAGAACGACGGGCGGAGCTGGTCGGCCACGGTGGCCCGGTCGACCCCGGCGGCAGAGAGCAGTGTGGGCACCAGGTCGACGTGCGAGGTGGGCGTGCGGGTGATGGTGGCCGCGCTGGTGGCGCCGGCGCCGATGCGCACGATCGAGAAGGGGACGCGGGTGGCCTCGTCGTAGAGGTTGAACCACTTCTGGTGCATGCCGCCGTGTGCGCCCAGCAGGTCGCCGTGGTCGGCGCTCCGGACGAGCACCGCGTTCTGCGAGCCGTTCTCGGTGACGGCGCGGCGCACGCGGTCGAGGGGGGCGTCACCTTCGGCGTGCAGGCGGTAGTAGAGGTCGCGGTAGGCCTGCTCGTTGCGCTCGTAGAGGCGGGCGACTGCCGGCGCCGGCCCGTAGCCCGAGTAGTAGGCGTTGCGGTAGGCGATCTGGGCGGCCGGCTTGGTGGTCATGTCGTCGTGGCGCGTGGGCGCCTCTGGCACATGCGGCGGGTCGAGCCTCGACGCCGCGAGCGGGCTCCGACGCTGCCAGATCGGGAACAGGACGATGTCGTGGGGATTGACGAAGCTGGCCACGAGGAGGAAGGGCCGGAGCGCCTGCCTGTCACCGGCCCGACGCCGCTCGTAGCGGTCCTCGAGCCACGCCACGACGCGATCGGCGATGAGTGGGTCACGGCGCAGGCCGCTGTCCGCAAGCGCCCCGCCGTGGGGCTCGGGGCCAACCCAACCCGAGAAGCCGAAGTCGTCGAGGGGGTCGGCGTCGAGGTAGGCGGCGACGGCATCGGCGATGACGGTGCCATCGGAGGTGTTGGTCGCGAGGCGACCCCCGGTGGCTGGATCGGCCAGGTCGGCGTGACTGATGTGCCACTTGCCGTCGTAGTGGGTGTCGTACCCGGCGGCGCGGAACCAGTGACCCAGGGTCGGCACCTCGCCCGCGCGGAGCCAACGCATGCGGGAGTCGTCGGCCATCTTGCCCAGGCCGTCGGTCTGGGTGACGCCGTGGACGTCGGGGTACTGGCCGGTGAAGAGCGTGGGTCGACTCGGCACGCAGGCCAGCGACCCCGTGTAGTGACGCTCGAAGCGCACCCCGTGGTCGTCGAACCAGCGGCGGCCCGTGAGGGTGCTGTCCCGCCACCGCCGCAACGGCTCGGACTCGTAGGGCGGCACGGCGCGTTCCTCGTCGGTGAGGATGATCACGATGTCGGGTCGGGCCTCCGCGTGAGCGTGCTCGGGAGCATCGACGCTCATGGCCGGTCCTCTGCGGGAGCGGCCGCCACGTACCCGGCCAGGCCGTCGAGCATCGACTCGGAAGCCCGGCCGAGCAGTCGCCCGAGGACCCTCGCGCCGATCTTCCCCTTCGGCCCCGGGCCAGGCTCGATGACGGTGGTGAGCGTCGCCTGTGTCCCCTCGCCGACCGCCTCGAGGGCCCACCGGTTCGTGACGGCCCGGGCGAACGGGGGCAGTCCCTCGAGCGAGTACGCCAGGTTGAGGGGCGGATCCCATTCGGTGACGGTCTCGAGGAGGGCCATGCGTCCCACCTGCACCCGTCGTGCCGCCCCGACTCCGGCGGTCACCGCCGTGGTGAAGGACGAATGATCCACGTCGGGCGCCCACCGGCTGATCTGGTCGAAGGCCGCGAGCGCGGCCCACACCTGCTCGGGCGGTGGCCTGAGTCTCCGTGAGCGGCTGCTGTCGCTGGACCCGGTCATGTGACACATCCTATGCCACTACTTGCCGGTCACGACTCGGATTCAGGCCGGTCAGCCGGCCAGTCAGTCGGTGTGGGTCACCCGTCGTCCCGTGATGGTCGTCGGGTGCACGACCAGCCAATGGTCCTTGGCGCCTGACGCCCACGGCCGCAATGGCAGGGCCCTGACCCGCTCGGCCTGCGCGGCCCCCACCACCTCGTCGGCGCGGCCCGACACCAGGACGCTCCACCCCTCCTCGGTCTCGACGTCGAACTCGTCGATCTCGAAGGCGACGGCCATCTCGCGTACCGCAGCGTCGAACTTGGTGCCCTCGGCCGTGCGGAAGACGATGGCCTCGCCGTCCATGGCGTAGTTGACGGGAAAGATCAGGGGTCGGCCATGGGCCACCACCGCAAGCCGCCCGACCTGCTGCCGGCCCAGCAGGTCGAGGCACTCGACCTTGGTGAGACGTTCCAGGCCACTGTGCTCGTCGATCAAGCGCATGCGGCCATCGTTTCGCGCCGCCGGTGGGCCCGCCAGTGCCGAAGGTCCCGAACCCTCGCCCCGCACCGAGCCCGTGGCGACGGCGAGGATCGTGGAGACCTACGGGTGGTGGAGTGCGGCGTTGATGGCGGTGGTGTTGGCAGCGGTGATGTTGAAGGTGGTGGCGCCGGCGTACGTGGGGCTGTTGTTCCAGTATTCCTGGGTGCGGCCGCCATTGGGGTCGACGAACGTGGCCCGGTAGGTGCCGGGGGCCAGTCCCGGCAGGGTGTAGGTGCCGTTGGCGGCGGTGACGGCCCCGCCGGCGATGCCGGTGGGCCCGATCGCGACGACCCAGGCGCCGGGGACCCCGGTGGCGGCGGGGTCGTCGACGATGGTGCCGGCCATGGCCCCGGTGTTGGGGTCCAGTTGGGCGTTGGTGACCGCGGGCGCGGTGACCGACGCGGCGGTCTCGATGCCGGTGAGGGGCACGTTGTCGTGCCATTCCATGTTGTGGCGGCCGGTCGAGTCGAAGAAGATCAACTTGTAGGCGCCCGCGACCACGTCGAGGTTGTAGGCGCCGGCGGCGTTGGTGGTCGCGGCGCGCACGATCTGGTAGTCCGCGGCCCGCAACGCCATGACGTACACCCCGGCGAGGGGGGCGGCGGTGCCGGCCTCGGTGACGGTGCCCGACAGCACGGCGCCGCCCCCGACCGGGGTCTGGGTGGGCAGCGACGCGTTCGCGGTGGTCGAGGCCCCGGCGGTCACCGTCGCGGGCGTCGAGCCCTGCAGGGTCGACGAGTTCGGGAGGAACCGGGCCTGATGAGCGCCGGCGGGGTCGATGAACCCGACGAAGTGGGTGCCCGGCGCCAACCCGGCCAGCGCGAACTGCCCGGCCCCGTTCGCGGTCGCGCCGCCCTCGGCGAGCGTGGTCGACCCGTTGAACGCGACCGTCAACGCCCCCGGGATCGCCGCGTTCGTGCCGCTGTCCACCACCGTGCCCGAAACCGTCCCACGCGTCGCCGCCAACACCGGGTCCGCGTCGACCATGGTGCCCGCGGTCACCGTCACCTGGGTCGGCGCGCCGAACAGCGCCGCGGTGTGGCCCCCGGCCGGGTCGATCACATACAAGAAGTACGAACCCGCCGGCACCAGCGCCGAGAAGTCACCCGAACCGTTCGCCACACC
>JAYRVH010000048.1:0-87842 GCA_041918615.1 Acidimicrobiales bacterium
ATCGGCCGCATCCGTACCAACGCCCGCGGGTTCCACGACCCCGAAGCGTTCATCACGATGATCATGCTGGACCGGGCCGGACTCGCCCCGAACCTGCCGTGGGCGACCGCCTCATGACCCACGACTCCGTCAGTTGTCCCGAGCCTTCTCTGGTCGATCGATGGGCTGACAACAGCGCGCTCTGGCACCTCGGTCGAACCATCGCCGGTTTCGCCTCTGAGGGTGCCGAGGCGTCGAACGCGTCAGCCACCTCCTCCTCGCCGTCGAGCGAGACGTCGGCCAGACGAGCCGCTGACATCTACCGGCGAGGCCAGGAGCTCTCACTGCGGCTCGCCCGTGACCATGACGTCCAACCCCTGTTCTTCCTGCAGCCACGTCGGGGGTTCGACACGGCAAGCGCCGCCTTCATCGAGCGGACAGTCGAGGCCGCCCCTGCCACCATCGACCTGACCCACGAGCTGGATGGGTCGTCCTCGGTCTTCCTCCGAGACAGTGCCCACACCAACGAGGACGGCGCCCGTCTGGTCGCCGAGGCCATGTGGCCGTTCGTCCGATCGGCCGTTGCTGCCAGGGCTCCGCGGGGAACGGGTGGGGCGGGCGGTACCGGAGCGACGTAGGTGAGACTCGACCGAACGCCTGAACCCGGTGGTTGCCCGTGTCGGCGACATGCACGTTGCCGGTGGGGCCGACCGCCACGCCGACGGGCCCGTTGAACTGGTTGCTGCCGGTGCCGGAGGTGCCCCACCGGGTGAGGTACAGGCCGCTCGAGTTGAACTGCCGGACACCCTGGCTGCCGTTGTCGGTGAAGGTCGCACCCCACCGAAGGGCGGGACCGACTTCCACCCTCGAGAAGCGGGTCCGATTCTCACCGACCGTGAGCGCCATGAGGCAGGGCGCAGAGCACGAAGCCCGCTATCGGCAAGTCCCGCCTGGAGCCGGACGCCTTGTCCCCCCAATCGAGAGCGCCCTTGTCGATGACTGCCCGACGAGTGCCCGAGGCTCGGCAGATCGCTTGTGGCCCGCCGTCGTGGTGTCGGTGTCGTCGATGCCGGGGGCAGGGGAGCTGAGGAGTCACGCCCCTGAAGCTCGGCGCGCGGGCATCACGGCGGGGCGCCGACCGTGTCGTAGAGGGCAGGCAACGTTCGCGAGGCGCCCGCGGGGGTCAACTGCGCGGGCCGCCGACCGGCAGTGGTTCAAGTCCCGCCGGGGCCTGGCCGCGACCGAGACCCCACGTGACCTGTCGTTCTGCGGGTACGCCATCCTCGATGACCGCATCCTGAGCGTCCCCGACGCCTCGGTCGACCCTCGGTTCTTCGACAACCCGCTGGTCCTCGCCGATCCCCGGATCCGCTTCTACGCCGGTTGCCCGATCACCGGGCCCGCCGGGGCCAAGCTCGGCACGACCGACTCGATCGACGACATGCTGTGTCGGGCCGATGCCATGATGTACGCCGCCAAGCAGCAGACCGTCGGCACCTGACCCTCGCTGCATCCGATCACGCCGGCGCGGCGCGGCGCGGTCGGTCCGGGCGAGGATTGCGCCGGTCGTCGACGGCGATCAGGCGACAGGCCGCGTCGGCTGGCGTGCGCGTCGGACCCACCGTGCCAGCCCGATGAGGGGACTCGAACCCGACGGCCATCGACTCCCCGCGTCGCCCGAGGGGAACGCCGCGCCCGGCGCCCGCCCGCGACCTATGCTCTCTGCCTCGAAACACTCCGCGCTCGGCGGGGAGGGGTACCCATGGAGACGATCTCGGCCCACGTCGGCCACGAGCGCGGGGTCCCGCACCTGGTGCGCAACACCGGCGACGAGGTCCTCCGCTTCCTGTGCGTGTTCGCCCTCGACCGGCTCGACCAGGTCACCTACGGGTTCCGCGAGTGAGCACCGTTGGGGACAGCGCTCCACGCCGGGCCCGGATGTGCCGGCGCGGGGTGGCCACACCCAGCTCGCGTGCTGTCAGGGCGGCGGGGGAGCGGCTCGGGTCTGTGGTGACCACCACGTTCGGCGCACGAAGGAGCTGCCATGCCCACCACGCCCACTGGCACGACCAGCGCCGCCCCCCGGACGATCTGGGATCGCTGGCTCGAGCTCGCCGTGATCCTCGTCGTCGTGTCGGGCGCGTTCTTCGTCTTCGCCGGGAAGGCGACCACCACCGTGTTCGAGTGGATCATCTTCGGCTCGGCCGACAGCCCGATCCCATCCGGCCTGGCCGCGGACTACCTGACGTTCGTCTACGCCGTCCTCGGCGCGGTGATGGTCGGGTGGGGCTGCCTCCTGTGGCCGATCGTGCGCGGCCCGGTCCGCCGGCGCGAGCGCTGGGCGTGGACTGCCGTCTCGTGGTCCATGGGGATCTGGTTCGTCGTCGACTCGACTGTCTCGATCGCCTCGGGTTTCGGCGAGAACGCGGTGCTGAACCTCGGGTTCGGAGCTGCCTTCGCGGTTCCGCTGATCGCCCTGCGATCCGAATGCCGAGTGTCGATCGTCGATCAGCCCCGAGACACGGGGTGACGGCAGCATCGTGATCGAGCTCGAGCGTGCCGCGCACCATCACGACGTGGAGGGCGTGATCGCGTGCTTCGCCGACGACATCGTGATTCGATCGCCCATCACCCAGCGGATTCGCTTCGTCGGGATCGAACAGGCGACCGACCTGTTCACCCGCGTGTTCGCGATCATCGAGGACATCCGGTTCTACGAGACCGTCGGTGAGGGCGAGCCGACGCAGGTGATCTTCTGGCGGGGCCGTGTGGGGCGCCACTACCTCGAAGAGGCCAACCTGCTGCGCCTTGACGACCAGGGCCGCATCTGCGAGGTGACGGTGTTCATGCGCCCGCTCCCGGGCCTGCTGGAACTTGCGGCACGCCTCGCCGCATCGCTCGCCGGCCGTCACCACCGCGTTCGGCGGTGGCTTGTGCGCGGCCTGGTGGGCGCGATCGCCGCCGCCTACCAGGTCGGTGAGCCCGCCGTCATCGCGCTCGCCGACGCGGGGGTGCCGAACCCGCCAGCGGCGCACCGACCCCGTCCCCGACGCTGACGGCACCTTGGGCGAGGCCGCCGGCCGTCGGCCGTCAGCCCCTGAGGCGGGCGAGGAGGGGAGCGAGCACGTCGGCGACGGTGGGATGGCCGATCTCGCGCACCGAGTACGTGGCTCGGCGGATGGGGTGGCCGATGGTCACCACCCGGTCGAGGGCGAAGGGCGTGCCCGAGACGACCGCGTCGCAGTCGGCGGCGTCGAGGGTGGCCTCGAGGTCGTGCACCTGCTCGGGTGAGTAGCCCATGGCCGGCACCGCGCCGCCCAGGTGCGGGAAGCGCCGGTAGGTGTCGGCCAGGCTGCCGACGGCCGAGGCGCGCCCGTCCACCACCACGGCGCCGGCCGCCTCGGCGGCGACGACGGCCGCGCCGCGGGCCAGGCCGCCGTGGGTCGTGGTCGGGCCGTCCTCGACGCAGACCACCCGCCTGCCGGACAGGCTGGGGCCGTCGTCGAGCACCACCGGCGAGGCCGCCCGGACGACGGTGGCCCCGGGGTTCACGACGCCGACGTCGGCCACCAGGCGCTCGACCACGTCGGCCCCGGCGCCGTCCACCTTGTTGACGACCACCACGTCGGCCCGGCGCAGTACCGCCTCGCCGGGGTGGTACGACGTCTCGTCGCCGGGGCGCAGGGCGTCGACCAGCACGAGCAACAGGTCGGGGGCGAAGAAGGCCAGGTCGTTGTTGCCGCCGTCCCACACCAGCACGTCGGCCTCGGCGGCGGCGCGCCCGAGGATGGTGGCGTAGTCGGCGCCCGCCCACGTGGTGACCCCCATCGCCACGGGCAGTTCGTACTCCTCGCGCTCCTCGATGGTGGGGTCGGCGGCGTCGATGTCGGCCAGGGTGGCGAAGCGCTGCACGGCCTGCCGCGCCAGGTCGCCGTAGGGCATGGGGTGGCGCACCAGCCCCACGCGGAGACCGGCGTCCATCAGTTGCCGGCACACCAGGCGGCTCGTGGGCGACTTGCCGCAGCCGGTACGCACCGCGCACACGGCCACCACCGGGACCGGCGACCGCAGCTCGGTGGCCCTGGGGCCGAGCAGGCGGAAGTCGGCACCCGCGGCCAGGACGATCGACGCCTTGTGCATCACGTCCATGTGGGCGACGTCGGAGTAGGCGAACACCACCTCGTCCACCGACTCGACCTGGATCAGGTGGGCCAGGTCGGCCTCGTCGTGGATGGGGATGCCGGCGGGATAGGCGGGCCCGGCCAGCGACGCCGGATAGCGCCGGCCGGCGATGCCGGGGATCTGGGTGGCCGTGAAGCCCACCACCGTCACGTCAGGGTCGTCCCGGAACACCACGTTGAAGTCGTGGAAGTCCCGACCGCCCGCCCCCATGATCAGCACCCGTCGCATGCGGCCATGTTGCCTCGTGGGCGGGGGCCCAACGCACGCCGCGCAGGGCGCCTCGCCGACCCGCCGCCTGCCGGCGCTCGGCAGGGCCCGCCGGCCTCGGTGAGCGGCGCCCGGCCCCGGTTCCCGGACGGCGGTCGCCCGAGTGCCAGCCTGGAAGCCCGTGAGCACCCCAGATCCCTCGCAGCGGCTGCACCTGCACCGGTGGCGTGACCCGGCTGTCCTGGCGTTGGCGGGATTCGCCGTTGCCGCCGGGTTCGGCCAGTTCTCGGTGGTCGTCGCGCTCGGTGACGTGGCCGAGGGATTCGGTGCGACGGGCGGCGGGAACACCATCGCCGAGCAGGCGGGCCTGTCGGGCACGGCCCTCGGGATCGGCCTGGCCGTCATCCGCGTGGCCTCGCTGCTCGCGTTGCCCCTGGCGGCGGCGGCCGACCGGGTGGGCCGCCGCCGCACGTTGCTGTGGTGCTGTGGCCTGGGCATGGCCCTCACGGCACTGGCCGCCCTGAGCCCGACCTACGCCGTGTTCGTGGCGGTGTTCGCTCTGGGGCGGCCCCTGCTGAGCGCCACCGACACGGTGTCAGGGGTGGCCGCCGCCGAACAGACGGCGAGCCCTGACCGGGCCAGGGCCCTCGCCCTCGTCGCCGCCGCCTACGGCATCGGCGCCGGCCTGATCGCCGTGCTCCGGGGCCTGGCCGGCGACGCCCTCGGGTTCCGGGCCGTGTTCGCACTCGCCGTGATCCCGCTGGTCGGCGTCCTCGCCCTGGGCCGTTTCGTCACCGAGCCCGACCGCTTCCGCGTCGTCGCCGACACGGCCGGGCGGACCGTGCCCGTCCTCGGAGCGGTGGGCGCGCCCTTCCGCCGCCGCCTCCTGGTGCTCGCCGGGGTGATGTTCGCCATCAGCGCCGTGACCGGCCCGGCGAACAGCTTCCTCTTCCTCTACGTCGAGAACGTGCTCGACCTGCCCTCGGCGGCCACCGCGGCGATGGTCATGGCCGCCGGGTTGTGCGGCCTGGGGGGCCTGCTGCTCGGCCGGGCCGGCGCCGACCGAATCGGGCGCCGACCGACCGTGGCGTTGGCCCTGGTGGCCGTGCCCGCCGCCGGCATCGTGACCTACAGCGGTTCGGTCCCGGCCGCCGTGGCCGGCTACCTGACCGCGGTCCTGTTCGGTTCGGCCTTCCTCCCCGCCATGGGCGCCCTCCAGGCCGAGCTCTTCCCCACTCCGGTGCGCGCCGCGGCTGCGGGCTGGATGGTGGCCGCCAGCGTCGTCGGCGCGTTCATGGGGCTGGTCGCTTTCGGGCTGGTGGCCGACGCAGGGGACCGCTTCGTCACCGCGGCGGCTGTCGTCTTCGCGCCCATGGCCCTGGCCGCCGTCCTGGTCACCCTCGTGCCGGAGACGAGGGGCCGGGAGCTGGAGGACGCCGGCGAGCCCTGAACGGGCGTCGTCTCCGGGCCCGGGCGTCACTCGGTGCGCAGGACGGTCGCGGGTTGCTGGTGAGCGACCCGACGGCCGGGCCACACCGCCGCCACGTTGGCGATCACGACGGTGAGCGGGACGACGAGCACCAGGGCGAGCGCGGCGAAGGGGGCCACGTCGGTGAGCGGCACGCGCTGGGCGACGAGGCGCCATCCGACCCGACCCAGGGCGATCCCGAGCGGCACGCCGACCACCAGGCCCACCAACGCCACGGCGGTGCCCTGCGCGTTCAGGACCGATCGCACCGACCTCGAGGTGACGCCGAGCGCCCGCAGCACGGCGAACTCTCGGCCCCGGCGCCGCGCCGAAGTGGCCAGCACGTGAGCGAGGGCGGCGATCGCGACCAGGGCGAGGAACACCGCCAGCACGATGGGCAGGGTGCGGACGTCGCGAAGGTTGGTGAGCTCGGGCGGCACGGGTGCCTCGCCGACCGCCTCGGCCCGGTCGCCGACCGCCGCCTGGATCGCGGCCACCGTGCGTTGCCGGGGCGCATGCTCCTCGAAGGTCGCCACGAGGCCGCGCTGGACGGTCGACGGGCTGTCGGGGGTGGGTCGGGAGAACACCGCGTCGAGGCCGTCGGCGGTGAGCCACGCCCCGTCGTCGAAGGAGGCGTGGACGTCGGTGGGGAACAGCGCCTCGCCGACGACCCGGAGCTCGCGCCGGCCGTCGCCCAGCCGCACGGTGTCGCCGATGCCGACGTCGAGCCGGTTCGCCGTGTCCGGGCCGAGGGCGATCTCACCGGCGGCGGTCGGTGCCCGCCCCGCCGTGGTGGCCAACGCGACCGCCGGAGCCTGCGAACCGTCGGTGGGCCGCAGTGCGTAGGTCGGGACCCCGATGCCCTCGACCTCCACCAGGGCGCGATCGACGATCGTCGTGCTCGCCACGCCGTCGATCGCAGCGACGTCGGCGACGAGGGAGGAGTCGATTCCCGTCGAGGTGACCTGATCTGGCAACGGCGTCACCTCGGCGTCCCACACCACGCCTGCACGCTCGGGATGGTCGAGCGCGTCCTCGAGGCCCCGGTTGATCGTCATGGCCCCCGTGACCCCCAGCACGCCGACGATGGCACCGATCAGGGCAGGCCGCACGGGCACCCGGGCCCGGCCGACCCCCGGCTGGAAAGCCATGGTCGTGCCGATGCCCACCGAGAGCGGGAACACGTCGCGCGCTCTGGCGACCAGTCCCCGGCCCGCAACCCTTGGGGCGCTCCGTGACGGTCGGAGGGCCAGCCGGCTCACCAGTGCGGCGGCGCCGAGGAGCAGCACTGCAAGCACCACCAGCCCGGTGGCGAACACGCCCCACGTGGGGTGGACGCCGCGGTCGGGGTCGACCCGGCCCGCGACCCCCACGGGGAACCAGAACGATGCCGCCACGGCAGTGACGAGGGCCGCCGCCACTGCGACCGCGGCCGCGAGCACGTGGGGGACCGTGGCCGCCAGCGACAGGTCGGCCCGGGTCATCCCGACGGCCCGCAGCACCGGGGCGTCGTCGGCGATGACCGAGGCCGACCGGCCCAGGGCCTGGCCGATGAGCACGAGGCCGACCAGCGCCACCACCGCCGCCAAGGTGAACAGCGCCGTGCGCTCGACCGACATCGTGGTCTCCACCCGACGGGCGGTGTCGTTCAGGTCGAGGATCGGCGTGCCGGGAGCGATGACACGGTTCACCGTGCGCTCGAGAGCGGCGGCATCGCCGGCGCCGTGCACGAGTCGGACGTCGGCGTTCTCGATGGCGACCATCTCGTCGCCGCGCTGTGCGATGAGCGCCGGTGAGGCCAGCACCTGACCGCCGGGCACGAAGAGGAACTGGGCCATGGTCTTCACCCGGCCCACCACGCGGAGCCGGAGGGCAGGGCCGGTGGCGGCGCCGCCGCCGGGCTCCTGGGTGGGCCCGTAGGCGTGGAACGGGATCACGTCGCCGACCTGCACGTCGGGGGTGTTCTCGTCGACCACCACCTCTTCGGGCGCCTCCGGGTCGTACATGCGACCCTCCACGACCACCGGTCGGTTCGTGTCGTGCAGATAGCGACCGTCGACACTCGCGAAGATGAGCCCCGGCCCACCGCCGGCGGCATCCGCGAAACTGCCGCCGAAGGCACCGAACACCAGCGCCCAGGGGGCCACCGTGTCGACTTCGGGGGCGGCGGCCAGCTCGGCCCAATCGGGGTGGATCTGGCCCACCTGGCTGGCGAACACGATGGCGTCAGCCCCACGCTCGCGCTCGCGCAGGCGGTCGAGGGCGGTGTCGGTGCGGATCGCACCCGCCAGCGCGGCCAGGGCGAACCCGGCGGTCACACCGGCGAGCAGACCCAGGGCGACCAGCGACACCCACCGGGCGCGCAGGTCGGCCCGTGCCCACGATCCGACGGCGCGACGACCCGAACCCATGAGTGGACGCTACGACGGGCGGGGGTCGGCGGCCATGGGGGCACCCACCGTCTCCATGGTGGTACTGGCACGAGCGGTCACGTACCGACCCCGCGGTCGGTACGGTCGCCGACGTGCCCATCGCGTCATCCGGGTTGCCCCGTCGGTACCGGTCGCCGGACGAGGACAGCGCCAGGTGGCAGGGCTTCGCCTTCCGGCAGGGCGACATCGTGATCAGCGCCCGGTCGAAGAGCGGCACGACCTGGATGCAGATGATCTCCGCGCTCCTCGTCTTCAAGACGCCCGACCTCCCGGAGCCACTGGCGAAGCTGTCGCCTTGGCTGGACTGGCTGGCCGTCCCACTCGAGGAGGTGCTCGCGCGGCTCGCCGCGCAGGCCCATCGGCGGGTGATCAAGACGCACACGCCCCTCGACGGCGTGCCGATCGACGAACGGGCCACCTACCTGGTGGTGGCCCGGCACCCGCTCGACATGGCCGTCTCGCTCTACCACCAGGGGGGCAACCTCGATCGCGCCCGCATCCAACAGCTCACGGGCCAACCGGTTGCGCCGGTACCGGAGACCCGACCCGCGTTGGTCGAGTGGATGCGCTCATGGATCACCTGGGAGGGCGACCCGACAGATCGGCTCGACTCCCTTCCCGGCGTGTTCCACCACCTGTCGGACGCGTGGGCTCGCCGCAACGAGCCCAACGTCGTCCTCGTGCACTACGACGACCTGTCAGCCGACCTCGACGGAACGATGCGGTCGATCGCAGCGCGGCTGGGCATCACCGCGCCGGAGGCGACCTGGGCGCAACTCGTGGACGCGGCGGGCTTCGACCGGATGCGCGATCGGGCCCCGTTCCTGGTGCCCGACCCTGTCGGGGTGTTGAAGGACGCCGAGGCCTTCTTCCGGCGCGGCACCTCGGGCGCCGGCCG
This sequence comes from Acidimicrobiales bacterium, assembly GCA_041918615.1. GTDB lineage: Bacteria > Actinomycetota > Acidimicrobiia > Acidimicrobiales > DATDAH01 > JAEUJM01. The sequence continues at coordinate 9,167 of JAYRVH010000048.1, forward strand.
AGAGGCCCTCACGGCCGCGCAGCTCCGTGAGTACCGCGAACGCGTCGAGCACCTCGCACCGCCCGACCTCGTGGCCTGGCTGCACCGCGACGTCCCGGGCTCCGGTTGAACGCGACACGGGTCGGCGCCTCTGCGGGGCCCATACCGCGGCTCTCGGTGCGCGAGACTCCGGCCATGCTCATCTTCGCCATTCTCGGGTTCGGCATCATCGTCGGCTTCATCTCCGGATGGATCACCGGCACCGAGTCGTGGGGCAAGCGCATCGGCTACGGCCTGCTCGGCTCCTTCGTCGGTGGGCTGCTGTTCAGCCTGATCGCCGGTGACGGCCTGCGCCTGCGCCCGAGCGGCCTGATCGGCTCGATCATCGGCGCGGTGCTTCTCATGCTCGTGGATCAGGCGCTCTCGAAGCGCCACTAGCGCCAGTCTGTCCATCCAGCGCGAGGCATGCACCGCAAACGACACCCCTCTGTTCCCAACTGAACGGTATTGCCACTGGCGCAGGCGGGGCGGACCACCAGGATCAGTGAGACGGCGGGCCTGCGCTGGCTCAGGTGAGGCCGAGGCGAACGAACTGGTCGTCGGGCGCGTCGACCGAGCGCATCGCCTCGCGCAGCAGCTCGGCGTGGTCCGCCTCGCCCCGCGAGCCGGCCAGGTCGTGCTCCTCGCCCGGGTCGTCGTCGAGGTCCCACAGGTGGTTGCCGCCGAAGCCGTGGCCCATCGCCCAGAACGGCAGCGCGTCGCCGGCGGCATACGGCTGGCGGATGACGGGCACCGTCGAACCGGGCATGTGGTCGAGCACAGCCCGGTCGTCGGGTGCGGGAAGGTTCGTGATGCCGGCGACCGGCAGCGGCATGGTGGACCACCGGTTCGACCACATGGACAGCGGCGCATTGTCGCCGTCCGGGGCACGGGCGTACTTCCGTTGACCATCGAACAGGTGCACCTCACGGCCCCAGATGCCGGCGAGCACCCAGTCCCGGACCGAGTCGGCCTGTTGGGTGAGCAGCGGCACGAGCGAGGCGCCGTGGGTGCGATGGGCCACGGTCACGCCGAAGAGATCCGCGATTGTGGCGTGCAGGTCGACGCTGGTGGTGAGCGCGTCGCAGGTGCCCGCCGGGAGCCCCGGCCAGGCGACCAGCAGCGGGATGTGCGCCATCGGCTCGTAGAGCGGCACGCCGGGCTTGCCGAAGAGGTCGTGCTCACCCAGGTAGTGGCCGTGGTCGGTGGTGACGATCACCGCGGTGTCGTCCCACCGGCCCTGGCGGTCGAGCTCGTCGAGCAGGCGGCCGAACCAGTGGTCGATCATCGTGAGCTTCGACCCGTAGTTCGCCCGCACGTGGCGCGCCTGGCGCCCGGTGAGCACGCCGGTCTCGACCGTGCGGGTGGCGTACGGGGGCCAGATGATGAGCGGGTCGTCCCAGCCGGGGTCGTACCGGTTGGCGTAGGGCGCCGGGGTGTCGAAGGGCTCGTGCGGGTCGAACTCGTCCACGAAGAGCATCCAGCGGTCGTGGGTGTCGGCGCTCGAGGCCAGCCAGTCGGTGGCCGCGGCGAGGGTGCGGGGCCCCGGGAAGTCGTCCTCGTCGCGGAACCACGTGCGTGACCGGTCGTAGGGGTGCGTCACCCATCCCTCCGCGGCCGCCAGCGCGGGGGCGCCCGCCCACGACGGGTCGGCCCGGGTCTTCCACGGGTCGCCCTCGTGGCCGCGCAGGTAGGCCCAGGCCGAGAAGTCGGTGTGGTAGTTCTCGCCGCCGGTCTCGAACAGGTGGGGGTGGTCGGTGCAGAGCATCGTGGTCACACCGGCCTCCCGCAGTGCGTAGGTGACGGCCCGCTCCCACACCTCGACCGAGCCCCACGGCCGCCAGAGGAAGTCGAGGGCCCCGCACAGGATGTCGTGGCGCGCCGGCATGCACGGCAACGAGCCGACGAAGTGCCGGTCGAAGCGCACCGATCGGGCGGCGAAGCGGTCGAGGTTCGGCGTCTCGAACTCGCCCGACCCGTAGGCCCCGAGCAGGTGCCGGTTCAGGCTGTCGAGCAGCACCACCACCAGGTTCTGCGGCATCGGAGCGGGTAGGGGCACGGTGTTCGGGGGCACGGTGACAACTTGCCATGTTCCACGGGGCGGCCGGCGCTCCTACCCGGCCCCGGGCTCGACGTCCTCGGCCGTGACACGAATTTCCGCACATTTGTGGATCATGAGAAGATGTGTGAATATCATCGCACATGACGAGATGCGGCTAAAGTGTGAAAATGCCAACACGAGAGTTCGTCATCCGGTCGGGCGCGGATCTCGGTCGCACGATCGCCGAGGCCCGGGTCGAGCGCGGCATGACACAGGCAGATCTCGCTCGTCGGTCGCAGATCGACCGCACCTACCTGACCCGGCTCGAACGCGGCCAGACCGTCCAACAGGTCAACCGGGCGCTCGACCTCCTCCGCACGCTGGGCGTATCGGTCACGGCGACCATGGACGCCACCGATGGCTAGGCCGATCCTCACGTGCTGGTGGGACGACCTGCACGTCGCCGACATCACGGCCAGACGGCCCTGGGACCTGCGGCTGCGATACACCGAAGAGGCCCAGGAGCGGTGGGCCGCCAACATCCCGGCGCTGTCCTGTTCCCTGCCGGTACAGCGCCGGCCGATCGACGCCTCCGGCTTCCTGCGCGGCCTGCTCCCCGAGGGTCGCCACCTTCAGGCGCTCGCCGACCTTGCCGGAGTCGCCACAAACGACAGCCACGGGCTCCTGGTTCGGTACGGACGCGACCTCGCCGGCGCACTCGTCATCACCGACGATGGCCGACCGCCGAGTCGAGACCGCTGGTCGGTCGAGCCGTACACCGAGGACACCCTCGCCGTCGAGATCCGCGGGCTCGGCGACCACGCGCTCGGCGTGCGGCCGGACAGCGAGCTGTCGATCGCCGGGTTGCAGGACAAGTTGCTGCTCGTCGATCTCGGCGACGGGCAGTGGGGACGACCAGTGCACGGTCACCCGTCCACCCACATGCTCAAGATCGACGACGAGCGCCACCCGGGACTCGTCGTGGCCGAAGCGGACTGCCTCCGGCTGGCCCAGGCGGTCGGCCTCACCCACGTCGATCCGGTGGTCACCGACATCGACGCGGCCACCTGCCTCATCGTCCGCCGCTACGACCGGACCACCGCCGACCGGACCACCGCCGACGGGACCGTCGAGCGGATCCATCAGGAGGACGCCTGCCAGGCGCTCGGCATCGACCCCCAGGCGCAGCGCGGCCGGTCGAAGTACGAGGACGCCGGGGGGCCCACGCTCGCCCGGGTCGCCCAGCTGTTGCGGGTGCACGCCCGGCGCGGCGATCACGAGATGGAACAGCTCATGAGAGCGGTCACCTTCACGGTGCTGATCGGGAACGCCGACGCCCACGGCAAGAACGTGTCGCTGCTCCACGACGGCGAGGGCTTCGTCTCGCTGGCCCCGCTCTACGACACGGTGCCGACCGTGCTGTGGCCCAACCTCCGCGCGACGGCAGCCATGTCCGTCAATCGCAAGCGGGCGCAGCCGCAGATCACCGTGGACGACCTCGCCGCGGAGGCGCTCACCTGGGGCCTCGACCCGCGACAGGCGCGCCAGGCCGTCGTCGAGGTCACCGAGCGGGTACGAACAAACGTCGCCGCCACGGTCACTGGGGACGAGCTCGCATCCGTGATCGCCGCCCGCACCGAAACGCTCCTCGCCTCGGCGTAGGCGAGGAGAGGCCGCCGGGGTCGGTGACGGTCAGACCGGCTCGACCTCGACCAGGGTGTCGCTGTATGCGACGCCGCCGCCCCAGTCGGTCTGGCGGTCGTTGGTCAGCACGTTGACCGTGTTCTCCTCACCCCACCAGCCCCACGGCACGGCGACCACGCCCGGCCGCAGCCGGTCACTGATGCGGGCCGGGAGGTCGAGCCGGCCACGGTCGTTGCGTATGCGCACGATCGCCCCGTCGACGATGCCCCTGGCCGAGGCGTCGGCGGGATCGAGCTCGACCCAGGGCCCGAGCGGCCCCCCAGAGCGGGAAGCAGACGGCCCACCGGAGCGGCCGGCCTCGAGGTGACCGTGGTGGTTCGAGTAGGTGGTGTTCAGGAACCGGGTCTGGGTCTTGGGGGTGAGCAGCGCCAGCGGGAAGCGGGCGGACAGCCCGGCATCGCCCGTAGCGCTCTCGACAGCGTCGAGGTGGTCGGGCACCCGGTTCCGGGAATCGCCGCTCGGGCCGGCCCACAGCCGGGCCCGGCCCGACGGCGTGGCGAACCCACCCTCGGCGTAGGGCAGCAACGGGTCGTCGACCGGCAGCCGGACGTGGCCGACCCGGCGGAGCTCGTCGACATCGACACCCACGAGCGCGGCGCGGACGAGCGCCTCGTCATCGAGTGCGAAGCGCGGGTCGTTGACCCCCATGGCCCCGGCGAGGCGCCGCCACAGCTCGGTGTTGGGGACGGCCTCGCCGAGCGGCTCGACGGCGGGCTCGTTCCACCCGAGGTACAGGTGGCCCCACGACGCGACCACGTCGAGTTGCTCGAGCTGGGTGGTGGCCGGGAAGACCACGTCGGCGTATCGGGCGGTGTCGGTGAGGAACTGCTCGCTGACCACGCAGAACAGGTCGTCGCGGGCCAGGCCCCGGCGCACCGCTCCGGCGTTGGGCAGCGACACCGCGGGGTTGCCGCACCAGGCGAACAGCGCGGCGACCGGCGGCCCGCCGTCCGGAGGCGGCTCGGTGAGGGTGCGGCCGAGTTGGGCCATGTTGAAGCTGCGGGTGGCCGACGGTGCGTCGAAGACCGAGTCGTCGACTGCGGTCTGCGCCCATGCCCCCACCGAGCGGGCAAGGCCGCCGCCGACGTGCCGCCACGAGCCGGTCACGAGCGGCAGGCAGCCGAGCGCCCGGAAGAAGCGGGCGCCGTGCTCGTGGTGCTCGGCGCCGATGAGGGTGCGGATGAACGCCGGCTCGGCCTCGCCGTAGCAGCGGGCCAGGTGCTCGATCTCGGTCGGGTCGAGGCCGGTCACGGCGCCGGCACGTTCCGGTGTCCAGTCCGCGACGTGGGCCGCCAGCTCGGTGAACCCGTCGGTGTGGCGCTCGACGTAGTCGTGGTCGACCAGGTCGTCACGCACCAACACGTGCAACATGGCCAGGACCAACGCCGTGTCGGTACCGGGCCGGGGTTGGACGAACCAGTCGGCGGCGTCGGCGGTGATCGTGCGGATCGGGTCGATGACCACGATCTGCGCGCCGTTCGCCCGGGCCGCCTCGACGGCGGGCCAGAGGTGGCGGTTGGTGAGGCGGGTGTTCGTTGCCCACAGGATCACGAACCGGGCGTGACGCAGGTCGCTCGGGTCGGCGCCCCGCCCCGAGCCGTAGGTCTCCGAGAAGCCGGCACCTGCGGCGAGCCCGCAGACCGAGCCCGTCGAACGCGACGCACCGAGGCCGGCGAAGAACGGTCGGTCGAGGCAGGACATCTGGATCAGCCCCTGGGTTCCCGCGTCCCACCAGGGCAGGACGGCCTCACCGCCGAGCCGGTCGACGACGTGACCCACCCGTTCGGCGACGAGTGCGAGGGCCTCGTCCCAGGAGGCCCGACGGAAGACGCCCGCGCCCTTCGGCCCCGTCCGGATCAGGGGGTACAGGACCCTGTCGTCGGCGTACACCCGGTCGACGAAGCGGTTGACCTTGGGGCAGAGCTCGCCTTGGGAGAAGGGATGGCTCGGGTCGCCGCGCAGCTGCACCACCCGGCCCCCGTCGACGGTCGCGACCCATCCGCACGAGTCCGGGCAGTCGTGATGGCAGGTGCCCAGCACGGTGGCGGCGCTCACGGGTGCACCGTAGCGAGCGTGCGTGGCGGCTGTCGGCGGTGACCCGACCTCGTCGCGGTTGCGTCGCGGCCGGGTCACCGGCCGGTCAGGTGCGGGCCGAAAGGAGGTCGCGGATCTCCTCGAGGAGCACGGTCTCGTCGGACTTGGGGGCCACGTCGCCGGCCTCGTCGCCCGCTTCCTTCCCTCTCGCCTGGGCCTTGGCGAGCGCCTTGACCACGAGGAAGATGGCGAAGGCGATGATCAGGAAGCTCACGAGCGCGGTGAGGAACTTGCCGTAGTAGATGGCGGTGTCGCCGAGGTCGATGGTGAGCGAGTCGAAGCTGGGCTGACCGCCGATGGCGGCGATGATCTGCATCAGGATGTTGTTGACGAACGAGGTGACCACCGCCCCGAACGCGGCGCCGATCACGACGGCCACGGCCAGGTCGATCACGTTGCCCCGGCTGATGAATTCCTTGAATTCCTTGATCACAGGTTCGCCCCTTTGTTGGATTGCCGCACAAAGTAGCCGATTGTCCCACCAAGCGTGTTTGGATCTCCCTGACAACGCGACCCCCGCCGGTCGGCCCGGTTGGCCCGGTCGGCCCGGTCAGCCGGTCAGCCGGGGAGCGAGCCTGCCGGGTGGGCGACGCCGTCGGCGGTCATCACCGCGATCGTCCGGTCCCACGATGCCCGCAGCTCTCCCGCCAACGCCGCTCCGTTCGGCCCGGCGAGCGTGGCGGCGACCGGGAGGACGGTGAACGACGCCAGGTCGACCCAGGTCGGGGTGACGGCGATGTCGAACCGCCACGGCGAGTCCTCCGCGTCGCGGGCGGCCCGGACGCGCACGATGGCGCCGTCACGGGTGTCGGGGTCGGTCATGTTCGACAGGAAGTTGCCCAGACCGAAGACGACCGGCACCCCGTTGACGCGCTGGATGGGCTGGACGACGTGGGCATGGTGGCCGACGATCAGGTCGAAGGCGCCGCTGGCGGTGAGCACGTCGGCCAGGGCGAGCTGCTCGGGCGTCACCTCGTGCTGGCGCTCGATGCCCCAGTGGAGGCTGGCCACGACCAGGTCGGCGCCGGCCTGGCGAGCCTCGCGGGCGGCGGCGATGAGCGGGTCAGGATCGAGGTCGCGCACCCGCCAAGGCGTATCGGGCACGGCGCCGTTGAAACCGTACGCAGCCGACACGTGACCGACGACGGGCCCGCCGTCGGTCTCGTAGAGCACCGGCGCCACCGCCTCCTCGGCGGTACGGGCCGTCCCCGAGTGGCCGACCCGGTCCTGGTCGAGCACGTCGAGGGTGGCCACGACGCCATCGGCCCGTTGGTCGAGGCTGTGGTTCGAGGCGGTGGAGCAGCCGTCGTAGCCGGCGGTCGCGATGGCCTGGCCCATCTCGCGGGGACCGCTGAAGGACGGATAGCCGGCGATCAGGGCGTTGTCGGCGGACAGGGGCACCTCGAGGTGGCACAGGGCCAGGTCGACCCTCGACAGCAGGGGCCCCACCTGGGCGAGCATGGGCCGGAAGTCGTACGCGACCCCCGATGGAGCGCCGTAGGCCTGGGCCCGGGCCACCACCGCGTCGTGCGGCAGCAGGTCGCCGGTGAAGGCCAGGGTGACCCGCTCCGGGGGTGGCGGGGCGGTGGTCGTCGACGTGGCCGGGGGTGTGGTGGTCGCGGACGGAGCCGAGGCCGTCGTCGCGGCACCCGCGTCAGCCGTGCTGGGGCCCGGGGCGTCGGCCTCGCCGCATGCGGTGGTCGACAGGGCGACGACCACCAGCGCCAACCCGAGAGCCCGACCGCAACGCACCATCTGACCCTACGGGGGCGCAACAGGCTCCGTGGTGCGGTGCGGGACGACGATCAGGCCGCCCCGCGGGCCGGCGACGGTGGTGCCGGTCGGGTGGGCGGCCCGTCGAAGAACCGGCCGGCGGCGAGCAGGACGGCCGAGAGGATCGCGACGGCCACGCCGGACACGACGAACGGCACGTGGCCGGTGCCGTTCCATGCGAGCCCCGCCCACACCCCGGCGACGAGGAGCCCGACGCCACTGATGGCGGCATGGATGCCGAGCGCCGTCGCCCGGTCGGTCGCGGGCACGAGGTCGGCCACCCACGCACGGCTCACCCCGTCGGTCAGGGCGGTGTAGGCCCCGTAGAGCGGGAGGAGCACCCACAGCCACCCCGGCCCGTCGGTGAGGCCGAACCCGAGGTACACGACCGAGAACACCACCATGCCCAGCCCGAAGACCAGCCGCCGACCGAGGCGATCCGAGAACCGGCCCGCCGGGTAGCTGAGCGCGGCATAGGCGAGGTTGTAGAGGACGTAGAGGAAGGTGACGCCGGCGAAGCCCACGCCGAGGTCCTTCGCTCGGAGCAGCAGCAGCGTGTCGGGGAAGTTCACGAGGGCGAAGAGGCCGATGAACCCCATCACCCGCCAGTAGCGCCGGGGCAGCTGACGGGGCGCCCAGGGCCGGGTTTCGTGGCGGTGCGGGTGCGGGCGCTCGTGGATCAGCAGCACCAGCAGCGCGCTCAGCACGGCAGGGACGATGGCCAGCCAGAAGAGGGGCCGGAACCGCTGGCCCACGAGCTCGTACATGGCGAGGCCCAACAACGGGCCGACGACCGCTCCGGCGGTGTCGGCCGCCCGGTGGAACCCGAAGGCCCGGCCCCGGTTCGCCGGGGTGGTCTCGTCGGCGATGATGGCGTCGCGGGGCGGGCCGCGGAGCCCCTTGCCGACACGGTCGGTGACCCGGGCCACCAGCACCATCGGCCAGGCGAACGCGAGGGCGAGCAGGAACTTCCCGAAGGCCGAGAGGCCGTAGCCCGCTCCCACCAGGGGCCGTCGATGGCGCAGGTCGGCGAGCCGGCCCGACAGCACCTTCATGGCCGACGCCGTGCCGTCGGCGAGGCCCTCGATCAGCCCGAGCACGGCCGGCGGCGCGCCCAGCACCCCGGTGACGAAGAACGGGAGGACCGGGTAGAGGATCTCCGACGCGGTGTCCTGGAGGAACGAGACCGCCGAGACCACGTAGACGTTGCGGCTCAGCCGCTCGGGTCGTTCCTGTCGCTCCGGCCGCCCCGCCGGCCGCTCGTCGGTCGCCACCGTCACACCTTGGCACGACCACCCGCTCGGGCGAGCCGACCGAGGGACACGGACCGGAGCGGTGCTCCGATCGGGCAACCCCGCCTCAGCCGGGGAGCGCGCCTGCCGGGTGGGCCACGCCGTCGGCGGTCATCACGCCGATGGTCCGGTCCCACGACGCCCGCAGCTCTGCCTCGAAGGCCGCTCCGTCGGGCCCGGCCACGGTGGCGGCGACCGGCAGGATGGTGAACGAGGAGAGATCGACCCACGTCGGGTTGACGGCGATGTCGAACCGCCAGTGCCGGGCGCCGGCGTCGCGGACCGCCCGGACACGGACGATGACCCCGTCGCGGGCGTCGGTGTCGGACATGTTCGACAGCAGGTTCCCGAGGCCGAAGATCACCGGCACCCCGTTGAGCCGGCGGATCGGCTGCACCACGTGGGCGTGATGGCCGACGATCAGGTCGAACGCGCCGCTGGCGGTCAACTGCTCGGCCAGCGCGAGCTGGTCGGGAGTCGGATCGTGCTGGTACTCGATGCCCCAGTGGAGGCTGGCCACCACCAGGTCGGCGCCGGCCTGCCGGGCCGCGCGGGCCGCGGCGATGAGGCCGCCGGGGTTGAGGGTGCGCACCCGCCATGGCGTGTCGGGCACGTAGCCGTTGAACCCGAACGCGGCCGACACCTGGCCCACGACGACCCCGTCGGCCGTCTCGTACAACACCGGGGCCGCCTGCTCGTCGGCGGTCCGGGCCGTGCCCGAATGGCCGACGTGGTTGGCGTCCAGCACATCGAGGGTGGACACGACGCCGGCGGCCGCCTGGTCGAGGCTGTGGTTCGAGGCGGTCGAGCAGCCCTCGTAGCCCGCCGACTCGATCGCCTGGCCCATCTCCCGCGGTCCGCTGAAGGCCGGGTAGCCCGCGATCAGGGAGTTGTCGGCCGACACGGGCACCTCGAGGTGGCACACGGCCACGTCGACCTTCGACAGAAGGGGCCGGACCCGGTCGAACATCGGCCGGAAGTCGTAGGCGACCCCCGATGCCGCACCGTACGCCTGCGCCTGGGCCACCACCGGGCCGTGCGGCAGCAGGTCGCCGGTGAAGGCCATCGTCACGCGTTCCGGCAGGCGAGCGGTCGGGTCGGTGGCCGTGCCGCAGGCGGTGCCGACCAGCCCCAGCAGGGTGAGCGCGACGAGCACAGCGGTGATCCGGCGGCCAGAGCGCACCGCGCGACCCTATGACCCCGGGGCGCCGACGGCTCAGCGGGTGGCCAGCGGCGGCCCGTCCGACGGTGCCACGCGCCATGATCTGACCATGAGCATCCGCCACCGCTTCCCGGGACTGTCCGACGGCTGGGCCCGCCTCGACGGGGCGGCCGGCACCCTGATGGCCGACACCGCCATCGACGCCATGGCCGACTTCATGCGCTCGCCGGCGGCCAGCAACCTGGGGGGCGCGTTCCGTGCGAGCGACGCCTGTGCCGAGGTGGTCGCCGGGGCCCGAGGCGCGGTCGGCAGGTTGCTCGGCGCCTCGGCGGACCAGGTGGTGTTCGGCCCCAACTCGACCACGCTGATGATGGCCTACACCCGGGCGCTCGGTCGCACGATCGGGCCCGGCGACCGCATCGTGTGCACCCAGCTCGACCACGACGCCAACATCTCGCCCTGGATGCTGATGGCCGCGGACCGTGGCGCCGAGGTGGTGCTCTGGCCGCTGGCACCGTCGGGGAACCTGGAGCTCGATGACCTGGCCCGGCTGCTCGACGCCGGCGGTGGCGGGCCGGTCCGCTGGGTCGCCCTGTCCGGGGCGTCCAACCTCACCGGCGCGGTGCCACCGATCGCCGCCGCCGTCTCGCTCGCCCACGGAGCCGGCGCGCGCGTCCACCTCGACGCCGTGGCCCGGGTGCCGCACCTGCCGACGATCCACACCGCCCTCGGGGTCGACTCGCTGATGTCCTCTGCCTACAAGTGGTTCGGGCCCCACGTCGGTGCCCTGGTGCTGTCGCACGAGCTGCTCGACACCGTCGAGCCCTACCGGGTACGCCCCGCCGACTACCAGGGACCGCCCCGCTTCGAGACCGGTACCCCTGCCTTCGAGTCGCTGGCCGGGGTGACCGGGGCCGCCGCGTTCATGGCCGAGACCTCGTCAGCCGCGACCGCCGCCCACGAGGAGTCCCTGCTCGACCGCCTCGAGCACGGGCTGGCCGAGGTGCCCGGCGTGACCGTCCACGCGCCGACGGCGGGTGCGGAGCGGGCACCGACCACGATCTTCAACGTGGGCGACCGCGCCCCGGCCGAGGTTGCCGCCGATCTGGCCCGCCGAGACGTCGCCGTCTGGCACGGCCACTGCTACGCCATCGAGCTGATCGACGCCCTCGGCCTCGCCGACCGGGGTGGTGCGGTGCGGGCCAGCATCGTCCGCTACAACGAAGCGTCCGACATCGACCGCCTGCTCGAGGCCGTCGAGGCCTCGTGCTGAGCACGGCGCCTCGAGAAGCGGGCGCCGGTCCGGTGCGACGACCGGGGGACGACGGGCGCCGGAACACAGCCGTCGTGCGGCACACCCGCCGAGCGCGAACCCGCCGGCTGACGGGTCAGCCGGCCCGCTCAGCAGCGGTGGGCCACGACGGCGGGGTCGATCCGCAAGAGGTCTTCGGGGTCGCTGGTGACCACCGGTGCCCGATGCCGGCGGGCGACGAGCACGACCGACGCGTCGACGATGTCGGAGGTCTGGCTCAGACCGCACACCGCGCCGACCCCCTGGGCCTCGGACAGGTCGAGCGCGTCGATCGTCACACGGCGCGACCTCACCAACCGGGCGAGGCGCACCTGGCGGCTGCCGTCACGCCACACCTGGGCCACCACGCCGGCTGGTATGTGCAGGGAACGGCCATGCTCGAGGCACAACTCGATCAGGGTGACCACGCGGCGGTCGGACCGCTCGAACCCGATCAGCGCGCCGCTGTCGAGCACTAGAGACCCAGGACGTTGCGAGCCCATGCTTGCTCTTCTTCGGTGGCCGGTCCCATCTCGGCGCGCATCTCGGCCAGGAGCGCGGGAAGGTCGTCCCTGGTCGCCTTTTCGTGCATGGCCTGATCGACCCACGCGCTGACCGACGACGCCGCGCCCGTCGCGACCTGTTCCGCGGCTGCCTCGAGCACCTCGGGTTGGACACTCACGGTGATCCTCGCTTTCTGCATACGATCATCATACGAATGGCGCGCATGATTCATCGTGCCACGACACCGACAATGACTGGAATATCCTGAAACAACCACTACCAGGGGTCGACGGGGTGCTTCCGCGTCGACCGCGGCGGCGCCGGCGGCACCGCTCGCAGGGTGTTCACAATGCGCCGGCGCGAGTCGGCGGGGTCGATCACGTCGTCGATCTCGAAGTGGCTGGCCATGTTCAGGGCCTTGCCGTGCTCGTAGGCGCGGGCCACGAGGCGGTCGAACTCGGCGCGGCGCTCGTCGGGGTCGGCGATCGCCTCGAGCTCACGGCGAAAGCCCAGTTGCACCGCCCCCTCGAGGCCCATGCCGCCGAACTCGCCGCTGGGCCAGGCCACCGTGAACAGCGGCCGGCGAAAGCTTCCGCCGGCCATCGCCTGCGCGCCGAGGCCGTAGCCCTTGCGCAGCACGATCGTGAAGAACGGCACGGTGAGGCTCGCCCCCGTGACGAACATACGGCTGAAGTGACGCACCTGGGCCTGCTCCTCGGCCTCGGGGCCCACCATGAAACCGGGCGTGTCGCAGAGGAACAGCAGCGGCAGGTCGTGGGCATCGCACAACTGCATGAACCGGGCGGCCTTGTCGGCCCCGTCGCGGTCGATGGCCCCGCCGAGGTGGGCAGGGTTGTTGGCGATGACGCCCAGCGGGCGGCCCTCGACGCGCACCAGCGCCGTGACCATGCCCTCGCCGAACCGGGGGCGGAGCTCGAGCACCGAGTCGGTGTCGGCCAGCGTGACCAGCACCTCGCGGACGTCGTAGACCCGGCGCCGGTTCTCGGGGATCAGCTCGCGCAGGCGACGTTGGTCGGCACACTTCCCGTCGCCCAACGGACCCTGGAAGTAGGACAGGTACTGCTTGGCCACACCGACGGCCTCGGCCTCGTCGGCCACGACGGCGTCGATCACACCGTTGGGCGCCTGCACCGACGTCGGCCCGACGGCCTCGGGCGGGAACGTGCCCAGCCCCCCGCCCTCGATCATGGCGGGCCCACCCATGCCGATGTTCGCGTCGACGGTGGCGATGATCACGTCGCAGCAGCCGAGCAGCGCGGCGTTGCCCGCGAAGCACCGGCCACTGACGATGCCGATGGTGGGCACGAGCCCGCTCAGGCCGGCGAACAGGGCGAAGGCCAGGCAGTCGAGGCCCGCCACCACGGGCGAGTCGGTGTCGCCGGGCCGCCCGCCACCACCCTCGGCGAACAGCACGACCGGCAGGCGGAGGCGCTCGACCAGGTCGAAGAGCCGGTCCTTCTTGGCGTGGTTCTGCTGGCCCTGCGTGCCGGCGAGGACCATGTAGTCGTAGGACACCACCGCGCACCGCGACCGCTCGTCGTCGAAGTGGTCGCCGTTCACCCTTGCCGTACCGCCGATCAGCCCGTCGGCAGGCGTGCGGGCGATGAGCTCATCGAGCGACCGGCGGCTGCGCTGGGCGGCGATCACCAGCGAGCCGTACTCCTCGAACGAGCCGGGGTCGCACAGGTCGGCCAGGTTCTCACGGGCGGTGCGGTGCCCCGTGCCGTGCCGGCGCTCGACCGCCTCGGGGCGTGCCGCGTCGCGGGTTCGACCCTGGCGATCGAGCACCTCGGCCAGGTCCTCTCGGACGGTGTCGCCATGCCCGTCGCCGTGCCCCTCCCCGGGGCCCGCCTGTCCACCGGGCTCCCGTTCGTCCGCCGACGCCCCCGCCCGCAGCATGATCAACGGGTCGTCGGTCTGGACGAGGTCGCCCACCGCTGCGTCGATCCACTCGACCACGCCCGCCACGCCCGCCGCGACCGGGTGCTCCATCTTCATCGACTCGACGACCGCCACCACGGTGGAACGGCCCACGGTTCCGCCCACCGGCACGGGCAGGCTCACGACCGTGCCCTGCAGCGGGCTGCGCACGACAGCCGTCTCGGGCGGCTCTGGCATCAGGCCGGCACCGCCGGGGGCGGTACGTCCGAGAGCAGGGACAACTGGGGGATGCTGGACGGCGGCGGGAGGTCGGCACCCTCGGGGGCGAAGGCGATGGTGTAGGCCTCCAGGTCGTTCTCGAACCGCAGGCCCGACAGGTCCTCGGTGAAGACCTCGGGGTCGGTGCTTCCCGCGAGGGTGGCGTCGGGCCAACGTGCCACCTGGAGGACCGCCGGCTCGCCGTCGCAGGTGTCGTCGCCTTCGCTGAAGGTCCGACCGTCATCGAGGGTGAGGCGGTCGTCGGTGAGCGACGCCCCCATGGCGCCGAGGAACACGCCGAGGGTGGCGTTGGCCCCGGCCGCTTCGGGGAAGAAGGGGTGGATGTGGATCACCCCGTCGCTGTGCGAGTGGATTCCCGCCGGATCGTCCTCGCTCGTGAAGGGCGGCTCGAAGCGGTCGCCGCAGATGGCGACCCCGTAGGCCGAGTGCCAGTGATCCTGGTTCGCCACGGGTGGCTCGTCGGTCGCGTAGGGCCCCGGCAGCACGGATGGCTGACGGCCGGACGGGCCGGCGGTGGGGTCGCCCGAGCGCGCCGCGGTGACCACGATGACCAGCGCGGCCACGGCGCTCCCGAGCATGGCGACCACGACCAGCACCGCCAGGACGACCATGCCCGCGCTCCACTCGCGACGGAGCGGCGGTTCGAGCGCGTCGCCGTCCTCCCCGAACCAGTCCGACGGCGGGAACGGCGGAGGCGGGGGTGGTGCGGGCGGTGGGGGTGCGGGCGGTGGTGGAGGAAGCGCCGAGTCACTCATGGTCACCCACGAGTCTGGCCCAGACGCGACCGGGCACCACCCGGGGGGTGCGGTGACGGCGGAGCGGTGCGATCATGGCAGGCCATGTCGGTCACCCAGACGTCCCCCGTCATCACCGTCCGGCCATCGGACCCCGAGCTCGAGGAGGGCCCGCCGTCGGTGGCCCACATCGTGAAGGTGGCGCCCGGCGAGGACGCCCAGGCCAAGGTGCTCGAGGCCAGGGTCACCGGCACGCCCGTCGAGGCGCTGTGCGGGTTCGTCTGGGTGCCCTCACGAGATCCCCGGAGCCTGCCGCTGTGCCAGGCCTGCAAAGAGGTCTACGACCTGTACCGCATGTCGAACGACGGCCTGCGCGACCGCCCCGGCGACTGAACGCGACCGACCGAAGGCGGCTCAGCCGTCCTGGTGGCCGGGGTCGGCCGCCGGTTCGTCCATGTGGAAGGTGAACATGCGGTGGGGCGTGATGCGTGCGTAGGACGCGGTGACCCCCCACTCCCAATTGTCCCACCAGTCCTCGCCGTAGTGCCCGAGCACGCAGTCGCGGAAGCCGGGCACCTCGGGATCGTCCGCCGGCACCTCCTCGGCCACACCGTGAACGGTGACCGACAGGTGCTCACCCGGCAGGTACCCCGCGCTCACCGCCGGCCGGGCCCGCAGGTGGGCGAACCGGACCGAGTCCGGCGACGAGCCGAACCAGAAGCGCCCGTGGTAGAAGAAGCCGTCCACCGGGCCGACCACCGGCCGCCCGTCCGCGGTGACGGTGGCCAGGCTGAGCAGGCACATGCCCTGGAGGCGCTCGGCCACCTCGGCCGCGCCCAGACGCCGGTCGGGCGTGTGGACACGCAGCAGGTGGGGGCCGGCGGAGGCGTAGCTCTCGTCGAGCACCGCCTGCACCCTGGCCAGGTCGTCGGGGGTCTCGTCCATCCCCCCTCTTGTACCAGAGCCTCGCCGGGGAGTGATGCGGCTCAGGTTCCGGGGCAGGTGGTGTCGAGCTCGACGACCGAGACGAGCACGACGTCGGCGCCCCAGGTCACGCGCCAGGTGGTGGAGCACTGGGCGGCCGAACCGTCGGGCGAGCACGACACCGTGACGGTGCCCGTGACCTGCACGCTCGCGGGACGGCTCGGGTCGACGATCGTCAACGGCTGGTAGGTGTTCCCGGCGAAGCCCGACATCCAGTCGACGTTCTCCGCGCCGGTGCAGAGCCACGCCACCGTGAAGGCCGGCTGGCAGCCCTCGCCGCACGAGACCTGCGGTGCGACGCGGAGTCCCTGCTGGGGCGAGCCGTCCGCGCCGACGCGGACGGCGTCGCCCAGGTGGCACCAGGCGATGCAGCGCTTCGCGGTCATCAGCGGCGTTCGACGGGTTGAGGAGCCACGCCATGATTGTCGCCGTTCCGGGCGCCGCTCGCGGGGATCACCCCGGCACAGGTGCGATGCGTGCCGCCCCGCCCTCGATGTTCAGCCCGCGTCCCCCGCGGTCGTGGTCGTCGTGGGTGGTGGGGCCGGGGCCGGCAGGGCGGACACGAAGCGGGCGGCGAGCGGTGCGGCCGCCGACCCGCCACTGCCGCCGCCCTCGACCAGGACCGCGAACGCGATGTTCTCGTCGAAGCCCACGAACCATCCGTGCGTCTGTGGGGGGTCCTCGGCCCCGAACTCGGCCGTGCCGGTCTTGCCCGCGATGTCACGACCGGGCACCGCCGCCCTCGTCCCGGTGCCGGTGGGCTGGTTCACGACCTCGTGCATCAGTTCGGTGATGGTGGCATCGATCGCACCGTCGATCGGGATCGGGTCGGGCCGGTCGGGGGCGTTCTCGCCCCGGATCAGGGTCGGTGCGCGCCACGACCCGTCCTTGACGGCCGCGGCCACCGTCGCCATGTGCAGCGGGCTGGCCGTCACCCGTCCCTGCCCGATGGACGCGGCCAATGCGTCCGCCTGTCCCTCGGTCTCGGGGAAGCTGCCGCCCACTGCGTCGACACCGATGTCGTAGGGCACGTTGAAGCCGAATTGGGCGGCCGAATCACCGAGGGCGCCGTCTGGGAGCAGGCCCGACTGGATGATGAAGGCCGTGTTGCAGGACCGGTAGAAGGCCTCTCGGAACGGGATGGTGCCGAAGGCCTCACCCGCGTAGTTCCCGAACCCGTTGGCCGTCGCCGGGCACGACACCGCCACGTCGGGGTCGACTCCCGCGCGCAACAACGCGTTGGTGGTGACGATCTTGAACGTCGACCCGGGCGGGTAGGCGCCGCTGATCGGCCGGTTGAGGCCGTCGCCGGCGCTGTTGCCCAGGGCCAGTATCTCGCCGGTGGAGGGCTCGATGGCCACGAAGGCGGCGGGTCCCGAGGCCACCGAGATGGCGTTCTCGGCCGCGAGCTGGATCTGGGCGTCGAACGTGGTGGTGAGGGGCTCGCCCGGTACCCCCTCGAAGACGTGGACCACCTCGGCGGGGCCCGTGGCGCCCACCAGTTGGACCTGGCCCGACGGCTGGCCCGACAGGACGTCGTTGTAACGGGCCTCGAGCCCCTGCTGGCCGATCGTGTCGCCGGCCTCGACGAGCGGGCCGGCGTCGGCCGCCTGCTCGGGTGTGGCCGGTCCCGTGGTCCCCACGACGAGCGGGGCGGTGCCCTCGGCCAGGGGCACGCCGTCCCGGTCGACGATCGCCCCTCTGGTCGCCGCCGTCCGCGTGCGGGCGAACCGCTCGCCCTCGACCATGCCGGGGTACAACGTGGCGGGCGACCAGTCGACCAACCAGTCGCCGTCCCGCTTGATCAGGTCGAGGGTGTTGTCGTAGCGCCATTCGCCCAGGCCGCTGAGGGTCTGGCGGGCGGTGAACGCGACGGTCGCCCGATTGCCGTCGATCTCGGCCCGGCCCGGCTCGAAACGCGCCTCGTCCACGACGAGGGCGAGCTTCATCTGCTGGTGGAGCGCCGCGTAGTCCGCGGGGGGATCGGCGACCACGGCCTGCATGGCGGAGAGATCGCCCCGGCTCCATGCGGCGAGGTAGGCGTCGGCGGTGTCGACCCGCGGCGGGCCACCGTCTGACGAGATCGACTCGAAGGCGAGGAAGCCCAGGGCGAGCACGGTGGCCACGGCGAGCGCCACGATGGCCTGCGGGCGCGCCGCGGCGCGGTCGGTCGCGCGCCGGCCCTCCGATGCCGGCCCTCTCGCCGACGATGCATGTTGCTCGCCCATCTCGTCCCTGTGGTGCTCGCAGCTCGGCGGACTAGGCCACGGTAGGTGGGTGATCCTAACGCGTTGGGTGGCTTCGCGTACCGCGAGGACGTGAAGGGTGACCGCCGCCCCACGCTGCCCAGGGCTACCGTCGCCCTCATGGTCGATGGCGGAGCGGGGGCGACCACCACCGCAACCGGTCGATTCACGCGGCGCCGGCTGCTGGGCGGGGGGGTGGCGCTCGGCGTCTCCGGGCTCGCCGCGGCCTGTGGCCTGTTCGACGACGACGGCCCGGAGCGGTTCGGCTACGGGAACGATCCGCTGCAGTTCGCCGAGCTCTGGAAGCCGACCGCCGACCCCCCGTGGCCCGTGGTGGTCATGGTGCACGGTGGTGCCTGGCTCAACGGCGTGGACCGCACGATCATGGACCCCGTGGCTCGTGACCTGGCCGCGCGCAGCTACGCCGTATGGAACATCGAGTACCGCCGCCTGGGTGATGGTGGCGGCGGCTGGCCCGGCACGTTCACCGATGTCGCGGCCGCCATCGACGCGGTGGCCGCCCGACCCGAGAAGGTGCCCGTCGACCCCGAGCGGGTCATCCTGCTCGGGCACTCGGCCGGAGGCCACCTCGCGCTGTGGGGCGCGGCGCGTCCCGGTCTGCCGGCCGGCGCTCCTGGCGGCGGTCCGCTGATCACCCCACGGGCGGTGATGGCACTGGCCCCGATCGCCGACCTGGCCCGGTGCGCCGACGAGGGCACGGTCGACGGTGCCTGCCTGCAACTCCTCGGCGGCTCACCCGCCGAGGTCCCCGAGCGGTACGCCGTCGCCTCACCCCGGCAACGGCTGCCGATCGGCGTGCGTCAACGGGTCTTCCACGGCACGAGTGACGACGTCTTGCCGATCGGCCTGAGCCGCGACTACGTCGCCGCGGCCAGTGCCGCCGGCGACGATGCCGAGCTGATCGAGCTGCCGTTCGCGAACCACTTCACCGTGCTCGAGCCGGACGGCGGGGCCTGGGCAGAGGTGACGAGCCGGGTGGGAGCGCTCTTCCTCTGAGCCTCCGCTGAAGCGTGGCCGTGGACCTCGTCAGCCCGCCAGGATCCACTGCTGGGTGGGCTCGGGCTCGACGTCGTCGCTGAAGAAGCGGTCGAAGGCCTCGTCGCTCTGGTGGTCGTAGGGCTCGCTGGCCCACTTGGCCTTGAACGACTTCTCGAGTGAGCTCACCGATGACGCGTCGATCACCTCGGCCGGCGCCTCCCCATCGCTCGCGCCATGGTC
The DNA here is from genome assembly GCA_041918615.1 of Acidimicrobiales bacterium. GTDB lineage: Bacteria > Actinomycetota > Acidimicrobiia > Acidimicrobiales > DATDAH01 > JAEUJM01. The sequence goes on from JAYRVH010000048.1 coordinate 28,430, forward strand.
GACGGCGGCGACCGGGGGGGCCAGGTCGGTGGGATCGATCTCGACCCGGTGCTGGGCGATGGCATAGCTGAGCAGGTCGGGGTTCTGGGCGATCCGAGCCAGTTCGTCGGCTGCCCCGGCGATCCGGGTGCGCAGGTGGGAGCGGACCCCGTCGAGGGCCATGGTCTCGGCGGCGACGGCGAGTCGCAGTGCCTCGAGCTGGGACGACTCTGCTCGTACACGGTCCCATTCGTCTGCGATGGCCTGGCGCTCCTTGGCGAAGTACTCGCGCGCCTGTTCCTGGGCCTGCGTGAGGATCGCCTGCGAGCGGGCTCGGGCGTCGGACACCGCGGCGATGGCCGTCTTCTCGGCCAGGGCAAGCGTCCGCTCGAGCAGCCCCGAGTTGTCCTCGACCGGGGCGGGCGACGGTGGGGCAACCGAGAGCTGCTGTCGGACCTCGGCCTCCCGCGCCTCGGCGGTCGCGGCCCGGCCCTCGGCGGTCGCGGCTCGGCCCTCGGCCTCTCGGAGCTTGTGCAGCATCCGCTCCACGGCCCCGCTGGCGTTGACCAGGAAGGCCGTCACCTCCGCGGTGTCGAATCCTCGCTTGGCCGAGCTGAACACGAGGTCACCGAAGATCCGACGCGTGCGCTCGTCGGCGATCGGGACTGCCACAGAAGTGTCGGACATCCGCTGGTCTCCTCGACGCTGGCTGTTCTCCCCTCATTGGTCGGCAGCACAGCGTCGATCTTGAGCGGCGGCGTCTCCGACGGCGCCCCCGCCGGGGTCAGTACGCCCGCACCCACTCGGCGTAGCGGGGTGAGAAGAGCGCAGGGAGGCCGCCGGTGTGGAGGAAGACCGTGGGCGTCGAGCCGTCGATGCGCCCGGACCGCACCGCCGCCACCAGACCGGCCATGCCCTTGCCCGTGTAGACCGGGTCGAGGAGCACCCCCTCGCACCGGGCGGCCAGGTCGAGCGCCTCGCGGCCGGCCTGGGTCGGGGCACCGTACCCGGCACCGAAGTGGTCGTGGTCGACGTGGACGGTCCCGACCGGCACCGGGCGACCGGCGAGGGCGGCCGTCGCCGCCGCCATGGCGGGCACCGCCTCGTCGAGGTCCGGCCGTGTGCCGACGTCGACCCCGATGACCCGGTCGTGGTCGCCGAACCCGGCGACCAGGCCCGCGTGGGTGCCGCCCGATCCGGCGGCGACCACGACGAGCGGCGACCCCGGCACCTGGGCGGCGATCTCGTCGGACGCCCGGACATAGCCCAGGGCCCCGACGGGCGAGGCGCCGCCGACGGGGATCGTGTAGGGGCGACGCCCGGCCTCGACCAGCCGGGCGGCCGCCGCGGTGATGGCGGCCTCGAGGCCGTAGTAGTCGAGGTCGCCGGCCCACTCGAAGTCGGGGGCGAGGACCTCGTCGAGCACCACGTTGCCCGTCGCCCGGTCGGGGCGGTCGCTGGCCATCACCACCGTGGCAGCCAGTCCGATGCGGTTGGCCGCCGCGGCGGTGAGCCGGACGTGGTTGCTCTGGCGGCCCCCACCGGTGACCAGGGTGTCCGCCCCCGCCCCGACCGCGGCCGCGCACAGGTACTCGAGCTTGCGCACCTTGTTCCCGCCCCCGGCCATGCCGGTGAGGTCGTCGTGCTTGATCCACAGCGATCCCGCCGGCAGTCCCAACTCGCGGGCCAGGCGGTCCATCGCCAGGATGGGCGTCGGCAGGTGGGCGAGGGGGGTCCGCGGCGCGTGGGGTGGGCCGGTCGTCTCGGGCATGGGCCAACCGTAGGCTCGACCTCGTGGCCGAGGACCCTCCCGACCAGGTCTGGTACGTGAGCTACGGGTCGAACCTGCACCGGGCCCGGTTCCTCTCGTACCTCGAAGGAGGCCGGATGCCGGGGGGCCGACGGGCCGACCGGGGCTGCCGCGACCCGTCGCCGCCGCTGGCCGACGAGCCGCGCCACCTGTCCTACGACCTCTACTTCTCGGGTGAGTCGCGCGTGTGGGGTGGCGGGGTCGCATTCCTCGACCACGCCCACCGGGCCTCGGCGCCCCGCACCACCTACGCCCGCACCTACCTGATCACCGGCTCGCAGTTCGAGGACCTCGTGGCCCAGGAGAGCAAGCGGGCCCACGCCGCGGTGGACTGGCGCACCCTCGTCCGGACGGGACGAGCCGACGCGGGGCCCGGCCGCTACGACACGCTGGTGCTGGTGGGCGAGCGCGACGGCGCCCCGATGGTGACGTTCACCCATCCCCGGCCCATGCTCGCGAACCCGGCGGCGGTACCGGTGATCGGGTACCTGCGAATGCTGGCCGAGGGCCTCCGTGAGAGCCACGGCCTGCCCGACGCCGACATCGCCGAGTACCTGGTCGCCCGCCCCGGCGCGGCCGGCGCCTGGACCCGCGAGACCCTGCTCGAGACGCTGGGCGACCCGCGGCCGGCCGGCGGCGCCTAACCGCCCAGCATCGCCAGGAACTCGCCGGCGCTGCGCGGCCGGAACACGAAGTTGTGGGCGCGGGTGTCGGCCATCGAGGCCGAGGGATCGGCGGAATAGAGGTGGCCGGGGAAGAGGGTGGCATCGTCGGGCACCTTGGCCAGCTTCTGGGTGATGCTCTCGTAGAGCGCCGCCGCGTCGCCGCCGGGCAGGTCGGTGCGGCCGCACCCCTCGAGGAACAGCGTGTCGCCCGCCACGAGGCGGTTGTCGACGAGGAAGCACTGACCGCCCGGTGTGTGGCCGGGGGTGTGGATGAGCTCGATGGGGATCTCGCCCACCCGCACGACGTCGCCGCTCACGTGCTCGACGAGGTCGGTGGCGGCCGCACCCGTCACCCGCTGCACCCATGGGGCCTCGTCGGCCTGCACGTGGATCGGGACGTGATGACGTTCGAGCAACGCGCCGACACCCTCGATCGAGTAGCCCATCATGTCGCCGCCCACGTGATCGGGGTGGTAGTGGGTGGCCAGAGCGCCGACGAGCGCCATCTCGTCGTCGGCGAGGATCGCGAGCAGGCCGTCGATGTCGTAGGCCGGGTCGATCACCACGGCCTCGCCCGTCTCGCGGTCCCCCACCAGGTAGACGAAATTCACCATCTGGCGGGCGACCGGGTCGGCGGTGGCGAAGTCGCGACCGGCGAGCAGTTGGCGGAAGTACAGGCGATCGTTGTCCACGGCGTCACCGTACCTGTGCACGGGTTCGCCCCGGTCGGCCGCGCCAGCGTCTCGACGACGGGTACGGGCGGTGAAACGCCCGTACCATGGGGGCATGGCCGTGGCCGAGACCGCTCCCCCGAAGGAGCGCGACCCCGAACGCGAGCGCCGGCTCGGCCTCGGGGGCATGGCGCCGCCCGCATCGGCCCTGCCCGACGTCCTGCCCACCGACCGCCTGCTCGCCGGCGGCAAGCCCGTGCCCGCGCTCCGGGCCGAGCTGCGCCGCATCCCCAACCTGCGCAACGCCGGCAACGTGCTGTCGGTGTGGGTGCAGTCGTTCGGCGTGATCGCCCTCGCCGTCGTACTGCACCACCCGTTGGCCTGGGTGGCCGCGTTCCTGCTGATGGGGCGCGCCTTCGCGCTCTACGCGATCCTCGCCCACGAGGCCGCGCACCGACTGTTGTTCTCGAACCGTCGCCTCAACGACGTGGTGGGCCGCTGGGGGCTCGCCTACCCGGCCTTCGTGCCCTTCGACGCCTACCGTCGCTCGCACTTCGCCCACCACCGCGATGAGCTCGGGCCCGACGAGCCCGACGTCGCCCTCTACGCCCGCTACCCCGTCACCAGGGCGTCACTGCGCCGCAAGCTCACCCGTGACGCCGTGGGCAACTCGGGCTGGAAGAACCTGAAGGGCCTGCTGCTCGCCCTGCGCAGCCCCACGGCGCGGCCGGTCGCCCTGCGCATCATCGCCGCCCAGGCCGTGCTGCTCGCGGGGTTCACCCTCGCCGGGCGCCCCGAGCTCTACGCCGTGCTGTGGCTCGCGCCGTGGATGACGGTGTGGCGGGTGATCAACCGCCTCCGGGCCATCGCCGAGCACGGCGGCATGACCCGTTCACCCGACCGCCGCCAGACCACCCACCACGTCCACCAGCACCTGCTCGCCCGCTTCTGGATGGTGCCGTTCAACACGGGCTGGCACCTGGCCCACCACGTCGACATGGGCGTGCCCTTCCAGCACCTGCCCGCGCTGCACCGCGAGCTGGTCGACGCCGGCTGGGTGACGCCCGAGATCACGTACCCGACCTACCGCTCGCTCTGGCGCGCCCTGGCGTCCCGCCCTTCGGGCTGAGCCCGGGTCGGGCAGGCTCAGCCGGCCTCGCCGTCGGGGTCGCCGCCCGAGGGGTCGGAGGCGTTGGATGGGTCGGACACATCGCTGGCGAGCTCGAGCCCCGGACGACGGCGCCATTCCGCCTCGGCGATCGACACGACCTCGCGCACCGGGATGCCCAGGTGCCGGGCCGCCCGGCGCGCGTCGTCGTGCTCGACCTTCACCCGGCCCACGCTCACCTTCACCCGCACGGGCAGCCCGTTCACCTCGACCTCGTGCTCGGCCCGTGGCGACGGCCATCGCCCGAGCGTCTGGCCCCGCACACCGAGCGAGCCCGTCTCGCGGGTGAGGGTGGCCGCCACCTGCGCAGCCACCGCCACGTCGGCGAGCACGCTCACCGTGTGGGCCGGGCGACCCTTCTTCATCACGATCGGGGTCACCCAGGCGTCGTGCGCCCCCGCGTTCATGAGGGCGCTGACGGTGTGCGCGAGCGTCTCGCCGGTGGCGTCGTCGACGTTGACCTCGAGCAGCTGCACCGGCTGGCCTGGCGCGAGGTCGGCCGCCTGGGTCCCCAGCACCACCTGGGTGAGGTTGGGGCGATCGTCGAGCTCGGCGGTGCCCGCCCCGAACCCGCTGGCCTCGACCGTCATGGGCGGGAGCGGGCCCCACCCCACGGCGAGGGCCGACAGGAGCGCGGCCCCGGTGGGCGTGGTGAGCTCGATCGGGATGTCGAGGCCGTAGACGGGCGCGTCGCGGAGCAGTTCGATCACCGCCGGCGGCGGGTTCGGGAGCGCACCGTGCGCGCTGCGGATCATGCCCACTCCGTGGGCGACCGGGCTGGCGTGCACCTGGTCGACGTCGAGCAGCTCGAGCGCCGCGCACGAGCCCACGACGTCGATGATGGCGTCGAGCGCCCCGACCTCGTGGAAGTGCACCTGCTCGGGTGGCCGGTTGTGCAACCGCCCCTCGGCACGGGCCAGGGCGCCGAAAGTGGCCAGGGCACGCTCGCGCACACGCTCGGGCAGGCGCGCCTCTTCGAGGAGGCCGGTGATGTGCCCCGCGGTGCGCACGACGGTGGTGGCCTCGGCCAGCACGTTGATGTGGGTCGCGGCGATGCCGTTGCGCATCACGGGCTCGGCCTCGAGGCTCCAGCCCGACACCGGCACGCGTGCGCACATGGCCCGCACCTCGTCGAGGTCGGCGCCGGCGTCGACCAGGGCGCCCAGCGCCATGTCGCCCGCGATGCCCGAGAAGCAGTGGAACCACGCCAGGCGGGTCACGCCCGCCCCCTCACGGCTCGTTCTCGGCGCAACCACTCACTCTCCGATGGAGTCATTGCGCCGAGTTGGCGGCGGTGGGGGCCTTGGCGGCGGAGGGGGCCGGGAGCATGCGCACGACCGCACAGGCGGCGCCGAAGCCGTTGTCGATGCCCACCACCGTCAGGCCCGACGCGCACGACGCGAGCATGCCGAGCAGCGCCGTGACCCCTTCGAGCCCGGCGCCGTAGCCGGTGCTGGTGGGCACCGCCACGACGGGCGCGGCGGTGAGGCCGCCGACGACGCTGGCGAGCGCGCCCTCCATCCCGGCGACGGCCACGACGGCATCGGCGGCGGCCAGATCGTCGGCCGCCGCGAGCAGGCGGTGGATGCCGGCCACGCCGACGTCGGCGAGGCGTTGCGGTCGGAACCCGTGGGCGGTGAGCACGGCGAGGCACTCGTCGGCCACCGGCAGGTCGGCCGTGCCGGCGGTGACCACGAGCACCCGCTCGTCCCGCTGTGGGGCAGGGCGCCAGACGACGGTGGCGGGCCGGCCGCCCGAGAGCCGGGCGTTGGGGTGCGCGGCCAGCACGGCGTCGACCTGGGCCTCGTCGGCCCTGGTGAGCAGCACCGGCAGGTCGGCCTCGGCCCGCAACAGCTCCGCGACGATGGCCACGCACTGGTCGGGGGTCTTGCCCGGACCGTAGACGGTCTCGGCCATGCCCTGACGCAGCACCCGGTGGTGGTCCACCCTCGCGAAACCGAGATCGGCGAACGGGAGGCGCCGGAGGCGGGCGACGACATCGTCGGCGTCGACCCGACCGTCCCGGAGGTCGTCGAGCAAACCCCGCAGGGCGGCTTCGTCCACGTCACTATCCTGACCGCTCATGGCCGACCCCGCCCCATCCGCGCCACGCATCGGCTTCCTGGGGCCGGAGGGCACGTTCACCGAGCAGGCCCTGCTCACCCAGGCCGACCTGCAGGGCGCCCGGCTCGTGCCGTTCGAGACCATCGCCGAGGTCATCGCGGCCACCGCGGACGGGTCGCTCGATCTCGGGTTCGTCCCCATCGAGAACTCCATCGAGGGCACGGTGAACGTCACGCTCGACTCGCTGGCCTTCGACACCGACCTGCTCATCCAACGCGAGGTGGAGATCTCGATCCAGCTCGACCTGCTCGGCGTGCCCGGCGCCACGCTCGACGACGTGAAGACGGTCGTGTCGTTCCCGCACGCGACCGCCCAATGCCGGGCGTTTCTCGACGAGGCGTTGCCCGAGGCGTCGACCGCCGCCTCCAACTCCACCGCCGAGGCCGCCCGCGCCGTCGGCGAGGCCAGGGACCCGACCGTGGCCGCGATCGGCACGGCGCTCGCGGCCGAGATCTACGGCCTCGACATCCTGGCCACCGACGTCGAGGACCACTCCGAGAACCAGACCCGCTTCGTCCTCCTCGCCCGCGAGGCCATGCCACCGGCCACCGGGCACGACAAGACGAGCGTCGTGATCTTCCAGCGCACCGACCAGCCCGGCACCCTGCTCACGATCCTCGGCGAGTTCGCGGCCCGCTCGATCAACCTCACCAAGCTCGAGTCTCGGCCCACCAAGAAGGGGCTCGGCAACTACTGCTTCATCATCGACCTCGAGGGCCACATCGGCGAAGAGCTCGTGGCCGACTGCCTGCGCGACCTGAAGAGCAAGTCGGAAGACGTGAAGTTCCTCGGCTCGTACCCTGCCGCCGGCGCGCACGGCCCCGCCGTCCGCCGCGAGGCCGAAGCCGCCTGGCGGGACGCCGACGAGTGGCTCACCCGCCTTCGTGCCCAGATCCGGCAGACTTCGTCATAGTCGCGGACCGATAGCCTCGCCGTCGGAGGGATGGCAGAGCGGACGAATGCGCTGGTCTTGAAAACCAGTGGGCCGCAAGGTCCCGCGGGTTCGAATCCCGCTCCCTCCGCCAAATGTCGTCGTTTCGACAACGACCTGATCAGGTTGGATCCCGTTTGATGCCGCGCCAGATGTCGATGCCTCCAGTGGGCTGGGCAGACCCCCCATACGCAGCCAGAGCTCAGCGATCTGGGCATCGAGGCGGGCGTACAGCCCCGCCCTCCCCGCTGCGTGGCCCAGGTCGCGGCTGTGTCCTTCGACTGCTCACGCCAGGATCGGGCGGTTCCTGGGCGTCGTGCTCAGCAGCCGAGCGAGTAGCTGACGGCCGAACAGACCTGGTGCATCGTGAGGTCACTCACGGAACTGATGTGCGTGGTCAGCGATGACTGCGCGACCGTGTGTAGACCATCGCAGTTGATGACCGAAGGTTGGTCGAGCCCGACGCTGTCGTCCAGGGCAACCTCCGCGGCGAGCCCACGACGTGACGTGGTGATCTCGGCGACCGTGACGAGCGTGCGCACGTCGATCACCTCTGATCGTGTCAACACCAGCACGGGTCGCCCCTTGCGGCCGACCTCGGCCAACCAGATCTCACCCCGCTTCACTCCTCACTCCAGGCTTCGGCCTCGTTCCAGAACGGATCGGAGCGCTCAGGGTGTCGCGCGTACGCGGCCCGGTCGGCTTCTGTCAACGCCAGTCGAACGGCCGCCGCAACTCCATCGCGGGCGGCCGCCGAGATGTTGATACCGAGCAGGCGGGCGCGTTCAGCCAGTGCATCGTCGAGGGTGAAGGTCGTTCGGGTAGTCACCATACCGAGATGCTATCAGCACCTGATAGCAGCAGATGATGTGTGGATCCTCCCCGCGCAACCGTCCATCGCCTCGAGGAACTGGCCAAGTCGGCGGTCGCGCGGGCCACGGGTGGGTCAGGGGAGGTACTTGCCGAGCATCCCGCAACAGCCGTAGGCACGGTCGACCGGCGGCGCGATGGCGTGCACCGTTGCGCCGGCCATCGCGTCCGGCTCGCCCGCCGCCACCCGGGCCAACTGCGCTCGCACCCGTTCGGCCTCGGCCCCGGGGCCCTGCTCCCACACGGCGCGCCAGTCTGCGGCACGCGGGGCGAGGAGCGCGGCGGCCCGCCGGTGGAAGCCTTGCAGGGCCGTCGGGCCACCGTCGCGAAGGGCGCCGAAGCCCTCCACCGCCAGGTCGCGACGGCGGCGCACGCCATCGTCGTCGACCGGTGTCGCCGCGGCCAAAGCGTACGCCTCGGGATCGTCGAGGACGTCGGGTGGAAAGGTCGGCACCAGGTCGCCCGCCTCGGGCAGACCGGCGTTGGCCATGATCACGAAGATCTCGAGGTGCCCGTCGCCGTTGACCAGGCGGTGGACGGTGCCGGGCGTGAACCACACGAACGTCCCCGGCTCGAGCGGGCATTCGCCGAACCCCTCGGCCGACAGGGTCTGGACCGCACCTGTCCCCGCCACGACGGCGTAGGCCTCGGTGCAGGCCGAATGCACGTGTGGGGTCCCGCCCCGCAGTCCGTCCGGCCCCTCGCTGTCGTACACCCGCAGGTGCGACACGCCGACCGCGCCGGGGAACGGTGGGGTGACCGGGCTCACCCCCTCACCCCGCTCATCCGACCCAACGACCGTGGGCGTCGGCCACCCGATCGGCATCCCAGGCGCCGTCGTGGACGACGACCCGGTGGCGCAGCCGGAGTGCGTCGCCGGCCCCGATCACGAGCGGCTCGTGGAACAGGAACGCGGCATTGAGGAAGTTGGACCAGCCCTCGTCGCCGTAGGTGGCGGCCCGGGTCGAGCCGTACCAGGGGCAGGGGAAGCGAGGGTTGCCCGGGTGGTCGAAGATGGCGACCCCGGCGACGGCGTTGCCCAGGTCGCACCATGCCGACGGCACACCGAGCGCACGGTCGTGCTCCAAGCCGTCGGCCAGCAGCAGTCGGGTGCCCTCCCAGTCGCCGGGCCCCCGCAGGGCCAGCCCGCCGTACCCACCCCAGGTGGTGAACGGGGTGCGGTCGAAGGTGGTGTCGACATCTGGCACGAGGGTGGTGTCGAGGTCGATGGCGTAGGCGTCGGACTCCAGGGGCACATGGGTGAGCGTCCGCGTCTCGACCACGGCGACCGTCTCGCGGTCTGGCCGAATCCAGTCCACCGTGCCGGACAGCACGACCCGGCCGTCCCCCGGCCGCTCGACCGTCGGCGCACCCCGGTGACGGAGCACGCCGTAGGTGTCGTACTCCTCCCAGAAGTTCTCGCCGTTCACGAACTTGACGGTGAACCACAGGCCGTGGTGCCACGGGTGGTCGTCAGGGGCGTCGCGGGTGACCGTGTGGCCGCCCGGCGTGCGCACCGGGTGCAGGAACGGCCGTCGACGGGCGCCGTGACGGTAGGTCCATCCCCCGTCGCCCTCGGCCACGGTGACGGAACCGTCGGGCGCGGTGGGCTCGGCCCCGTTCACCGCCACCAACCCCGGTAGTCGGGGTCCTCGGCGCGCACCGGCAACTCGACGTCGGTGCCGGTGCGCGCCGAGCGGTAGCACGCGGTGGCGACCTCGATCCCTGCCCTGGCATCGGCCAGCGTCACCGGCAGGGGGAGGCCCCGGCGCAGCGCGTCGTCGAACCGGGCGAGCTGCCCGGTCCAGCCCTCGGGCCCGGGCTCGAAGCCCGCCAGCACGGCGTCCACCGCAGCCTGGTCGCCGTCGGTGTCGCCGGTGATCGCCCAGGGATCGCTCGGGAAGTCGTAGGGGTCGTGGTTGCTCTCGGCGGTGAGGCGCTCGAAGCAGACGCGCAGGCGTGACACCTCGGGGGTCGATCCGAGCGTCGCGGACAGCGTCGACAGCGCCCCGCCCTCGTGCTCGATCGTGATGGCGGCGGTGTCCTCGGTCTCGATCGGGTTCGACCGCGTGGCCAGACGGGCGAAGACCCGGTGCGCCGGGCCGAGGAGGAAGGTGAGCAGGTCGAGGCTGTGGAGCGCGTGGCTGAGCACGACGCCGCCCAGTTCGGTGGCCCACCGGCCCCGCCATCCGGCGTAGTACTCCGGCCGCCGCCGCCACGCGACCTCGGCCGCCGCCGCGTTGGGTGCACCGGCCAGGCCCGCGTCCACGAGCCGCCGCACCGCCTGGACGCCGCCGCCGAACCGGTACTGGTAGACGGGCATGAGCCGGCGCGCCGCGGCGGCCTCCGCTGCTGCGAGCGCATCGACATCGGCCAGCGACCCGACCAACGGCTTCTCGCACACCACGTGCTTGCCCGAGGCCAGCAGCCGGCGGCACTGGTCGAGGTGCAGGTGGGGCGGGGTGCACACGCTCACGACATCCAGGTCGTCGCGCTCGACGATGCGGTCGAAGCTGTCGACTGCCACCCCGCGCAGGCCCCCGGCGGTCTGTTGCGCAAGGGCTTCGTCGGGGTCGCACACCGAGACGACCTCGAACCGATCGCGCAGTTCCTTGTAGGCGATCACGTGGGCGAGGCCGATGCCGAGGCCCACCACCGCCACGCGCCGGCGGGGCCCGCCACCTGACCCCCGCACCGGCGCCTCCGCGTCCGCCGCCGGCGTGTCGCACCCGACCATCGCCCAGTCCTAGCAGACCGGAACGGCACCCTCTCGGGTCGTGCGGCCTCGCTCCTGCCACGGGCCGGCCGCGGCAGGTACGGTCGACCGGGATGGACGACACCGCCGCCATGGCCCTGGCGCTCGACGAGGCCCGGGCGGCGGCGGCGCACGGCGACGTGCCCGTGGGGGCGGTCGCGCTCGTGGACGGAGCGGTGGTGGCCCGCCGCCACAACGAGCGCGAGGCCACGGGCGACCCCACCGCGCACGCCGAGGTGCTCGCCCTCCGTGACGTCGCCGCCCACCTCGGTGGTTGGCGACTCGACCGGGTGACCCTGGTGGTCACGCTCGAGCCGTGCGCCATGTGCGCCGGCGCCCTCGTGAACGCCCGGCTGGGGCGGCTCGTGTTCGGCGCCGCAGACCTGAAGGCGGGCGCCACCGGCTCGCTCTACAACCTGTGCGCCGACCCCCGCCTCAACCACGAGGTGCCGATCACCGCCGGCGTGCTCGCCGACGAGGCCGGGGCGCTGCTCGCCGAGTTCTTTGTCGGCCGCCGCAGCACCGGCAGGTAGCATCGTCCCCGGAAGGTTGCCAGAGCGGACGAATGGGACGGCCTCGAAAGCCGTTGTGGCCTCCGGGTCACCGTGGGTTCGAATCCCACACCTTCCGCTCACCTCTGGCTCTTCGCTCAGCGCTCATCGCAGTTCCGGCCGGGTCCCTTCCCTGCCGGCGGCGTCCCCGGTGGGACCCACGTGCCTGAGCCGGCGGTGTTCGAACATCGTCCCACCAGGGCCGCTGTTGTCGATGTCACGCGGCTTTCGGCTGACTGCGGCCAGGGGCAGCGTTCGGCTGGGTTCGGTCACGCCCGCTCGCCTCGAGCCGGTCGAGCAGGGTGTGAATGTCAGCGGTCGAAGATGGCGGTGACATCGATCTGGAGGCCGGGGACGAGCGGTGTGGTCAGCGTGTCGCCCTCGGTGAACTCGAGGGCGAGGTCGAAGGTGGGCGTTGCGGGCGACGAGCGGCGGAACACCCGCACGCGCTCGCCCTGGGTGTCGATGAGCCAGAGATCGGGGACGCCGGTGGCTTCGTAGCCGTCCTTCTTCGTCCCGAGGTCCTTCGCCCAGGTGGTGGGCGAGCGCACCTCGATCACCAGGTCGGGAGGCGCGACGTGGCGGTTCGTGTCGAGGGCGGGGGTGTGCGCCGGTGTCGTCCACCAGAGGTCGGGCAGGTACACGCTGTCGTCGCTGATGGTGGTGGCGAGCTCCAGGCCGGGCCGGCCCAGGTCGGGGTGCCGGCGGCTGAACAGGGCCAACTCGATGATCAGCCACTGGACGATGTCCTGGTGGCGCATGCTCGGCGTGTCCACGACCAGCTCCCCGTCGATCAGTTCGGTGAACTTCTGTTCGCCAGGGAGGGCGAAGAACTCGTCGGCCGTCAGTCGACGCTGGGTGCCCACGGCCATGTGCTTCACGATACCCATGGGTGCCGACAAGATGAGCCGACAAGATGAAGGGCGATCACAGCCTCGCGGGGCGGCGTCAGCCTGGAACCAGCTCCCCGAGCTGGTCGACCCGACCCGGCCGGTCCATGGTGATGCGCCGGGCCGGCCTCGTCAGGCCGGCCTCGTCATGGGGTGATGCGCGGTGACCAGGTGGCGTTGTTCGGGGACCAGTCCCGTGAGGCCGGCCGGCCATCGGCGGGGTTGTACTGCATGAGCGCCAGGGCGCGGAACGACGGCGGGCTCGAGATGCAGGTCCGCGGGAACTCGATGACGAAGGTCGTGCGGTTGGGGTGCGACCAGTCGGCCGAGCAGACGACGGTCGCGTTGCCGCTTACGTGGCGGTAGACGTCCGCCTCGACCCCGCTGCCGGTGTTGAAGAGGATCGCCCCGAACTCGTTGGTCCCACCGTCGTTCACGTCGATGAGCCAGCGGATGGACGTGCCGCCGCTCACCCAGGGGTTGCCCGAGTCCGGGTTCGAGCCGATGCGGGTGCGCAGCGTCAGGCGAACGGCAGAGGCCTGATGCTTGACCTTGACGGACGTGATGTCGCCCCTGCCGTAGGGGACGTCGTACTTCGTGTCGATGTGTACCCACGGTGAGGCCACGACCGCCGACTCCGCGCCGGCCCCCGTGGCGCCCAGCGCTGCGGCCGCCAGCACTGTGACGGCGACGAGCGCGTGTCGGGTGATGCGGGTCATCGGACTCCCTCCAATCTCGCCAGACCGACCACGGGCCGAACGGTAGCGGCGCCACCCCGCAGGCGGTGGGATGGGAGGTCAGCCGACGCGGACCATGGCGGCACGGCTCACCGAGCCCCGCACGCAGAGGGTGGCCGCTTCGTTCAGCGACGAGCGGTAGGGCCCACTGCCCATGGCGGCCTCGGCAGCGGCATCGGCGGCGGATGCGTCGACGTGCGACGCCAACGACGAGACCTGGCCGAACGGGCCGTAGTCGTCCACCAGGACCGCCACGGGCGAGCCGGTGAGCGCGGCGTAGAGGTCGGCGTTCTTCACGGCCCATGCCTGTACTGCTTCGAACTGGCCGGGTGCGGCCTGCACGGTGAGCTCGTCGGCGACCGCACCGATCGGTACGGGGATGTCCCCGGGGGTGGTCGTGGTGTGGAAGACCGTGCGCAGCCGGTCGGAGTACGGGCCCGACGCGAACTCCTGGCCCATCTCGGCCGCTTGCAGGAAGCCCTGGTGGGCCGCGACCTTCCCCATCTGCTCGGTGAGGTGGGCGCGGGACTCGACGAGGGTGCTCCATGCCACCGTTCCGCCCGGGTAGCCGAACGCGCCGATCCAGAGGCTCACGTCCACGTCCATGGCGTCGTTGGCCTTCTCCATCATCGCCAACGCCCACTCGACCGGCCGTACCGGGCCTCCGGTGAGCGTGAACACTCGGGAAAACAGGTGCATGAGGCGTCTCCCTCCGTGTGCAGGACCTCGGGTCGCGGCCCCGGCCATGTTGCCACGGCCCGGCGCTGGTCCACCCCGGCTTCTCACGAATCTCTCAGGCGGGGCCGCTACCGTCCGGCCTCCGCTTCGACCGACCGGGAGATCCATGACGCATCGCCCTCCACGCCCGCCGTCGCCCCGTCGGCGCCGGATCCACGCCGCCGTTGCCCTGATCGGCGCGCTCACGCTGGTCGCCGCCGCGTGCGGCAGCAGCGACGACGACGCCTCCGGAGCCAGCACGACCACGGTCGGTGGCGCTACCACGTCCGGGGCCGAGGCCACCACGTCGACCACCGCGTCCGGTGGCACCGAGGTGCCCGACGGGGCGAGCGCCACCGCGGCCGCCGAGGCGGCCCGATGGGGTGACAACGTGACCGTCACCGTCACCGATGGCGAGATCCACTACGAGAGCGACGGCATCCCGAACCACGAGTACCTCGACGCCTACCAGCAGCTCCCGGCGGGCGAGCTGCAGAGCGTCGGCGAGGTGCCGGTCGACATCTCGGTGCCGCTCGTGCCCGAGGTGGCCGACGCGACCACCGAGACGGGCATGGGGGCCATCGGCGTCACCCTCAGCGGCGCCGTGCTGTTCGACCCCTACGAGGGTGACGGCACCAGCCTCGCCTACGTCGACAACTTCACGGTCGACGGCGTGCCCTTCATCGACGACTGCGGCGGGCACCCCGCCCCGCCCCAGGGTCAGTACCACTACCACGGCATCCCCACGTGCATCACCAGCGAGGTCGACGCCGCGGGTGGGCACTCGGTGCTGCTCGGCTACCTGCTCGACGGGTTCGCCGTCTACGGCCCGCAGGGAGAAGACGGCAGTGCCCCGACCGACCTCGACGATTGCGGTGGCCACGTCGGGCCCACGCCCGAATTCCCCCAGGGGGCCTACCACTACCACCTCACCGAGACGGCGCCCTACGCCCCCACCTGCTACCACGGCACCGTCGACGCCGCCGCCACCCAGGCCGGGCCGCCGGGGGGTGGGCCCCCCGCCGGGCCTCCCGCAGCCAAGACCGTCGCCCTGGCGACGCGCTACTGCCACCTGCCCGCCGGGACGACCCCCATCGCTGCCTGATCGGCGCCGGATCCCTTGGTGGATTTCCCCCGCTTCGGGGGCCTTTCACCAAGAAATCCGGGGGTCCCGGGGGTGATGGGTGGGGGAGCTCAGTCGCCGCCGGACTCCGCGGCCGGGGTGTCGTCCCAGGTGGCCTTCGCCCCGCTGTGGCCGATGAGGCCGACCTCGACGACCGACCCGACGGCGCCGACCAGAGCCAGGACGATCACGAGTGGCGCGGCCACCTTCACCCAGCCGGGCGCCTTCGCGGACGACCCCTCGCCGGCGGACCCCCCACCGCCCGGTGCGGCCTGACGCTTGCGGTACCAGGCGAAGGCCATGACCGCGACCGCCGCCACGAAGAGGACGATCACCCAGGGCAACAGGTTCTGGCCCATCTCGGCGTGCTCCTCGACGAGGCGGGTCTCGTCGACCCGCTCCTCGAGCGACTCGCCGCTGCCGGCGGCGAGCGGGACGAGGATCAGCACGAGGGTGGCGAAGCCGAGTGAGATCCAGCCGATCTTGCTTCGCGCCGCGGGCCAGACGGCCGACAGCAACACGCCGATGGCGGCGAGCGGTACCAGGACCACCACGGCGTGGACGATCAGGGGGTGTGCCGGTAGGCCGGCCAGGTTCGAGATTTCCATGGCCGGACCTTGCCACGGACGGCCAGTGGTCAGTAAGGCAAAAGGTCCCAAGAGATGGCCAAGACTTCCCCAACTCGTCAGTCGGTCGACCCCAGGGCGCCCGAGGCGCGGAGCGCGGCCACCCGCTCGGCGTCGTAGCCGCAGACCTCGGCCAGCACGGCATCGGTGTGCTCGCCGACCGTGGGTGCCATCGACGGCACCGGCAGGCTGCCGCCCACCACCTTCACCGGAAGTGGCGTCTGGTCGGCACCGAGCACCTCCTTCGGCAGCCAGGGCATGCGGTCGGCGAACTGTGGGTCGGCCGCGATGGTCTTGGGGGTGTTCACCGGTGCGATGGGCGTGTTGTGCTCGCCGCCGAAGGCGAGCCACTCGGCCGAGGTCCTGGTGCGGAAGATGTCGCGCAGCTCGGCCCGCAGCGCCGTGTCACCGACGGCATGGTCGGCGTACTTCGACCCCGGGTGCGACTCGAACAGGTCGGCCCGGCCCACGCCCTCGCAGAAGTTCTTCCAGAACTCGCGCTCGGAGGCCATGAAGAGCACGTGGCCGTCCTTCGACTCGTAGATGTTGTAGCGGACGCCCTCCTTCATGCCGGCGGTGCCGGGCGCCCGCCGCACGTAGTCGTCGGCCTTGTTGCCCGTCACCTCGCTCTCGGGCCGCTCGTAGGCACGGTGGGTCTCGGACCGGAGCCAGTCGACCGCGGCTGCGGCGTCGGACTGGGCCACCTCGAGCTGCATGCCCTCGCCGGTGGCGCGGGCATGGATGACGCCCGCCAGGATGCCGAGCGCCCCGTAGATCGGCCCGGCGTTGATGCCGATCGACACGTGCTCGGGGATGTAGGTGAAGCCGTCGTCGTCGACCTCGGGCTTCACCACCCCCGCCCAGGTGTCGTACGCGATGCCGTGGCTCGGGTAGTCCTTGTAGGGGCCGGTCATGCCGTAGCCCGAGATGGTGATGAACACGATCTTCGGGTTGACCTCGCGGAGTTGTCCGTAGCCGAGGCCGCGGCGCTCGAGGCCACCGGGGCGCATGGCCTCGACCACGACGTCGGCGTTTCGCACCAGGTCGCGGAACACGTCCGCGCCCTCGGGCGTGCGGAGATCGAGGACCACGCTGCGCTTGCCCCGGTTCGCGTGCAGGTGCAGCAAGGACGTGCCCTCGATGATCGGCCAGGTCATCTGCCGGCCGTAGTCGCCCGTGGGCGGCTCGACCTTCAACACGTCGGCGCCGAGGTCGGCGAGCGCGGTGGTGATGGCGGCGGCGCCGAGCATGGAGCACTCGACGATCCGCACACCGGCAAGAGGAGCAACAGGGGATTCGGGCATGGCGCGCGATGGTAGATCGGCGCTCACTCCACGATGATCGTGAACGTGTCCTCGGGGTGCAGCTCGCAGGCACCCTGGAACCGGCCGGGACGGTCGAACCGGTGCACCAACGTCTCGTTGGCCGTCACCACGAGCGGGCCCACGTGGTAGATGCGGTCGTCATGGTTGCGGATCATGATCGTGTCGTTCACCGACAGCTCGAGCTCGCGGGGCACGATGGTCACATCGTCACCGTTGTCGATGCGCTCGCCGGTGCCGGCGGGGATCTCGATGGTGTGCACCCCGCCTCCCGGCTCGGGGCGGGCCATCAGCCAGATGCCACCGGCCACGAGCAGGAAGACCAACCCCACCGCCACCGCTGCGAGGACGGTGACGGGGGAGCGGCGGGCGGCACCGTCCGGGGGAACGGGCTCGCGCTCGACGGCCTCAGGGAGCGTCATCTCGGACTGGCACCGTAATCGTGCGCTCGCCGCCGGTCTCGAAGGTGAGGGCGACCTCGATCTCCTGGCCCGTCTCGAGTGGGGCGACGAGGTCGATCAACATGATGTGGTAGCCGCCCGGCTCGAGCACGACGGTCTCGCCGGCGGGCAGCTCGAGCGCGTCGATGGGCTGCATGGTCATCTCGCCCATGCCCGCCACCGTGGTGTCGCTGCTGTCACCGCCCATCGTGGTGTCCGACCCCATCGTGGTGTCCGACCCCATCGTGGTGTCTGAGCCCATCGTGGTGCCGGAGCCGGCCTCGTCGGCGGGAACGGTCTCGTGGATCTCGACCGTGCCGGCCACATCGGCCGACACACTGGCCCCGACGAGCTGATCGCCGTCTGCGCTGGTGAGCTCGAGGTAGACCGCGCCGTAGGTGGTGTCCATCGGGCTGGTGCGGGCCCACGGGTTGGCGATGGTGAGGCCGTTCTCGTCACTGACCACGCCGTCACCGGCGCCGGTCGTGGTGGTGGTGTCGGCCACTGTGGTGTCGGTGGTGGCGGTCTCCGTGTCGCTGTCGCTTCCACAAGCGGCCAGAGCCACGGTCAATGCGGTGACGGCGAACAGCGTCGCAACCAACTGCAGGGCACGTCGGGGGGTGGTCATGGGGTCTCCTTCGTTGTCGGGGATTCGTCGGATCTGGGTGTCGGGCCGGGAGGGCTCATGTGGCACTGCTCGCACGGTCGAGCAGGACGGTGAGGTCGTCGGCCATGGCCGCGGGCTCGGTGCCGAACGGCCACTCGACGAGGACCTCGCCCTGGTCGTCGACGACATAGGTGATGGCGGTGTGCGAGACGTCGACGCTGCCGTCGTCGTCGTGCACCACCGAGGACTCGGCGCCGAAGGGCGCCTCGGCGTCGGCCAGCAGTTCGGGGTCGGGTTGGCGTAGCGCGTGGTACTGCGAGAAGAACGACCCCAGGTAGTTGCTGAGCTTCCTGCCGGTGTCACGTTCCGGGTCGACGGTCACCATGGCGACGTCGACCCGGCCGACGTCGGTTCCGACCTGCTCGAAGGCGGTGCGGAGGTCGGCGAGCGTGGTGGGGCAGATGTCGGGGCAGCTCGTATAGCCGAAGTAGGCGATCAGCAGGTCGTCGGGCGCGGCGGCCCGCATGGCGAAGTCGCCGCCCGCGCCACCCGTCGTGACGTCGGGGACGGTGACCTCACCCACCTGCAGCGGGTCGGCCCGGGTGATGCCCGACAGCGCCTCGTCACTCGTCGGGGCGGTGGCCTGATCGGGGCCCGACGAACGGGAACAGCCCGGTGCCCATGCTCCCATGGCGACCACCACAGCCATGGCCACCGACCACCGTCTCGGGCGCACCCGTGTTGGCTTCACACCTCTGTGGTCGTCCGGGTCTGGGTGCGAGTTCCCGACAAGTGACCGGCGGGTGACCGAGGCGGCTCAGAGGGGCCGTCGGACGGGGAGGGGACCGCCGGCCTTGACGGTGCTGATGGCGAAGTTGCTGTAGATCCGGGTGATCTGGGGGAGCCGTTGGATGTGCTCGCGCGTGAAGCGGTCGTAGTCGCGCAGGTCGTGGCACACGACCTCGAGGAGGAAGTCGGCCTGGCCGGACACCACGTGGCACGACACCACCTCGGGCAGCGCCAGGAATGCCGCTTCGAGCACCTCCTGGGTGCCCTCGCCGTGTCGCTCCACCGTCACCTCCACGAAGACGGTCATGTCGAGCCCCACCCGCTCGCGGTCCACGACGGCCCGGTAGCCCGAGATCACCCCGGCGTCCTCGAGGCGCTTCACCCGGCGGAGGCACGGCGAGGGCGAGAGGCCCACGGCGTCGGCCAGGGCGACGTTGCTCAGCCTCCCGTCGACCTGCAGCTCCTCGAGGATGCGCACATCGATGGCGTCAAGGGGAGGTGTCGACACAAAGCTGCTCCATACCGGTAGCTGGCGGCTGATCATGCCACATAGACCCTCGATGAGCGCAATGTTCGCAATCACCTGCGGCGCCCGTCCAGGCACACTGGAGCCATGACAACGACGACCCCCGACTTCGACCTCCACCGCACCGCCGACTGGCTCGCCGGCCAGGATCTGAACGACCTCGACCGCAGCCGGGCCCGCCTCGTGAGCGTGGTCGACGCCGCCGCCCGGGCCGCAGGCGCCCCCGAGTCGCTGCACCCCGCGGTGTCCGACCCCACGCCCGCCCTCGTGCGGCTGTTCAACCACCACGCGTTCACGATTCAGCGCCGCGAGCGCAGGCTCGTCGCCTGACGATCACGCGATGGTCATTTGACGGTCGACCGTAGGCTGCGGCGATGAGAATGCCCCCGCACGTCGCCCTCGGTGCGGACCCGTCCAAGATCGCCGGGGCGACGGTCGGCAAGGGCGTGGTGCTGCGGGTCTGGGGGTTCGCCCGACCCTACAGGTGGTTGCTGCTCGGGTTCTTGGGCGTCATCGTGCTCGAGGCGGTGATCGGCTTGGCCCCCGCGCTGTTGATCCGCCGCATCATCGACGACGCGCTGCCAGCCCAGGACCGCAACGCGGTCAGCATCGCCGCCGGGCTCATGATCGCGGTCGCGTTCGTCGAAGCCGGGCTGTCGCTCGGCGAGCGCTGGTGGTCGTCGCGGATCGGCGAGGGCCTCATCTTCGATCTGCGCGTCGCCCTCTTCGACCACGTGCAGCGCATGCCGATCTCGTTCTTCACGCGCACGCAGACCGGCGCGCTCATCAGCCGGATGAACAACGACGTGATCGGCGCCCAGCGGGCCGTCACCGGCACGCTCGGGTCGGTCGTGTCCAACGTGGTGGTGCTCGTCACCACCCTCACCGCCATGTTCCTCCTCCAGTGGCAGCTCACCCTCCTGTCCCTGCTGCTGCTCCCCCTCTTCCTGCTCCCGGCCAAGCGGGTGGGTCGACGCCTCCAGTCCATGACCCGCGAGCAGATGGACCTGAACTCGTCCATGAACACCACCATGACCGAGCGCTTCAACGTGTCCGGGGCCCTGCTCGTCAAGTTGTTCGGCCGCCACGACCAGGAGTCGGGCGACTTCAGCCAGCGGGCGGCGAGGGTGCGCGACATCGGGGTGCTCACCGCCGTCTACAGCCGCACCTTCTTCATCGCCCTCGGCCTGGTGGGTGCGGTCGGCACCGCCCTCGTCTACTGGCTGGGTGGCCAACTCGTGATCTCGGCCACGATCACCGTGGGCACCCTGGTGGCGCTCGGCACCTACGTGGCGCAGATCTACACGCCGCTCACCAGCCTGACCAACGCCCGGGTCGACCTGATGACCGCGTTCGTGTCGTTCGACCGGGTGTTCGAGGTGCTCGACACACCCAACCAGGTCACCGACCGGCCCGGTGCCGTCGACCTGGTCGAGTCCCGGGGGGCGATCGAGCTGGCGGACGTGTGGTTCCGCTACCCCGCGGCCGCCGACGTGTCCCTCCAGTCGCTCGAGGTCAACGGCGACGAATCGCGCCCGCTCAGCACCGAGGCGTCCGAGCCGGTGCTCAGGGGCGTCTCGGCGGTGATCGCGCCGGGCAGCCTCACCGCGCTGGTCGGTCCGTCCGGGGCCGGCAAGACCACCCTCAGCTCGCTCATCCCCCGCCTGTACGACGTCACCGAGGGCGCGGTGCTGGTCGACGGCCACGACGTCCGCGACCTCACCCAGTCGAGCCTGCGGGCCGCCATCGGCGTGGTGAGCCAGGACCCGCACCTCTTCCACGACACCGTCGGCGACAACCTGCGCTACGCCCGGCCCGACGCCACCCAGGAAGAGGTCGAGGCGGCGTGCCGCGGCGCCCAGATCCACGACGTGATCGCCGCCCTGCCCGACGGCTACGACACCGTGGTCGGCGAGCGCGGCTACCGGCTGTCGGGCGGCGAGAAGCAGCGGGTGGCCATCGCCCGCATGCTGGTGAAGGACCCCGCCATCGTCATCCTCGACGAGGCCACCAGTCACCTCGACTCCGAGAACGAGGCGCTCGTGCAGGACGCACTCACCGCCGCCCTCGAAGGCCGCACGTCGATCGTGATCGCCCACCGCCTGTCCACCATCCGGTCCGCCGACCAGATCCTGGTGATCGACGACGGCCAGGTGGTCGAGCGGGGCACCCACGACTCGCTCGAGGCCGCCGGCGGGCTCTACGCCGATCTCTACCGCACCCTGGTACGCGGCGAGCCCACGCCCGAGCCCGCCTGAACCCGAGCCGGCGTAGGCACCCTTTCCCTCGAACGTGCGCGTGTTTCGGGCGGCCGAGCGCCGGTATCAGCAGCATGCGTCTGTCAGGCCGCATTCCGATATCGATCTCGATATACTTAGGCCATGTACGGCACCCTCATCCGTCGGGCGCGGTCGGAACGGCAGCTCACGCAGGTTGAACTGGCGCGGGTCTCGGGAATCGAGCAGGCGAACATCTCGGCCATCGAGACCGGGCGGCGCCTGCCGAGTGCCGAGACGCTGCACCGGCTCTTCGCCGCGTGCGGGTTCGAGCTGATCGCCGTTGCCGGACCGCGGATGCTGGCGCTACCGCCACTGCCGTTGGGCCTGCCGCCCGACGACCACGACTTCGACCCACCCGACGAGCCGTCGCTCGTCACGGCCGACACACCACCTGAGTTGCGGGCCCGACTCCTGGTCGCTGCGCTCGACGCGTCCGAGGCGATCCTCCGGTCGCGCTGATGGACTTCGTCGATCTCATCGTCACCGTCCACGGCCGGTTGGACGACGTCGGCATCAGCCATGCCTTCGGCGGCGCGCTCGCGCTCGGGTACGTGGCCGAGCCTCGGGGGACGGTCGACATCGACGTCAACGTGTTCGTCCCGCCCGAGCAGGTCGACGACGTCGGTGACGCGCTCCGGCCGATCGGGTTCGTTCAGCCGACGCAGGTGTCAGAGAGGCCACCGGTGGCCGGTATCCGGTTCACCCACGACGTGGAGCCCTTCCCGCTCGACGTGTTCCCGTCGCTCGACGATCGCTACGCCGAGGTGGAACGGCGGGTGGTGCACCACCCGTTCGGACGGGGCGAGGACGTGTTGCCGTTCCTCTCGGCCGAGGACCTGTGCGTGTTCAAGCTGTCGTTCAACCGGGCACAGGACTGGGTCGACCTGGCGGCCATAGCCCGTGCCCGCCCCACCCTCGACGTCGAGGTGGTGGAGGAGTTGGCCGTCGCCCTCCGGGGACCGACCATGTACCCCCGAGTCACCCGCCTCCGCGCCCTGCTGCGCCGGCCAACCTGACCCGAACCAGCGCGCGTTCTGGGTCCTGGACAGCGATCACCCTGCGACTCCTCCGCCGGCGCCCCTCGGGACCCGATTCGAGTCGGTCCTGCTGCTGCGCTCCGCGGCCAGCGTCGATGTGAGTCATGTGGGTCGACGGTGGTGCTCCGACCCACGACACTGGCTTGAGGCCGCGACGGTGGGGATGGCGATTGGCGGGTCTCGGCGTCGCCCTCACCGCCCTCACCGCCCTCACCGCCCTGGTGACGGGCATGGTGGCTGGAAGCACCCTGGTGCCCTTTCGCGTCGTCGGCGCGGGCGGAGGAGGACGCGGCTCACGACAGCTACATGTGCCTGCGATCCCTCGCCGTCGGAACTGCGCTCGTCGTCATGGGTATCGCGGCCAGAAGCCCTTTCCTTCTGCTTGCCGGCGTGGTCCAGATCCTGTGCAGCCTGCGGTATCTCCGGTGCCGTGTGGTCGCGACGAGTCGTTCGATCCTCATGGTGAACAAGTGGCACCGGTACTCCCTGTCGATCGGCGACATCACCGCCGCCCGGATCGAGGACTTCGAGCCAGGACTCGGATCCATGCCGTTTGCCGCGTGCAACACCCTGTGGCCTCGCAGCTTCGAGGCCTGCGGGCTGATCCGAAGCAGCGGTCCGCCCGTCCGCGGTGATGCCCTCGTCGGAATGCCTGGCGAAGCGCATCCTCTTGCCCCGATGCCGGTCGAAGCGAAGCAGGCGATTCTCCAACGGTGGATCGTGGCCGCTCGCAGCGGCACGGTCAGCCCGGCCTGACCCCACCCAACAGCGCGAGCTCGCGCCACTTCCAGTGGCAGTCGACGTCGGTGAAGCCGATCTCGCGTAACCATTGCAGTTGCGTCTCAACCGGGGCGAGCAGGTTCGACGGGTCGTCGGGTTGGTCGCCCACGCCGATGGCGTCTCGGAAGGCCTGGTGCAAGCGCGGCGACGGCGAGGCGACGTGCTCCAGGTTCAGGAGAGCGCCGCCCGGTCGCAACAGGGCGAACGTCTCCGCGTAGAGCGACCGCTTGGCTTCGTCGGGTGTGTGGTGGATGGCGAAACTGGAGACGATCGCGTCGAAGGGCCCCTCGTCGGGCAGCGGGTCCTCCAGGTCGTGGGCGCGCACCTCGACGTCGGCGTCGCCGGCGAAGCGCTCGCGGGCCTCGGCCAACATATGGGTGTTCAGGTCGAGCGCGAGGCCCGCCGCTCCGGGCCGGGCGGTGCGCACGAGGGCCAGCAGGCGACCGTCGCCCGTCCCGAGGTCGAGCACGCGGTCGACCCGCTCGGGCAGCTGCTCGCTGAGCGCCGCCTCACCCTCGGTGCGGTGCGGGATCGCCTCCGCGATCGTGAGGTATGCCATCGCGTGCTCGGCGATGGGCCACAGGTTCGTCTCGGTCGCCATGGGCCAACCGTCGCATGTCTGGGCTCGCGCGCCACCGCGATTTCATTCTCGACGCAATAGCCTCCCGAAAACACCAGTTATTGCGTCGAGAACGGGGGCGTGGGGGGGAAGGGACTGGCCGTCACCGGCAACGGCGATCAGCTCGAACCCGCACGCGGCGAACAGCCGGTGCAGCGGGTCGCCCGTGGCCGCGGTCGGCGCGGCCCGTCTGGGCCATGTCTCGACGCGGTCGCGGTTTCACGGCACACTGGGACCCGTGCCGCGGAGGTGGGGATGGAGGATCATCGGGCTCGCGGTCACGGTGGTCGGTGTGACGGGCCTGGTCACCGGCATGATCGCCGGGGGAGCGATGCTGGCCTCTCGGGCGCTGTCCGGCGCCGATGGCCCGCCCGTCGAGGCGCCGCCTGCCGGGCAGTTCCTCCACGGCGTCTACCCGGGCGGCCGGTCGGGCTGGGAGGATGACATCACCCCGGCCAGCCTGGACGCCTACGAGCGGGCGGTCGGGCGCTCGGTCGCCTGGGTGTACTTCTCGAACAACTGGTTCGACAGCCGGGCGTTCCCCGCCGAGACGGCCGGCTGGATCCGAGAGCGTGGGTCAGTGCCGTTCATCCGCCTCATGCTGCGCAGCCGGACCCCCACCCAGCCCGACCCGCGCTTCAAGCTGCGGCGGGTCCTCGACGGCACGTTCGACGACGACCTCAGGGCCTGGGGTGAGGCCGCCGCGGGCTTCGGCTCGCCCCTCATCGTCGAGTGGGGCACCGAGATGAACGGCGACTGGTTCGGCTGGAACGGGCAGTGGAACGGCGGCGGCGACCAGGGCCCGAGGCGCTTCCGTCGGGCGTACCGCCACATCGAGCGCGTCATCGAGGATGCGGGGGCCGACAACATCACCTGGGCCTGGCACGTCAACGGCGACAGCGAGCCCGATGTGGCCTGGAACCAGCCCGAGCGGTACTACCCGGGGGACGAGTGGGTCGACTGGGTCGGCCTGTCGGCCTACGGCGCACTCACGCCGACGGAGCGGGGCGGCGACTGGCGGCCGTTCCGTCGGACGCTCGACGAGATGGTGCCGCGTCTCACCGCCCTGGCGCCCGGCAAGCCGGTGATGGTGTTCGAGTTCGGCATGGCGGCGGGCAACCCCGACGGGCGGGCCTTCGACTACGCCGACTGGGCCCTCACCAACCTGTTCGACGACCGGTGGCCCGCCGTCCGCGGGTTCTCGTGGTGGAACGAGACGTGGCAGAACGACGACGACCCCGCCCACGACACCGACATGCGCGTGCAGACGAACCGCGGCGTCCGCCGGGTCTTCCGCCGCCACCTGATCGACAACCCCGCGATCGTGGACCACGGCTGAAGCGGACCCGTCGCCATCGTTCCAGCTTCAGCTGTTCCGACGCGATGGTTCGTGGAACCGCTATTGCCTCGGGAACGGGGGGGTCGACGGGAGGGGGGTGCCGACGCCGTCCGCCAGTTGCACGGGGACGGGGTGGTCGCCAACGCCGTCCAGCAGGTCGCCGCAGCGGGCGGGCGACCCCGCCACCGCGGCGGCGTCGCTGGCGCGGCCGAGCGCGAGCGCTTCGTCGAGCAGGGCACGCTCGGGCGCACCGAGCAGGGCCAGATCGTCCGACACGAGCGCCATGCCGCCCGACACCCCCACCGCCAGTGCCCATGCCCGGGCCGCCTCGGGCGAGAGGGCGGTCTCGCTCGTGCGCAACATGATGCAGTCGGGGTCGTTGAGCCAGAGCTTGCGGTGCATGAACGACCGGGACAGGGTCGACCGCCAGGCGCCGCGGGTCGAGGGGCTCACCTCCTCGTAGCCGGGCATGGCGAATTCGTCGGTGCGCTCCCACGAGGGCGCCACGTCGGGCCCGATGCGCATGCCGTCGACCACCCCCACGACGGCGCCGAGCGGGCAACCGCAGGCCAGGATGAACGTGTCGTCCCCGGCGCCCCGCCGGATCGCCTCGTAGCCGAGCCGCACCCGCTCGGCCGGCGTGCGGGAGCGGTCGGCCCACCGCCCGTCGAGGGCCGGCGCGCAGGTGAAGTCGAGCTTCAGGTAGTCGTAGCCGGCGTCGACGAGGGCGGCGGCGGTGTCGGCCAGGTGCTCCTGGACCTCGGGCAGCGTCGTGTCGAGGCTGCACATGAAGCCGCCCCAGTCGGGGTTGAACCAACCCATCAGCGGGTCGTCGGGGCCGGTGGCGGCCGCCGTCTCCCGCGCCGCCCACTCGGGGTGCGCGCGCATCACCTGCGAGTCGGGCGAGGCCAGGAACGGCGCCATCCAGATGCCTGGCGTGTACCCGGCCGCGTTGATGTCGGCGGCGATGTGGTCGACGCCGGACGCGAACTTGTCGTTCGTCTCGAGCCAGTCACCGACGGCGGCCTCGTAGCCGTCGTCGACCTGGAACACGGTGAAGGGCCAGTCACCGGCACGGGCGAGGTTCGAGCGGACCTGGTCCTCGGTGAGCGAGTGGAAGTAGTGGTACCAGGAGCACCAGCCCACCTGGAAGGGGGCCGTCGTTCGGGCGTGCTCGGCCCGGCCCACCTCGCCGGCCCAGGCCTCGAGCAGCGCCGACGCATCGTCGCCGGTCCGGGTGACCACGTCGTGGAGCATGCGCTCCGAGCCCGCCGCCAGCACCGCGCCGCCGAGATACGCCTCGGCCACGACCTCGATGCCGCCGTCGCGGCGATCGGAGATCCGCAGGGTGCCGTCGTGGGTGGCACCGCCGATGAACCCGAAGAGGTGGGTCGGCGCGTCGTCCCCGGTTCCGCGCACCACGGTGACGCACTCGGATCGCACCTCTCCGGCCGGGGCGACGGCGGGGTCGGCGTGATGGACCCGACGGGCGAACCCGACCACCGCGTCGAGCAGGTCGTCGCCGGGCCGCGTGCGGGACGGGTCGTGGTGGGCGCCCAGGGTGACCGCGCCGGTGGGCGACCACGACTGGTACCCGTTCTGGAAGCAGCGGACCGGGGCGCGGGCGCCGCTGAGCAGGAAGCGCAGGCGCACCGAGCGGACTGCCACGGGTCGGTCGCCCGTGTTGCGCACCGACCATCGCCACCGACCGCCACCGGCGTTGTCGATGATGCCGTCGACGGCAAGGTCGACGGCATCATCGACGGACACCTGCAGCGCAGGGTCGGCCGGGAGGGTCTCGACCCCGAGGAGCGAAACGGTCATCGGTCGGATTGTGTGATCATTGCTCGTTCGCACCTTGGGACGCGGTGCCCCTTCCCGGTGGGTGCGGGTGGGGCGCTCCGTGGGAATGGCCGCCGGCCGGACCGGTGCTGCGCTGGTCGAGCCACCGGCGGAACCCGGCGGCGTTGGAGTGGATGCCGTTGAGCGTCTCGAGCTTCTCGCGCTGTTCGGGAGCGACCCGGTCGAGCTCGCCGCCGAAGGCCTCGTCGAGGGCGGCGGCGATGTCCCGATCCTCCCGCCAGGCGGTCTCGGCCACCTCGGCCCACCGACGCAGGATGTCGTGGGCCTCCTCGAGGATCTCGGCGGGATCGGGCACCAGGCCGAAATGGGCCAGGGCGATGCCCGCGGGGTGTCGTTCGGCGAACCGGTCGAGCGACGCCAGCGCCTGGTCGAGGTCGAAGTCGGGCGGCGGTGTGGCCGGGCGCAGGATGCCCGCATCGGGGAGGCGCACACCGACGGCGTCGCCCGCGAACAGGATCCCGCTCTCCGAGTCGTGCAGCGCCAGATGGTGCTTGGCGTGGCCCGGCGAGTCGACCGTGGTGAGGGTGCGGTCGGGGCCGATGCGGATCTGCTCGCCGTCGGCCAGCACGTGCACCCGTTCGGCCGGCGTGGGGTCGAGGCGGCCGTAGAGGGAGTCGAGCAGGTCGCCGTAGACCGTGGCCGCCGATGCCACCAGCCGGCTCGGGTCCACGAGGTGCCGGGCGCCCCGCTCGTGCACGTGGACCCTGGCGTTCGGGAACGCCCGGGCCACGTCACCGACACCCCCTGCGTGGTCGAGGTGGATGTGGGTGACCGCGATGCCGGCCAGCGCGTCGGGCGCGACCCCGAGATCGTCCAGAGCGGTGAGCAGCTCGCCCACTGAGCTCTGGCTCCCGGTCTCGACGAGCACCGGCGCCGGCCCCTCGATCAGGTAGCCCGCGGTGACGCGCTCCCACCCGCCGAGCAACGTGTCGATCTGGCGGACCCCCGAGCCGATCATCTCCCCCACGCCAAGAGCATCGCAGGCTCCCGGCCGCCGCGCCGCCCGACCCGCGATCAGGCCAGCGTGACGCCCGCGGGCAAGGCGAGTCGGTGCGCCGCCAGCAGGTCGGCGTCGGCGAGAAGCTCCTCGGTCGGCCCGTCGGTGACGATCCGGCCCGCGTCGAGGATGACGGCCCGTGCGCAGAGCTCGCGGGCGTAGAGCAGGTCGTGGGTGACGACCAGCAGCGCCACGTCGAGGCCGGCGAGCACCCCGGCCAACTCGGCTCGGGCGGCGGGGTCGAGGTTGGCGGACGGCTCGTCGAGCACCAGGGTGGTGGGTCCCATGGCCAGGACCGTGGCGACCGCCACTCGCCGGCGCTCGCCCAGGCTCAGGTGGTGTGGCGGGCGGTCGGCGACCGCCGTCATCCCCACCGCGGCCAGGGCGGCCTGCACCCGTTCGTCCACCTCGGTCGGGCCGAGGCCCAGGTTTGCCGGGCCGAAGGCGACGTCCTGGCGCACGGTCGGGCAGAAGAGCTGGTCGTCGGGGTCCTGGAACACGATGCCCACCCGCCGTCGCACTTCCCGGAGGTTCGGCTTGCCCACCGTGAGACCGTCGACCTCCACCGAGCCCTGCCGGGGGGTGAGGACCCCGTTGAGGTGCAGCATCAGGGTGGTCTTGCCGGCGCCGTTCGGGCCGAGGACCGCCACGCGCTCGCCGCTCCCCACCTCGAGGTCGACGCCCCGCAGCGCCTCACGGCCGTCGGGGTAGGCGTAGTGGAGCCCGGTCACGCGCAGCGTCATGCCGGAACGAGCGCCACCGACGCGCCGAGCACCGAGACGGCGGCGAAGCCCGCGGCCACCCCCCAGTCGGCGAGGGGGACCCGCTCTTCGGGGCCGCGGGGCCAGGTGCCGTCGAACCCTCGCGACACCATGGCCAGGTGCACCCGCTCGCCGCGTTCGAACGACCGCACGAACAGGGCGCCCGCGGTCGTCGCCACCGCATGGGCCTGCCAGAGCCACCGGGGGTCGTCGCCCCGCGAGATCCTGGCCACGCGCATCCGGTCGAGCTCGCCCGAGACCACCTCGCCGTAGCGCACCATGAACCCGCCGATGGCGGTGAAGGCCGGCGGCACCCGCAGTCGTCGGGCCCCAGCGAGCAGGTCGCCGATCGGGGTGGTGGTCGACAGGACGACTGCCACGGCCAGCCCGAGGGTGCCCTTGACCATGATGTTCCAGGCCGACCACAACCCGTTCACGGACAGCGATACCCCGACGACCGAAACCCGCTCGCCGCGAGCCACGATCGGGAGCAGGAGCGCGAAGACGACGAACGGCGTCTCGATGGCGAGCCGGCGGGCCGCCGTTCGCCACCCGACGCCGGCGAGACCCGCCACCAGCGCCACGGCGACCGCGTCGACGGCGAACGCCACGAAGGCGGTCCGGGGGGTGGCGACCACGCCGAACACGAACACGAGCGCGGCGACCACCTTCACGTGGGCGGGCAGCCGATGAACCGGGCTCACGACTTCCGCTCTCGGCTGCGCCGGGCCGCTCGGGCCCCGCCCTCGTCCCTCGGGCTCACGGCGATGCCGGGCTCACGGTGATGCCGGGCTCACGTCCGACCGTCGGCCCGACGCCGACCGGCGGCGCCACCTGATCGCCGCCGCGGTCAGCCCACTGCACAACGCGAACGTGACGACCACGCCGAGAACGCCGGCCATCCCGGTGCTCAGGCGGTCGTCGTCGACCCCGGCGAGCCCGTAGTCGGCGGCGGGGGCACCGGCCAGGGGGTGGCCCGACGCCTGGCCGGCGAAACCCTCGTCGGCGGACACCTTCTCGAGGCCGTCGGGGCTGCTGCTGGCGGACGGGCCGACGAAGAACGCCAGCGCCAGCGCGACGCACAGCCCCGCCCCGACGAACCACCCGAGCCGGCCGTCCGGCCGGTTGCCGCTCATGGGGCTGCGTCCTCCAGGCCGACGAGTGAGCGACGCCGGCTGCGACCCGAGGTCGGACGAGGGGTCGGACGAGGGTTCGGAGGCGCTGCGGGTCGACGGGGCAGCAGGTCGCGGGCGCCGACGACCAGGTCGGGGCGGGTCGCCAGCACCGACGCCACCACCGCACCCGTGATCACGCCCTCACCGATGCCGATCAGCGCGTGCACCCCGACCATTGCGGTCGCCACCGAGGCCATGGAGATGTCGGCGGTGCCCCCGAGCGCGAACTCGGCGGTGAAGGCGAGCGCCGCCAGGACCACCGAGAGGCCGGCGGCGATCCCTGCGGCCACCGCCACCCCGCCCGGCGAGCGGGGCAGAGCCCGACGCAGCCCCCGGAAGACCACCCAACCCCCGAGGCAGGTGACGAGGGCCATGTTGACGACGTTGAGGCCGAGCGCGCTCAGGCCGCCGTCGGCGAAGAGCAGGCACTGGACGACGAGCACCACCGTCACGCAGACGACCCCCGTCCAGGGGCCGACCAGGACCGCCGCCAGCACGCCACCGAGCAGGTGACCGCTCGTGCCGGCGGCGACCGGGAAGTTGAGCATCTGCAGCGCGAAGACGAACGCGGCGGTCAGGCCGGCGAGCGCGATCTCCTTCTCGGCCAGGACAGCGCGCGTTCGGCGGACGGCGAGCCCGACCCCGCCGATCGCGATGGCACCGGCCGCGGCCGACGTGCGGAGGTCGACGAACCCGTCAGGGATGTGCACCGGCTCTTGCTACCGCACCCCGGATGCTGTTGCAAACAGTTCGCAATAAGGGCCCCGCAACGAGCCGGGTCAGCGGGCCCGGCAGCGGGCGCAGCGACCCACGAGCACCTGGTGGTCGGCCAGCTCGAAGCCGTGGGCCTCGTCGACCGCGCCCGCCAACGCCACCAGTTGGTCGGCCGCCAACTCGTCCACCCGGCCGCAGGAGGAGCACTTGAGGTGGTGGTGTGCTCCGGCCACGAGGTGCCAGGTGGCGCCGTCGCGGCCGGCCTCGGCCCGGTCGGCGGCGCCCGCCGCCTCGAGGGCCTCGAGCACGCGGTAGACGGTGGACGGGTTGAGGTCGGGGGCGGTCCGCTGCACCAACACCGTGAGCTCCTCGGCGGTGAGGTGGTCGTCGGCCCGCACGAAGGCCTCGATGATCGCCCGCCGCCCGGGCGTGCGCCGGCCCCCGTTCCGGGCGAGCAGGTCGAGCAGGCGCTCCACCTGCGGGTCGGTACCGGCCATGGCCGGATTCTCGCGCTCCGCGTTGCCTGTCACATCACCTCGCTAGGTTCGCGTCGTGGACCAGC
Source organism: Acidimicrobiales bacterium (assembly GCA_041918615.1). GTDB lineage: Bacteria > Actinomycetota > Acidimicrobiia > Acidimicrobiales > DATDAH01 > JAEUJM01. The sequence continues at coordinate 59,857 of JAYRVH010000048.1, forward strand.
AGCTCTTCGACCCGAACCCCACGCTCACGGTGAGCGAGCTGACCCAGCGCATCGGCACCGTCATCCGTCGGGCCTTCGCCGAGTCGGTGTGGGTCGAGGGCGAGATCCACAGCCTCAGCCGCGCCGCCAGCGGGCACGTCTACTTCGACCTGGTCGAGCCCGCCACCTCGGGCCGACGGGGAGCGGCGTCGATCCCCGTGGTGCTGTGGGAGTCCGAGAAGCACGCCGTCAACCAGTCCCTCCGCGAGGGCGGGGCCGGCCTCCGCATGACCGACGGCCTGGCGGTGCGCATCCGTGGCCAGGTCACGCTGTATGCCGCCCAGAGCAAGGTGCAGCTCCAGATGTCGGCGATCGACCCCACCTACACCCTGGGGCGCATGGCCGCCGAGCGTGATCGCCTGCTGCAGGCACTGGCGACCGAGGGCCTGCTCGACCGCAACGAGCGGCTGGTCCTACCTGCCGTCCCGTTGCGGGTGGGACTGGTCACGAGCGACGGGAGCGCGGCCTGCGCCGACTTCCTGCACGAGCTCGAGGCCAGCCGCCTGGGCTGGCGGGTCACGTTGGTCGACGCCCGGGTGCAGGGCCTGGCCGCCGGCCCCACGGTGGTGGCGGGCCTGGCCGCTTCGGTGGCACAGCGGGTCGACGTGGTCGCGCTGGTCAGAGGTGGGGGTGCCCGCTCCGACCTCGCCGCCTTCGACAGCGAGGTCATCGCCCGGGCCATCGCCGCGTGTCCCGTCCCGGTGCTCACGGGCATCGGGCACGAGACCGACGAGAGCGTGGCCGACCTGGTGGCCCACACCCGCTACAAGACCCCCACGGCGTGCGCGGCCGGCCTGGTGGACCGCGTCCGGGCGTACTGCACCCGCACCGACGACGCGTGGGCGCGCGTGGCCCGGCGAGCACGCGAGTCGCTCGGCGTGCACGAGCGAGGTGTCGACGCCGCGGCCGAGGCGGTCGTGCGCTCGAGTCGCGGTGCGCTGCGAGGCCGCGAGGCCGACATGGCGTTTGCAGCCCGCCAGCTTGCAACGCGTGCTCCCCGGGTGGCGCACCATGCGGCCCGCCACCTCGACGGGCTCCACGCCCGGGTGCGGTCGCTCGACCCGGCCCGCACCCTCGCCAGGGGGTGGTCGGTCACCCGCACGGCCGACGGGGCGCTCGTGCGGTCGCCCGCCGACGTCGCCGCCGGCGACCGCCTCGTCACCCGGGTGGCCGATGGCGAGCTGACGAGCGTGGTCGATGCCTGAGCCCACCCCCGACCAGCAGGCGGCCGACATCGGCTACGGCGAGGCCCTCCGCGAGCTCGAGACGATCCTCGCCGAGCTCGAGGACGACACGCTCGACGTCGACGTGCTGGGTGCCCGCGTCGCCCGCGCCGCCGAGCTCGTCACGCTCTGTCGGGGCCGCATCGACGGCGCCCGCATGGAGGTCGAGCGCATCGTCACCGACCTCGAACCCGACCCCGACTGACTGTCCCAAACCCACAATGAGATGATAATCTGACAAAGTAGTCAGGTCGTCATCCGATGGCCGTCAGGGAGCGCACGTCATGTCCCCACAGAGCCCACAGACCCCGCAGGTCACGGAGCTGAGCCGACCACTGTCCGAAGTGAAGGCCGAGCTGTTCAAGGCCCTCGGACACCCGGCGAGAGTCCGGGTGCTCGAGGTGCTCGTCGACGGCGAGCGCACGGTGGGCGAGCTCCAACCGCTCGTCGGCATCGAGTCGTCCCACCTCAGCCAGCAGCTCGGGGTGCTGCGCCGAGCAGGGCTGGTGAGCGCCCGACGTGAGGGCTCGTCGGTGCACTACACCCTCCGAGACCCGTTGGTGGCCGACCTCCTCGCCGTCGCCAGGCAATTCCTGCTCGCTACGCTCACCGAGACCCGCGAGCTACTGGCGGACCTCGCCGCCGAGCTCCCGGCTCGATGACCGCCACGACGCCGATCGATCCGGGATCCGACCGCCCGCCCGACCCGAGCTGGTTCGTGACCGTGTCGGGCAGCATCGGTGGCCTGCTCCCCCGCGCCGCCGACTACGCCGGCTTCCGAAGCCACTGGCGCAACGACCTGGTGGCGGGGCTCACCGTGTCGGTCGTCGCCCTGCCCCTGGCCCTGGCCTTCGGCATCAGCACGGGCCTCGGGGCCGCCGCCGGGCTCACCACCGCCATCGTGGCCGGGCTGGTCGCCGCCGTCTTCGGTGGCTCCAACCTCCAGGTGTCGGGGCCCACGGGTGCGATGACGGTCGTGCTCGTGCCTCTGGTCGCCCGGTATGGCGCGGACGGCGTGGCGATCGTCGGCGTCATGGCCGGGGTGCTGGTCGTGCTCGCGGCACTCTTCCGGCTGGGCCGTTACCTGGCCTACATCCCGTGGCCCGTCGTCGAAGGGTTCACCCTGGGCATCGCCGTGATCATCTTGTTGCAGCAGGTGCCCAATGCCCTCGGCGTGACCAGGCCCGAGGGTGAGAACACCGCGGTCGTGGCCGGCAGGGCGGTCGTCGACGCGTTCGGCCACGGCAGCCTCGCCTCGATGGGCCTCGTCGCCCTGGTGGCCGCGATCATGGTCGTCACCCCTCGGGCCCACCGGTCGTTGCCGGCGTCGCTGATCGCTGTCGTGACCGCCACCGTCGTGGCCGTCGTGGCCGGTCTCGACGTCAGCACCATCGGAGCGCTGCCGTCGTCGCTGCCCGGGCCGCATGTGCCCGAGGTGGTGTTCGGCGACCTCAGCCAGTACCTGAGCGCCGCCTTCGCCATCGCCGCGCTGGCCGCCATCGAGAGCCTGCTGTCGGCGAAGGTGTCCGATGCCATGTCCGACGGGCCCCGCCACGATCCCGACCGGGAGCTGTTCGGCCAGGGTCTCGCGAACATCGTCACTCCCGTCTTCGGGGGTATGCCCGCCACGGGCGCCATCGCCCGCACTGCGGTCAACGTCCGCGCCGGCGCCCGTACCCGCGTCGCTGCCATCGTGCACTCGCTCACCCTGGTGATCATCGTCGTGTTCGGGAGCGCACTTGTCGCCGAGATCCCGCTCGCGGCCCTCGCCGGGGTCCTCATCGTGACCGCGGTTCGCATGGTGGAGCCCCACAACCTGCGCGCCGTCATGCGCTCGACGCGCTCCGACGCCATCGTGCTCACGATCACGGCGCTGGCCACGGTGGTGTTCGACCTCATCGTGGCGGTGGAGATCGGTGTCGCCGCCGCCGCGGTCCTCGCCCTGCGCCACGTCGCCCGTGCTGCCGAAGCCGTTCCCGGCAGCGTGTTCGTCGAGGTGGACGCCGACGAGGAGGAGCACCTGCTCGCCGAGCGAATCGTCACCTACCGCCTCGACGGTGCCCTGTTCTTCGGCGTCGCCCAGCGCTTCCTCACCGAGCTGGCCGCTGTCGCCGACGTGAAGGTGGTGATCCTGCGCCTCCCCGGCCTCCAGGTGCTCGATGCCACCGGTGCGCAGGCCCTCGGCGAGATCGTGGAGGATCTCGAGCACCGCCACATCACCGTGCTCGTCAAGGGGCCTCGTCCCGAGCATCTACGGGTACTTCGAGCCGTCGGCGCCCTCGACCGCCTCGCGCACGAGCGACATCTGTTCACCGACCTCGACGCGGCCGTCGCCCACGCCCGCGTCCACGCCGTCTGAGCTCCACCCGCTCCGAGCGAACCGTCGCCCTGTCAGCCGTCGACCACGTCGACCGAGAAGTGGGCGAAGCGAACGTCGAGGGTGTCGACGACGTTCACCGCGTGGAGCAGGCCCTTCGGCCGCAGGGTGGCGTCGATGCCCTCGCCCTCGCCCTCGTCGCGCACATGGCCGAGCGTGCCGATCGGCGCCACCGAGCCCGAGTCGAGATCGACGCGGTAGAGGCCCCGGGCGTCGTCGTCGGTCGAGAGCCAGAGCGCCCCGTCGGCGACGTCGGCGCCCTGCACCCGGCGCACCGTGGCGCTGAGCTGGATCGGCGCGAGCGGCTCGAAGGTGCAGCTGTCGCCCACGGCGTAGACGAGGATCGCGTCGCCGCTGAAGCGCTCCATCGAATACGCCCGGTCGCCCTCGACGGCGACGAACGAATTGTGGCGCTGGGCCACCGGCTGAGAGTCCTGGTAGGCGAGCGTGGTCGGGTCGTAGCACGCCATGAGCTGCTCACCCCGCCCGTAATCGGGCTGCTCGAGCGGCACGTAGAGCACGCCGTCGGTCACGTCGACATCGCCCACGTGGTCGTAGCCGTCGGGGGCGAACTGGTCGGGCACCGCCGTCGTGTCGGCCACCGCCTGGACGAGGTCGCGGTCGGTGCGCGCCAGGACGGTGGTGCCGGAGAAGATCCACCCACCGTCGGGCAGGCTCGCCACGCCCTGGCGGTAGCCGGGATTGACCGTCCGCTCGCCCGTGCGGGTGGCGGCCACCAACGGTGCCGACGTGGTCGTGGTCGCGTCCGCCGGCGGCCCGCCCCCGGTCGTCTCGTCGCCGCTCGTGCAGGCCACCACCGACAGCCCCGACAGCGCCGACATCGTCACGGCGATGGCCGCCGCCGCCAGTTTCCCGACCCGTCCCCGATCCACCTGCGGAACCGTAGTCACCGCCACCCGTCCACGAGGGCGAGAAGCTCGGGGAGCGAGCTGATCACGCCGTCGGGGGTCACGTCGTAGCCCTCGACCATCGGGTTGGGCCGCAGGACGGCGCGCATTCCCGCCTGCTGCGCCCCGTGGATGTCGTCGAGTGGGCGGTCGCCCACGAACACCGCCCGGCCGGGATCGGCGACCCCGACCGCGTCGAGCGCGGCCCGGAACACCGAGGGGTGCGGCTTCAGATGGCTGAGCTCGCTCGAGTACAGCCGGGCGTCGATCAGCGCCGAGAGCCCGTCCAGCTCGAGGAATCGCTCGTGGAACGCCCGCGGCCAGTGGGTGTTCGACAGGAGGCCGATGGCCAGGCCGCGCTCGCGCAGCGCCGCCAGCGTCGGCGCCGCGTCGGGGTCGTGGACGATGTGGGGGGTCCACGCCTCGAGGTGGCGCGCCGCCGCCTCCTCGAGCACCGCCTCACCGACATCGAGCCCCAACTCGGCCGATGCGGTGGCCACCAGGTCGGCCAGGGTGCCGCTCTCCTGGGTCGAGGTGGTGCGGTCCCAGAACCGGGCCTCGACCGCGAACAGCGCCGCCGTGATCTCGTCCTCGCGGCCCGGGTCGAGGTGGCGGGCGGCCAGCCGCCACATGTCCACCAGCTCGATGGGCACGAACTCCGACAGCGTCCCACCCCAATCGAAGATCACCGCATCGAGCGGACCGTCGGCCATGACCATCGACGGTACGTCGGTCGGTCGCCCTTCCCGCGTTCGCCTCGATGCCGGGCGGCGCTGCCAGACTGCACGCGACCCGACGACGAGGCGGCCCCCCGGTCGAGGCGAGCGAGGGACGAGTGAGCCATGAGCGAAGTGCGATGAGCGAAGCGCCAGGAGGTAGCGCACCGGCGAGCCTCCTGTCGTTGGCGGGGGCGGTGGAGGTCAGGCTGGGCCGGGTGCTCGACGCCGAGATCGACCGGTGGGCGACGCTCACGCCCGACCTCGAATGGCCCCTCGACGCACTGCGGCGGCTCGTGCTGGCCGGCGGCAAGCGACTGCGGCCGGCGTTCTGCTACTGGGGCTTCGTGGGCGCCGGGGGCTCGCCCGACGACTCACGGGTGATCGACGCCGGTGCCGCTTTCGAGCTGCTGCATGCGTTCGCCCTCATGCACGACGACGTCATGGACGACTCGGACACTCGTCGGGGGAGCGTGACGATCCACGCCGAGTTCGCCGCCCGCCACGAGGTCGAGGGTTGGGGCGGCGAGTCACGCCGGTTCGGCGAGGGTGTGGCGATCCTGGTGGGCGACGTCGCCCACGTGCTCGCCGACCGTCTTCTGCCGGCCGGGCCCGCGGATCTGGCGGCGGTGTGGGACGAGCTGCGCATCGAGTTGAACGTGGGCCAGTACCTCGACGTGCTCGGCACGGCCAGGGCCGACCGCGACGAGGCGGCCGCCCGCCGCATCGCGCGCTACAAGTCGGGCAAGTACACGATCGAGCGGCCGCTGCACGTGGGCGCCGCGCTCGCCGGGCGGTTGGAAGACCTCGCCGCGCCGCTCTCGGAATACGGCGACCCGCTCGGCGAGGCGTTCCAGCTCCGCGACGACATCCTCGGCGTGTTCGGTGACGGCACGCTCACCGGAAAGCCGGTGGGCGCCGACCTCCGCGAGGGCAAGCCCACCCCGCTGCTCGCCATCGCCGTCGAGAACGCCGACGTCGCCCAGCGCAGGCTGCTGCGCCGCGTCGGCGCGCCGGACCTCGGCGATGGCGAGGTCAGGGCCCTTCAGGAGGTCCTCGAGCGGACCGGCGCGCGTCAGTCGATCGAGCGGAGCATCGGGCAGCTCACCCGGACGGCGGTCGCCGCCATGGAACGGGCACCGCTCATCGCCGAGGCCCGGCAGGAGCTGGTGCGCCTCGCCCACTACGTGGCCGAGCGCGAGCGGTGAGCGGCCGCCCGCTTTCGCTGCGTCGACGGCGGTTAGCCTGACCGCACCGCGCGAAGCACTGAGAGGTGGCGTTACGACAGTGGTCGCTGAACCGCATCACCCCGAGGCGGTTCCGACCACCGACGACGCGCGATTCGAGACCCTCGTCGAGCACAGTCCCGTGGCGGTCGTGCTCACCGACGCCGAGGCGATCATCCAGTGGGTCAGCCCCGCGGTGACCCCCATGCTCGGCTATCAGCCATCCGAGTTGATCGGCACCCCAGCCACAGACCTCATCCACCCTGACGACCTCCACCGGGTGCTGGGCAACCTCGCGGGGTTGCTGCGGAACGAGGAGCTCGACCTGCTCATCGTGCGCATCCGCCATCGGGAAGGCGACGGCCTGACGTGGCGCCACGTCGACATCACCGGCGTCAACCTGCTCGACGACGCCAACGTGGGGGCGATCCTGGTGAACCTCCGCGACGTCACCGATCAGGTCGACGCCCAGAACGCTCTCGCCACCAGTGAAGAGCGCTTCCGCGCCATGGTGCAGCACAGCTCCGACTCGGTGTTCATCGTCCGGGCCGATGGCACCATCGCCTACGCCAGTCCCGCCGTGGAGTACGTCTTCGGCTACACCCCCGACGAGCTGCTCGGCCGGGCCCCGAACGACTTCGCCCACCCGGCACTGATCGATCTCGGCAACGTCGTCTGGGACCGCGTGGTCGAGGCGCCGGGCCGGAGCGAGGACCTCATCTCCCGGGTGGGCCGGGCCGACGGCGAGTGGCGCTGGGTCGAGATCACCCTGACGAACGTGCTCGACGACCCCGCAGTGCAGGGCATCGTCGTCAACCTCTGGGACATCACCGAGCGCATCGACGAGGAGCAGCGCAACGCCCGGCTCACCGGCATCATCGAGGCCACCACCGACCTGGTGGCCGTCACCGACCGCGCCGGTTCCCTGGTCTACGTGAACGATGCCTGCCGGCGCTTCTTCAGCATCGATGACGACCGGATGGACGAGTTCGAGCTCTCCTCGTTCATGGCGCCATGGGCGCGGAAGCGGTACCTGGACGACGCCGTGCCCGCGCTGCGCGCCAGGAACGTCTGGAACGGCGAGCTGGCCTTCCTGCGCGACGGTGTCGAGGTGTCGGTCTCCACCGTGTTCATCGCCCATCGTGATCGGCAGGGCGGGCTCGAGTTCGTCTCGAGCGTGGGGCGCGACATCAGCGAGCGCAAGGAGTTCGAGGCCAAGCTCGAGCACCAGGCCACCCACGACCCGTTGACCGGCCTGCCCAACCGGGCCCTGCTGCTCGACCGGTTGACGGTGTCGTTGGCGAGGGCCGAACGGTTCAAGACCGCCGTCGCCATCCTCTTCCTCGACCTCGACCACTTCAAGGTGGTCAACGACAGCCTCGGCCACGCTGTGGGCGACCGGTTGCTGATCGCCACGGCCGAGCGCCTGAAGGAGGCCCTCCGCGTCGGCGGTGACACCGTGGCGCGTTTCGGTGGCGACGAGTTCGTGATCCTGTGCGAAGACCTCACGACCCGGGACGACGCCATCCGCATCGCCCAGCGGGTCGGCGAGCTGCTCGCCGAGCCTTTCCGACTCGGTGAGCACGAGGTGTTCGTTGCCGTGAGCACCGGGATCGCCTACAGCGAAGGGGCCCGGCCCGACGCCGACGACCTGCTCCGGGACGCGGACGCCGCCATGTACCAGGCCAAGGAACGGGGCCGCGACCGCTTCGAGGTGTTCGACCGCCGGATGCGCGCCGAGGCCGTGCACCGTCTGAGCATCGAGAGCTCGCTGCGCCGCGCCGTCGAACGGCGCGAGCTGCGCATCCACTACCAACCCAAGATCGACCTGCGCAGCGGGCGCATCGTCGCCACCGAGTCCCTGGTGCGGTGGGAGCACCCCGAAAAGGGCCTTCTGCTCCCCGGCGAGTTCGTCCGGGTGGCAGAGGAGACTGGCCTCATCGTGCCCATCGGCAACTGGGTGCTCGAGCAGTCGATCCGCCAGCGGCAGCGTTGGCAGGCCGAGATGCCGGGGCTCGACCCCCTCTACATGTGCGTCAACCTGTCGGGCCGGCAACTGTCGCACCCCGATTTCATCGACGATGTCGCCCGGGTGCTCGCCGAGACCGGCGTGGACCCCGCCTACGTCGATCTCGAGATCACCGAGAGCGTGCTGATGGACGACGTCGAGACCGCCCACCATGCCCTGGCCGGCCTCCATGCCCTCGGCGTGAAGCTCGTCGTCGACGACTTCGGCACCGGGTACTCGTCACTCAGCTACCTGCAGCTCTTCCCGGTGGACCTGCTCAAGATCGATCGGTCGTTCGTGGCCGGGCTCGGCACCAACAAGGGCGACACCGCCATCGTCACCGCCGTGCTCAGCCTCGCGCACGCCCTCGGCCTCCGAGCCGTCGCTGAGGGGGTCGAGACCGCCGAGCAGCTGGCCGAGCTCCGGCGGCTCGGCTGCGACCTGGCTCAGGGCTTCCATCTCGCCCGCCCCCAGCCCGAACACGCCATCGCCGCGCTGCTCGCGTCCGACCCGGTGTTCTAGCCGGGGGCCTCGACGGCCGCCGGGGGCGCGAGAACCCACGCCGGGGGCGAGGGCTCGGAGGGCTGGGCCGTCAGGTCGACGTGGGCCACGCCGAGCGGGCTCACGCCCGAGCGGCGCTCGCCACCCGTTCGTCCTTCTCCCGGGTCTGGGCGGCCATCTCGTCGGTGTGTGCGGCCAGCCGTGGACCCAGCTCGGAGAGGGACAGGGCCAAGATGCGCACCGCCAGCAGACCGGCGTTGGCGGCGTTGTCCACGCCCACCGTGGCCACCGGGACGCCAGTCGGCATCGACACGATCGACAGGAGCGAGTCGACGCCGCCGAGGCGCGACAGGCCAACGGGCACGCCGATCACCGGGAGGTGCGTGGCTGCCGCGACCATCCCGGGGAGATGGGCCGCCCCGCCGGCGCCCGCAATGACCACGCGCAGCCCTCGCGGTGCCGCCGACTCGGCATAGTCGAGCATGCCGCTCGGCGTGCGGTGGGCCGACACCACCCGGACCTCGTGGGGAATCTCGAAGCGGTCGAGGACGTCGGCTGCGCCCGCCATGACCGCGAGGTCCGAGTCGCTGCCCATGATCACGCCCACGATGGGATCGGTCACCCGGTCACCCCTGCCAGCGGAGCCCTGGAGGGGGGCTCCGCCGGCGTCCGCGGTGGGGCGGTCTGTGCCTCGAGCCGCTGGGCCGTCGAGACCGCTTCGTGCCGCACGGTCCGAGCGTCGGGGCCGATGGCGGTCACGTGGCCGATCTTGCGACCCCGCCGGGGGGTCTTCCCGTAGAGGTGGACCCACGTGCCGGCGGGGGGTTCGTCGACCTCGGTGATCTCGCCGTCGCCGGCGGCCAGCACGTTGGCCATGGCGGCATGCGGCGCCTTGAGGCGGGTCGGCCCGAGGGGCAGGTCGAGCACCGCACGAAGGTGGTTCTCGAACTGCGAGGTCTCGCAGGCCTCGATCGTGTGGTGACCGGTGTTGTGCGGTCGCGCCGCGAGCTCGTTGACCACCAGCTCGCCGCCCACGACGAACAGCTCGACGGCGAGGATGCCGACGGCATCGACCGAGTGGCTGATGCGGACGGCCAGGTCTCGCGCCGCATGGGCCAAGGCGCGGTCGATGTCGGCGGGCGCCAGGACCTCGCGGCAGATGGCGGCGCCGTCCTGGCGTGTCTCGACCACGGGGTATGTCACGAGTTGGCCTGCGGGGCGGCGGGCGACGAGCACCGAGAGCTCGAGCTCGATGTCGAGGTGGGGCTCCACCACCAGTGACGAGGCGCCGGCGATCTGGTCGAGGCCGGCAACGTCGGACGGGTCGTCGAAGACGTGTACGCCGCGCCCGTCGTAGCCACCCCGCGCCGCCTTCACGACGAGCGGCCAACCGTGGGCGTCGCCGAACTCGTGCACACCCGCCGGTCCCTCCACCACGGCGAAGGCCGGGACGGGGAAGCCCAGGTGGCCGAAGTGGCGCCGCTGCGAGGCCTTGTCCGAGGCCATGGTCATGGCCAGTGCGCCAGGGCGCACGGTGTGGCCGAGGCGCTGGAGAGCGACGATGTGGGCCGCCGCCACCCGTTCGTGGTCGAAGGTCACCACGTCGCATCCGGACGCGAAGCCGTGGAGCGCGCGCCGGTCGAGCGTGTCCACCACGGTCACCCGTGGCACGTGGCCCACGGTCGCTTCGTCACCGGGTTGGGCGAGGACCGCGACCTCGACGCCGAGCGGGCCGGCGGCGTCGTAGGTCATGCGGGCCAGTTGGCCACCGCCCACGATCCCCACCACCGGCGACCCGGTGCTCATCGGGCCTCGCAGAGCGCCTCTGGGTCGAAGGGCACCGGCAACACGTAGCCGTCGGAGAGGCGCCGCACGCGGTAGCGGCGGTCGGGCATGATCGCCTCGACGCGGAAGCCGGTGGACCAGCGTCCGTCGAAACGGTTCTGCACCTCGACCGCGGCGCCGACGCACAGGGCCGTCTCGATCGGGCGTTCGATGGTGAGGGTGGACATCGGGGCTCCTTAGGCGAAGTCGGGTTCGTTAGTAGGTATAGGGGCTTGACGGCCGTATGTCAATACACTATTCTACATTCGTACATCACTGAAGGGGAGTACCCCGCAAGACGAGGTCGTCATCACGGCTACGGCCCGGCCTCGTCGCCCGCAAGGGTGGGGGAGACTTTCGGCCACAACGCCGAGGAGATCTCACCCATGCCGAGCCCTGTCGCCGAAGCCACCCCGTCCTTCGATGACGTCGAGGAGCCGCCCGCCCCCTGGGGACTCGACGCGAAGGAGGTGGCCGCCCGGCTCCGGGTCGACCCGGCCCGTGGACTGACGGCGGACGAAGTGGCCGGCCGCCTCGCCGCCGGTGGCCCGAACGAGCTCGCCGAGGCACCACCACGGCAACCGCTGTCGATCCTGGCCGACCAGTTCCGCAACCCCCTCGTGGTCATCCTGCTGTTCGCCGCGGTGCTCGCCGGGCTCGTGGGCGACCTCAAGGACACGGTGGTGATCGCCGTGGTGCTGGGCCTGAACGCCCTGCTCGGCTTCGCCCAGGAGATGAAGGCCCAGCGCAACCTCACCGCCCTGAAGTCGATGCTCGTGGCCACGGCCCGGGTGCGTCGCGACGGCGCCGTCGTCGAGGTGCCGGCCCCGACCCTCGTCGCCGGCGACGTGGTGCTGGTCGAGGCCGGCGACCGCGTGCCGGCCGACGCTGTTCTGATGGCGGCCGTGAACGTCGAGGTCGACGAGTCGACGCTCACCGGCGAGTCGTCGCCGGCGAGCAAGGCCCCCGGCGCCGTGGCGGTCGATTGCCCCCTGGCCGAGCGGTCGAACTCGCTCCACATGAACACCGTGGTCACCCGTGGCCGCGCCGAGGCGGTCGTCGTGGCCACGGGCATGGACACCGAGCTCGGACGGGTCGCCGGCCTGCTCGACGCCGCCGAGGCCGGGTCCACGCCACTTCAACTGCAGCTCCACGATCTCGGCAAGCGCCTCGGCCTCGTCGCCGGTGCGGCGGTGGCGGTCTTCGCCGGCCTCAGCCTGCTCCGCGGCGAGTCGGCCGCCGACACCGTCCTCAGCTCGGTGGCGCTGGCGGTGGCCGCCATCCCCGAGGGGCTGCCGGCGGTGGTCACGGTGACGCTCGCCGTGGGCACGGCGCAGATGGCCAAGCGAGGCGCCATCGTCAAGCGACTCGCGTCCGTCGAGACGCTCGGGGCCACCTCGGTGATCTGCTCCGACAAGACCGGAACGCTCACCATGAACCAGATGACCGTGCGTGAGCTGTGGGTGCGCGGTCGTTCGTGGGACGTGACGGGTGAGGGCTACCGGGCCGAGGGTGCCATCTCGGCCCGTGGGTCGGCCCGTGGGTCGGCCCGTGGGGGGGACGATGGGGGCGAGGCCGACCTCCGGTCAGCGCTGACGGCGATGGTGCGCTGCAACGACAGCCACCTGACCGACGACGGCAGCGGCGACCGGACTGTGGTCGGCGACCCCATGGAGGCGGCGCTGCTCGTTGCCGCGGGCAAGGGGTCGGTCGACGTCGACCGGGCGCGACGCGAGGCGCCGCGTCTGGCCGAGGTGCCGTTCGACTCGGACCTCAAGCTGATGGCCACCTTCCACGCCGACGGCGACGCCGTCCGTGTGCAGGTGAAGGGTGGCGCCGACGTGTTGGCGGGTCGGTCGTCCATGACCGACCGCGAGCGCGAGGCGGTGGAGGCGGCCATGGTCGACATGGCCGGACGCGGCCTGCGGGTGCTGGCCCTCGCCGAGCGGACGGTCGATGCCGCCGCCGTCGCCCATGGCGACCCCCTCGAGCTGCTCGACCTGCTCGACGACCTCGAGCTCACCGCCCTCGTCGGCCTGCTCGACCCGCCCCGGCCCGAGGCACGGGACGCCATCGAGCTGTGCCGCAAGGCGGGCGTCTCGGTGAAGATGATCACCGGCGACCACGTCGTGACCGCCGCCGCCATCGCCGCCGACCTCGGGATCACCGGCGAGGCGGTGACCGGCGCCGACCTCGACCGGATGGACGATGCCGCCCTCGGCGAGCGTCTGTCCACCATCGGCGTGGTCGCCAGAGTGGCTCCCGAGCACAAGGTGCGGATCGTGCGGGCACTCCGCGACCAGGGCCACGTGGTGGCCATGACCGGCGACGGGGTCAACGACGCGCCGGCGCTGCGGACCGCCGACATCGGCGTGGCCATGGGCGTCACCGGGACCGAGGTCACGAAGGAGGCGGCCGACATGGTGCTCACCGACGACAACTTCGCCACCATCGTCAGCGCCGTGCGCGAGGGCCGCACCATCTACGACAACATCGTCAAGTTCGTGCGCTTCCAGCTGTCGACGAACCTCGGCGCCATCATGAGCCTCGTGGGGGCGCAGATCGCCAACCTGCCGGTTCCGTTCACCGCCATCCAGGTGCTGTGGGTGAACCTGATCATGGACGGTCCGCCCGCCATGGCCCTGGGCGTCGACCCGCCCGCCCGGGGCACCATGGAACGCCCGCCCCGCGACCCGTCGGCCCGGATACTCCACGGTCGACGCCTCTCGTACCTGGTGGTCTACGGCGCGATCATGGCCACCGGCACGCTCTCGGTGCTGGCGTGGTCGATGACCAACAGCAGCGAGGAGCATGCCCTCGCCCTCGCCTTCACCACGTTCGTGCTGTTCCAGGTGTTCAACGTGTTCAACGCCAGGGCCGAAGATGTCTCGGTCTTCAGCCGGGACCTCTTCACCAACGCCAAGCTGTGGATGGCGGTCGGCGGGGTGGTCGTCCTGCAGGTGCTGGCCGTCCACTTCGACCCGGTGCAGGAGATCTTCGGCACGGCCGACCTGGCTCTCGCCGACTGGGCCGTGGCCGTGGTCGTGGCCTCGTCGGTGCTCTGGATCGACGAGCTCCGCAAGCTCGCCACCCGTCGGCGGCCGACCAGCCCTGAAGGCAACGCCGCCATCGAGACAGGAGACTGACATGCTCACCCACGACGACCTCCGTGCCCTGCAGGCCGTGCACGACAACCCGGCGGTGTCGATCCTGTGGTCGATCCCGGCCGCGGGCGAGCAGTCGCCCTTCGAGCGCCTGCTCGCCGAGGCTGCGCAGCGACTTCGGCTCGAGCTTCCCGCCGACAAGGTTCGTGAGCGGGTCACCGAGTTCCGCTCCCTTGCCGCCCAGGTGGAGGAGGACCGGGGCCAGCAGGCTGTGGCGCTCTTCGCCAGCGCCTGGCACCGGGCCGCCAGCCGGCTTCCCGAGCCGGTGCGCGACCGGGTGGTGATCGACGACACGTTCGCCACCCGGGACCTCGTTCGGGCGCTGCACCGGTCGCCGGACTACCTCGTGTTGGTGCTTGCGGAGCCGTTCACGCGGCTCTTCGAGGGCCGCGGGCGCATCCTCCGCGAGATGGCCTCCGGCGGGTTCCCGCTCGAGGTCGACCAGCGACCCTCGAGCGAGCGGGGCCGGCGGCATGATCCTTCAGCGGTTCGTGACCGTCACCTCGAGCGGGTCGGCCGCGAGGTCGACCGTGCACCCGCGATGGTCGAGGGCGGTCCCGCGGGCCGACCGGTGGTCGTGGTCGGCGGCGAGGAGCGCCTGGCCAAGTTCGTCACCCGCAGCCGCCTCGGCGACAGGATCATCGGCCGCGTCGCCTTCAATGCCGGCGAGTCGATGGCGCCGTCGTTCCTGTGCCGCCTCGTCTGGCCCGAGATCGAGGCCTGGCTCAGCGCTCGGCGGGCGGAGGCCCTGGCCGAGGTCGACGTTGCCGCCGGCCGGAAGCGGCTTGCGGCCGGCATCGACGAGATCTGGCCGCTGGCGCTGGACGGCCGGGGCGAGCTCCTCGTCGTCGAGGAGGGCTATGAGTACCCCGCCCGCATGACCAACGGGTCCCAGGCGATCGAGCCCACCGACGACCGGGCCGAGCCCGGCGTGCTCGACGACGCCATCGACGAGGTGATCGAGCACGTGTTGATCCGGCGAGGCCGGGCCATCCTCGTGCCCGATGGGACGCTGGCAGAGCGGGACCGGGTCGCGTTGACGCTCCGCTACTGATGGGGCGGAGCGGCGACGGGTCCGGTCGACCGGTCGGGCTTCGTGGGTCGGCGTCCCCCGTGACCCGTGGGCGCCCGGTACTCTCGACCCCCATGGCGGATGATCGCCCTGAACGGGCGACCTGGACGTTCCTCACCAACCACGCCCACGTGCTGTTGTGCCTGGCCCGCGATCCCGAGCAGCGCCAGCGCGACCTGAGCGACCAGGTCGGCATCACCGAGCGGGCCGCCCAGGTCATCCTGGGCGACCTCGAACGCAGCGGCTACCTCCGCCGTGAGAAGGTCGGGCGCCGCAACCGCTACACCCTCGACCTGGACCAGCCGCTGCGCCACCCGCTCGAGTCGGCCCACACGGTCGGCGAGCTGATCGACCTCCTCCGCCCCCAGGACTGACCGGGCCCCGCTACCCGGCCGGTGTGGGTCAGCCGAGCTCTTCGGCGACCTCGTGGACCGCGTGCTGCAGGTCTGCGTCGAGCGACCCCACCCGCTCGTCGAGCTCGTCGGCGAAGCGCAGACGCTCGACGTCGGGTGCAGTCACCGCCCGCGGCATCCACGCCGAGTGGAGCAGGAACGGCACCGTACGGCCGTCGGGCGCGGCGAGGGTTGCCACCGGCCCCGTTCCCACATCGGCGGCGTCGAAGACCTCGACCCGGAAGCCGCCTTCGTTCGACACCGGCACCACCACGTAGCCGTCGTGGCCGCCCGGGTCGCTGCCTGCGTATCGGCTGGTGCCGGCCGCGGCCGGGTCGCGGGGCACGAAGCACGGCGACGTGGGGTAGTCGTCGAGCGGGAACACGTGGTCCGACACGGCCTTCAGGCTGTCGCGTGCGAAGGTGGCGAGCGCCGACGGCATCTCGGCGCCCGGCAGGCCACCGGCGGCCTCGATCCGCTCGGCGTAGGCGTCGATGGCCCGCCGGCTGATGACCTCGGGCCGATACCCGCTGTACAGCATGTGGTGCACGGTCGGGCCGCTCATGCCCTCGGTGCTCCAGTCGATGGCGGAGAGCTGCGCCCCCCAGAACCGGTCGGCCTCGCAGAACGAGGCGCGCTCGCTCACCGATCCGGTCTCGGGATCGAAGTCCAAGATGCTGAGCACCGAGGCGTGCATGGGGTGGTTGTACATGCCGGCCAGTGCGGGGTCGGCGGGACGCCCGAGGGCATCGGTGTCGTCGGCGCGCATCGAGTAGGCCAGGTCGGTGTCGGCGGTGTGCTCGAAGATCACCCGGATGCCGTCGGTGTCGTCGTAGACGGCGTAGTAGTGCATCACCTCGGGCGCCACCCGGAAGGCGCGGGCGTCGACAGGTTCCCCGCTCGGCGTGGCCTCCACGGCGTCCTTGCGCACCAGGTAGACGGGCTCGTCGGTGAAGTTGGTGACCGACCGCTCGGCTCCACCCAGGATCTCGGCCGGGTCGGCCCGGAAGGCGCAGTCGATCAGGATCAGCCAGTCGCGGGTCTGGGCGATGGTGTGCATCGACTGCGGCGCCGCGCCGTCGCGCACCGG
Source organism: Acidimicrobiales bacterium (assembly GCA_041918615.1). Lineage (GTDB taxonomy): Bacteria > Actinomycetota > Acidimicrobiia > Acidimicrobiales > DATDAH01 > JAEUJM01. Next base: position 76,397 of record JAYRVH010000048.1, read on the forward strand.
CCACCGCCGGACGTGGGTGCCGGCGCCGTCGTAGCGGATGATCTCGACCGTGCCCAGCATCGGGTTGAGGCTGACCGTCCACAGGCAGTCTCGGTCGGGGTCGATCATGGGGTGGGCGGTGCTCGGGATGAGCGGCAGCACCGGGTGGTCGAATGCGGGGTTCCAGTCGCCCCGGTGGCCGACCTCGCCCAGGAAGCCCATGGTCACGGGGTCGACCTCGACCGGGCGACCGGCGTCCCAGGTGGCGAACAGCCGATCACCCCACGGCAGGGGAGCGGTGTTGGCCGCGTTCGAGAACCCGAACGGCGAGTTGGTGCCGATGGGGCCGCCGGTGAACACCGCGGGGCGCTTCGCCCGCAGCCGGGCCGACGGGGTGTCGATGGGGCGGACACGCCATGCAAAGCGGCCGCCTGCCGCGCCGAACGTGTCGGGCCGGAGCGACAGCCGGGCCAGGTGGCCGTCGCCGAAGAAGGCGTGTGCGGGCGCCGTCGCCAGGCCCGACGTGGCGATGAACACCTCGCCGCCGAGGTCGTCGGGCCACGTGCCCGACACCAGTTCGAGGTCGAGGTCCTGCATCGGGTCCCGGGACAGGAGCGATCTGGGTACGGGCATGAACCCCAGGTTAACGCTGTTCACCCGTCGGGGCGAGCCGGGATGCAGGGTTGGGCCCGTGCCGGTGGGAAGCTGTGTGGATGCCTGCCCCGCTCAGCCGTCAGGCCATCGTGGCCGTGGCTCGCCAGATGATCATCGACGAGGGGCTGGCGTCGGTCTCGCTCCGACGGATCGCCGCCACGCTCGACGTCACCGCGCCCGCTCTCTACGCGTACGTCGCCAACAAGCGCGACCTGCTGCGGGCGGTGGCCGAGGACGAGCTGAGTCAGCTCATCACGCGGTTCCAGCTCGTCGAGTCGACCGACCCGGTCGAGCGGGTCGAGGCCTACTGCCGGGCCTACATCGACCATGCCCGGGCCACCCCCGAGCTCTACCCCGTGATCTTCCTGTTCCCGCCCGCGTTCGAGTCCGCCGCGAGCATCACCGAGGAGATCCCGTTGGCCACCGACGCGTTCACCCTCCCCGCAGCGGCGGTCACCGAGGCGATCGCGAGTGGCGCCTTCCGTGACATCGACCCGGTCCAGGCGAGCCTGGTGATGTTCGCCGCCGCGCACGGAGCCGTCGGTGTTCTTCTCATGGGGTTCGGGTTCGACCGGGCCACCGAGGACCAGATGGTCGACTCGGTCATCGAAACGGCGATCATCGGCCTCAGCGGTCGGTAGCGGTCGACAGCCGCCCAGTTGCCGCTCATCGACCTCTCCTCGACGGCGCTCGTCGTCGTCGACGTGGCGGCCTGGGGTGCGATCAGCACCGTGGTCGGGTACCTCGCCCATCGCCTTTCCCTGCACCGCCTCGAGCGTGACAACGCCCTCACCCGGCTGCGACCGTTCGAGGCCGGCGGCCGCGTGTACCAGCGCCGGCTCCGGATCGCGCACTGGAAGGACCGCATGCCCGAGGCCGGCGACCTGTTCCCGGGTGGCTTCTCGAAGCGGGCCGTCACCCGGGGGGACCTCGATCGCTACCTGCTCGAGACCCGCCGCGCCGAGCTCGTCCACTGGTGGATCATGTTCGCCGCCCCCCTCTTCTTCCTCTGGAACCCGTGGTGGCTCGGGCTCGTGATGTGCCTGTACGCGGTCACGGCCAACCTTCCCTGCCTCCTGATCCAGCGGTACAACCGCGCCCGAGTGCAGCGCATCCTCGGCCGTCGCCACACCATGGGCTAGCCGGATCGTCCCCGGCGCGACCGGTCGTGGACCGGGCCGTCTCTCCGGGTGCCCACTAGCGTCCGGTCGGGTGAGCAATCGAGCAGGAGGAACGATGGCCGACATCGACGGGTACGTGGCCCCGGGCTTCGAGGGCGTGCGCAAGGCGTTCCAGGCCAATTTCGACAGCCACGGCGAGGTGGGTGCGGCCTTCAGCCTCTACGCGGGCGGCGCCAAGGTCGTCGACCTGTGGGGCGGCGTGGCCGATGTGGCCACCGGTCGACCGTGGGCCGAGGACACGCTGGCAATGGTCTTCTCCACCACCAAGGGCGCGGTGGCGGTCTGCGTCAACCAGTTGATCGACCAGGGCCTGCTCGACCCGGACGCGCCGGTGGCCGACTACTGGCCCGAGTTCGCCCAGGCGGGCAAGGCCGACATCCCGGTGCGGTGGCTGCTCTGCCACAAGGCCGGCCTGCCGGTGATCGACAAGCCCCTCACCCTGGACGAGACGCTGCGCTGGGACCCCGTGATCGAGGCCCTCGAGGTGCAGGCACCCGTGTGGGAGCCGGGTACCGCGCACGGCTACCACGCGGTGACGTTCGGCTATCTGGTGGGCGAGTTGGTGCGACGGGTGTCGGGCCTTTCGATCGGGGGCTACTTCGCCGAGCACGTGGCCCGGCCGCTCGGCCTCGACTTCTGGATCGGGCTGCCCGCCCGGGAGTTCCCGCGTGTGGCGCCGCTGCTGCCCATCGACCTGCCCGACAACGAGAACGTCCGCATGGTGCTCGACCAGCTCCTCGGGCCCGACAGCCTCATCGGCAAGGCGCTGCGGGCCCCGTCGGGCGTGCTCATCGGCGACGACGGGGTGTTGAGCGTCAGCCGGTTCAACGAGCAGCGTGTGCTCGCGGCAGAGATCCCCGCGGCCAACGGCGTGGGCGACGCCCGGTCGCTGGCCCGTATGTACGCTGCGCTGATCGGCGAGGTCGACGGTGTGCGCCTGCTGTCGCCCGAGCAGGTGGGCCGGGCCACCGAGTGCCAGACGAGCGGCCCCGACAAGGTGATGTTCTTCGAGTCCAAGTTCGGGCTCGGGTTCATGTTGTCGGGGGCGTTCTCGTCCTACGGCGGCCCACGCGGCTTCGGCCACACCGGGTCGGGCGGCTCGATGGGGTACGCCGACCCCGACGCCGGCATCGGGTACGGCTACGTGATGAACCAGATGACCGCGAACATGATCGGCGACGCCCGCACCGTGGGCCTCACCGAGGCCTGCTACGAGGCCGTCGGCACCCACGCCCCCGGCATGTTCTGACCGTCGCGGGCGGGCACGGTCGAGCCGGCGTGAGCACCGCACCCCACCGAGCACCGCGCGGGACAGGGCCAACGTCGCCGGGGTTGCGCGCAGTCCGGCGCGGCTGGTGATCGGCGGCTGGACGCTACGGCTCAGTCGTGCTGCGCCGTGGGGCCCGTGCCCGCGTTCGCGTCGGGAAGGACGCCGAGGACGACGACGCCGACGAGGTCGCTCTCCACCGCGATCGGGTCGCGTCCGGCGCGGCGGGCCAGGAGCTCGGGTGTCGTCCACCCCACCGGCTGTACGCCCGGTGGGGTCGCGCGGCCCACGAGCAGCTCGAGCCTCTCTCGCTGGGTCGGTGGCAGCTCGTCCGAGATCACGAGCACGTCGATGTCGCTCCACTTGTTGAAATCACCCCGCGCCACCGACCCGAAGACGACCGCCGCCTGTAGCGCGAGCCCGCCACCGAGGCGCTCCGCCCACGACCTGGCCACGCCGATCATCGCGTCCCGTTCCGCTCGGCGTCGCTCGATCACGGGGTGTGCCATCAGCCACTCTCGTCCGTGCGGTCCTCTGCCAAGCGGGCCCACAGGTCGTTGACCGAGGCGACGATGCCGTCCGCATCGGACGTGGCCTGCACGCTGTCCGCCTCGCGGTAGGACGCGCCGGGATCCGAGGCCGACGCATCCGGGTAACGGGTCGGTATGTAAAGGCGGGCGAGGCGGACCACCGCATCGAGGTCGACCTCCCAGTCCCCGGTCCCGGACCGACCGCGATCGACCAGGCGAACCAGATCATGACCCCACGCGTCGAGGCCGAGGCCGTGCAGCAGCGCCTTGACCGCGAACTGTGCCGCCTGCTCGGCGAGGAAGCACGCCCACGCGTGCTCACCACTACGACGGGCCAGCTCGACCATGCGTCGGGCGCTGGCCGATTGACCCATCCACCGGTCGAACTCGACGCCGTCGAGGGGCACGTCCACGACCCAACCGTACGCGCGCGCACCCGTCAGCGTGGCGGGTTCCCTCGTCCGCTCGACTGCGCCCCAATCAGGCGACGCGATCGAGGATCTGCCGGCGGTGCCCGCGATCTCGCCGTCCGGGGCTCGAGTGCGCCGGCCAGGTGGATCGCGTCGAGTGTCCGCAGTTCGGGCGGCCCTGGCGTCAGCCCACCGTGACGGTCGCCTCGAAGCCGCCGGACGAGGCACCGCCAAGGCCCAGATCGACGTCGTCTGGGGCCAGGTCGGACCCCATCGGTACCGGCCATGACAGATCGGGATCGGTCTCGTACGGGTGGGCCTCGAGGCCCTCGATCACGTGGCGCAGCGAGGTGGACCGAACCGCAGCACTGGAACGTCCACGAGGTCTGCTGGGCGCCGCGCATCGCGACCGAGGTTCCGCTCGGCACCGAGGCGGGACTCGCTTACGAGTCGGTCGCCAACTTCGACAACCCCTTCCTTCTGTCGCGCTCCCGCCTCATCCGGCGCCTCGGACGCGCCTCGGCGTCCTCGATGTCCGACGCCTGCACCGCCGCGGCGGTCGCCTTCGGCTGCGACGGCGAGCCCGTCACAAGCTGACTCGGCGGGCACCACCACGACACGCCAGCGGCGACACGACAGAATCGGCTGGTCGCTCGACTTCAAGGGAGCGGTCGGTGGGCCAGACCGCGTGGCGACGACCGCGACTCGGCCGCCGCCGACGCCGCCGGCGAGATCGGCCCCGTGTTCTTCGGCTCGGCGCTCACCAATTTCGGCGTGCGCAAGCTGCTCGACGACGTCGTCGGCCTCGTCAACGCCACCGACGTGCGGGTGGGCGACTCGCTCTACCTCGACGAGCCCGTCGAGTTCCCCCGCATCCCCAGCTTCGCCCCCGAGCACTTCGCCGTCGCCCGCGTGCGCGACACCGGCTGCTTCGAGCAGTTCCGCCGCGGCATCGCCCAGCTCGACGAGGAAGGTGTGGTGCAGGTGCTGCGCAGCGACCAGATGGGCGACCAGGCCCCCTCCTCGCGGCCGTCGGCCCCATGCAGTTCGAGGTCGCCACCCACCGCCTCGAGAACGAGTTCGGCGCCCCCGTCGAGCTCAACCGCACCAACTACCGGGTGGCCCGCCGCACCGACGAGGCCAGCGAGCCGACCCTGACGTCCATGCAGGGTCTCGGCGTACTCCAACGGGCCGACGGCACCCGGTACGCCCTCTTCGAGAGCCGGTACTGGCTCGAGCGGGTCGAGCGCGAGCAGCCCGAGCTCACGCTCGACCGCCTCGTCGCCGAAGGCGGCGCCTGACTCGACGTCGAGCCCCAGGTGCTCGGGCTGGGATAGACCGCAAGGACGACGCGCGCTACGGCGTCGCCTTCGTGTCGCCGGGTGACATCGAACGTGTGGCCGGCGTGCCCGCAGGTGGCTCGGTCGCGGGACCGTCGCCTTCGATGACCTGGGAGGGATCGTGGGGCCAGGGCCGGGGCGGCATCGAGTAGCTCGCCACCAGTTCGGACTGGGTGGTCACGCCGAGCTTGCGGTACAGCGAGGTCATCTGGTTGCGGACCGTCTTGGCCGAGACCCCCTGTCGCTCGGCGATCTGGGGTGCCCGCCGCCCCACGAACAGGGCCCGGGCGATCTCCATCTCGCGGTCGGTGACGATGCCGGAGTCGATCGAGGGGAAGCGCAGGTCGGTGGGGCGGACGTCGGCCACGACAAGGGGGCGAGGCCCCTCGAGGCGCCGCAACGCGACACGGACGGCCGCCCACCGGCCCTGGGGGCCCAGGGCGCGAGCGTCGAACTCGACATCGACGAAGTGTCCCGCGACCAGCCCGCGGGCAAGAGTGGAGACTGCGGGTACGTCCTCGGGGTGCATCATCACGAACAGGTGGCCGCCCACCTGGTCGGCGGGGTCCATGGCCCACTCTCGAAAGCGGCTGTCGGCCCCGACGATGACCAGGTCGAGGTCGTACGCGACTTTCACCGCCCACAACGCGTCGCTCTGCAGCTCGAGATCCTGCGGGTGCCAGTCGTCGGCGTCGTCGACGGCGACCACGACGAGCGCTTCGCCGTCGCCCACCACGGCGTGCACGTGCAACACGTGCAGGCGCAGCTCGCGAGCGGGCCCGTCGGGGGGCGTGACCCGCACGTCGAGGTTGTGGCACGAGTCCTCGTCGCCCAGGTCGGTGACCAGTGCGGACAAGACGTGGCGGGTGGCGGCGGGCACCACGTCGAGCGCGGCCGCGGCCGCCACCGTCGGGGGGACCGATCCACCCAACAGTCCCGCCATCGCCGGGTTGGCGTAGACGATCGCCCCTGTGCGCGGGTCGACCACCGCCAGGCCGAACGGCACCGCCGCGAGGCGTGACGCGGCGTGGCCGATGACCCCCACCCACCGGTCGTGGGCGCCGAGCGCGCCCCGGGACTCATCCACCGTCAACCCTCGACCCCCTGGGGCGAGGCGACGCCGAGGCGACCCCGTGTTTCCCGCCAACGGCCCGGCGCGGCGCCGCTCGCCGCCCGGTCCATCAGCGCCGGCGGGGATGGCCGCTCGTGCGCGATCCTGTCGTCCGGGGCCCTCAAGTGTCGGGGCCGCGGCGTACACGGGCGGCTGGGCCAGTCCTCCACCACCCTCATCGGCGACAACCCCGGGGAGATGGCCGCCCTCCAACCGGTCAACCTCGGTGAGGGCCGCACCGCCACCGCCGTCACCGCCGGCGGCTACCACATGGGGCCGGGTTTCGCCGACGCGACCCGGGCCATTGCCGGCAACGGTCCGGCGCGGATCAGCCGATAGGCGTTTTGTCCTATTTACCCCGCTCGGTCGGTCGGCCACCGTTACGTCGGCGGTCAGCAGAAAGCGGGCCGGGACCACAGGAGAGAGACTCGACAATGCATCCATCGAATCGTTTGAGGGCGGGTACGAGGCGTTCCTTCGCCGTTTTGGCCTTGGCAGGACTGGTGATGGCGGCTCTTCTGGTGCCGGCAGTCGCCTCGGGCACCACGGCCGATCACTTCCAATACACCGGCGACAACGGCCCCAAATTCTGGGGGGAGCTCAACGCGCCCGACTGGGAGACCTGCGTCGACGGCTTAGGGCAGTCGCCGGTCAACCTCGGCCGCACTGCCACGGTCGACCCAACCCTCGAGCCCCTCGACCTCACGCTCGAGGAGGCGCCGATGCACCTGTTGAACAACGGCCACGCCATCGAGGCGGAGTACGAGGCGGGCAGCACACTGACCATCGCGGGCACCGAGTACGAGCTCCTGCAGTTCCATTTCCACACGCTCGCCGAGCACACCGTGCGTAACGTTCGGCTGCCGATGGAGATGCACGCCGTGTTCAAGGATCAGGTCAGTGGCAACCTCGCTGTGATCGGGTCGTTCTTCAGGATCGGCCAAGAGAGCGAGTTCCTCGACGGCCTGATCACCGCCGGCCTGCCTCAGAAGGAGGGTGACACATCGACCGTGGGCACGGTCGATGTCGCTGACGTGCTCACGCCGGCCGCTACGTCGTCGTACTATCGGTATGCGGGTTCGCTCACGACGCCGCCCTGCTCCGAGATCGTCACGTGGACAGTGCTCAAGGAGCCGGCCACGATGACCAATGCCCAGTTCCGCGCCTTCCAGGGCGTGATGGGCAACAACTTCAGGCCCATCCAGTTAAAGCACGGACGGGCCATCACCGAAAGGCCCTAAGCTAAGTGCAGTACCGGTAGGACCGATCGGGAAAGGGGCCGGGCCCGAGGGCTCGGCCCCTTTCACGGCTCTACGCGATCAAAGTTGGCCAGCGACCCGATGCACCAATCGCACTTCTGCCGCGGCGCATCCGGGTAGGTCACGCTGAGTCAATGGCCGGCGTACGCATCTGGATCGAACGCGGTGCACTCCCCTGGGTGCCGATCCGCGGCGGCCCGGACCGTTCCGCTCACCGACTGGGGAGCGGCACAAGTCGGTCGTCGGCTGCGGGCGCTCGCGTCCGGTCCCGAGCGGGCTCTTACCTACGAGGGCAATGGGTCGGACAAGTCGAAGCAGGCCGCGTCGTGCATCGCGATCACCGACGTGATGACCCGCGCCGGTGTCGGCCACGATCCGGCGGTCCGACCCGTCTGGTGATCGTCTATGAGGCGCTCATCTCCGTGTACGGGTCGGCGCGCCAGGTCGAAGCCGAGCTGTCCCACCGCCTCGTGTGGCGTCTCGTCCAGCGTCTCGTGGCCAAACGCACTGGTGTGCGGCTCCCCCGTCGGCCCATGCGCCGCCATCACTACCTGTACCTGCGCTCGACGACACGTTGCACCTGCGCCGGGCCCACTCGGTCGGTCACCGCCGCCAGTGGCTCAACATGCTCGGGTTCGCCCTCATGACGAACTCTCTGACCCTCGCCGAACACCAGCGAGCCGGTCCCCCACTCGAACACGCCGCCTAACAGCGCCACCCCGGGAACCGCCCCGGGGCTGAGCCGCGCCCCGGACCCGACAGCCACGGCTCGAGCACCCTCGTGGGCTGCGCCACGGACCGAACGAGCGCCGCCGGCGCCACATTCGCTGCCGAAAGTCGCCGCCGCACCCCCCTTTTCTGCCACCTTTTCGACAACCCCCGCCCGCGTGGGCCGGTAGAAATCCCACGGGGCAAGAGATCGCAGGTGGAGTGGGAACGGATTCGGCCAATTCGGGAACGTCTCCGCGACCTCGCCGTGGAGGCATCTGAGTCGCCGGTGAGATGAGCACCTGACCTTCGGGCGCGACACCGACCTCACCCCTACAATGGCCACCGAGATGTCGACCCCCGACCGCGCACGAGAGCAGAACGAATGCCTCGAGCTTCCCGTCGAGGAGCTGCTCCGGCGCGCCAAGCCTCATCCGCCGTATGGCACGCAGGTCATCGACGACCTCACCGCCGAGGAGGCCGACGCCTTCCTCGCCGCCGTGCTGAACTGACGGTGGCCACCGAGAACCGACGGGGTCCGGTCGTCGTCGACACGGACGTCTACAGCGCCCGGCTCATCCCTGACTCGGCGCTTGCCCGCCGGTACGAGCCGCTCCTGGTCGGGCGGGTCGAGTTCGTGTCATTCCAGACCGTGGGCGAAGTCCGCTACGGCGCGCTCCTCCGAGGATGGGGTTCTGCACGCCTACGACGGATGGAAGCCGCGCTCAGCCGGATCGAGATCGTGTACGCGGGCCCCGACCTCATCCGAACCTATGCCGAGCTCCGCGTCGCTTGTCAGCGCGCCAGCCACGCGCTCAGCCAGTGTGAGCACGACGCCGACCGATGGATCGCCGCCACCGCCATCCGGCTCGGCATCCCACTCGTGTCGAACGACGGTGTATTCAAGGACACACCAGGACTCGCCTTGGAGACCAAGCCGGCCTGACATCGGGGCTCCCGAGCAGCGCCCCGAGCCAGACCACTCCCCTCCCGATACCGGGCTCGCCGGGGGACCCGCACGAGTGGGGCGTGACGGCCGTCGCCGACGCTATGAACTTCGTCCCCTCGATCGCCCATCTGGTCGTGTCCCGCCTCCGTTGGCTGTTCGCCGCCGGCGACGAACGTGACGCCGAGATCCTCGCGCTGCGCCACCAGATCCTCGTGCTGCAACGCCAGGTCGCCCGACCTCGGTTCACCGAAACGGACCGCACCATCCTCGCCGGGTTGTCCACCGCGATCGACCGGGCCCGGCTTCGCGAGGTGTTCCTCATCGTGCAACCGGCCACCGTCATCGGCTGGCACCGCCGCCTCGTCGCCCGACGATGGACCCAACCCGCCGCCCCGCGACGCGGGCGGCCGCCGGTGCACGCCGAGATTCGCCGCCTCGCCGTCCACCTGGCCGACGAGAACCCCACGTGGGCGCACTTCATCCGTTCCAGGCCCGGGCGGTGATCGCCACCGACTTTTTGCTGCGTCGACACGCCACCCTCCGACGGCTGCACGTCCTGTTCTTCATCGACGTGGGATCCAGACGGGTGCACTTGGCCGGGATCACCGCCAACCCCACCGGTGCGTGGACCACCCAAGCGGCCCGGAACTTCCTGATGAGCGTCGACAGGTCGTTCCGGTTCGTGGTCCACGACGGCGCCGGCCAGTACTCCCGCGCCTTCGACGCCGTGTTCGAAGGCTCGGGGATCGAACCGATCACCACCCCACCCCGCGCACCCATGGCCAACGCCTACGCCGAACGCTGGGTCCGGACCCTCCGCCACGAGCTCCTCGACCGCACCATCATCTGGAACGAACGACAACTCCGCCGGCTCCTCGGCGACTACATCGACCACTACAACGGCCACCGCTCCCTCGACCAACACGCCCCCGACGACGAGGACGAGGACGAGGGCGAGGTGATCAAGCCGGCCTTCGGGCGCAACGTCGAGCGGCGCAGCACCTGCGCCGGGCTCATCAACGAGTACCGCACCGCAGCCTGAACAACAGCACCAGCAGGACCCACCTTCGGTGACGCCAAGAGATCAAGCACAACGCTGAGAGACCCGCTCGAGCCCCGAGCCGGCGCCGAAGCAGCGGGTCTCCTCAGCACGGCCCAAGGGCAGCGGATCCACCCGCGCCACGGCGGCGAGCGCAGCGCCGGGGGTCAGCCGCAGCCAGTCGCGGCGCGCTGCCATGGGCAGGCCGAGGGGCCCCGACGACTCGCGCCGATGACTTCTCAGGCACCTACAGGTTCTGAGAACGCGATGCAGGGGGTGGCCGTGCTGAAGCGGGCCGACGCCTGAGGCGACGACGAGCCCAGGTCGATGGGGCTGGGATCGACCGCGAGGACGACTCGCTCTACGGCGTCGTCTCCGTGTCGCCGGGGGACGCCGAGCGCGTGGCCGGCGTGCCCGCAGGTGGCTCGGTCGCGGCACCGTCGCCTTCCATGACACCGGGGTGACGGAGGGGCCAGGGCCGGGGCGGCATCGAGTAGCTCGCCACCAGTTCGGATTGGGTGGTCACGCCGAGCTTGCGGTAGAGCGAGGTCATCTGGTTGCGGATCGTCTTGGCTGAGACCCCCTGTCGCTCGGCGATCTGGGGTGCCCGCCGCCCCACGAACAGGGCCCGGGCGATCTCCATCTCGCGGTCGGTGACGATGCCGGGATCGATGGGCGGGAAACGCAGGTCGGTGGGGCGGACATCGGCCACCACCAGGGGGCAAGGCCCCTCGAGGCGCCGCAACGCGACCCGCACGGCCGCCCACCGACCATCGGGGCCCAGGGCTCGCGCGTCGAACTCGACGTCGACGAAGCGCCCCGCGACCAGTCCGCGGGCGAGCGCGGAGACCGCGGGTACGTCCTCGGGGTGCATCATCACGAACAGGTGGCCGCCCACCTGGTCGGCGGGGTCCATGGCCCATTCCCGAAAGCGGCTGTCGGCGCCGACGATGACCAGGTCGAGGTCGTACGCGACCTTCACCGCCCACAACGCGTCGCTCTGCAGCTCGAGATCCTGC
>JAYRVH010000049.1:0-1989 GCA_041918615.1 Acidimicrobiales bacterium
GCGAGTACGTCGTCGATGGCCTGGGCGCGGGTGACTACGTGGTCGGGTTCCTCGACCCCACGGGGGCGCTGGTGACGGAGTGGCACGACGATGCCGCCGACGTTGGTTCGGCCACGTCGGTGAGGGTCACGGCCGGCGAGGTCACGGGGGTGGACGCGTGGCTGGTGGCGGTGTAGCTCGGCGCTGCATTCGTCGTGGCCGTTAGCCCTGACTTCCGCACCATGTAGGCAGATTCGGTGTCCGGTGGGGGCGTTTGTGCTGGTCAGGGGGTTGCGGGCGGGTCTCGGAGCCCGAAACGTGTAGACACACGACTTCGGCCGCGGTGGCCGCTGTCGCCGGGGCCGGCGAGGTAGCGGTAGTCGATTCCCGCCCGATGGGCACCGCGTGGGTCGCTGACCGGTTGTGGGAAGGCCTCGGCATCGGCCGAGAGATCATCGCGGTGGTCGAACGCCGCCGGGGCCCGGGCCGCCGTGTCGACCCCGCGGTGGTGGAATGGGTCATCTTCTCGATGGTCGCCAACCGGCTGTCGCCCACGCCGCTGTCGAAGCTGGCCGGCTGCTCGTGGGTCGAGCACCGGGTGTTCATCGACGGGCTCGCGGAAGTGAACGACGATGCCTGCTACCGGGCGATGGATTTCTCCTTGGGTGCGCTCGCCGAGCTGCAAGAATCCGTGTTCTTCTCGGTGGCGAACCTGTTGAACCTCGAGGTCGACATCTTGCTCTTCGACACGTCGTCGACCTACTGGGAGACCGACGCCGCCGCCGACGACGCCCTCCTCGACGACCCCAGCGAGGACCGCGGCGACGAAGCGGGCCGGGCGGTCGAGGGCGCGTGGCGGGCCTACGGGCACTCCAAGGACCACCGGCCCGACTTGCCCCAGATCGTGATCGGGATGGCCGTCACCCGGGAAGGGATCCCGGTGCGGGTATGGACCTTCCCGGGCGACACGTCGGACCAGGTCCTGATCCGCACCGTCAAGGACGACCTGTCGGACTGGCAGCTCAACCGGGTCATCTGGGCGCTGGACCGGGGGTTCACCTCGGCGGCCAACCGCCGCTACCTCCAACGCGGCGGCGGGCACTACATCGTCGGCGAGAAACTCCGCGGCGAGTCCGCCGAAGCCGCGGCTGCGTTGTCGCGCCAGGGCCGCTACCGGACCGTGGCCAACAACCTGCGAGTCAAAGAAGTCCGCGTCGACGACGGCGCCGGCCGGGACCGGTTCGTCATCTGCCACAACCCCGACGCCGCCGCCCGCGACGCCGCAGTACGCGACCAGATCATCGCCCGCCTCACCGAACCCATCGCCGGCTCTGACACCCTCAGCGCCCGCCGCCGCGAGGAACTCGCCGGGGCGCTACGCACCAAAGCGGCCTTCTACCGGTTCCTGCGCACCACCCCCAGCGGTCTGTTACGCGTCGACCGGGCCGCGGTGCACGCCGACGCCAACTTCGACGGCAAGTTCCTCCTGCGCACCAGCGACGAGAGCCTCACCGCCGCAGACATCGCCCAAGGCTACAAAGGCCTCTACGAAGCCGAACGGGGCTGGCGGGACCTCAGGTCCACCATCGACCTCCGCCCCGTCTACCACCACCGCGAAGACCGCATCCGCGCTCACGTCCAACTCCAATGGCTCGCCCTGCTGCTCCTACGCGTCGCGGAAACCGCCGTCGGCGACACCTGGCGCAACATCCGCGACGAACTCGAACGCATCCACCTCGTCACCCTCGCCACCAACGACGGCCAAGTCGCCCAACGCAGCGAACTCACCCCCAGCGCTCAATCCTACGAGCCCTCGACCTCACCGACCCGCCCCGGTTCTTCAACTTCACACCCACCACCCAAAACCACTGAGGGTCCCCCACCTGACCGGTCACCTCGAATAGGAGGTAACCATGTCAACGATGGAGCAGGAACGGGTGAGGACCCGGCGGAGCTTCACCGACGAGTTCAAGCGTGACGCGGTGGCGATGGTGGTCGATGAGGGCCACA
>JAYRVH010000050.1:0-12679 GCA_041918615.1 Acidimicrobiales bacterium
ACTTCGACCTCGCCCGCACCCTGCGCTGAACAGACCGGAACGATGTCCTGGCGGAACCCGGTCTCACACACCGGAACGATGTCCTGTCGGCTCACCCACCTCCACCAGAGCGGAACGATGTCGTGGCGGGTGAGACCTAGCCAGGTGCTGCAGGCGCTCGAGGCCGCCGGCTGTGAGTTCGACACCCGGTTCACGAACGACGGGAGCCCGTCGACCAAGCAGGCAGCCCTTGGCGCCTACGCAGACCACCAGCCCCATCTCCGCCCCCTCACTACGGCGGTCATCGGGTACCGGGACGCCAAGCTCCGAAGCGACCAGCTCCGGTCCCTTGACGAGGCTGTCGACCTCGGCCGGGTGCACCCGACCATCAACCCCAACGCGTGTGAGAGCGGCCGGATGTGCATGTCGGAACCGGCCCTGATGAGTCTCCGCAGGGATCTGAGGGGAGTGCTGAGAGCTGAGGAAGACCATGTGCTCGTGCGGGCCGACTTCCAGGCTGTGGAGTGGCGCGTGGCCGCCGCCCTGTCGGGGGACACGGAACTCAAAGCTCGGATCAAGGCAGACACAGATGTTCACTCGGCGTTGGCCGGGGACCTGTTTGGGCCCGACCACAGTCCCGCCGAGCGGGAACTGGCGAAGACCCTGTCGTTCCAGGTGCTTTACGGGGCGGGAGTGGACGGCATGGTCAAGGCCACCGGTCTTGGCCGCCTGGAGGCTGAACGCCTGCGAAGCGACATCTGGGACGCATACAAGGACCTTGGTAGGTACGCCAGGCGCTTGCGGCGGCAAGAGTCCATGCTCACCCCCTACGGGAGGAGGATCGCCGGCTCGGCCGAGAAGCGCTACGCCAATCTCAACTACTTGGTCCAAGGGGCGGCCAGGGACCTGCTGGTCGACGCCTTGTGCTGGCTGTCGAACACCGGCTGGGCCGACGACATCTGGATGCTCATCCACGACGAGATCATCCTCAGCGTGCCCCAGGAACGGGCCCAAGAAGCAGTGAGGGATCTAAACGAAGCCATGAGCCTTGACCTGCTCGATGTGCCGATCACTGCGCAGGCCGAGGTTCTCGGAAACCGGTGGCAATGAAGAGCAGGTCCATAGGGCTAGTTGCCCAACGAGCAAGGAGAAATCAACGATGAAGCACGACCCGAAGCCGAACAGCCGTGCCCGCTGTAGCAGTGGTCCGCCAGCCCCTTCGCTGGCCGTCGTCGTCGAGGCCCGGCAGGCCCTGACCAGGTGGGGGATGGTCGACGACACGGGCCGGACTAGAGAGGGCAAGACGGTCTGGGCGGTGAGTGCGTTTGGAGGAACCGTGTGGGAGCTCGCCAAGGACGGCGACGAGGAGGCCGCTGGCTTCGTCGCGTTGGTCACGACCACGGATGACCAGGCGGAGATCCTCCGGCGGGGCGATGCGCTCTCAGTCCGGCTCGGTATCCCGTGGATGCCGGTCAGGACGCCCTGGCCGCAGCGATGAGGCCCGGGCACACCGGGAGTGCAGCCAACAACGGACCTCGCCACCGAGCCGTCGGCGAGCCATGGTCTCACCCGGCCCGGCTGCCACCACGGGCGCCGGCATCGCAAGGGCAGCGCATCCAACCCCCCGGCGAGACGCTGCCGCCGTCCGCAGTGTGCGGCCGCAACCCGGAACTTCGGACGGATAGTTACTCACAGCGCCGCCGGGATGTGGAACCTGGGAAGCGTGGGATCCCGCGTGAATCCGGGGATTCCGGCGATGTGTATCAACTAGTTTCCGCCGATGACGGGAGGAACCGGCGTCTCGCCCCGAGGCGAGACCCAGCAGCCGTGGTCAGGGCGGCAGAAGCCAGGGCTGACGGGGCGGTGGCCGGCGACTGAGCTCGGCCCAGGGGATCGGCCCTCGCCGGACCCGGGGCGAGGAGACGTTCGGTTGGTGGGAGAACGCCGACGTGCGAGCCTCGATGGCGGCCCACTCCTCAGCCACCCGGCGGGGAAAGTCGGTGTCGCCGGGGCAGCAACGGCGGGTGTCGAGCAGGCCCTCTTCATCGCCGATCCGCACGGCCGCATCGATCTGTGCGGTGCTGTAAAGCCGCCTCCGGCCGCAGGCGTCTGCGCTGGTGCGGAGGAAGGGGCTCGCAGGGAGCCAGCCGAGCATCTCCCAACGGCGGAGCGTGCCCGGTGTCCGGCCGAGCGCCTCGGCCAGTTGGCCGATGAAGAACCAGGCGCCGGGCAGGTGCGTGTAGAACTTCGGCAACCGGGCCCAGTGACGATCCGGAACATAGACGGGCCGGTCGGGACGTGGGCGGTACCACGACGGCAGGGCGTCGGCCATGTGGGAAGCCTACGGCGGTCCGGGGACCCCTCCGGCGTTGCGACCCTCTGTGCTGGCCGGCCCCAGCCTCGATGACCTTGCCTAAACCGCTGGGCGCCAAGTTCAGCGCCAGCGAGGGTGATCGGCCCCACGGAGAGCCAAGAAGTGACGTGAGGAGGAAGCAGCCTGAACATCACGGGCCCGCCACCCAAGTTCCACGGAACTCGGGACATCCTCCCCCAGTCCCCTCCCAAGAGATACGAACCCCTCCCCAACGTGCGCTACCCGGCCCTAACCACGGCATCGTTCCCGCCAGACAGCAGCCCAGCCGTAATCACGGCGACCTTCCCCCCTAAACGCCTGGGCGGAAAATCCAGCGCCAGCAGAGGTCCCCGATTCCCGTAGAGAGGAACAATCCCACCCCGTACCCACGCTTCCCCCGCCGATGCTGTAGCTGAACCTTTAGCGTCGCTGCAGACGTACTGTCCGGACCGTGCTGCCCAGCAGTTGCCTAACCCTGATCTCGTGGCGGCGATATGGTTTAGCGCCGGTCAACCGGGAAGCGGGGTGGCTAAACCGTGCTCCTGCAGTTTCTCCGGCGACCGCCAGATGAACCCTGCCAGGTCAGCAGCTTCAGCGGCTGAACGTTCGTGGCGCCGATATGGTTTAGACTGGCAGCGGGCAGCGACGTGGCTAAACCCTGCGTTCACAGTGACTGGGTCCGCTAAACTAATACTTCGCGACAGACTCAGCAGCTAGCCTTGGTTCTCTAACGACTGCATTAGCGGCCTAGCGCCTGCCAGCCTGGCCGCACCGTCGCATAGGAGCTAAACCTAAACTTCGGTGCCCGGCAAGTGAGCTAAATCTCGTACTGGTCAGGGACCAATACGGCAAGTTGCCAGCGTGGCATTGCGGCTGTAGTCCCAAGTCTATTGTGTGCAAGTAGCGACATCCGTGACTGGTCCACGACCGATGCCACCGAGGCGACTGCGGGTGTTGGCCGGGGTTCATACGTTGACCGCTTGGACTTTGGTGCGCCCCGACTTGGCCACTGTCGCCCATTGGCCAAGTGCTATTCGGGTGCCAGTTCCAAGCCATTGCGAGTGTCGGACGGAGCGTATGCTCGGCGCTGCCTTGCGTCGGCCAGGAACCTGCGCTGGCAGCAGCGGAAGCTCGGTGTTCGGAGGGGCGCTCAGCGCGCCTGTGACAGTCCCTGGCAGCAGTCCACAATCCGGGTTCAAGCGCCCCGCAGAACGGCTCCCAGCGGTCTCTGGGGTGAAGCCGTGGGCTCGTCTCCGGGGTCAGGAGCGGCCGAGCACCCGGGCCACCGTGGTGGCGTGCCAGCGGGTGCCGCCCCGCTTGGTGAGACGGCCTTCTTCGGTGAGGATGGTGGCGATGGCTCGTATCGAGGAGCCGGCGTCCTGCAGTTCCCGGGCCCGGGCGCTGCTGGCCTGTTCGTCGGCGCCCTCGCCTCACGATTCGACGCGGCTCCTCTTCCCGTCGAGATCAGAGCCCGAGACGAGTAGCCGCGTTGTCCGTGAACAATGACCCGTGCCGGATGTACTGCCGGAGAACCTCCATGGACTGATGCCCGGTCTGGTTGGCGATCTGGCGTTCGTTGGCCCCGGCGGCAGCGGCGGTGGTGGCGAACCCGGCACGGAGGCTGTGACCCGAGTACTCGGCGGGGTCGAGCCCGGCACCTTCGGCGGCCCGCTTCACGACGTTGGCCACGGCCCGATCCGACAGCCGTGCGGCCGAGATGTTGCCGTGCCGGTCGACGGACCGGAAGACCGCACCTTGCTCGATGCCGGCACGCTCGAGCCAGGCCCTCATGGCGGTCACCGGGCAGGTCTGGGGGTCGTGGCCGTACGGGAGGGCGACCTTGCGGCCCTTGCGTTCCTGGTCGGTCTTCGATCGGCGCAGCGTGACCCTGATGCCCTCGTCCCGGTCTTTGAGGTCGCCAACATTGAGGGCGACCAGCTCGGACCGGCGGAGCGCCCCGGCGAAGCCGACCAGGAGCAGGGCCTTGTCACGGACGCCGATCGTCGTGCCGGGGAGGTGGGCGACCATCCGGCGGATCTCACCGATCGACGCCGGGGACACCTGGCGGGTGGCGGCGCCTTTCGTCCGGCGGATGCCGGTGAGCACCGCCCGGACCTCCGGGTTGTGGGTGGGCGGGTCGAGCCCGTGTTCCTGGTGGCGGACCGATATCGCCGCCATCCGCCGCTCCAACGTCGAGACCGCCAGCGTGTCGGCCCGCTCGGTCAGGTAGAGGGCCACCACCGCCGGGTCGGCCGGGAGCGGGTCGAGGTCGTGGTCGGCGGCCCACCCGGCGAAGTCCGCCCAGTCCGACGCGTAGGCCGCCTTCGTGCGCTCGGACCGGTTGGCCGCAGCGTAGGTGCGGGCCTGGCCGACGAGGTCGTCCAGCCGGGCCGGCAGCTGCGGCTCGACGACGGGGACGAGGGCACTGCCCGGAGAGGGGGTCTGAGATCCGATAACGGGACATTAGCAGAAGCCAGAACTGATCGGACTCTGGCACCTAGAGGTCCGTCTTTCGGTTCGGGGCTGCCGTCGCTCACAGCGCCACCGCGCTGGTGAAATGCGCTGTGGTTGAATCGGCGCTCTACGAGGCACGGGTGCGGAGGCGGACGATGGACATCAAGTTGGGAAAGCTCACCGAGGTGAGCCCCAAGGACGTATGGCAGCACGAGGCGCACGGGTTCACGCCGTGGCTCCTCGACAACGCCGACGAGCTGGGCGAAGCGATCGGGATCGACCTCGACCTGACGACCAAGGAACACCCGGTCGGGAAGTTCTACCTGGACCTCCTCGGTCAGGACCTGACCCATGACTGCCCGGTGATGGTCGAGAACCAGCTGACCACCACCGACCACGACCACCTCGGCAAGCTCCTCACCTACGCAGCGGGCACGAAGTCCCAGACGGTGATCTGGATCGCCACGGAGTTCCGTGAGGAGCACCGCGAGGCGATCGACTTCCTCAACGACCTCGGTGGCGGCCGGGTGAGGTTCTTCGGCGTCGAGGTGGGGGCGGTGCAGATCGGTGACTCGTTGCCGGCCCCGCTGTTTCGGGTCGTGGCGAAGCCGAACGACTGGGCCGCCCAGACCGCAGCGGCGGCGAAGGTGACGGCGACGAGCGGCGTGGCCCCGCTGTACGTGGAGTTCTGGGGGCGGTTCCTCTCCCGGGTTGGCGCAGAGCACCCCGGTTGGACCGCAGCGAAGGTCCCCCAGGCCCAGAACTGGATCCAGCTGGCGGCGGGGGCGACGGGCTGCCATTACGACATCAGCTTCGCGGCGAAGGCGAGGCTGCGGAACGGGCTCTACATCGACACCGGCGACGCCGACGCCAACCTCGTCATCTTCAACACGTTCGCCGCCCACCGGGCCGAGATCGAGGCGGCCTACGGGCACCCGATCGAGTGGGAAGAGCTCGAAGGAAAGCAGGCGTGCCGCATCGCCGAGTACGGCGACGGCAAGGTGACCACCCTGGACGACCACGACGCCTACATCGACTGGTGGTTCGACCGCCACGCCAGCTTCCGGGCGGCCGTGGAACCGTTCTTCGCTGAGGTCGAGGCTGCCCTCACGGCAACCGCCGACGAATGACAACACCCCAATAGCGGCCCGAACCTGGCCCCCAGGCTGCAAAGCCAACCTCGGGCATAGCGCATATGACGGCCCGATCACCCGGCCATATCGGCCAATGAGGCCCCCCACCCTTAAGTCGACCCTCTATAGAACACCCGGCCAGGATTCGCGGACAGCGGAACGCCAACGCCGGCAGGCAGTGCCCGGAGGCAGTGCCCGAGCCCCCGCAACCAGAAGCGCCGCCGCGCCCATCGGGTCAGCAGTACTGGAGCCTGAGCAGGGTCAGGCGGAAGTCGGTGGGAGTCAGGGTTCCGGCGCTGGCGGCGTCGTACAAGTCGTTGAACTCGCCGACCAAGGCTTCGAGTTCGGCCTGGGGTGGACTCGGAACCAGACTCTGCGCGTAGCCGACAAGGAAGGATTGTCCGTCGGGAACCCGGCCGTTTGTCAACGTGTCGATGACAGCGGAACACGCGGCGCTCTTGAGCGCCTCCCCTCCAGGGTCAGCCTCGCGGGCAAGTCCTCCCACCGAACCCATGAGTTCCGACAGCGAGGACTGAGAACCTGCCTGCTCCCACTCCCGGGCAAGACCGAGTTCCCCCTCGCTGCCCGATGGCGCGAATTCTGCCAGCGCACGCGAAACCACGCTCTCCTCCACGCCCTGCTCGTGTGCAATTGTCTGGACGAGTTCGGCCACTGGGCGGGCCTCGTCCTGCCCCAGGCAACTCGTCGCCGTTAGCACGAGAAACGCCGCAACACCGACACCACAAACGGTCCGCAAGCTCACGGTTAGCGGCACCTCCCCTCGGCTGATTCGGCCCCCAGAAGACCGTACCCTCTCGACCTTCCGAGGGTGCCGAAAGCTCATCGGCCCGACTGTTCGAGGCGGCTTGGTTTGGTTCATGGCCCGGTGGGGTTGGTGGTGATCCCACCGAGGTGCACCTGCGTCGAGCCGAGCTCGATGAAGAGCAGGACGTGGAGTCGGCGGAGGGTGGCGGTGTCGACGCAGCAGAAGTCGGTGGCGATGATCGTTTTGGCTTGTGAGCGGATGAACTGGGCCCATGTGGGGCCGGTCCGGTTCGGGGTCGGATCGATCCCGGCGTCACGGAGGATCTTCCAGACGGTCGAGGCCGCGACCGAATACCCGAGGCGGGACAGTTCGCCGTGGACTCGCCGGTAGCCCCAGATCGGGTTCTCGTTGGCCATCTGGAGGGCGAGCCGCCGGATTTCGGCGTGGACGGGCGGGCGCCCGCGTCGGGTGGGTTGGGTCCAGTGGCGGGCGACGAGACGGCGGTGCCACCCAATCACGGTGTCTGGTCTCACGATCAGGAAGATCTGGGCGAGACGGGCACGGTCGAACACCGTCGAGAGCGACGCGAGGATGGTGCGGTCGGTCTCGGTGAACCTCGGGTGGGGCACCTGGCGTTGCAGGACGAGGACCTGGTGGCGCAGCGCGAGGATCTCCGCGTCGCGGTCGTCACCGGAAGCGAATAGCCACCCGAGGCGCGTGACGACCAGACGGGCGATCGAAGGAACGAGGTTCATGGCGCCGGCGACGGTACCGACGAAGTAGACCCTCCAGAACCCGACCGGACCGTCCTCATCCCGCTGTCGCCGCCCGCGCTCGCGCCAGCCGCCGCGTCGACGTTCTCCCTGGTCACAGCCACAGACGCATTCTCGGCACCTACACGCGCCGTCTCCACCCTCACCGACGCCACAGTGTTCACCAACACTGTCGGCCAACAGTCTCGCCGACGGAGGGTCACCATCAACGCAACAGTGCCCTTCTCGGCACCTACACGATCGATTCGGCGTAGAGATCGTCGCAGCGGTCCTGCGTGTCTTCGTTACGTCCTCCGCACGAAGTGCCATACGACCGGTAGGGATCACTCTCGAGAGCCAGATTGTCGCACATCACGAAATTTCCGGCGAAACACCTGATCGCCATCAGGTCCAAGTCCGAGTTCTCTCCTAGATCAGTCGGAGGTGCGATGGCAGGTATTGCACCTTGATCAGCGAATTGGGTTGCGCACTCGGGTGCGACGGCCCGGAGAATACGACGCCTACCGCAGGTCCGGGCATACTCATCCACGTCGGAACGCCCTGAGTCGGAGTCGTTCTGCTCACGCAGTAAATCGCATGCACCCATGATCCCTGCCCCGCAATCGGAAAGGAGCCACGCTGATGGCTCGCCAAGACCATCAAGGGAGGGTTCTTGAAGGCTCTCAGCGCCTTCCGGCCCCAAGAAGTTCGACCGGTCTCCCTCTTGGATATCTGCCACGACGACACCGATGCCCAACGCGAGCAGCACTAGACCGACAAGAGCGAGTAGGATCAAGAGAACGTGAACCCCGGTGACTCCACCGTGTGCGATCCCGCAGGCAGGGCAAGGTGCCCAGTAGTACTCTGCTTCACGTCCGTGACCCCATCCTCCCTGGCCATTGGGAAATGTGGTCTCCCGATATCCACCTGTGAATACCTTGAACCTACCCGGCCCTTTGCACGATGCCAATACGCTCTTCCAGTCTTGATCGGTTGTGGACAGCCGAAGAACGAGTCCTAACAAGATGCTACATGCTGGCGACTTCTCCTGTAGAATAGTCGTATGCCCAGCTCCCACAGGCGGGCAGGACCGTTGGCGGCGCATCGTGCGAGTCTCGCCGACGGAGGGTCACCAGCGCCGGTGGGGTTGGTCGTGATCCCGGCGACGTGCACCAGTCGGGTGGCGATCTCGATGAAGAACAGGACGTGGAGGCGCCGCAGGGTGACGGTGTCGACGCAGCAGAAGTCGGTGGCGATCATCGCTTTGGCTTGGGAGCGGATGAACGCTGTCCACGATGGGCCGGTCCGGTTCGGCGTCGGGTCGACGCCGGTAGCCCGCAGGACCTTCCACACCGTCGAGGCGGCTACTCGGTAGCCGAGCCGGCACAGCTCGCCATGGACTCGCCGGTAGCCCCACGTCGGGTTCTCTCGCGCGATCCGCACCGCCAGATGGCGCAGCTCGGCCTCGACGGGCGGCCGTCCCCGCCGGGTGGGTTGGGTCCAGTGGCGGGCGACGAGGCGGTGGTGCCAGCCCAGCACCGTGGCAGGCTGCACGATGAGGAATACCTCGGCCAGCCGGGCCCAGTCGAACACGCTCGACAGCAGGGCCAAGATGGTGCGGTCGGTCTCGCTGAAGCGGGGCCGTGCCACCTGCCGCTGGAGAACGAGGACTTGGTGGCGCAGCGCGAGGATCTCGGCGTCACGCTCATCGCCGGAGGCGAACAGCCAGCCGAGGCGGCACAACACCAGACGAGCGATCGACGGAACTAGCTTCACGACGCGGCGACCGTAGCTGAGCATCCCGACTCGGGCTTCGAAAGCTTCGGGCGTTTCCCCTTGTCAGCGGCACAGACGACTTCTCGGCACCCTCACCTTCACCCATGCTGGCGTCCCGCACCGGCCACACACCGGTCGATCCTCCCGGACCGCGACGACCACCGTCAGGTGGCCGGGGACCGGATCGGCGACGCCCAGCACGTTGACAATCGGGCAAGCCCACCAGCAGCTCGCACATGCGCGTCGATCTCCACAGGGGCTCCTCGGACTTGGACGGCGTCAGAACCACCGATTCTGTGGAATCCCTGTGCCGCACCCGCGGACCCTCAGCCCGCCATCACACCCCGCTCAGATCCGAAGAGCCAGGTTACCCAGCGTTCCCTGTGTCGATGCTGGTGGCTGACGGCGCGCGGCCCGGTGTCGGGGGACTGTCGGCCTGTCCCGGACCGGTCGAGACGCCGCTGCCCGACGAACCCTCCGACGAAATCGCCGTGGCCCGCATGCCCAGAGTGTGGCCCCGACCAGGTCCGTTGTCGGAACAGTCATTCACTGCTCGACAGTAGACCCCACTTCTTCATGTTGAACTCGGACTCGGAGAGCACCTTTGCGCGGTAGAGGTCGTGAAGCTGACGCAGATGGGCCACCATCGCAGCCGCTTCATCGGGAGCAGTTCCCAGGAAGACCTGCTTCCCGCGTTCGAACTCCGCGGCAGTGATCACACCGCTACTCGCCAGCGCAGCAAGCTTCGCGATCTCGTCGGCGATGCCCGATCCCTGCGCCACCGCGGTGCGACGGGCGAGGATGCCCTCGAGGTGGCGCGCGAACACGTCGCCTTGGGCGTACGTGGAGTTCCAGAACTCGGGGGCGCCGGTCCAGTGCACCTGAATCGACACCCTGGCCTGGGTTCGCAGGCCCGGGGGCACACGGCTGACGCCGACGCCGGTGATCAGGTGGAGCGGAATAGTGAAGTTGAACGTCAACGGCCAGGGCTTCTTGCCTGCGAACCTCGGCCGTTGAAAGGCCGTGAAGCGAAGGTTCCGGTTCGTCAGGACCAGGGTTCGGTCCGTCGCCCCTGCAAAGAAGTCGCACACGATCTCGATCGCTTCGCCCGGATCGAGGATCGGCTGGATCGTGGGCCTGAGCCACGGCGGCTCGTTGTACACCTCATACTTGGGGATGCCTCAACCTCCCTTCGAGTGCTCAGCCGACACGGTCGGCCCGTATCGTTACGTCACCGTCGGGCGTAGAGATGATAACGGTGATCGATTCGTTCGTGCCGCTAAGTTCGGCGCGATCAGGATCGGCCATCTCGCACGGGAACCCGGATGAGCCTGGGTCGAAGCGGTAGGTGCCCGTGACCGTCGAGACGCCTGAGAACAGGAACGGCAGATCGCAGCCGTCGTTGACCTCGATGAACGTCACCTGGAGGTCGTGGACACTCTCGGGTAGATCGGAGGGTGTCAGTTGACCGATCAGACTGATGGTCGCTGAAGCGGTGGGGAACCCGGGCACCCCCGTGGCGGTTCCGGCAAAGTCGCCGCCCCGGATCGTCGTCAACGGCTCCGACGCGGGCGTGGTCGGAGGCGTGGTGGTCGATGTGGTGGTGGACGTCGAGGTCGTGGTGGTGGGCGCTGACGTCGACGGGTTCGGGAGCGGCCCCGCTGACGTGGTCGGGCTCGGGTCCGGACCGTGGCCGGGACTGAGGAGCAGGGCTCCCCCGATCGCGCCGGCCGCGAGCAGGAACAGACCGAGTACGCGACCGATCGACACGGCCCGACTCCGCTTCGGAGGCGGGGCGGGTGCCGGATCGGGCGGCGCCGGCGGGAGAGGCGGGGACACGATCGGCATGGGCGGAGGGAGCGGTCCAACGACCACGGTCGCGTCACCGGCTCCGAGCTCCTTCACTGCGCCTTCCAGTGCCTCACCCATCTCCCTGGCCGACCGGAACCGCGCGGCCGGGTCTCTCGCCATGGCGTGTTCGATCTCCGCGCAGACCCGATCGGGGATTCGGTTGACCCGCAGGTCGGGTACGGTCGTGTTGAGCACCCGTTGGACCACGGCCCCAGGGCTGTCGCCGGGCAGCTGGAAGGCTGGCCGACCCGCCGATGAGGGTGAAGAGGGTTGACCCGAGGGAGTAGATGTCCGCGGCCGGGGTCGGCTGTTCTCCCATAAAGACCTCGGGGGGTGCGTCGGCCACGGTCAGGCCGACCCGCGTCGCTCCGCCGGTGGTGCCGCGGGTGGTCAAGGAGGACGCCCGAAGTCGGTCAGCTTGGTCTCGCCGAGCCTGGATCTGAGGAGGTTTTCGGGCTTCACGTCACCGTGGATCACCCCGGAGTCGTGCGCCGCCTGGAGGGCGCCGCAGATCGTTGCCCCCAATTGGAACACCCCGGTCCATCGCATGGGGCCCTGGCGCTCGAGTGCGTCGGCCAGCGACCCGCCCTCCATGAGTTCCATCAGGAGGTACGGCGAGCCGTCCGACGTCAAGCCAGCGTCGAAGACCGAAACGATGCCGGGTTCACTACCGAGCGCACCCATGGCCCTGCACTCGCGGTCGAACCGGGCACGGGCGCCGTCGTCGACCACGTCGGTGAGGACCTTGACGGCGACGGTCCGGTTCAGCTTGGGGTGGCTGGCCCGGTACACGACGCTCTGGCCGCCACGAGCCATCGGCACCAGCGGTCCGAGCCCCTCGATCCCGAATTCGTTCGTCACCGTCGGGCCCGAGACTGCGTTGGCATCAGCAGGAGCAGGGGGTGGAAATGGCTTCCCACAATCGGCGCAGAAGGCGACGCCGGCCTCGTTCTCATGGCCGGCCTCGCACCGCACGGTGTCCGCCATTGATCTCTCCTCGCCGCTGAGCGTGTGACCATAACATGCTGATACTCTCGACCCTCCGGAGCCCGTTAGGGGGAGGGAGCACCTCCGATCCTCGGTGATTTCGGGTAGGCGGCGCCATTGGTGTTAGCTCCCATGGCCCCTGGCGGTGCCGCCCTCGTTGTATGAGAATCGTGGGTGCTGGGCCGGGCTGACGTCGTGCGTCTATGGCGCTCGGAGCCCGTTGTTAGCTTGACGCGGGGGTTCTCGGGCGCTCCGTTCTGTTGCCACGAGCACGCACCTCAGTTTCTTCATGTCGAGGCCCCCATCCGGTCCAGCGCACACATGTCAGCGAGGATCGGGGGTTGGAGATGCAGGTGGTAGAGCGGCTCTTCGGATCTGAGGGGGGACTGATCGCGGGTTGAGCATCCCGGGCGCGGCACAGGGGCCCTGCGATTCTGACGGTTCTCTACGCCAACAGAGCCGAGGACCCCTGTGCATGTTGACCCTACGCGTGTCTGCGAACTGCTCGTGGGCCTCGGCGACGTGACCGTCCTCGGCGCGACCGACGAACCCGCCGGGCCGGTGCGGGTCCATGTCGAGACCCGCGGTCCGAGACCACAGTGTCCTGGGTGCGGTGGCGAGGTGTGGG
>JAYRVH010000051.1:0-3383 GCA_041918615.1 Acidimicrobiales bacterium
CGATACTGGACTCACTGAAAATGCCTCCTCGATCAGTTGGAACGGTGCCGTTAGACAGCTCCATTCTCCCTGATCAGGAGGCATTTTCGGTGGATACGCGACCCCTCAGACCCCTACCCGATCGGTGGATCGAGGCTTAGACCCCGCCGGCTGCGGTTGCGTCAACCTCCTGCCACTCGGTCCCCTGGGCGCTGACCCAGATCACCTGCAGCCCCGGCGGCACCGTCGATCTTGCCGGGCGGCGCGCCACCGTCACCCTGACCGCCGGCGCCCACATCACCTGCACCTTCCGGCATCGCTCACCGACTATCAAGATCGTCCAGGACACCATCCCCGACGGCGCCCAGGACTTCGGCTTCACCGGCTGTCTGGGATCAGGCTGCGGCACGTTCACCCTCGACGACGACACCGACCCCACCCTGCCCAGCACCACCTCGGCGACCGGTCTCGCACTCGGCACCTACACCGTCACGCAATCACCGACCGCGAACTGGTCGCTCACGAACCTGACGTGCAACGGCCCGGCGGCCATCGACATCCCCAACCGCCGCGTCACGATCGTCCTCGACGAGGTCACGGACCAGCGGACGTGCTGGTTCACCGACAAGACCCAGTCCATCACCATCGTCGAGGACGACCTCGCCGACTCAGGCGCTGATTATGTCTTCACCGGCTGCCAGGTCGCCGGCTGCAGCACGGTCACCCTCGACGACGACGCCGAACCGACGAAGCCAGCGCGTCATGAGTCTGGCCCGATCCCCACTGGCACCTACACGATCACCCAAGGCGGGGTACCGGGACACGAGCTCACCGGGCTCGGCTGTGCGGGGCATAGCGTCGATCTGTCGAGTCGTCGCGCTCGGATCGAGCTCGCCAGCGGCCAACACGTCGTGTGCACCTTCACCAACCGGCCCGTCCCGCCTCTGCTGTCCGGCGTCGCCGAAGTGGTCGCCGGGACATCGCACACGTGCGCCCGTCTCGTTGTCGGCGAGGTCCGTTGCTGGGGCTCCAACAGTTTGCGAGGCGCTGGTGTGCCCGAACAGTCGTCTGTCCTCTCGACGGTGCTGAACCCTCGAGGCGACGGCCCGCTCACCGGTGTAGTCGACTTGGCAATAGGCGACCTGCATACGTGCGCGGCGCTCGCAGACGGCCATGCGGTGTGCTGGGGGGCAAATGAGCAGGGCCAGCTCGGCCGCGGGACAGCGGATTCCGATCGCGGTCTCTTGCCCGGGTATGTGCTCGACCCCTCAGGGGCCACGCCGCTGACCGGAGTGACCGATGTCAGTGCGGGGTGGAAGGTGGGGTGCGCTCGTCTGACCTCTGGTCAGGCGCGCTGCTGGGGCTACAACGCGTATGGACAACTGGGTGACCAGACCACGGTCGGGTCGTCTCTGCCGGTAGCCGTGCTCGGTTCGGCGCCGGGCGAACCATTGACTGGGATTCGGGACCTCGCCAACCAGTTCCACAACACCTGCGCGCTTCTGGACGGCGGCCAGGCGCGCTGTTGGGGACGCGGACCCCTCGGTGACGGCACCAACACCAGCTCGCTCTCCCCGGTGATCGTTTCCAACGAGGACGGCTCGGGTCCCTTGGTAGATGTCCGATCCATCTCGGCCACGTTCGGCCACGTCTGCGTGACCACCGGAGACGGACATGCAGCGTGCTGGGGCCAGTTGAACTACGAGGTGGGACCGCTTGCCACCCGGCCCCGGCTCCTCGTCCGCGACGGCGAACCCCTGACCGGCGTGACCGGCGTCGCCGCCGGCTACACCCACACATGCGCCGTGGCCGACGGCGCCGTGCTGTGCGCAGGTGACAATGAGATGGGACAACTCGGTGACGGCTCGCCAGGCCCGACACGCCGAAGCTTCGCGCCGGTCGTTGATGTCCGCGGCCTCGCTGGCAGCGGCGCATCGATGGTCTCAGCCGGCTACCGGCACAGCTGCACCGTGCACTCCCACGGCCAAGTGGCCTGCTGGGGGAGCAACGGCAACGGCCGGCTCGGGGACGGCACGCAGTTCGACCGTCCCTTTGCGGTTCCCGTCATCGACCCTTGAACCACCGGTCCCGATAGCGCCCTGACCCAAGTCTGTGGCAGCCCGCATTCGGGGCACGACTTGCGCCCCGGGCGTAGGACCCGGTGAGGGATACGGGCGAGTCACTGCTGTCGAAACCCACGTTCGCCGGCGTGACGCTCGCCTGGGCGAGATCCTGCTGTCAAGGCCGGTCACCGAATGGGCCTCGTTCGGGTGGCGGGTTGACCGTGGGTGCCGGAGACGGCCCGGCCGGACGTCGGTCTCCGCGGGTGTCGACGGTGGGGCCGCACGGACGTTGCGCGTGGTGGTCAGCCGGTGGTGAGGGTGGCGTTGTTGTAGTAGAGGGCTGGGTGGGTGCCGGTGGGGTCGAGGAAGCGGATGCGGTAGCTGGCGGCTTCGAGGTCGAGGAGGGTTAGGTGCGGTCGGCGGCCGTGGTGACGTTGCCCGCCACGCCGTTGGGGCCGATGGTGGGGCGGATCGCCCCCGGTCCACAAACCAAGATTGCGGACCAGTCGGTCAGCCCGTCCGCGACCTCGGTCGGCGCGTTGAGCGGGAGTGGGGCGAGCCTTCGCTGATGGTGCTGTCGATCTTCCTGTCCCAGCAGTAGGCGCGACCCGACCACCGTCCCGGGCGGCGCAAGGCAGCCCGGGACGGTGGCCCCGGTCAGACGCCGTCGGGTTGAGAGTACAGAGTGGCGTCGCAGAACAAGCCGTTCGGGTTGAATAGAGTGAACTCGGGGCAGGCGACGCTGTACGTGCGGGTCACGACCGTCTGGTTCCCGGCGTTGTCGCGGGCGGTGACGGTGAAGGTGAGGTCGCTGCCGAAGGTGGCGAGGTCGATGGGGATGGTGGCACCGTTGGCGACCGTCCCGACGCACGAAGCGAGCCCCGAACCTCCCACCTCATCCGCGCACGCGTAGTTGGCGACCAGGCCGCTCAATGTAATTGAGGGGAGGACGTTGACGCCCGTAGTCGGCGTGGTCAGCGTCACGGTCGGCCTGGTGGTGTCGGGCACCACCACCGCGTTGACGGTGTAGGTGCGGGTCACGACGGTCTCGTTGCCGGCGTTGTCGCGGGCGGTCACGGTGAACGTGCGGGTACCGAGGGTCGACGTGGCGACTGCCGCCCCGTTGGCGACGGTCCCCACGCAGGTGTCGAGCCCGGAACCGCCGGCCTCGTCCGCACACGAGAAGTCGGCATTCACGGCCTGGCCCTGGTCGTAGACCGCACCCGCAGCGGGCGTGGTCAGCGTCACGGTCGGCCTGGTGGTGTCGGGCACCACCACCGCGTTGACGGTGTAGGTGCGGGTCACGACGGTCTCGTTGCCGGCGTTGTCGCGGGCGGTGAC
>JAYRVH010000052.1:0-2960 GCA_041918615.1 Acidimicrobiales bacterium
CGGGAACCTCGACGGCGACGCAGGCAACGACCTACAGATCCGCGACGGCAACGTGGTGGAGCAGCCGGCGAACGACAACAAGGTGCGTAGATTCGCCAACAGCTGGCGTGTTCCCCCATCCGATTCGCTCTTCAGCCGCGGTGAGGCCCCTGTCCCGGTGGCTGGGGCCGCGGAGGCCCTGCTCACCCCAGAAGACCTCGACCCCGCGGACGTTGAGGCAGCGCAGCAGTCCTGCGAGGACGCCGGCATCGAGGACCCGCTCGCCCTCGAGACCTGCGTCTACGACGTGGCGGCGACGGGTGACGAGGTGTACGTCGAGAGTGCGACGACGTTCGAGGAGGCCGTCGAGGCACTCCCGCCGTCAGCTCCCGACAACGTCTTCGCCACCGAGGAGCCCGACCTGGTCCCTGACGACGATTCGAGCTTCCCGTGGATCCTGATCGTCGGCGTCGTCGCGGCGGTGCTCGTCGTGGTCGCTGGAGTGGCCTACGCCAGAGCCACGAAGGCCAAGCAGAGGAAGGCGGCCGACCGCCGTGCTCAGGCAGGCGCTGGGACGCCCGGCGCTGGCCCGACGGGTGGTGCCGGTCCGATGGGCGGAAGCTGAAGAGACCACGTGTAGGTGCACCGAGAAGTCATCGGTGCGACTCGTAGGCGGTCGGGCGGCCGATGATCGAGCTGTTCGGCGCGACTGGCGGCGTCTGACGGCGATGAGGCCGTCCTCACCAGGACAGCTGTTCCCCGGTCGGTTGCCGTGTAATGGGGCGAGCCGTGGTGGTGGGCTCGAGGGAGATCGCAATGTCGTTGCGGCCGGTGACGGCCGCAACACCGATGGCAGGCGCCCGGGGGAGTGGCTCAGGCGGCGGTGCGGTACTCGTTGATGAGGCCGGCGCAGTGGTGCGCCGCTCGATGGTCCGGCCTGCGGTGATGTCGGTCACCTGGCCGAGGGCGTCGTCGGGGGCGTGTTGGTCGAGGGGGCGGTGGGGGCGGTGGCCGTTGTAGTGGTCGATGTACTCCGTGAGGAGGCGGCGGAGTTGGCGTTCGTTCCAGATGATGGTGCGGTCCAACAGCTCGTGGCGAAGGGTCCGGACCCATCGTTCGGCGCAGGCGTTGGCCATGGGTGCACGGGGTGGGGTGGCGATCGGTTCGATCCCGGCGGCGTCGAACACGGCGTCGAACGGTGGGCTGTATTGGTCGGCGCCGTCGTGGATCACGAACCGGAACGGGCTGTCGACGCTCATCAGGAGGTTCCGGGCTGCTTGGGTGGTCCAGGCCCCGGTGGGGTTCGCGGTGATCCCGGCGAGGTGCACTCGTCGGGTGCCGATCTCGGTGCACCAGACAGTGGCGTCTATTGCGGTCAACTCGAATGTCTGATAGCGCTGGGTGTTCGGCTTGAATGCGGTGGAAGGCGGCTGACGGTGACGAAATGCGGGTTTAGCACGGTTGTGAGCCGCCCCGGGTCTGGTGGAGGCTCACACGCCCACCGAGACACGTACCGACGTTCAGGCCCAAGAAGGAGCATGGTCCGTCGTCGCGCCCGAGCGCTCATGGCAGTGCTCGTCGCCCTCGGCTCACTGGTCGCCGTGCAGGGTCGCGACATACCGCCGGCCGAGGCAGCGTGCGCGGCGAGCAACCTCACGGCCGCGCAGCTGAACGCGGTCTTCGCCCGGCCCGGTGTCGGCCGCACCGCGACGGCACGCGGGTACGGCGGCGGCGACTACCAGCACGTGTACGCGTTGCCGGGCGGCCGGAAGCTGTGGCTGTTCCAGGACATGTTCTTCAGCAACGACAACGACCTGCGCGACACCATGACGTACGCGGCACACAACGCCGGCCTCGTGCAGACCGGCACGTGCTGGACGCTCGTCGGTGGTCCGCAGATGCACAACTTCATCGGGTCGTCCCTGACCACCCCGCTGTACCACTGGTTCTGGCCGATGGACGGCGAGATCGGCGCGGACGGCGCGCTGTGGATCTTCATGGCCGAGATGAGGAACCCCAGCGGCACCGGTGCCACGTGGGGCGCCCGACCGGTGGGGACGTGGGTGGCGCGGGTGAACCCGACCACGCTGCAGGTCATCTCGTTCACGCGGGCGAACAACGCGGGCACGCGGCTGTACGGCTGGTCGGTGGTCAGCGACGCCAACTACTCGTACCTCTACGGCCACTGCTACCGGCAGTACATCAACAGGGTGAACAGCGTCGGCCAGTTCGACGCCAACTGCATGCCGTCGTCGTACCTCGCCCGCGTGCCGAAGGGCCGGTTCGGTGACGCGCCGCAGTACTGGAACGGCACCAGGTGGACCACGAACGGGCACGCCGCGGCGCCCGTGATGACCCGCGGCCACGCCAACCCGATGGACGTGCAGCGCTTCGGCAACGTGTACGTGAACGTCACCAAGATCGACGACTGGTGGGGCGGCGTGATCTACGTCGACCGGGCGAGCCAGCCACAGGGACCGTGGACGCAGGTGCAGGCGATCGACGCGACTGGGCTGCGTCGCTGCACCACCGCCTGCGGCAACTACCACGCCCACCTGCTGCCGTATCTGGACGGGAACGGGAAGATGGTCGTGTCCATCTCGAACGGCGGCCGGTTCGACCTCTGGCAGCGGAACGCGTACCTGTACCGGCCCGGCTTCCTCGCGGTGTCGGTGCCGGACTGACCCACGCAGGCGGCGGGTCTACTCGCCGGTAGGTGCCGAGAACTCGTCGGCGGGATGCCGACGGCAGATCGCTGCTGAGCGGCCGTCGGCTCCTGAGGCTGCGGTGGGGCCTGTGGCGGTTGTAGTGGCCGACGTAGCCGCTGAGGAGCGCGCTGAGTGAACCGGCCTGGGTTTGATGGAGGCTCGTTGGGTTGGTTTTCTCATGCCGCTTCGGGCTGAGATTGGTGACGGTACTCGGCTTCGAACTCGACCGGGGTGATGTCGCCGAGCGCGGAGTGGAGCCGTTCGTCGTTGAAC
>JAYRVH010000053.1:0-8811 GCA_041918615.1 Acidimicrobiales bacterium
GTTCAACGACGAACGGCTCCACTCCGCGCTCGGCGACATCACCCCGGTCGAGTTCGAAGCCGAGTACCGTCACCAATCTCAGCCCGAAGCGGCATGAGAAAACCAACCCAACGAGCCTCCATCAAACCCAGGCCGGTTCACCCCGGGCATCCGTGTCACCTAGCCCCAACCGCCCGGAGCCACCGTCGCCCCAACACTTCAGGGCACCGCCAGCCAACAACGCACAGGAATGGCCGTCACCAACAGTGATCGAACGGAACGCCAACGGGGCACCAGGCGCCTCGTTCCCGTCCGCCGCACCCGGACCCGCCGAGGCCACCGCCACCAAACCGGAAGCGAACACCGCTACCACGACCAGCCTGGCCATACCCCTGAACGAACACCCGGACCTCGCCATCACACCCTCCAACCCGGGTCCTTCGCGTTTGGACGAACGTCCGCACAAGGCACCAACCACCCGGGAGTCGGACGCTACGCCCTGAGCGCACGACGCACAGCCAAGAGCCACATGCCGCCGTCCCACGTCGCGTTCTCAGCGAGACGAACGGCGCGCACACGCCCCGGCAAGACGACCAGCCAACACCCAACCCGACCGGCCACGCCTCACGCCGCATCGGGACCCAAATGTGCCAGCTGCGCCCGCCAGCAGGACCAGCGCTGGGACCTCGCAGTGATGGGGCGCGACGCCTGCCGCCGCGAGCCCACCAGCCGCCGTCGACTAGGCGGACGGCCCCTGCCGGCCAAGCATGCTCGCCGAAGCGGCCGTGATCGCTGCCCTGGTCGTGCACGTGACCGACTAACCGGGCGGGGGGACCCTTCCGGCCGCACCGAACTAGCCTCGATGACCGGTGGCCGACCCGGAACTCCTCGACTTCGCCCGAACCGAAGGCGCCGCGGGCATCGCCGAATGGAGACGCGAACACCTACGGCGCCGACTGGAACTCGGCGGGGCGAACCTCGGCGGGGCGGACCTCGTGGGGGCGAACCTCGGTTGGGCGAACCTCGCCGGGACGGACCTCACCCTGGCGGACCTCACCCTGGCGGACCTCGCTGGGGCGAACCTCGCTGGGGCGAACCTCAGCGGGGCGAACCTCACTAGGGCGAGCCTCCACCTGGCGGACCTCATCGGGGCGATCCTCGCCGGGGCGAACCTCAGCGGGGCGGACCTCGAGGGGGCGAACCTCATCAGGGCGGACCTCGCCGGGACGGACCTCGGCGGGACGCGGAACCTAGAAATCGCGAGGAATCTCGATCAGGCCCACTGGGACGACCACACCAGGTGGCCTGAAGGCTTCACCCCACCCGAACCCTTGAACCCGGAACCGAAACCGGAACGTGATCCATCCGAGGCCGCACCGCCGGTAGCGCCGATCAAACGGGTGGAGGCCGTCTCAGAGGCCGCCGCGCACGACGTCGTCATGTCGTTCGAAGCCGTCCAAAGCTATGTCGAGCGTGCGCTCGATGAGCGAGGCGGAGCCATCAGCGATGAGGACGAAGCGCGACTCCGGGGCTACTTGCAGATGATGAGCGGGTGGGAACGCTCCGGCAACGGTGATCCGGTCCTGCTCGACCGAATCGTCGCCGGGATATTGGCGCTGGTCCCCGCACTGTTCGCGACGGACCCCAAGCCTGGTCCCGAAGACCAGATCCCACCCGAGGTGACGAAGGCACGGGAGAGCGCGATCGCCGCCGTGGAGGCTGCAGCCCACCCCGAAGAGGACGAGGACGCCGCCCGGGATCATCTCGAAGACACTCTCGAACCTGCTCTCGAAGCAGCTGCCGATGATCTAGAAGACCTCGCGGCTGCGCTCGATCCCGAAGGCGACTATGCCGAGGCAGCGACCCGCGAGCCGGACCCGAAACGACCTGTCGGTGAACGGATCGACGAGGCACTCGACAAGTTCGAAACGTTCTTGGTGCGCTACGAGCGGGCAACGGGCCAGGTGCGAAGAGCCATCAAAGCCACCACCGCCACCGCAGCCCGCATGGCCCTGCTCTGGGGGCTCCTGAACGGGCCGATAGCTTCCGCGAACCTGATCTTTCACCACATCCAAGCGACCTGGAACGGGCTCCCGTGGTGATGAACCGTAGGCCCGAACCGTCCATCCTCAGCGCAGCCGGTTCACGTCTTCGACTTTGAGCATGACCATGTGCCCGCGCCGGTATGCCGGCAGCGCGCCCTCGTCGATCATCCGGTACAACTCCAGGCGGGTGACACCCAGAACTGCCGCCGCGTCACCTGCAGACAACCACTCGTCATCCGTCATGGCATCACCGCTACGCGGCGGCACACCCACCTCCGACCTTCGGCAGCGGAATCCCGAACGCGTCGGGCATCGGCATCCAACCCTGCCGTGCCTCTTCCCGGCCGACCATCCACTGCCGATGTCGGTCCGACCCGCTCACACCTACGGGGCGCCGGCGTCGAAGCAGTTGCGAGTCGAGTAGATGCCCCCAGGCGTAGGGCGGGCCAACGCCCCCCGATCACCCTCGTTGTTCCACACCGCCGAACGCCATCCAACAAGCGACGGGATCGTCCCGCCCGAGTGCCCGCCTGACCACACCCGCACGAACTGGCCCGCGTTCAGCACATACGACGGGAACACGAAGGTGTGGAGCTTGCCGTGATCCCAGAGCCGCCACCCCTCCATCTGCAAGTCGACGTTCCCGAAGTTGCCGACGATGACGTACTCGTTGAAGCACGAGACCGCAGCGATCTGTGGGTTCGCCGCCGCGGCCGCCGGACTCACCGTGAAGGCGATAGCCCCCGCGGTCATGGCCACCGTCACACCCAACGCACCTATCCATCGTCGCATCGCTGTTCGCCCTCGGCTCTGGTCGGTCGGTCGCCGCACGCGGCGTTAAGAACGCTCCAACGCTACTGGGACTACAGGTAGATGCCCGTGTAGGGCAAGTGCCGAACCGGTCCCATGCGATACCGGCCGCCGGGAGGCCAGCAGCCATCACCGTGGTCGTCATCGGCTGGTATCTGGGCTAGATCGTCACGGGCGCGTGAGGTCGGCGTCTATGACGGTGGTGTCGTTCCTGTTGACCGCAAAGACTGTGGCCCCCGCATAGTCGGCGTTGTTGTCCCAATACTCGGTGCTTCGGCCACCGTGAGGGTCGACGATTGCAGCCCGGTAGGTGCCGGCAGGCAGCCCCGCCAACCTGTAGTTGCCGTCGCCGTCGACGATCGCTCCGCGAACAACGCCGGTTGGGCCGATGGCGAGGACCCAGGCCCCGGGGATTGGGGTACCGGAGGGGTCGTCGGTGATCGTGCCGTAGATACCACCGGTGTTCGAGTCGAGCGTCGCATTGGTCTGCGCGGGAGCGGTCACGGACGCCGCGTTGGCGATGCCGTCTGCGGGCAGGCTGTCGTGCCACTCCATGTTGTGGAGGCCGCTCGGGTCGATGAACGCCAACTTGTAGGAACCCGCAGCCACGTTCAGGTTGTAGCGGCCCGAAGCGTTGGTCACGCCCGCTCTCGCGAGCTGGTAGTTCGCCGCGTGCAGGGCCATCACGATCACCCCGGGAAAGACCTCTCCGGATGACATCTCGTTGATTCTGCCGGTCAGCGCAGCACCGGTCTGGGTGACGGTCTGGGTGGGGAGCGACCCGTTCGCGAGGGTGGTACCGCCGCCGGTGACCGCGAGCGGGGTGGCGTCGGGCACGTTCGGCGAGTTCAGATAGAACCGGGTGGCGTGGGCGCCGGTCGGGTCGATGAACCCCACGAAATGGGTGCCCGTCCGCAACCCTGGAACCGTGAACTGCCCCGAAGTGTTCGCGGTCGCCACGATCTCGGGAAGCCCCGTCGTCCCCCCGAGCATGATCGCAAACGCCCCCGGTATCGCCGTGTTGGTGCCTTCCTCCACCACCGAGCCCGCGATCGCCCCCCGAGTAGACGCCATCGCCGGGTCCGCGTCGACCATTATTCCGGCGGTGACCGTCACCATTGTCGGCGCCCCGAAGAACCCGGCGACGTGGTCCCCGGTCGGGTCGATCAGATACAGGTAGTAGGACCCCGGAGAAGCCTCGATGATGTAACGGCCAGCGCCGTTGGCGACCGCACTCGCGGCGATCGAGAAATCAGAGGTCCGCAACAACGCGACCCACGCGCCTCCCACCGGCGCCGCCGAGCCCGTTTCGGTCACCGTGCCTGACACCCCGACTCCCGTACCGAAGTTCACGACGGGGAGGTTGTCGCCCATCTCACCGGCGGTATTGCCCCGCGATTCAGAATCGCCAAGACCTAGCTGCCCCTCGACGTTGCGGCCCCAGCATTTCAGCGTGGCGTTGTCAAGCAGACCGCAGGTGTAGGAGAGACCTGCGGAGACCTTGGTCGCTGTTCTCCCTGCCCCGAAGTTCACGACGGGGAGGTTGTCGCCCATCTCACCGGCGGTATTGCCCCGCGATTCAGAATCGCCAAGACCCAACTGCCCGTAGTCGTTCCAGCCCCAGCACTTAGTGACGCCGCTGTCGACGATCGCGCATGTATGCCCCCAGCCGGCATCTACTGCGGTTGCGGTCCGCCCAGTGCCGAGGTCGACGGCTGGGAGGTTGTCGCCCATTTCGTTGGCCTGGTCGCCCCGGGGGGCGGTGTCACCCAACCCCAACTGCCCGTACTCGTTTCCGCCCCAGCACTTGAGTCTCCCGTTGTCCAGAAGAGCGCACGTCTGATTCCAGGCAGCGACAATCACAGTCGCGGTGCGCCCAGTGCCGAGGTCGATGGCTGGGAGGTTGTCGCCCATCGTGCCGGGGTAGCCGCCCCGCTGGACCGTATCGCCCAGACCCAACTGGCCCGCGTAGTTCTCGCCCCAGCACTTCACCGTGCCGTTGTCCAAGAGAGCACATGCGTGGTCCTCGCCGAGAGCTACTGCCGTCGCAGTACGTCCCGTCCCTAAGGCCACCGCGGGGAGTTGGTCACCCATCTCACCCGGCTGATCACCCTGGTTGCCGACGTGACCAAGACCAAGGCCTAGCTGTCCGTTGAAGCTATCCCACCCCCAGCACTTGACGCTCCCGTCGTCCAACAATGCACAAGTGGCGCCTACACCCGCGGAGATCTTGGTCGCTGTTCTCCCGGTTCCCAAGTCGACGGCGGGGAGGTTGTCGCCCATCTCGCTGGCATCATCGCCACGGACAATGGTGTCGCCCTGACCCAACTGGCCCGCGTAGTTCTCGCCCCAGCATTTCACTCTGCCGTTGTCCAAGAGAGCGCACGTATGAAGCTGGCCGACGGTGATAGCGGTGGCAGTGCGGCCTGCGCCCAGGTCGACGGCCGCGAGGTTGTCGCCCATCGTGCCGGGGTAGCCGCCCCGCTGGACCGTATCGCCCAGACCCAACTGGCCCGCGTAGTTCTCGCCCCAACATTTCACGGCACCGTTATCGAGCAACGCGCAGGTGTGGGTGAGCCCAGCGGCGACAGCAATCGGATGGGTCGCCGTGAGGAGATCCGATCTCCCAGGACCTGCGGCTGCAACCGGCTCCGCCGGGATGACCGTTACCAAACCGGATGCCAACACCGCCAACGCCGCCAGCCTGACCGCACTCTTGAACGAATACCTGCGACCCGCCATCACGCCCTCCAGCCCCAGACCGTTGCAGCAACCATCCGCGTCCGACAGGGGCGATCGCCGGGCAGTAGTCGACGCTATGCCCTAACCGCCCGGGTACCCAAGCAACGCCCACAGGCCGTCCACCCCACAAGGCTGTCGCACCCCGTCGGCATGATCGCCCCATGACCGACGATGAAGCCCTCGCCCGTGCCCTCGCTGAACAGGCCCGCCGCTCGAAGGTGATGGCCGACGCGCAACGGCACGGACCGCCACGGATAGCCGACACCCCGCAGCTTTGCGCCTGCACCTCGCACACTGAGGCGCCCTGCGACCAGCGCGACGCCATCCGTATCTGTGCGCGATCCGCCGCCTTTCTCCCATCCCTGGTGGTCGAGCCCGGCCAGCAGCTCGTGCCCGTGGACCTCGTCTAGGTGTCAGAGATCCAAGTCATGCTTTGGGCCATGACCGGCGAACGGCGATAGCCCGAAGGATTCGGCGAACCCCGGCCGCCGCGAACGACCAGAGTAAGACAACGCCAACGAACTCGAACGCGATGAGTGGCCACGAAGGGGTTGGGCCTTCCGCCGACATGTAGAGCGTTTGCAGGATTGAGTAGACGCCGAAGAAGAAGCCCACGGTGATGGCGGTATCTCTTGACAGCGGTGCATCGAAGATCCAGAGGTAGACGTTCTGACGCTTCTCCGGCCGCCGCACACTGACCGGCCGGACAGCCTCAGCTAGCGATGCCCCGCAGTGACCGCACGTTGCAGCCGAGGCAAGAACCTCGCGACCGCACACGGGACAGTCGGCTAGTTCCTCCATCGCCGCCGAAGTCCCAACCCCGCTCGTGCATCCACCGCAGCCATTGTCGCACCCCCCGGCCACACTCGCCCCATGCCCACCGATGACGCCCTCGCCCGTGCCCTCGCGGAGAACCGCCGCCGCTCCGAAGTGATGGCCGAGGCGCAACGGTTCGGACCACCGCACCGGCCCGAGGCCGGCGACACCGGCACCGGGCGCACCCCGCCGGAAAGCGACGAGAGGCCCGTAGAAGGCCCTGTGGCGGGCGACGACGAGGCCGACTCGACTCCGGGGGGCCGTGCGAGCTGTGCGCCGCCACGACGCCGCCGCCCGAGGTGAGCCCGGCATGCAACTGGTGTCCGCGGAACCCCCTGGGCTGGGGCCGTCGGCTCAGTAGGTCAGCGTCACCCCTGGGAGCTGAGCGCACGCCCAAGTCGCCGACGCTAACCCCTTGCCCTGTCCGCTCCGTGCCAGCGCTGTGCCGTTTGTGGTCGGGCGAAGGGTGATCGAAAAGGACTCGTAGACGGTGTTCTTGGCGAGCAGCAGGTACAGCACCCCAGGGACGAGGCAGAGCAGCAGTAGAAGCAGGCCGAGCATGATCGATGGCCCCTTGTCGGTCACGAAGTGGCCGGTGACCCCCGACGACGATTGTGCGGTGATGATTGCCCCTCTACTCACCAGCAGAAGCGCTAGCTGCTGTTGCGCCGCCGAGGGCTCAAGGGTCGTCATGTTCACCGGTTGGCTTGGCGGAAAGACGCGACGCTGCTTCGGGTGCGGCTGACCGTCGCCAGAATCATGCTGCCAGGTCATCAACTCGCAGTCTGCCCTACTGCCCGCACCGAAGGCCACGAGGCACCCGTGGGAGCCTCTGCTGAGACGGGCGACGACGACCCTGCCGCACACACCCCGCCGGGCTCATTCTTTCCCACCCCGAACGGGCTTCCCGCCAGCCCTCGAATAGCAGGCGATGTCGGCCGTTACGCTCACCGGCCACCCGCCTATCTAGCGGCATCGGGGCACCCTGCACACCGCTCAGTCCTTCCCGATTATGAGTCGCCTGCTCTAACCATTGAGCTACGGGCCCCACGTTTCCGCAGGTCAGGAAGGGCCATCTCTCTCCCTCGAGCCTCACCGAACAGCGGTCTCAGCGTAAGCGATCTCCGCCCCACCGGTTACCTGGGCGCCCTCCGCCAGCGCTCGTCGTCACCGCGATGGTGTCGCCGGCGTGGACCTCCAGCGGGGGCCACCGCCAACGTCACGCCCAGCCGCGCCGGAGACCCTCCCGGCGTGATGGCACGGACGGGGGGCAGGCAGGGACCTTCGGCACTACCACCAGAAGTCCCCGCTCCTTACAGTCATCGGCGATGGCCCTCTGCCCCAACTGTCGCCACGTCAGCAGTCCCGCCGCCGAGTTCTGTGAGCAGTGCGGCACCCACCTCTCGACGGCGGGCGTCGGCATCACGCCGCCGGAGGGCCAGCCCACCGTGCCCATGTCGGCGCCGACCGGTCCGCCGCCCGGCCCTCCCCCGGGTCCGCCCCCCGTCCCTCCCGGCGGTCCACCGCCCGTGGCGGCCATGCCCGGCCCCCCGAACGGTCGGCCCCCGTGGCTCGTCGCCTTGGCGGTCGGCGTCGGCGTGCTCGCACTCGTGGCCGTGGGCCTGGTCATCTGGCTCGCCGCACGAGGCGGCGGTGACGACGGCACCGATGTCGCCACCGGAGGCTCGACCCAGCAGACGGTCAGGCCCGCCACCTCGACCACTACGACGACCAGGCCGCCAACCACCCAAGCCCCACCCTCGAACCCGGCCGACCCCACCGACCTTGGCGGCGGACTGCTGTGCCGCGATCTGAAGTCCCGGGGCTACAACTACGCCGAGGCCGTGGCCTATTGGGCGTCCGAAGGCCGGCCCGACCGAATGGACGAGGACCGCAACGGCTACCCGTGCGAGACCGTCTACTCCACCGCCGAGGTCGTCGCCTACTGGGGCTTCGATCCCCAGAACGGTGGCGGCGGCGGCGGTGGGGCAACCACCGTCGACCAACTGCCGTCGGGCCTGTTCTGCCGCGATCTGCGGGCCAGGGGCTTCTCCTACCCTGACGCCGTGGCCTACTGGAACCTCGAGGGCCAGCCGTCACGGATGGTCGCTCGCGACCTGCCCTGCGAGACCGTGTACCCCACCGCCGACGTGGTCGCGTACTGGAACCAGTTCGCAGACTGACCGGGCGCCGAGCCATCCTCAAGGGGCGAGGGCTCGGGGACCGTCACGCTCGACGCCGTCCGTTGATGCGGCGCGTCCCGCTCAAGTGGACCGCGTGAGGGTCCCCCACCTGACCGGTCACCTCGAATAGGAGGTAACCATGTCAACGATGGAGCAGGAACGGGTGAGGACCCGGCGGAGCTTCACCGACGAGTTCAAGCGTGACGCGGTGGCGATGGTGGTCGATGAGGGCCACA
>JAYRVH010000054.1:0-70854 GCA_041918615.1 Acidimicrobiales bacterium
AGCGGTTCCT
Source organism: Acidimicrobiales bacterium (assembly GCA_041918615.1). GTDB lineage: Bacteria > Actinomycetota > Acidimicrobiia > Acidimicrobiales > DATDAH01 > JAEUJM01. The sequence goes on from JAYRVH010000054.1 coordinate 11, forward strand.
GCTTCCCTGCCATCTCGTCGAGCAGCAGGCGGGCGGCCCAGAAGAAGCAGAGGCCGCCGAGGAAGGTGCCGCTGTTCGCCAACGAGGCGTCGAGCAGGTCGCCCGTGTCGGGCACCACGTAGGCGGCGATGGCCGAGGCCATGAAGAAGATCGAGCCGACCATGTTGACCACGACGATCCACCACGACACGTCGCGGTCGCGCCACGAGAACCAGCAGTGGCACACCTCGATGATGGCCAGCTCACTGGCCACCAGGAAGCAGATCGAGCCGAGGACGTCCGGGGTCCAGACCCGCAGGTTCTGCTCGCGGGTCGTCTCGAACCCCGAGCGCATCGCCGCGAAGGTGTTGATGTTGAACCAGAGGGTGCCGACCAGCTGGACACCCGAGGCCCACCAGTCGATGCGGTGGGGCTGCCAGGCGAAGTAGCGCATCTTCGTGCCCGCGGGGCGCCCGCTGTTGATGGACTGCACGTACTGCGAGTAGCCGGCCGAGGTGAAGAAGATCGACCCCACGAAGAAGACCAGGCCCACCACGCCGGGATCGAGCCACGACGACACGCCCGGGGCGGACCCGAGGGCGAAGCAGAACGAGCCGACCATGAACAGCACGGCGATCCGCCAACTCATCTCGTGCGGGGCCCACAACACCCGTTGGTGGGCCGGACCGGCGGTCGCCTCGCCGCCCTGGCGCTCGGGGCCGAGGCCCTGGCGCTCGGGGCCGAGACCCTTGCGCTGGCGACGTGAGGTGTAGACGAGCCGAGTGCCGTCGGGTCGTTTCACCACTTCACGGGTGACGAACGGGCCGACAGCCACCAGCTCGACGGACTCGGTGTCGCCCGACGGGGTCCAGGGTGGCCGGCGAACGGCACGGGTCGGGGTCACGAGCCGTCAGCAGAACACACCCGGACACCCCCCGCAACCAGTGATTCCCGACGGTTACACTCAGCGGACCTCAACGAACAGCGACCGCTCCCAAGGAGAACGAATGGAACTCGGGCCAGTACAACTACTCGTGATCGGGTTCGATCACCCGGACTTCCGGGGTGAGATCGCCGCCGAGTTGGTCCGCCTGCGCGACGCCGGGATGGTGCGGGTGATCGATGCGCTCATCGTCAGCAAGGACGACGACGGCGAGGTCACCGCGCTCGAGGCGAGCGACCTGACCATTGCCGAGATGCAGGAGATGGGCGCCACCATCGGTGCCTTGATCGGGCTGGGTGCCGGGGGCGAGGAGGGCGCCGAGTTGGGTGCCGAGCTCGGCGCGGAAGCCGCATCCGACGGATCCATCCTCGACGACCTGGACATCGTCGACATCCAGGACGAGATCCCCGCGGGCTCCACCGCCGCCATCCTTCTCATCGACCACCAGTGGGCGCTTCCGCTGCGGGAAGCCATCGTCCGGGCCAACGGCGAGTCGCTGATCGACATGTGGATCCACCCCCTCGACCTGGTCGCCATCGGCCTGGCCACTGACAACGAAGAAGGAGCGTCATCATGAGAAGAGGTCGCCGCCGTCCCCTGATGCGGGGAGCCATGGTCGCCGGCGCGGGTTACGCCGTCGCCAAGCACAGCTCGGCCAAGCAACAGGCCGAGGCCGAGCAGAACGCGCAGATCGCCGACCTGGAGGCACAGCAGCAACAGCCGCAGTACGCGCCGCAGGCGCCGCCACCCGCGCCCGTTGCCGCTGCTCCCGCTCCCGCGGCCCCTGCGGACGACCGCATGGATCAGCTCGTGAAGGCAAAGGGGCTGCTCGACGACGGCGTGCTCACCCAGGCCGAGTTCGACGCCGAAAAGGCCCGCATCCTCGCCGGCTGAGTCCGTTCTGGCGCCCGCTTCGACCTGCCCGACGACCGGATCGGGCGCCAGTTCCGGCTCTCTGCGCTCAGCTCGACGCGGCTGAAGCGGGGGCCGCCCGTTCGGCCAGGCGGACCACCGCCAACTCGTAGAGGCCGACGACGATGAGCAGGGCGAAGAAGGTCAGCCACGACAGGCTGAAGAACCAGAGCGCGAGGACGGCGACGCCCGCACCCACCCACTGCAGGGCGTCGCGGTGGGCCAGCACCCACTCGGCGGTGGCCGGGTCCTTGGCGCTGCCCGCCGCCATCGAGAACAGCGAGGCCACCCGGGCCCGCAGGGACACCGCCCAGGGGTACGGACCGGTGACGAGCGAGATCACGATGATGAGCAGGGCGAGCCACAGCATGATCTCGGTGCCGGTGCGGAGTGGATCGATCACCCGGTCGGTGGTCACCTGCACCGCCGGCACGTTCTCGGGGATGCGCACCAGGTTGAGCAGGTCGGACTGGAGTCGCAGCGAGAGCCGCCGCACGATCACCAGGCCCACCGAGATGGCCACCACGAGTTGCAGGAGCGTGCGTCGCCGATGGGTGGACAGCCAGAGGGTGAGGGGGATCAGCACGAGGGTGAGGCCCACGAGCAGCCACACCAGGTTGTTGAAGAGCTTCACGCCCTGCTGGGCCGACTCGAGGGCGCCGGCGTCGTAGACGGTGATCGTGCCGAAGTTGTCGTCGAGGTCGACGCCGAGGGCATCGCTGATCTTCTGACGGGCGGCGTCGGGAACGTCCTGCACCGACACCTCGGGGATGGTCACCGAGCGACCCAGGATCTCGGGTGACGTCTCGCTGATCTTCTTGAGCACCTGGTCGATCACCGGCAGGAAGTTGAGGGTGACCGTTTCGCCGTCGGCGGTGACGACCGCGGAGTCGTTGCCCTCGAGCAGGTCGACGGCACGTTGGTGGGCGCCGTTCACCACATCCTTGAAAAGCCTCGCGAACTCCGGGGTGGCGAAGACCTCGGCCACCTTGCTCTCGACGAAGCCCTGCACGGCACTGGTGATGGTCGGCGCCAGGATCTGGGCCCGCGGGGGCAGTGCCTCAGCGATCAGCTGCTCGGGTTGGACGAGCTTCATGATCTCGGTGGTGGTGTACCGCGCCAGTGCGTCCTGCACGGCGGGCTCGTCGATGACCGTGCCCAGGCGACCGGCGAAGATGTCGTTGTTCAAGAAATTGCGGCTGGCCCAGACCCCGATGCCCGCGGCGAGGAAGGAGATCGCGGTGAGCACCACCAGCACGCCCACGGCGAACCTGCGCAGGCTGCGGCCCACCCGCCCGCGGTGCTCCCGGTTGTCCACCTTCTGCTCGAGCACCTCGACCTCGGCCCGCAGCCGTTCGACCTCCTCTTCGGTGGCGTCCGCAGGCTCGTTCGACTGGTCATCCATGGGCACAAACCTAGCCAAGACGCGCGAAGCCCTGTGTCCGGGTGGTTACGACCCGGCGCATCGTTTACCGTGCCGTTGACCATGACCCCCGACCACGTTCCAAACGATCACAACTGGGCACCAAGCGAGCGGGAGAAGTCCGCGCTCGGCACCGCAGTGGTGGCCATCGTGGCCTACGAGGTGGTGTCGACGGCGATCAACGACTGGCTGGGCGACGACCTCGTGCCCTCGGTCATGCCCCGCGTCCAGGCCGTGACGCCGAAGAGCGTGGCCCGAGCGGCGACACCGCAATGGACCCGCTACGCGGGTTGGGTGGCCGCCGGCGCCGCCTTCACGCTCGCGGGACGGGTGGCACGCAGCGCGATGCCCCAACGCCACCGGCGCTGACGCCCCACACCCGCGGGGAAAACGAGACGACGGGCCGAACCGGCTGAACGCCGACCCGACCCGCCACCCCGCGACAGGACTCAGCTGACGATCTTGGCCTTCATGGAGTCGTACTCGGCATCGCTGATGGCGCCGCTCGTCTTGAGGTCGTGGAGCTTGGCCAGCTCGTCGGCAGCGCTTCCGCCACCGGCGTTGGCCTGCACGTACTCCTTGAACTGGGCGTCGGCCTCCTGCTGGCGGGCGAGGGCACGCTCACCCATCCCGTGACCTCGAACGATGAGGTAGATGAACACACCGAAGTAGGGCACGAGCAGCACGAAGATGACCCAAAGGGCCTTCATGCCGCCCGACTCCTCCTTGTCGCTGAACAGGTCGGCGAACACGGTGATGAGCAGCCAGAACCACAGCATGAAGAGGAACAGCCAAAACACGGTCAGGAGCAATTCGCCCCCACCGACGTCTGCGAGAATCATGAACCACACCTTTGTTTCGTTGGAAGTGTCGCCACAGCACACCACGGACCGTGGCAGGGTGCAACTCAGCGACTACACCCGCTCCGTGGACGGCCTCACCGGTGCGTTGCCGCCGGCACGGCCACCTCGGTGCCGGATGCGCTGCTCACCGGGCCCTCACCTCGTCCCACGCTCAGGCGTCCGGCGAACGGTCGGGGGCGAGCGCGTCGACCGCGGCACCGACCGTCTCGTACAAGTGGTCCGCGCCGATCGCTTCGGTGAGCCCCGCACCGTCCAAGTGCAGACGCACCGGTGCCTTCAGGCGCGCGACGGCGAAGCCGATGTGCTGGCGGGCGAGGTCCTCGACGATCGACTCGAGGGCCTCGGCGCCGGTGGAGTCGACCCCCGTGAGGCCCTCGGCATCGAACACGAACCAGGCCACCGGCGAGGGGGCCCCGGCGATCGCCTCGCGGATGCGGGCCTTCACATAGCTGGCGTTGGCGAAGAAGAGGCGGTCGTCGAGGCGATAGATGAGCACCCCCGGCACGACCTGGGCGCCCGGGTGCAGGCTGACGTTGGCGTAGCGACCCATCCGGGGCACCCAGCCCAGGACGGCGTCGTGGGGCCGGGCGCTGCGCCGCACCACGTCGACCACCGAGAGCACGACCGCCACGACGATGCCCTCGAGCACCCCCACGACCACCACGCCGGCCAGTGCCGCGGCGGCGATCACGACATCGCCGTGGCTGACGTCGCGGAGGGCCCGCCAGTCCTGCGGGGTGACGAGGCCGACCGCCGCATAGACGATCACCGCGCCGAGCACCGCGGCGGGCAGGTCGGACATGGGGCCGGTGAGGAACAGGAGCACGAGCGCCACCGCAGCCGCGGCGACGAGGCCCGCCGCCTGGGTGCGCACGCCCATCTGCTCGTTCACGGCCGTGCGCGAGTTGCTGTTGCCGATCGGGAACGACTGGCTGACACCGGCACCGAGGTTGGCCATGCCGAGGGCCAGGAGCTCCTGGTTCGCGTTCACGTGCTGGCCGTGGCGGCCGGCGAACGACCGGGCGGTCAGGATCGTGTTCGAGTAGGTGGCGAAGACGATGCCGAGGGCCGTGGGCACCAGCCGCAGCGCGTCGACGAGCGACACACGGGGGAGGCCGAGCGACGGCAGTCCGCGCGGGATGCTCCCGATGGTGGCGACGCCGTGGCCGGCGAGATCGAACACGGCGGAGACCACGATGGCGCCGATCACCACCACGAGGGGGCCCGGGGCCTTGGGCGAGAGTGCCCGCAGCCCGAACAGGACGACGAGCGAGACGCCTGCGGTCGCCATCGTCGCCACGCTCACGTCGCCAAGGTGGGTCAGAAGGTCGACCACCTGCCCGATCGGCTTGGCGGCGTCGATGCCGACGCCCGTGAGCTTGCCCAACTGGCCGCAGATGAGGATGACGGCGATGCCGTGGACGAAGCCCACCAGGGCCGCCCGCGACAGGTAGTCGGCCACCCAGCCCAGGCGGACCAGGCGCGCGGCGAGGAACCCGCCCCCGACCAGCAGCGCGAGCATGCCGGCGAGCGCGAGGTACTTCGCGGGATCACCGTCGGCGAGCGGGGCCAGGCCGGTGGCGACGAGCGCCGCCGACGTGCCCTCGGGGCCGACCACCAACTGCCTCGACGTCCCGAGCACCGCATAGGCCACCACCGGCAGGAGCAGGGCGTAGAGCCCCGCGACCGGGGGGAGGCCCGCGACCTCGGCGAAACCCATGGCCGCGGGGATGGCGAGCGCGGCCACGGTGAGCCCCGCCAGCGCGTCCCTGCCGAGGGTGGGCGCCCGGTACGTGCCGACATGGGCCAACACGGGAACAGTCCGGTGCAGGAGTGAGGGCCGGTCCTGGGGAACGAACGGTGAGTCATCCTCGCCGTAGGCGACGGGCGGGCGGGAAGGCGGCTCCTCGCCGTCCTCAGGCGACATGGGCGGCATCGGGCGAGGCCGACACCGGCCCGTCGAGCGCGTCCAGGAACTCGAGGACCAGCCGGTTGAAGGTGCTGGCGTGTTCGAACATGAAGCCGTGGGCGGCCCCCCGGACAACGGCCATGCGGGCGCCGGGGATGGCCGAGGCGAGCTCTTCGGAATCGCCGCGGGGGGTGAGGATGTCCTGGCTGCCGACCAGCACGAGCGTGGGCGCGGTGATGCCCTTCAGCTCGAAGCGCAGGTCTTCGTCGGCATCGAGGATGGCGTGCACCTGCGCGACGAACGCATGAGGTGCGGCGTTGAGGGCCAGGCCTCCGATGGGGCCGAGCAGCGGCCACACCCGTCGCAGCGATCGCGGCCCGAAGAGCCAGCGGGCGTTGCGCCTGACGAACTGGCCCATGCCCTCGGCCTCGGCGAGCGAGGCCCATTCGGAGAGCAGGTCGCGGCGCCATGGGTGCTGGCGACAGGCGGTGCAGGCCAGGATGAGCGAGCGCACCCGGTGGGCGTGCAGGACACCGATCACCTGGCTGATGACGCCGCCCATCGATGCGCCCACCACGTGGGCCCGATCGACGCCGGCGTCGTCGAGCACGGCGACGGCGTCGTTGGCCATGTCCAACAGGTCGTAGGGGCCCGGCGGCTTGTCCGAGTGGCCGACGCCGCGGTTGTCGAGGGCGATGCACCGGTAGCGGGCCCCGAGGGCCCGGCGTTGGAGGATCCAGCCCCGCTTGTCGGCGCCGAGGCCCTGGATCAGCAAGAGCGGCTCACCGTCGGGGTTGCCGAAGGCTTCGTAGTGGATCCGGGTGCCGTCGTCGGCCCACGCGAAGGCCATGGGTCAATCCTTGCGGCTTCGCCGGCCGAACAGGAAGCCGGCGGCGGCACCCAGCAGCGCCGTGCCCACCAGCACCCAGATGAGGGCGATGTTCACGTCGAACAGCAGGAAGTCGATCGGCACCGTCTCGAGATTCGCCACGACGAAGGCGAGCAACAGCAACACGATGATGGCGATGCCGATCGTCTGGCCGGAGATGCGGTTGCCTCCGCCCTTGGCGTCTTCGTGCTTCATCGACACGTGAGCCTCCTTCCGGTCAGGCGGCGAGCCGCTTGAGCTCCAGCGACGACACGATCTCGCCGATGCCGGCGACGATGGCCCCGAGGCCCAACACGACACCCACCACGGCCACGGTGGCGTCGGGCCAGGCGATGATGGCGATGCCGACGAGGGCCCCGATCACACCCACCACGAGCAGGGGCATCGTGGACTCGTCGTGATCCATGAGGGCCACGACGGCGCGGATGACGCCCCGCAGCAGATAGCCGATGCCGGCGACCACGGCCACCACCTGCACGGTGACGTCGGGCCAGACCAGCAGCACGAGGCCCGAGATCACCGAGACGATGGCCCAGCCGATGCCCACCTCCTGGCGCCGGGCACCGAAGAAGCCGCTGATGCCGCCGATGAGCAGGAAGAGCCCGGCGAACCAGGCCAGGGCGGCCACGCTCTTGAACGGGCGGGTGATCAGGATGAGCCCCAAGGCGATGGAGGCGAGGCCCACGATCATCACCACCCACCAGAGCCTGGCCCCCACGCGCAGCTCGTCGTCACTCACCGGCTCCATGTGCTCCCCCTCGGTCGGCGGCCGATCCGGCCACCAGCCAACGTAGCCCAGCGCCTGGCTCGTGGCGCGACCCCGGTGGCTTACCGCTCCAGGCCGATGCCCAGGAGGGACCCGCCATCGGGAGCCCCCTCGTGGAGCCGCTCCAGGTCGTGGTCGAGCAGCCACGACTGCAGGTTGGCGCCCGGGATCGGCCTGCTGAACAGGAATCCCTGCGCCGAGCCGCACGTCATGCGCGCGAGCGCGCGGGCGGACGCGGCGGTCTCGACTCCCTCGGCCACGACGTCGAGGGCGAGGTTCCCCGCCAGGTCGATGATGGCGCTGACGATGGTCTCGGCGGTGCGGTCCACGGTCATCGAGGCGATGAACGACTGATCGATCTTGAGGGTGTCGACCGCAAGGGTCGTCAGGTACGAGAGCGACGAGTGACCGGTGCCGAAGTCGTCGATCGCGATTCGCGCGCCGAGGTCCCTGAGGCGTGCCATCACCGCCGCCGCCCGAGCGGGGTTGGCCATCAGCGTCGTCTCGGTGAGCTCGATCTCGAGCGCCGATGCGGGCAGCCCGTGTTCGTCGAGCATGGCGCCGACGCTCTCGACCAGGTCGTCCTCGACGAGGTTGCGGGCCGACAGGTTCACCGACACACGGAGTGGCCGGCCGTCCCGGTGCCACGTCGCAGCGTCGGCAATGGCCATCGCCAGCACTCGCCGGGTGAGGGGGTGGATGAGGTCGGTCCGTTCGGCGACTGGGATGAACTCGCCCGGCGGCACGTCGCCCCGCCCGGGCTGGTGCCAGCGCACGAGTGCCTCCACGCCGATGACCCGGCCGGTCGCGAGCTCGACCTGGGGCTGGTAGTGGAGCACCAGCTCGTCGTCCTCGATGGCCTGTCGCAGGCGGCCGACCACCGCGAGCCGCTTGGGGCTGTAGTGGTCGAGGTCGGCGGCGTACACCGCGACGCCACCGTGGTCGGCTTTGGCGGCGTACATGGCGACGTCGGCCCGGCGGAGCAGCCCCGACGCGTCCACGGGATGGTCACCGGGCACCGCCACGCCGATGCTGGCGTCCACGTCCACCGCGATCCCGGCGACGGTGAACGGGCGACGCACCTGGGTGAGCACCTCGGCGGCTCGCTGGGCGGCCGCGGTCCCGCTGGCGGCGGACACCAACAGCGCGAACTCGTCCCCGCCGAGACGCGCCAGCAGCTCGTCGTCGGACAACGACGGACCGAGGCGCCGGCCCATCTCGACGAGCAGTGCGTCGCCGCTCGCGTGACCGAGCGTGTCGTTGACCTCCTTGAACCGGTCGAGGTCCATGAGGAGCACCGCCACCGGGTCGCGGGCGCCGAGCATCTCTTCGAGGCGGCGGAGGAACAGGGTGCGGTTCGCCAGACCGGTGAGCGGGTCGTGGGTGGCGAGGAACTCGTTGCCGGCCGACTCGGTGCGGAGGCGGTCGACCAATCCGACGTTGCGCAGGGAGACGGCCGCATGGGAGCAGAGCGTGCTGAAGAGCCTCGCGTCCTCGGCGTCGAACCCTCTCGTCGCGCCACTCCTGTCCGCGACCCCGACGAACACCCGCCGACCGTCGCCCACCTCGAGGCACTCGACGAGCGCCTCCGAGATGCCGCACTCGGCCATCTCGGGCAGCAGCTGGTCATTCGGCCCAAATCGTCGGACGCCCTCCTGGTCGGAGGCCGACAGGACGTGGTCGAAGCGAGAAGGGGGATCGAGCGCAACCCGCCCGTCAGTGGTCCGGTAGGCGAGCTTGGGGGCGTCGGGCGCTTCGGGCGACCAGACCCACGCCGTCTCGGCGTGCAGGACGTCGGCGATGTGCGGGAGCAGGCTCCGCTCGACGTCGCCCGCCACGACAGCGGCGCCGAGGTCACGGGCGAAGCGATCCAGGCGCTCCATCGCATGGTGCCGGGCGACGACCCGCGCGTAGGCGCGGGTGAGGCCCACCACGAACACCGCGATCGGCACGGCCAGCCACACTTCCGGCGAGTCGTTCCGCAACCCGCTGGCGACGGTCAGGGCCAGGGAGACATCCACCACGGCGACCACCATGGGCACCCAGATGCTGACGAGCTGCGACGACTCCCATGCACCCTCGAACAGGCTGATCGCCGTCGTCACCACGAGCGCGCCCAGCAGGTCGGCGACCGCCACCGCCAGCGCCGCCGCGAGCCACGCTCGGGGCCCCAGCGAATCAGGCACGCCGATGGCGTGGAACACGAGCCCGGCCGCGACGACCTCGAGGGCGTGAGACGCCAGGTTCACGACCAGCTTGAGGGGATCCTGGCGGTGAACGAAGACCAGGACGGTCGCCGACGCCAGCACCCGCACCACCACGAGGATCGGGACGGGTAGGAACAACAGGCCGAGCACCAGCGGGACCGAGGTGAACGCGAAATTGTGCGACTCGCGCCGCAGTTCGATCTCCGCCTCGAAGTACTCGCCGGCGACATAGAGGATCCCCACCAGGATGGCGAGCCCCCACCAGACACCGCCCGGGTCGGCCCGTGACCCGATCTGCAGGGCGAGCAGCGAGGCGAGAAGCAGGACGAGCCCAGCGCAGAAGGTCAGGACCCGTCGCTCTCCCTGATCGTCGGTGAGTGCAGCGGTGATGGTGTTCTCGGTGCTCATGGCCGCCTCGTTCAGACCGCGTCAGCCGGGCGACGCGAAGCCTGGGGGGGCAGCGACCAGCCGGCGGGCCCGGGCGGCCATCAGGCCCACGCGCCGTCTCGCCAGGTGCGGCCTCGCCAGGTCGAGCGGAGCCAGACGTCGGCCCGCCACGTCCGTCCCGACCAGAGCTCCGAGCGCCAGGTCCGGCCGAGGAACATCGAGCCGTAGGTGCCGTCCGCCGCCCAGTCGGAGCCCGTCCAGAGACTGCCGTTCCAGCTGCCTCCGTCCCACGTCGCGCCTGCGGCCGCCCGGGGTGCCCACACCGACGGGATCCAGGGTGCGCCCTGGAGGTCGACCTCGCCCTGAAGGACGGTGCCGTCGTCGGCCACGAGGTGGCTCCCGCCGCGCGCCGCCTCGAGCGAGCCCATGCCGGTGGACACGGGGAAGGACTGCGTGGGCAGGTTGCGGACCTTGGCATCGAGCGCCTCCTTGACGTCGACCATCCCGCTCCCCTGGGAGGACGCCGCGGAATCTTCGAGGGGGCGGGCCGTCGAGGTGATCAGCGCCTTCACCTGGTTCGGGGTCAGGTCCGGGCGCACACTGAGAAGCTGCGCCACGGCCCCCGACACGACCGCGGCCGCCTGTGAGGTTCCGGAGCCCTTGAAGAGCGTGCCGTCGACCACCGCGTCCGGGTGCTCGAGATCGATGGTCGAGCCGGGATCGCGCAACCCCAGGAGCGACACGCCCGGAGCGACGACGTCGACCCCGCGGGCCGGGGTCCCGACCGACGAGAACACAGCCACCATGTCGTCGCTCTTCCGGGTGGGGTCGGCCGTGTCGGCCGCACCCACGGTCAGGACGTAGGGGTCGACGGCCGGGTTGGCGAGCGCACCACCCGAGTTCCCGGCGGCGACCACAACGACGATCCCGTTGTGCCAGGCCGACTCCACGGCGTGGGCGAGGGGGTCGACCTGGTAGTCCTGGGCGGACTCCGTGCCGGCCGACAGGTTGAGCACCCGGATGTTCATCCCGGGGTCGCGGCGATGCTGCACCGCCCAGTCGATCGCGGCGATCATCTGGGACACGTCGACCGCCCCGTCGGACGCCCCGACCTTGAGGTTGACCAGTCGTGCACCCGGAGCCATGCCACCCGAGCCGGCGATGAGACTCGCCATGTGCGTGCCGTGCCCGTAGGCGTCGAGCCCCGGTGTCACCCCGGACTGGTGGTCGAGGGACAGGTCCGGTCCGTTCACCACCTGGGTCGAGCTGTCGAGACCCGGCACCGGCGCGATACCGGTGTCGACGAGGGCCACGTCAACTCCGGCGCCGGTCGCGCCGTTTTCCGCCGCCTTGTCGGACCTGATGATCGAGCGGACCTCGGTCCTCAGGGTGGCTCGGGTCGTGTTGAGCGCGTCGAACTCGTCATCGTCCCATCCCGTGTGCCGACCGGAGCCATGGTCGCCCGAATGCGCCTGGGCCGCGCCCGGCTCGACGATGCCCCAGGCACCCACCGCCAGCGCTCCCACGACACCGACCACCGCCGCCCGTCGTAGCCGCCAGCGCCAGGACTGCGTGCCGCGCGCCCGCCTCGTGTCGCTCGTCATCGTCTGCTCCCTCGTATCGGTCACTGAGGGAGACGGTAGATCACTCTCTGTGGCTATTCAACCACGTAGAGTGGATAGGGCCGAACGACCTACGCGAGCGGTCGATGGGCTCACTCAGGCCCCGTCGAGGAGGGACTGCACCACCAGGCGGGTGTGCTCGGCGAGGTCGGCGACGGCCAGGGGGCCGGGGTGGACGGCGGGCTGCACCGGCTCACCGATGACCACGCGCCAGCGACGGCCGAGCTCGCGGCCGAGCACCGCCACAGGGACCACGGGCGCGCCGGTCTCGACCACCGGCGCCAGCACCTCGGGGTGCAGACCGCCGGCGTGGTGCCGCCGGCGGGGCTCGACGGACAGGCCGATGCCCACCATCTCCCCTGCCCGCAGCAGCCCGGCGATCTCGTCGGGCCGGTCGAGGACCGCACCCAGCCGACGGAGGGCAGGCCCCACGGGTGCGACGTCGGGCACCCCGACGAAACGCACGTGGCGACCGGCCACCCGGCGCATCGCCTCGGCCACGATCCACGGCTCCGAGAGCCCGAACCGTCGGTTCATCACCAGCGCCACCGGCCCATCGGGTAGGTCGAGCCGGCCGGTGACGTCGATGTCCCAGCGCAGACGCGCCGCCGGGGCGAGCAGGGCCACGAGGTCGGTGTCGAGCCCCCACGGGTCGACCGGGAACGTGCCGGCGGCCCGGCGGCGCAGGAGGTCGGGGGCAGAGGCCATCACGCCACCGCTTCGGTCGTGTCGCCGAAGGAGACGTAGGTGACGCCCGCCCATTCGAACAGGTCCTTCACCACATCGGCGGTGTCCCAACGGGGCGAGACGCCGAGCACCTGGCGGGAGAGCGAACCGTCGGCGGTACGGCCGCGGATCAGCAGCTCGCGGAGGTGGTCGGGCAGCGGTGAGCCCGCCATCTCGGCCACCACCTTGGCCAGGGCCCAGGCCGGCCCGGCGACCGGCAGCGGGATGCGACCCCCGAGGCGGACGGCCTGGCCGGCGGTGACGGCGCCGTCACCCACCACGTTCAGGGGCCCGTCGTGGGCGCTGAAGGCCGCCGCCACGATGGCCTCGGCGGCATCTTCCTGGTGTAGCAACGAGAACGGCAGACCGGACGTGGCGCTCACCGGCACCACAGGAAGCCGCAGGTAGCGGCCGAGGGGACTCGGGAAGTGCGGGCCGAGCACCGGCGCGAGTCGCAGCGCCGTGACAGGGACAGCCGCAGCGTCGCCGGCCACGCCCGCCACCCGCTCGGCGTGCAGGAGCGACCGGCCGAACGGGCTGGTGGGGTCGGGCGGCACCGACTCGTCGGGGCGGGTGGCCGACCCACGACCCCGGCCGTAGACCTCGATCCCGGACCGCAAGACGATCGTCTCGAGGCTGCGGCACTCGGCGGCGGCACCGAGCACGGCGATCGTGCCTTCCTCGGTGCGCTCGACCGCGGCGCGCGGCGAGCACCGGGCGTTCGGCTCGTAGGTGCCCACGTGGACGACGGTGGTGGGCTCGAATTCCCGGACCAGGGGCACGACCCGGGCCCGGTCGCGGGGATCGACCCGGTGGAAGTGGGTGCGCTCGAGGAAGCGCCGGGGCGGCTCGACGTCGAGCCCGATGATCGCCTCGACCTCGGGGCGGCCCTCGAGCAGCAACGCCACCCGCGTGCCCAGCTCTCCCCCGAGCCCCGTCACCAGAACCCTCATGCTCCCACCTCCGGTCGCAGCGTCGGAAAGGCCACGACGTCTCGAATCGTGGCGATGTCGCCCAAGAGCATGACCAGGCGGTCCATGCCGATGCCAAGCCCGCCCGTGGGGGGAAGCCCGTACTCGAGCGCCCGCACGTAGTCCTCGTCGATCACCGCGGCGGCCTCCTCGTCGCCCGCCGCGGCCTTGGCCGCCTGGTCCTCGAAGCGGGCCCGTTGCTCGGTCGGGTCGACCAGCTCGCTGAAGGCGTTGCACAGCTCTCGGCCCGCGACGATTCCCTCGAAGCGCTCGACCATGTCGGGCAGCTCGCGATGGTCGCGGGACAGGGGCGACACCTCGCGGGGGTAGTCCATGACGAACACCGGGCCCCACAGCCGATGCTCGGTGGTCTTCTCGTAGATCTCGAGCACCAACTTGCCGGGGCCCCAGTCGTCCTCGACGACGACGCCGTGCTCGAGGGCGATCCGGCGCAGGTCGTCGGTCGGCATCCGCACGTCGACCCGGATGCCGGCGGTCTCTTCCACCAGGTCGGTGAGCGAGGCCCGGCGCCAGGGAACCGTCAGGTCGAGCTCGCGCCCGCCGTAGGACAGCTTCGTGCCACCGCACAGCTCGGTGGCCAGGTGCGCGACGAGTGCCTCGGTGAGGCTCATCATGTCGCCGTAGTCGCCGTAGGCCTGGTAGAGCTCGAGCATCGTGAACTCGGGCTGGTGCCGCGGTGAGAGACCCTCGTTGCGGAACACCCTGGCGATCTCGAACACCCGCTCGAACCCGCCCACCACCAGGCGCTTCAGGTAGAGCTCGGGGGCGATGCGGAGGAAGAGGTCGACGTCAAGGGCGTTGTGGTGGGTGACGAACGGCTTGGCCGCCGCCCCCCCGGCGATGGGGTGGAACACCGGGGTCTCGATCTCGATGAAGTCCCGGCCCTCGAGCCACCGCCGGGTGAGCGACATGACGCGGCTGCGGAGCACGACGGCGGATCGGGCCTCGTCGGTGACCCAGAAATCCACGTACCGCTGCCGGTAGCGGGTGTCGGGGTCGGTGAGCCCGTGCCACTTGTCGGGGAACGGCCGTTCCGTCCGCGCGAGCGTGACCCACTGGTCGACCCGCACCGACAGCTCGCCGCGGCGCGTCGTCATCACCTCGCCGGTGACGCCGACCCAGTCGCCGAGCGACAACGAGCCGAAGCCGTCGAAGTCGGGGGTGGAGGCCGACGGGGCGAACAGTTGGATCCGGCCGCTGCCGTCCTGGAGCGTGCCGAACGCGAGCTTGCCCTGCACCCGGCGCAGCATGAGTCGCCCGGCCACGGTGACGACCCGCCCCGTCTCGGTGCCGGGCTCGAGCGCGCCGAACTCGTCCTGGAGCGCGGCGGCTGACGAGTCGGGCTCGTAGCGATAGGGGATGTCAGTCACGAGCGAACTTCATCACACCGGGCACGGCGAGCGAGGGACGAGCGAGCCATGACCATCGCGCTGAGCGCCAGCGAAGAGCCGACAACCGCGATGAGCGCCAGCGAAGAGCCGACAACCGCGATGAGCGCCAGCGAAGAGCCGACAACCGCGATGAGCGCCAGCGAAGAGCCGACAACGAGGGACGAGCGAGCCATGACCATCGCGATGAGCGCCAGCGAAGAGCCAGAAGGAGGCGCCATCAGAGCGAATTCTTCCCGTAGATCAGGCGGAGGCCGTGGAGGGTGAGCCACGGCTCGGTGTGCTCGATGCGCTCCGAGATGGGCGAGATGAGATGGGCCAGACCGCCGGTGGCGACGACGGTGCACTCGCCCAGCTCGTCCTCGATGCGGGCGCACAGCCCGTCGACCATGGCGGCGTAGCCGAAACCGGTCCCCGACTGGATCGACTCCATGGTGCTCTTCCCGAGCACGTGGGTCGGTCGGTCGAGGGCGACCTGGCGCACCGCCGCGGCACGGCCGAAGAGCGCGTCGAGGCTGATCTCGATGCCGGGGGCGATCGCCCCGCCCAGGTACTCGCCCGCCGCCGAGACCACGTCGCAGGTGGTGGCGGTACCGAAGTCGACCATGATCGTGGGGCCGCCGAACAGGTCGTAGGCAGCCACCGCGTTGGCGATGCGGTCGGGGCCGACCTCCTTGGGGTCGTTGTAGAGGATCGAGATGCCGGTCTTGACGCCGGGCTCGAGCACGACGGCGGTGCCGTCGAGGTAGCGCTCGCACATGTTGCGCAGGTTCACCGTCACCCGCGGCACCCCCGAGCAGATCGCGACCCCGTGGACGTCACGGCCCCAGGAGTAGCCGGCGAGGCCGAGGAAGCCCTGGAGCATCACCGCCTGCTCGTCGGCGGTGCGCTCGGCGTGGGTGGAGATGCGCCAGTGGCCGACCAGGCCGTCGCCGGCCGACTCGACGTCACCGATCGCCGGGTCGTAGAGGCCGAAGACGGTGTCGGTGTTACCGACGTCGATGACGAGCAGCACTAGGCCTCCCGACCGGCGAGGTTGCTGTCGAGGCTGATGTCGAGGCCGATGTCGAGCACCGGCGCCGAGTTGGTGAGCGCTCCCACCGAGATCATGTCGACGCCCGTTGCCGCGAAGCCGGCCACCGTTTCGAGGTCGATGCCACCGGACGCCTCGACCATGCACGCCCGACCCGCGTCCCGACGATGCTCATCGACGGCGACCATGGCCGAACGCACCTCGTCCGGTGTCATGTTGTCGAGCAGCACCGCGTCGGCCCCCGCCGCGAGCGCCTCGACGAGTTGGCCCTGTGTGGCGCATTCGACGTGCACGGTGCGGGCGGGCCACTGGTCGCGCGCCCTGGCGACGGCGTCGGCGATGCCCAGCACGGCCAGGTGGTTGTCCTTCAGCATCACCCAGTCCGACAGGTTGCCCCGGTGGTTGCGACCACCCCCGGCGCGCACCGCGGCCTTCTCGAGGGCCCGCAGGCCCGGCGTGGTCTTGCGGGTGTCCCAGATCTGGGCCTTCCCGCCCGTGGCCGCGACGAAGCGGCGGGTGAGGGTGGCGACCCCCGAGAGGTGGCTCAGGAAGTTGAGTGCGGTGCGTTCGGCGGTGAGCATCGAGGCGAGGGGCCCGTCGACCGACCCGAGCACCTCGCCACCGGTCACGTCGTCACCGTCGTCCACCGTCCACACGACCGTGAGCAGGGGGTCGACCTGGCCGAAGGCCTCGTCGGCGCACCGGCGGCCGGCGAGCACGCCAGGGCCGCGGGCCACGAATGCGGCGGTGGCTCGGGCGTCTGCCGGCAGCAGGCCCGAGGTGAGGTCGCCGAGAGGGTTGAGGTCCTCCTCGAGGGCCCGTCGGACGGCGGTCCGGACAGCCGCGACCGGCGGGTGGACAGCAGCGGGTGTCACGCGGTCAACCTTGCCCGCCGGCGGCCGGCCGCACCAAAGCGCTCGGCCCCCGACATCAGCCGAATCCCGCCTGGTCCTGCTTCAGGGCGGTGTCGACCGTGAGCGCGGCGGCGACCACCAGGCTGCGCAGCGGGTCGTCGAGCGGGCGGTGGATCTGCACCACGTAGTTGTCGGCCGTGGTGAACATGGCCTTGGCCAGACCGACGAAGGTCTTGGTGATCCGCCCGATCTCGGCGCCCGAGTGGTCGGTGATGGCGAAGTTCCAGGCCCGCCAGTTCTCGGCGTTGATCGACCCGTACCGGTGGCCGCCCGAGACCATGGCGAAGCGGATCTTGCCGAAGACGTTCTCCTGGACGATCTGGCCGATCTCGTGACCCTGCGGGCCCTGGACGATGACCTTCGACTTCACGAACTTGGCCGGACGGGTGACGGTGAGCAGGTGGTTGCCGGCCATGTCCACGATCTGGAGCTGGTGGGTCATGTACTGGTCGAACGACGTGAGGACACGGGCCACTTTGCGGGCCGTGCTCTGGCCCACCTGCCGGACACCGGCGATCTGGTTGCCGTGCTGGTCGTACACGCCGAACTCGTTCTCGATCTCGATGAACTTGGCCTTCTGGTTCACCACCAGGATCGGCTCGGTGAAGATGGTTCCCCCGCCCTGACCGGCGCTCGCGGGCGCGACGCCGGCGCGCTGCTGCACCTGGTGCTGCACCTGGGCCGCCTGCTGGTCGCCTCTCGGGACGTAGGGGCCCGTGGCCGTCGGGAGCGGGTCGACTCCCTGCTGACCGGCCGACATCACGTGCCCCGTCCACTGTCGGCCGTCGAAGTAGCGAAGCTCGTAGCGGCCCTGGGGGTCGGGATACCAGTTGGGCGGATGGGCGCCGGCGTCGCTCATGTCTCCTCCATCCGAACCACGAGGCGACAGCAGAGGGCGTCGTCGCGGTCCGGGAAGTCGATGCGGGTGTGCGCTCCCCTGCTCTCCTCGCGGGCCGTGGCCGCGGCGAGCACGGCGCCCGCGACCGTCGCCAGGTTGCGCACCTCCCAGAGGGCCGCGCCCTGGCCGGTGACGCTCCCACCGGTGGCCGCCCCGACCTCGGCGACGGTACGACCGGTGAGGGCCAGCGACTCGGCGTCGCGCAACACGCCCGCGCCCCGGGTCATCGCCCGCTGCAGCCGGTCGCGGAGCGCGGCCGGATCGGCATCGGCCCGCCCGACCGTGGAGGCGCCGGTGCCGGTGGCAGCGGGCGCGACCGCGGTGACGGACCGTCCGCCGATCACGTCCCCGCCCGCGTCGGTGCCGATGACGGCCCGCATGGCACCGGTGGGTTTCGGACCGACCTCGCCGCGGTCGATGGCCTCGACGCTGCGGTGCGCGAAGACCAGGCCCTCCAGCAGCGAGTTCGATGCCAGGCGGTTGGCCCCGTGGACCCCGGTGCAGGTCGTCTCGCCTGCGGCCCACAGACCGGGCAGGCTGGATGCCCCGTCGAGGTCGGTGACCAGCCCGCCGCACAGGTAATGGGCCGCCGGCGCGATGGGCAACCAGTCCACCGCCGGGTCGAGCGACACCAGTTGGAGCGACTTGGCCATGGTGGGGAACCGGTTGTCGAAGTCCTCGAGGCCGGTTGCGTCGAGCCACACGTGGTCGACGCCCTGCTCGATCATCTTCGCGGTGATGGCCCGCGACACCACGTCGCGCGGCTGGAGCTCGTCGACGAACCGCTCGCCGTCTCGATCGCGCAGCAGCGCACCGTGGCCGCGCAGGGCCTCGGACAACAGGGGCCGGGGCATGCGCGGGTCGTGGAGCGCGGTCGGGTGGAACTGCACGAACTCGATGTCGGCGACGGCCACCCCGGAGCGCAGGCCCATGGCCACGCCGTCGCCGGTGGACTCGACGGGGTTGGTGGTGACCGCGTAGAGCTGGCCGGCGCCTCCGGTGGCCAGCAGCACGTGCCTCGCACGGACGACCAGCGGCCGACCCTCGCCGTCGATGGCCCGCACACCGACGCATCTGCCGTCCTCGACCACCAGGTCGGTGGCGAAGTGGCGCTCGAGCACCGTGGCCGCGGTGCGATGGACGGCCGCCACCAGCGCCCGCTCGATCTCGAAGCCGGTGGCGTCGCCGCCGGCGTGAAGGATGCGGGGGAGGCTGTGGCCGCCCTCGCGGGCCAGCTCGAGGTGGCCCGCGCCGTCGCGGTCGAACTCGGCGCCGAGCGCCATGAGGTCCTCGACCCTACGGGGGCCCTCGTCGACGAGCACCCGGACGGCGTCGACGTCGCACAGCCCGGCGCCCGCGCCCAGGGTGTCGGCCAGGTGCAGGTCGGTGGAGTCCGGGTCGCTGTCGAGCACCGCCGCGACCCCGCCCTGCGCCCAGCGGGTGGTCGCCTGGTTCAGGACGCCTTTGGTGAGCACACCGACCCGCCAGCCGTGGCCCGCACTCGCCCGCACGGCGGCCGAGAGCCCGGCGACGCCCGACCCGAGGACCAGCAGGTCCAGACCGTCGGGCTCGCCCACGACCTAGATCGCGCCGAGTTCGTCTTGGAAGGCGGCCATCTCGGCCTGGATGTCGAGGTACTGGACGGGCCCCGGCGTCGATGCCGGCACCGGGGCGAGACGGGCCGCCACCTCGGCGGGCACCACCCGGTTCGCCGTGTCGACGTGCACCACCCGGGGCTCGAAGCCCTCGAGCTCCGCGTCCTCGTAGTCCGCGTAGGTGATGACGATCACCCGGTCGCCCGGCTGGACGAGCCGTGCCGCCGCCCCGTTGAGGCAGACGTCACCCGGGCCGCCCGGGATGGCGTAGGTCTCGAACCGTGCACCGTTGTCGATGTCGAGCACGTGGACCTGCTCGTGCTCTCGGATGTCGGCCAGTGCCATCAGCTCGGTGTCGAGGGTGATCGACCCCACGTAGTGCAGGTTGGCGTCGGTCACCGTGGCCCGGTGCACCTTGGACTTCATCATGCGTCGGCGCATGTTGCTCTCCTGTCGCTTGACGCCGGGAGTACCGGTCGCCGTGCCGTCACCCCGGTGGGGTGCTCACCCCCAGATTATCCAACAATCGTGCGTTCCCGAAACGAACTGCCCCCAGCAGGCGCAGATCACCGGTCAGCGGATCGACCGGGCCGAGGGTGCGGGCGTCGACCACGGCCACGTAGTCGAGCACGGCCAGCGGCTCCGCGGCGATCACAGCGGCCATACGCTCCCGCACCGCGCTCGGGTCGACGGTGCCCGCCTCGACGGCCGCGGCGCCGGCGCGCAGGGCCCGGTGGAGCACCGGGGCCGCCTCGCGCTCGAGGGCCGTCAGGTAGGCGTTGCGGCTCGACATGGCCAGTCCGTCGGGCTCACGGACGGTGGGACACCCCACGATCTCGACCGGAAACGAGAGATCGCGGGCCATCTTGGCGACCACCGCCAACTGCTGGAAGTCCTTCTCGCCGAAGTAGGCGCGGCACGGCCCGGCGATGGCGAACAGCTTGGCCACCACCGTGGCCACCCCGGCGAAGTGAGTGGGCCGCGAGGCGCCTTCCATGGTCTCGGTGATCCCTGCCACCGACACGGTGGTGCCCACCGGCTCGGGGTACATCTCGTCGAGCGACGGGGTGAACAGCAGGCCCACATCCGCCTGCGCGCAGCGGGCCGTGTCACCGTGCAGGTCGCGCGGGTAGGAACCCAGATCCTCGTTGGCCGCGAACTGCAGCGGGTTCACGAAGATGGTCACGGCCGTGATGTCGGTCTCGGCCACCGACCGCTGCATCAACGACACGTGGCCGTCGTGGAGGTACCCCATGGTGGGGACGAGGCCCACCGTCCCGCCGGCCTGGCGCGCCGCGTCGAGCTCGGCCCGGAACGCGGCAATCGTGTCGACGGTCTTCATCGCCCGCGACCCACTCCCGCGCGAGCGCCCGCTCCCGCTCCCGCTCCCGCTCCCGCCGAACTCAGCGCATCCACTCCCCTCAGGGCGCAGTCGATGCGCCGAGTTCGGGATGCGACCGCGATCACCCGCCCGCCGCCAGCGCTCTCGCCGCTTCCATCAGCGCCTGGTAGGCGGGGCGCTCGGCGGGGTCGAGGGCAGCGAGGTGGCGCTCGATCGTCGCGAGGTCGCCGCGCGCCGCCGGGCCCGTGAGCGCGGCCGCGGGGCCCAGGTCGGCCACGTTCTCCACCGTGCCCCGCACCAGGTCGAGGTACGCGGCTAGGGGCACCCCGGCGGTCGCCCCCACCCGCTCGACCTGCCCGAGCAGCGCCACCAGGTGGTTCGAGGCGATGCACGCCGCAGCGTGGTAGGCGGCGCGATCCTCGTCCGCCACGCCGAACGCGTTCCCACCGAGGGCGGCGACCACCTCCGCGGCGATCGGGTCTCCCGCCACCGCGAAGGACGCGCCGGCCAGCAGGCGATCCACCCCGACCGACGCGTTCGGCAACGAGACCAGCGGGTGGATGGCCGCCCGGCGCCGGTGCGGCGCCAACACGTCGAGGCCGAGCGAACCCGCCACGTGAGCGATCACCGCATCGCCGGGCCGCACCGACGCCGCCACACCGGCAATGGCCGAATCCGGCGTGGCGATCAGCACCAGGTCGACCTGGGTCGCCGCTGCGGCCAGATCGCCGCCGCGTCCGACGATCGGCTCGACGCCCCAACCACACCGCTCGAGGGCGCCAGCCAGCGACGTTCCCGCTCGTCCCGCCCCGATGATCCGCACACGACGACGCACAGCCGTCGAGCGTACGTCTGGACGCGTCAGATCCGGTTGCTGATCTCGTCCACTGCGTCGAGGATGGCTTGCCGCTTGGACCGGAAGATGTCGTGGTCGGCGCCCGCCACCACCGTGGCTCTGCCGTCTGACACCTGCGCCGCGAGGTGCTGGTGGGTCGCCAGCCAGAAGGCCTGGTCGGCCTCGCTCGCGTCGGGGAACGGCACGCCCGCACTGAGCACGATCACCGGCACGTCGGGCAGCGAGCCAGCCTCGTCCACCGCAGCCGCGCTGTCGTCGATGGCGGCGATTTCGGGACCGAAGGGCAACGACTCGATGGCGAACTCGGTCTCGCGCCCGTCAATCGCCCGCTCCTCGTCGGTGAGGTTGTCGCGATAGCCGAGTTGGTACTCGGCCGTGCGGGGCTCGGCGAACACGAGCGCAGCGACGTCGTCGGAATGCCTCTGCGCAAAGGCCTGGGCGTCCAGCCCACCGAGGGAGTGGCTGACAACGATCATCGGGGTCGGCAGGTCCGCAGACGTGAGCATCGCGTGAAGCTCGTCGGCCACCTGCTGCGCAGAGAGCGTTTCGGAACCGGCCTCGCTCTCCCCGATTCCGGCCCGTTCATAGACGCAGGCTCGCCGGTCGCGCGCAAGCGCGTCGACGATGCCGATCCAGTCACGGACCTGCGCGCCGGCACCCATCTCGACGATCACGGCGGGTTCACCCGAACCTTCACAGACCAGGTGCAGCGAATGGCCGCCGACGTCGATCAGGTCGTCGAACGACCCGGTCGCCGCGCTCGGCTGGTCCGCCGAAACGGTCGACGAGGTCGGGGCGTCCGCCTGCGCGGTCGACGACGTCGCCGCCCTGTCACCGGCACTGCTGGTGCAGGCAACCAACGCCACGAGTCCGGCCGCAGCCAGTCCCACACCGACGATTCGGATGCCACGCGTGTTCGGGTGGCTCACCGCACTACCCCGTCCGATCGACAGTATTTCGCAAGTGTAACGCCGTGGATGCAGGCGATTCAGGGGAGGGGCCCCACGGGGGTGACCCGGCCGGCGGCGTCGGCCAACGCACCGTCCACCACCAGGTCGGGCGCCAGTTCGGCCAGGGGCGCCAGCACGAACCGTCGTTCGAGCATGCGCGGGTGGGGTACCTGGAGGTCGGGCTCGTCGACCGTGACCCCCTCGATCCACAGGATGTCGACGTCGAGCGTCCGCGGCCCCCACCGCTCGGCCTGTACCCGCCCGGCCGCGGCCTGGAGCCGGTGGCACACCTCCAACAGGCGGCGGGCGCTCAACTCGGTGTCGAGCTCGACGACCATGTTCAGATAGGGGCCCTGATTCCCCGGGCCCCCGACCGGCTCGGTCTCGTACACCGTCGACTCGGCCACCACATCGGGCAGCGAGTCCACCGCCTGGCGAAGCAAGGTCGCGCGATCGCCCAGGTTGGACCCGAGGCCGAGGAAGACCCGCACACCTATGGCCTCGGTGGGCGCGACCGGGTGATGCGGACTCCGGACGTTGCCAGCTGGTGCGGCACCGGCGGCCGCAGCTTCCGCACGGCCACGGTGACCGAGTCGACCCGATCGTCGGCCAGCACCCGGTCGGCGATCGTCTCGGCCAGGTGCTCGAGCAGGGCGACGTGACGCGCGCCGATCGCGCCCTCGACGAGCGCGCACAGCGCGCCGTAGTCGACGGTGTCCGACAGAGCGTCGGACCTGCCGGCCGGACCGAGATCGAGCTCGGCGTCGAGGTCGACCTCGATGGGCTGTGACCGGAGCTGCTCCTCCGGCAGGACACCACAGCGCCCCATGGCCCGCAGGCCGCGCAGCTCGATGCGGTCAGCCACGTGCCGCCAGCTTGGCCGACAGGACGACGAGCTCTCGACCAACGGGCCCCATCTGACGGTCGACGATTCGCTCGACCACCGAGATGGCCTGCGGTCCGGTCGGCAGGAGCCCCGACCAGAGCAGGTACCCGCCCATGAGACCCGAGATCCGATCGCCGACCTCCTCCTGGTGGATGAGGATCTTTCCCCCTGCTGCGATGAGGCCCTTCAGCTCGGGGAAGAACGTCGAGATGAACTCGACCGGGTCGTCGGTGGCCACGAACGGGCGGTGCAGCCACTCGACCCCGAGCTCGTCGTAGTTGTGGAGGTTCGCCGGCGACGAGACGAGCGATATCACCTTGGTGAAACCCTCCTCGCGTATCCAGATGATCTCTTCCTTTCGGCGGACCCGCCGGTGGTTCTGGCCGTACCCCCCGGGCCGTTCGCAGACGGCGAGTTGGTCCTTGATGACCCACGCGAAGTTGCGGGGGGTGATACCCCGCGCCCACTTGCCCTTCAACGCCATGGAACGAGCCTCTCGATCATCGGATGGATGCTCACGCCGCGGCCGGGATCTCGCCGGCCACCACGGCGGCGGCGTGAACGGTCGCCCGCACGTCGTGCACCCGCACCATTCGCACGCCCTGGGCCATGGCCCAGGTCGCGGTGGCGAGCGACGCCTCGAGTCGGTCCTCGGCGGATACCGCCTGCACCCCGTCAGACTGCGCCAGGAGCACCCCGAGGCTCGACTTGCGGCTGGTGCCGAGAGCGACGGGGAAGCCCGTGGCGACGAGGACGTCGAGGTGGGCGAGCAGTTGCAGGTTGTGGCCGAGCAGCTTGCCGAACCCGATGCCGGGGTCGATCCACACCTCGTCGACGCCGGCCGCACGGGCCGCCTCGGCCCGACCCACGAGCGCGTCACGAACCTCGGTGACCACGTCGTGGTAGCGGGGCTCGTCCTGCATCGAGCGGGGATCGCCCTGCATGTGCATCGCCACCCAGGCCACCTCGGCGCGTGCGGCCACGTGGAGGAGCGACGCGGAGACGTCGTTGATCATGGTGGCGCCGGCGGCGACGGCGGCCTCGGCCACCTCGGCTTTGGTTGTGTCGACCGATACTCGCACCTGGCCGGCCAACGCCTCGATGACGGGCAGCACCCGTCGGCACTCCTCCGCGGCGTCGACCGGGGTGGCGCCCGGGCGGGTGGACTCGCCGCCCACGTCGACCACGTCGGCCCCTTCCGCGATGAGCGTCTCGCCGTGCGCGACCGCGCGGGCGGGGTCGAAGAACCGCCCGCCGTCGGAGAACGAGTCGGGAGTGACGTTGAGGACGCCCATGACCAGGGGTGGCACGACCAGGGGTGGCAAGACCAGGGGTTGCACGACCACCGATCGTACCGCCAGCCGTCAAATCGACGGCCGGGCGAGGGACGGTGGGTCCTTCCCCGACGCTCGGCGAGCGCCCGGCGCCCGCCGCACGCAAGGCCCGTAGGCTGCGGCCCATGCCGAACGCCGACGCCGTCCCCGTGCAGGTGACCGAGCCTCTCGCCCCACCGGTCGTGCGCTCCCCCTCCGATGTCCTGCGATCGGTGACGGCGGCCGCGCTGCTGGTGGCCCTCCTGCTGCTCGGGGCGCTGCTGGGCGACCAGGTGACCGGCTTCGTCGCCGACCTGCTGGCCGGAGTGGATGCGCTGGGAGCGGCGCTGCTCACCGCCGTGGTGGTCGGCACGCGGCTCCTCGTCGTCGTGGTCGTCCTCGCCGGCCTCGGGGCGACCGTCGTCACGTACCGGTGGCGCCTGTTGGCCACGGGCATCGGGGCCGCCGCGCTCGGCGCCGTGCTGGCCGCACTGACCGGCAGCGCGGCGGACAGCAGCGAGGCGGCGCTCGTCAACCCTTCCCAAAGCCTCGGGCTGATCAGCGGCGAGGAGTTCCCCACCCTCGCCGGGCTCGGGGCGGCCGCCGCCCTGGTCACGGCGGCGGCGCCGTGGCTTCCCCGTCGTTGGCGGCGGGTGGGTTGGGTCCTCGTCGTGGGCCTGGCGGTGTCCCGGTTCCTCACCGCCCCGGTGTCGCTCGACGTGCTCATCGCCCTGGTCAGTGGCTGGCTGGCCGGATCGCTCGTGCTCGTCGTCGCGGGCGGCCCGAACCGGCGGCCGGGCGGCCTGGCGGTGGCCGACGCCCTCGTCGCCTCCGGCGTGCCGCTTGCGTCGCTGAAGCGGGCCGACGTGGACGCCCGGGGATCGACCCCGTTCTTCGGCCGCACGGCCGACGACACCATGGTGTTCGCCAAGGTGGTGGCCCGTGACGAGCGCAGTGCCGATCTGCTCTTCCGGCTCTATCGGTTCGCCGTGCCCCGTGACCTCGGCGACGAGCGCCCGTTCTCGTCGCTGCGGCGCATGGTGGAGCACGAGGCCCTGGTCTCGCTGGTCGCCCGGGATGCCGGCGTGGAGACCCCCCGCTTCCTCGCCTTCGCGGCAGCCGAGCCCGGCGGGTTCGTCCTGTCCTACGAGGGCATCGACGGCTCCTCGCTCGACGGCGTCGATGATGCCCGGCTCACCGATTCGGTGCTCGACGACATCTGGGGCCAGATCGCACTGTTGCGGGTGCACCGCATCGCCCACCGCGACCTGCGCCTGGCCAACGTCTTCCTCGGCGCGGACGACCGCGTCTCGCTGATCGACTTCGGCTTCAGTGAGTTGGCGGCGTCAGACCTGCTGCTTCGCACCGACATCGCCGAGTTGCTGGCGTCGCTCACCCTGGCGGTGGGCACCGACCGGGCGGTGGCCGCCGCGACCCGGGCGCTCGGCACCGCACCCCTCGCCGACGCCGCCGACCGCCTCACCCCGGGCGCGCTCAGTGGCGCCACCCGCACCGCCTACAAGCCCCAGCCCGACCTGCTGCATGCCCTCGCCACCGCCTGCCGGTCGGCGGCCGACCCTGTGCTCGAGGGGTAGTCGGGTCGCTGGGTACCCAGGTCCAGCGTGACGATGCTGGCGCCGAGCCGGACTGGTCGGCGCCTGAGCCCGAAGTCGAGGCAACAGCGATCGGAACCCGATCGCTATTGCCTCGGGAATGACGGGTTACGCGCCGAGGAAGCGCATGGCCTCGGCGCGGGTGGCGACGTTGTCGCGGAAGAGGCCCCGGACCGCCGAGGTGACGGTGCTGGAACCGGCCTTGCGCACGCCCCGCATCGACATGCACAGGTGCTCGGCCTCGATGACCACGAGCACGCCCTTGGGGTCGAGGGTGCGCTCGATCTCGTCGGCGATCTGCGAGGTGAGCCGCTCCTGCACCTGCGGGCGCTTGGCGTAGGCGTCGACCAGGCGGGCCAGCTTCGACAGTCCCGTGATGCGCCCGTCGTTGCCGGGGATGTAGGCCACGTGGGCCTTGCCCAGGAACGGCACCAGGTGGTGCTCGCAGTTCGAGTAGAGCGGGATGTCGCGGACCATCACCATCTCGTCGTGGTCGGCCTCGAACGTGACCTGGAGGTGGTGGTCGGCCGACTCGCGCAGGCCGGCGAACACCTCCTCGTACATCGCCGCGACCCGGGCCGGGGTGCGCACCAGGCCGTCGCGCTCGGGGTCCTCGCCGATGGCCAGGAGGATCTCGCGGACCGCAGCCTCGATGCGCGGCTTGTCGACGGGTGGCAGGCCGTTGAAGGCTGCCGTGCCGTCGGGCGGCGACGCCGTCACGGCCGCCACCGCCGACGGGGCTTTGCCTCCGTCGACCCGAGGTTGGTGGTCCGCACCCGGTCGGCGGCCAGTTCGGGCGGCGCGACCGACGCGGTGCCCGGCCGACCGTCCCAGGTGCCCAGGTCGGCGAACAGCGCCGTGAGCATCTCCTCGTCGAGGGTCTCGTGCTCGATGAGCCCTTCGGCCAGGCGGTCGAGGGTGGCCCGGTGCAACGTCAGGATCTCGGCGGCCTCGGTGTGGGCCTCGTCGATGAGGCGGCGCACCTCGTCGTCGATGTCGCTCGCCACCTGGTCGGAGTAGTTGGGCTCGTGGCCCATCTCCTTGCCCAGGAAGACCTCGCCGTTTCGGTGCCCCAACTGTCGGGGGCCGAGGGCGTCGCTCATGCCGTACTCGGTGACCATGGCCATGGCGATCTTGGTGGCGCGCTCGATGTCGTCTGCCGCGCCGGTGGTCGGGTCGCCGAATATGAGCTCCTCGGCGGTGCGGCCACCAAGGAGCATGGCGAGCTGGTCGCGGAGCTCCGACCGGGTGCTTAGGTACTTGTCCTCGGTGGGCAGGGCGAGGGTCCACCCGAGCGCCCGGCCTCGGGCGATGATCGACACCTTGTGGATCGGGTCGGTGTTGGGGAGCAGGTGGCCCACCAGGGCGTGACCGCTCTCGTGGTAGGCGATGACCTGCTTCTCCTTGTCGGACATCACCCGGCTCTTGCGCTCGGCCCCCGCGATCACGCGATCCATGGCGTCGCTGAGCACCGCCATGTCGATCCGCTCGCCGCCGCGACGAGCCGACAGCAGGGCCGCTTCGTTCATCAGGTTGGCCAGATCCGCGCCGGTGAAGCCCGGCGTCCGGCGGGCGACCACGTCGAGGTCGACGTCGTGGTCGAGCGGCTTGCCCTTGGCGTGCACGTTGAGGATCGCCCGTCGACCCGGCAGGTCGGGCCGGTCGACCACGATCTGGCGGTCGAAGCGCCCTGGGCGCAGGAGGGCCGGATCGAGGATGTCGGGACGGTTGGTCGCGGCGATGAGGATCACCCCGCCGGCGACGTCGAAGCCGTCCATCTCGACCAGCAGCTGGTTGAGGGTCTGCTCGCGCTCGTCGTGCCCGCCGCCCAGCCCGGCGCCGCGGTGTCGACCGACGGCGTCGATCTCGTCCACGAAGATGATGGCGGGAGCGGCCGCCTTGGCCTGCTCGAACAGGTCGCGCACCCGGCTGGCCCCCACGCCCACGAACATCTCCACGAAGTCCGAGCCGGAGATCGAGAAGAACGGCGCGTCGGCCTCGCCGGCGACGGCCCGGGCGAGCAACGTCTTGCCGGTGCCGGGCGGGCCGTAGAGCAGCACGCCCTTGGGGATCTTGGCGCCCAGGGCCTGGAACTTGGCGGGCGACCGCAGGAAGTCCTTGATCTCCTGGAGCTCCTCGACCGCCTCGTCGGCCCCGGCCACGTCGGCGAAGGTGACGCTGGGCTGGTCCTTGTCCACCTTC
The DNA here is from genome assembly GCA_041918615.1 of Acidimicrobiales bacterium. Classification (GTDB taxonomy): domain Bacteria; phylum Actinomycetota; class Acidimicrobiia; order Acidimicrobiales; family DATDAH01; genus JAEUJM01. The sequence goes on from JAYRVH010000054.1 coordinate 28,619, forward strand.
TTGGTGCGGGCCTTGCCGAACTTCATGACCCGACCGCCGCCGCCCTGCATCTGGGTCATGAAGAAGACGAAGACGCCCACGAGGAGGAGGATCGGCAGCAGGCTGGCCAGGAGCGACACCCAGAACGAGTCCTGCTGCTGGTCGACCGACAGCTCGATGCCCGGCTCGGCGTCGGCGAGCTCGGTGGTGAGCTCGTCGCCGAACTCCTGGGGATAGACGGCCACGTACTTCGTGCCGTCCCGCAGCTCGCCCCGGACCTCGTCGTCGCGGTCCTTGATCTCGGCCGTCTTCACGTTGCCGTCGGCGACCTCGCTGCGGAACTCGTCGAGGGTCAGCTCTTCGGGCGAATCGGCGCGGAACAACCACGAGCTGAGCATCAGGCTCACGAGCAGGACGGCCCCGAGCGACAGGGCGAGGCGATAGCGGGGCTTCACGGTGAGCGCCAAGGATACCTATTGCTTCGCTCTTCGCCTGCCGGCTCATCGCGCCGTCGAGGCCTCCTCGTCCCTCGTCGGCCGCACTCGCGTCCTCCGCTGGTGCGGGCGCCCTCCGTTCCTGCAGGAGGCAAGCGGGCCTACCCTCGCACCTCGTCGCCCGCCCAGGCACACACGTAGGGCAGGTTTCGGTAGCGCTCACCGACATCGAGGCCGTAACCGACCACGAAGTCGGAGGGGATGCGGAAGCCGACGTAGCGGAGATCGGGCTCGGCGGGCGTGGGGACATCGCGGACGAGCAGCGCGCACACGTCGAGGCTGGCGGGGTTGCGGGCCAGCAGGTTGCGGCGGAGGTAGCTGAGGGTGAGGCCGCTGTCTACGATGTCCTCCACCAGGAGGACGTGCCGCTCCGACAGGTCGAGGTCGAGGTCCTTGACGATCCGCACCACGCCGCTGGTCCGGGTGGAGCTGCCGTAGGACGCGACCGCCATGAAGTCGAACTCGACCGGCAGGTCGATCTGACGGGCGAGGTCGGCCATGAACATGAAGGCGCCCTTGAGCACGCCGACCAGCAGCGGGGCGCGGCCGACGAAATCGGCGGTGATCTCCTTGCCGAGGGCCTCGATCCGCTCGCGCAGTTCGAGCTCACCCACGATGACCCGTCCCAGGTTCGGGTCATCGGCTGGCACCGGCGCGACTGGCTCCACGAGGCGCAGGCTAGCGAGGTCGCCGAGCCGAGGACGGCGGCGGCGCCCGCCGTCGCACCGTCACGGCAGATGCCTCATCGGCGCGGCGAGCGCCTGACGGCTCGCTCAATCTGGGGCAGCCGGCCCCACGAGCCGGAGCACGCCCTTGCTGCGGGTGACGCGCCAACCGGCGCCGACGTCGGCGGCCTTCGCTTCGTGGCGCGCCACTGCGAGGACGCGCTCGACGGTGGCGGCGTCGGGCGGGTGCTCGGACGCGGGGCCCTGCCGGAGCCAGGCCCGGACCGCCAGGCGGGCCAGCGCGGGAGGAGCGGCCGCCAACGCTGTCGCCTCGGTGGGGTCGAGGTCGGCGGCCATGCCCGCGAGGAGGTCGTTCTCGTCGCGGAGCAGGTCGGCCTGCCGGCAGAGCACCGGCACCACATCGCGCTCGGCCAGGTCGTCGAGCAGTGGCAGCAACTCGTGACGCACCCGGTTGCGACGGAACGCGGGGTCGTCGTTCGACGGGTCGACCACCGGGGTGAGGCCCAGCGCGTCGCAGAGCGCAACGGTCTCCGACCGGCGCAGGTCGAGGAGCGGGCGACGCCCGTCTCGGCGCATGCCGGCCATGCCTGACGAGCCCGCTCCCCGCAACAGGTTGAGCAGCACGGTCTCGGCCTGGTCGTCAGCCGTGTGGCCGGTGAGCACATCGGGCGGGAGAACGGCGTACCGGGCGGCGCGGGCCCGGGCCTCGAGGTTCGGCCCCGGCACCACGTCGACCCGCTCGGCTCGGAACGCGGCGCCGAACCGCTCGGACGCGGCCGCGACCACGCTGGCCTCGCCGTCGGAGCCGCGCCGCAGGGCGTGGTCGACGTGCACCGCCGTCACGTCGAGCGCGCCCGCCACCGCCAGCACCAACAGCGCCATCGAGTCGGCGCCCCCCGAGACCGCGCAGGTCACGGCCGTGCCGCGGGCGGGGAACGCGCAGCGTTCGACCAGCGCCTCGACCAACGCTTCGGCTGGCTGCCAGGGCGAGGGCTCCAGGTCAGCCACCGCCTGCCGAGAACAGGGCGGGGGTCACCCGGCCAGGGTCTTGGGGGCCCGCATCCGGGAGATCCAGCGGCCCGGGTCGCGGATCTCCTCCATCGAGGGAAGCGATTCGGCTCCCGTCCATGCCTCGTCGAGCAACGCAGGGCCGCCCACGGCCTCGACGGCCGCGATGAACTGCTCGCCCTGCACGTACTGGTTGAGCTTGGCCTCGAGCCCCACGAGCTTCTGGAGCAGGCGAACCAGGGCGTTCGACTGCTGACGGCGGATTCGGAGAACCCGGCTGAAGCGCTCGGCGCTCGGGATGCGATCGGCGCCGGCCCGGTCCATGGTGACGTCGCCGTGGCCCTCGAGCAGGCTCATCATGCCCGAGATCTGGTTCAGCACCTCGAGCTGGGACGGGCTCGCGAGGAGCACGGCGAGCCCGCCCTCATCGAGCGGGTTCCTGCCGGTGCGCACGCCCTCGGCCACCCGCCCGATGGCGTCGATGAACCGCTTGGGATCAGGGTCGACGGCGGCAAGGGTCTGGTCCACCAGCGACAGGAAGTGCTGTCGAAGCCACGGGATGCCGGTGAACTGCGCCCGGTGGGTGACCTCGTGCAGCGCGAGCCACAGCCGGAACTCGCGCGGCGGGAAGGCGAAGTGCTTCTCGAGGGCCAACACGTTGGGGCCCACGTAGTAGACGAGGTCCTGGTCTTCGGGCTTCTCGTCGTCGACGATCAACATGTCGTACTGACCGAGGACCCGGGTGGACATCCAGCCGAGCATGAGGCCGACCTCGGCCCCGGCGACCCCGCGGGCCACCGGCGCGAGCGGGCCCGCGCCCATTCGGTCGGCAAAGCGATCGGTGAGGGGGCGCAGCAACCGTTGGAACGAGGCGATGTTGGCCCGCACCCAGTCGGACCGGTCGGTGACCCTGGCCCGGGCGGGACCGCTGAGTGATCGCAGGCCCGTCGCTTGGCCGACCAACTCTTCGGCCTGGACGGTGAGCTCCGCGAAATCGGTGCCCAGCGAGTCGTAGTGGTAGGACCGGGCGAACGGGTCGGTGCCGGCGACCCGCACGGCGACCCGCTCGGCGAGACCCCAGTCGACCGGGCCGCTCACCGCCGGGTCACCCGCGTTCAGCTCTTGGGGTACTTGGGAGCGACGACCTTCACGAGATAGCCGACGAAGGTGGCGATGACGACGAGCAGGGCCAGGCCGACCACCGCGGGGCCAATCCAGAAGTGCCACACCTTGGCGGCGACGAGAACGGCGTCCATGGGTGTGGAGCATACGGGGTACGTTCGGCGACGAGGAAACGGGACGAAGAATCGAGCGGTGTTGTTGGGTCGACGATGGTGGTGCGCCATGGCGCCGGTGGTGGGCGCGATGCTCTCGGTGGCCGTCGTGGCCGCGTCGTGCTCGAGCGGCTCGCCCGGCTCGCCCGGCTCGGGATCGGCCGGGTCGGGCTCACCGTCGACACCGGCGGAACCGACGACCACCACCACCCGGGCCGGGCCCTACCCCGTGCTCACCCACACCGAGACCCTGGTCGACGGCGGGCGCCCCACCCCCGACCTCCCCGAGACGGGTGTCCCGCCCGCCTCCGACCGCACGATGGTCACCACGTTCACCTACCCGGACGGACCGGGCCCGTTCCCGCTGGTTGCCTTCGCCCACGGCCAGGACGCCACACCACGGAAGTTCGAGCAGCTGTTCGCGGCCTGGGCGGCGGCGGGCTTCGTCGTGGTGGCACCGGCCTTCCCGCTCAGCAACCAGGACGTGCCCGGCGCGGCGTCGATCCTCGACCTGCCGTCACAGCCCGGCGACCTGTCCTTCGTCATCTCGTCAGCGCTCCGCATGAACGGCGAGCCGGGCAGCGTCCTGCAGGGGAAGGTGGACCCCGAGGAGATCGGCGTGGCGGGCCTGTCGCTCGGCGGGGCCACGGTCTACGGGATCACCTTCGACGCCTGCTGCCTCGATTCCCGCGTCGATGCCGCCATCGTCATGGACGGGGTCCACCCGGCGATCGGGGGTGCCTTCGACCTGGCCAACGGCACCCCACTCCTCATCATGCACGCGGACGGCGACTACCGGCTTCCCTACGCCAACGCACAGGAGGCGTTCGCCGCCGCGGTCGCCCCGAAGTACTTCGTCACCATCCACGAGGACGTCCACTTCCAGCCCTACGAGGACGCACCCGACCCCGCCGATCAGATGGTGATCGACACCACCACCGCCTTCTGGCGGCTCTACCTCGGCCACGATGCGGCCGCCGCTGTCGACCTCAGCAGCAGCGCACGGGTCGACGGCCTGACCACGGTGATCGAGAACCCCGGCTGACAGCCCGAACAGCTAGCGCGTGTCGGAGGTCCGGGCCTGCTGGAGGGCGTCGGCGATCCGCAGGCGAAGCGATTCGGGCACCTCGTCGCGGCAACGCTGCGAGATGACCTTGCGGAGCTCGGCCTCGAAGCCCTGTGCGTCGAGGCACGGGGGGCAGTCGTCGAGGTGGGCCTTGATCTTCTCGCGCTTGTGGTCGGTGAGCTCGCCGTCGAGATAGGGCCAGATCTCGTGGAGAGTCTCCTCGCACTCTGGCTTCATCGGCTTCTCGCTCATCCTGCGTGCTCCACGACGTCGACGGCCTCGCCGGCGATGGGCACCAGGCCTCGCTCGACGGCATAGGTGTACAACGCCTTCTGCAGGCCCTTTCTTCCCCGGTGCAGTCGGCTCATCACCGTGCCGATGGGCACGTCGAGGATCTGGGCGATCTCCTTGTACGAGAAGCCCTCGACGTCGGCGAGCAGCACGGCGACACGGAACTTCTCGGGCAGCGACTCGATGGCGTCCTTGACCTCGCTGTCGGTGACATGGTCGAGCAGCTCGTCCTCGGCGCTACGCCCCACCTCGGCGGCTTCGAGCCCACCCAGCCGCCGGTAGAGGTAGAGGTCTTCCACCTCGTCGAGCTCGGACTCCTCGGGGCGGCGCTTCTTGGCCCGGTAGTTGTTGATGAAGGTGTTGGTGAGAATCCGGTAGAGCCAGGCCTTCAGGTTGGTGCCCTCCTGGAATCCGCCGAAGCCCCGGTAGGCCTTCAGGTAGGTCTCCTGCACCAGGTCTTCGGCGTCGGCCGGGTTGCGCGTCATGCGCAGCGCCCCCGAGTAGAGCGAGCTCATGTGCTGCATCGCCTGCTCGGCGAAGTCCGCCTGGTCGGCCATGCCCCAAACCCTACCGGTGGGCGGTCGGGCGGTCCCCACTCAGCGCGCGGCGCGCGGACCAGCCGCTGCCCGACGCCCCACCTTGATGGACGTGAGGTCGCCGGGGGCGGCCTGGTCGCTGCCCGCAGGCAGCCCCCCACCGTCCACGACCGTCTGCATCGGTCATGGGCCCACCGACGATGCCCGTGGGCCCGATCCGCAGAGGCCCGAAGCCGCACCCGTGGCGGCGAGCCAACGGGTCGTGCCTGCCACGAGGCCGACGGGAGACCACGCGATCCTCTGCCGCCGGCCATGGACGAGGTCGGCCGACGCCCCGGAGTGCGGTGGAGCGTCGACCGCCGGAAGGCAGAGGCAGCAGGCAGGTTCAGGCAGCGACGTGACCGTGCAGGTCGCCGACGGCCTCGGCGCCGGCATCGATCCATGGCTGCTGGCCCGGTGGGTACATGGCCCGTTTCCCGGTGCCGGGCTCGAGTCGCCAGCCCTTGTGGGTCTTCAACCGGTGGTCGTGGGCGCACAGCCAGTCCAGGTTGGCGAGCTCGGTGACCTGGATCTTGTGCCAGTCGACCCGGTGGTCGACCTGGAGGTGCTCGGTGGCCGAGCACCCGAGTCTGGTGCAACCGATGTTGAGCAGGTGCAACACGATCTGCTGCACCACGTTGGCGCGCCTGGACAGGTTCGTGACGTTGAACGCGTCGACCCCGTCGTGGATCACGACGGCGATCGCCGCGTCGGGCAGGAGCTCTCGCAACGCAGCGACGGGGACCGGCCCGACCCCCTGGATCTCGCACAGCTCGCCCGCCTCGGTGAAGCCACGCCTCAAGGCAGCTGCATCGACCCGCAGGATCAGCTGCACCGGCACACGGGTGGCAGGGCGCGATGACGACGCCGGCCCGGTCGGGGCCGACGGCCCGGTCGGTCCCGCTGGCCCGGCCGGGCCATCAGCGATACCCGCAACGTCTTCGATGCCGAGCAGAGACATGAGGGCGTCGTAGAGGTTGGCGTCGAAGCGCTCGCGGCGGCCCTCTGCTCGGGCCCGCGCGAACACCCGCTGGAGGTGCGGGTCCAACAGGGCGTTCAGCTTGGCGTTGTGATGGGCAGGACCGTGGTAGCTGCCCCATCCCTCGCCCTCGGCGTTGACGCCGCTCTGGAACGATCGGTTCTTGCGCGCCGCCGCGTGGCGGGCCGCGTCGTCGCCCAATGCGGCCGCCTTGCGCGCCTTGGCCTGGCGGGCGAGCTCACCGAACGAGCCCCTGCGGGCCGTGTCCAACAGCTCGTCCTCGCAGCCCGGATCTGCCGACGCCCCGTCTGCGACCGCCTTGGCCTGGTCGGGCGAGAGCTCACCATTGCGCACCGCATCCTGCGCCGCGGGCAGCTCCTTCAGGCGCCGCGAGCACTCCAGATCACGGGCGGCGTCGCCGGCCGACTGACCCGTCTGCTTCGCCAGCCACTCTGCCGCGGACCGCTCACCGCCCTCGCCCCACAACGACTCGTTGTCGACCCGACGGGACAGCAAGAGGCGCAAGCCAGCCGCGGACTTCTCGATGGCAGCGAGCACCTTGATGGCCTCGGCGGCTTGATCGACGGTCAGCGTGTCGGGGTCGAGCCGCTTGGCGACAGCTGCGAGGTGGGCCTTGATCGCTCGCAGGATTCGGAACATGTGTTCGATGATAGGCGCTGATCAGGGCACCGACAAGCTTTTTCAATATTTCTTCTATGATTTCATTCCACATGCGGGCTCCGACCCGGCCCCACTTCCCGGCACGGGGCCTGCGTCGCTCTCTCCGCCCTCCATACGGGTCGGCGTGAGCTATCGCCATCGCCCGGGCCGGCGGGCCTTGAACGCCGTTGGCGCGATGACGTCGTAGCGGCGCGCCCGACCTCGTTGTGGCCGTCGGTGCGCCTGGTCACGGTTCGAGGAGCCTCGGGTGGCTGGAGTGGAGCGCCATGGCCTGGAAGAAGCTCGTCGCGTTCGTCGGCCACGAGCACGACGACCTCGAGCGGGTTCGCGGCACGGCCCGGGCCGATGAAGAGCCAACCACCGGCCGGGATCATCGCCGTGGTCTTCGACGGCCATCGAGTCCTCGACGCCGTGGAGCATGTCGGAGGCATCGATGCCGTGACGGCGAGGAGACCGGTGGACGACCTCCGCTGATCACTGCATTGCGAAACATCTGCTCCGGTCAGCCATTGGCGCCGGAAGCCTGGAGCCCGAGAGGAGATTCGAACTCCTGACCTGCTCATTACGAGTGAGCTGCTCTGCCGACTGAGCTACCCGGGCGGGTCCCCCACGTTACCGGGGCGGCGGCGTGGACCCGAAGCCGGATCCGTCGCGCCGCTGCGGCGTCAGCGGAAGCCGATCGCCGCGGTCGGGTCCACGCAGGCTCGTAGGATGGTCACCATGGCCGAAGCTGCCCTCCGGACGCTGGTCGACACGAACCGGCAGCAGATCAAGTCCGTGGTGACACGTCACCGCGGCCGGTCGGTCGCCCTCTTCGGATCGGTCGCCAGAGGCGAGGAGACACCGGAAAGCGATCTGGACTTCCTGGTCGAGTTCGATGCCGGGGCAGCGCTGTTCGATCTGGTCCGGATCGAGATGGACCTTGAAGAACTGCTCGGGCGACCGGTCGACGTGGTTTCGGTGGGCGGCCTGCTCCCCGAGGACGACGACGTCCGCCGCGACGCGATCCCGCTGTGAGTCGGACCGACGAGAAGCGGCTCAACGACATCCGCCGCATGTGCGCCACCGCCGCCATGGACGGTTCCGAGTCAGGTGTCAGGGCCGAAGAGGCCTTCGATGAGGTACTGGACCTTCGGTTCGAGTGGTCGGGCCGACCCAATGACCCGTTCGGTGAGATCGAGGATCTCCGACGCGGACGTCAGCCCGCACCGGTCGGCGAGGAAGCGGATGTCGTCGCTGTCTCGGTCGACTCGCCCTGAGGCAACTTTCAGCGCGAGAAGTCGTTCTGGTGCGGGGACGCTCACACGGATGCCGGGGGCGTCGAGGACTACCGTCGCCCCCTCGGCAACGGTCGGCGTGATGAAGGTCTTTGCTGCGTCGTCCAACCAGCCCTCGTCGAGGCCGTGGCGCGAACCGACGATGGCGGCGGCGGCGTACACGACGGACTTCGGTTCGAAGACCCCGTCGATGTCGCGAGTTGAGCGGCGGGTGTCGTAGGCCAGGGCCATGGCCGCGCCGCCGATCACGAACAACTCACCGCGGGTGCCGCGGCTGTCGAGTTCGGCACCGAGTTCGACGAGCAGCGCCTCGATGTCTGAACGGGCCAGATCCCCGGTCAGACGCACTGAAGCGAATCCTCTTCGATGAGCAGGCCTCGTATGGCGAACACGGCCGGGGAGTGCACCAAGGAATGAGCGATAAGTGAGTCGGGGCCCGGGTGCCAGAACACTGGTGACTCGCGCTCCTTGGAGACGGTCCACGTCGGGCGAGCCTCGCCACGATGGTCAGCGACGTACTCGGCGGCGGCGGCGACCAGGGCATCGATGTGGGCCCGCCCGTCCAACGGCGGCTCGATGTCGGCATCGAGCCCTTGACGGATGGCGCGGTCGATCCAGTCGGCCACCAGGCGCACGACCATCTCTGGTTCGCAGTCCGAGAGCCAGAGTGCGAGTTCCCGGGCATCCACACCCAGAAGTGTGCCGGATCACGCCCATCTTCGCCGCCATCGCTCCTGCATGCCGCCCGCCAGCACGAGCGGGTATCGGGGGCACCGGATGGGAAACGCTCCTCACGACGGCCACGCTGCGTGAACAGTGGCAGGTGGTGTCCGACCCTGGTTCACGGACGACGCCGACTCGAGAACAGACAGCCCCGTCACCGCTCCGCGGGGTCGACGCGGGTGACCGTGCCGTCGAGGAAGTTGGCGACCCAGACCGCGTCGGACGTGGCCGCCACCCCCACCGGGCTGCTCCCCACGTCGAACGTCCCCGTCACCTCACTGGTTGCCGGGTCGATCCGCACCACGCTCGCATCGTCGCGGATCACGACCCACACCGCGTCCGCCGTCGCCGCCACCCCCACCGGGCTGTTGCCCACCGCGACCGTCCCCGTCACCACGTTCGTAGCCGGATCGACGCGAGTGACCGCCCCGCCGTTCGTGTTGGAGACCCAGACGGCATCGCCGGTCGCCGCCAGGCCCGCCGGGGTGTCGCCCACCGCCACCGTCGCCGACACCGCGTTCGTCGCCGGATCGATCCGCGACACGGTCCCCTCGTCCCGATTCGCCACCCACACCGCATCAGCCGTCGCCGCCACCCCCACCGGGCTGTCGCCCACCTCGACCGTCGCCGTCACCGCGTTCGTCGCCGGATCGATCCGCGACACGCTGGCGTCGTCCTGATTCGCCACCCACACGGCGTCGCCGGAAACGGCCACGCCCACCGGGCTGTCGCCCACCTCGACCGTCTCCGCGACCTCGGCGGTCGCCGGGTCGATCCGGGTGACGGACCCACCACTCGTGTTGGCCACCCACACGGCGCCGTCGGCAACCGCCACGCCGACCGGGCGGGGGCCGACCGCGATCTCGTTGGCGACACGGTCACCCTCGGCGCCAGGGGCGCGAACGGGCCCGGTCTCCGGCCTGTCGACGCCGGTGCCACACGCAGCGACCGACAGCAACAGGAGGCTGCACAACGCGAGCCCCCGGATCGTCACTCCCGGAGCCGTCCCCTCTCCGATCATCCGGTGCCGGCGGGACATGGCAGCCGGCCGCACCTGGTGGTCCCCCCACATACGCATCTGCACATCATGGCGGACCCGAGGAGGTGGGCGGGCCACGGCACGACCGAGTCCGCCACTGGTGACGCAACGCCGCCCGTCCATCGAACGGGAAGGCCACCGGGGTTTGCGGCCCCGTTCAGCGCACCGTTACCTTCGCCCGGTGGCTCGGATACTTCGAGAATGTGAAGCAGCGTCCCCGTTTCGGCTCGTTCCATCGACTTGACTGGACCCATGCGGGACGCTCAGCCAGGCACCCCTCCACAAGGAGCCGGAGCACCCACGTCGCAGCAGCCGAGCACCCAACCGGTGACGGCCGACTGGCACGCCGCCGCCGTGGCCACGTCGCCCGGCGGCATCGCCGTGTTCGACTTCACCGGGCGCGTCATGGACGCGAACCCTGCCTTCGCCGCCCAGGTCGAGCGGCCCTCGGGCCAGGCGCGCGAGATGAACCTGCTCGACATCGTGGTGCCCGACCACCGACAGGCAACCCTCGAGCGCCTCGAGGCGGCCCGTGCCGGTACCTGCTCGACCATCAGTCTCGAGTTCCGGATCGCCACCGAATCCGGCCGGATCCGCCATGTCGCCGGTGATGCCGCCGTGCTCCAGGACGACGCCGGTCAGCCGGTCGCCGCCATGGCCCACACACGCGACGTCACCGACGAGCGCCAGGCACTCGACACGTTGCGCCGCGCCGAAGAGCAACTCGACGCCATCTCCACGGGGACCGCGCTCGTCACCTTCACCTTCGACCTCGACGGCGCCGTGCGCACCTGGAGCCCCGCCGCGGCCCGGGCCTTCGGCTGGCCCGTCGAACGGGTGCTCGGCCGACGCGTGCCGATCAGCGGCTTCGCCGACCCCTGGGACGGACGGGTCGAGCCCTTCACCGGGGACGAGCTCGCGAACCTCGAGCTCTCGGGTCATCGCCCCGACGGCACGGCCTTCCGTTGCCGGGTGTCGCTCGCACCGGTGCTCGATCAGCGCAAGCAGCGCATCGCCACCTTCGTCGTGATGAACGATGCCGGACGGATCCACCCCGCAGATCGGTCGGCACGGGACGACGACCCCTTCCGCATGCTCATACACAAGATCGCTGACACGGTGACGGTGATCGACGCGGAGGGCAACCTCCTCTACAGCACGAGCGAGATGAAGGAGATCCTGGGGTACCCGCCCGAGTTCTGGGACGAGCGCAGCGCCTTCGACCTCGCCCACCCCGACGACATCGACCAGGCCAACGCCCTCCTGCGGCGCGTCGTCGAGACACCTGGGCTCAGCCAGACCGGCGAGTTCCGGGCCCGGCGTGCCGACGGGCACTGGGAGGCAATCGAGTTCACCGGGATGAACCTGCTCCACGACCCTGACGTCGCCGGCATCATCGTCACGACCCGCAACATCTCCGACCGCCCGCCCGCCCACCGTCTGTCCTCGAGCCACCACGAGGTGCTCGAGCTCGGGGCCCGGCTCGCCCACCACGTCATGCACGACGGGCTGACCGGCCTGCCGAACCGCTCACTGCTGGTCGACCGGATCGACCAGGCGCTCGCGCGCACCGCCAGCCCGTCCGGGGCCGGCGGAGCAGGCGGAGCAGGCGCGGCCGTCCTGCTCATCGACCTCGACCGCTTCAGGGTGGTCAACGACAGCCTCGGGCACCCCGCCGGCGACCAGCTGCTCGTGCGGGTCGCCGTGCGCCTCGAGCAGGTCGTCGGCTCCGAGGGCGCGATCCTCGGACGCTTCGGCGGCGACGAGTTCGTCGTGGTCATCGACCGGCCGACCGACCTGGACGCGGCGCGCGAACTGGCCTCGCACCTCCACGGTGCCCTCGCCGAGCCGTTCTCCTTCGGCGGCGGCGAAGCCCTGCTCTCCATGAGCGTGGGGATCGCCCTCGCGGGCCCCAACGACGACAGCGACAGCCTGCGCAGCCATGTACCAGGCCAAGGACAAGGGCGGCGACGGGGTCGAGGTCTTCGACGACGCCCTCCGCGTGCGCATGCTCGACCGACTGCACTTCGAGAACGATCTGCGCCAGGCCTTCGCCGACCGGGACCTCACCCTCTCGTACCAGCCGACCGTCTCCCTCGAGAGCGGGCGGGTGGTCGGTGTCGAGGCGCTGCTGCGCTGGACCCACGCCGAGCGGGGCGTGGTGGGCCCGGGCCAGTTCGTGCCCGTGGCCGAGGAGTCGGGGCTCATCGTGCCCCTGGGCGCCTGGGTGCTCAACGAGGCGCTCCGCCAGGCCGCGGCCTGGTTGCGGGCCGTCCCCGGCCACCCGCACTTCCTGTTGTCGGTGAACCTGTCCCCCCGCCAGTTGGCCTCGCCCGACCTCGTCCCGATGCTGCGCCGGCTCCTCAGGCGTCACCGCTGGCCGGCGGAGTTCCTCGCCCTCGAGCTCACCGAGAACGTCCTGATGACCGACCTCGACACGTCCGAGAAGGTGCTCCGGTCGCTGAAGGACATCGGGGTGCGCCTGGCCATCGACGACTTCGGCACCGGCTACTCGTCGCTCAGCTACCTCGAGCGCTTCCCGTTCGACATCGTCAAGATCGACCGTTCGTTCGTCGAAGGGCTCGGGTCCACCGGCGGGGGCCTGGCCATCACCGCCGCGGTGGTGCTGATGGCCCGGTCACTCGATCTCGTCACCGTGGCCGAGGGCGTCGAGACCAAGGGCCAGACCGCCGTCCTGCAGAGCCTCGGCTGCGACTGGGCCCAGGGCTATCACTTCGCCCGCCCGCTGCCGCCGATCGAGGCCGGCGCCCTGCTCAACACCACCCTGTAGTACCGGGAGGCCCCGGGGCTCAGGTGGGCGACAGCCGGTACAGCAGGTCTTCGAGGAGGAGGGCCTCGTTCGGGTTGCGCACCAGTGCCTCCGCGGCCGCCTGGATGGCGTCGAGGGCGCCCAGTTGCTCGTCGGGTCGACGCGACCCGACCAGCTCGTCGCGGTACCGGCGAGCGAGCGTGGCCAGGCCGAATCGAACCTCGTCGCTGCGGGCACGCCGCACCTCACGCTTGTGCTGCGCTTCCATCTGGGCCGCTCCGGAGCCCCGCTGGCCGTAGCGCTCGATCTGGGCGTCGAGGGCGGCGACCTCGACAGCGTGCCGGGCGGCGAGCGGTGCATGGGCCCGGTCGATCAGCTCCCGAAGGCCGGTCACCGTGGTCATCACCGCGGCACCGCTGCCGTCGAGCCGGTCGGGCACCGCGTGCCATGCCGCCCGACGCGCCTCCAACTCGGGATCGGTGGCGAGCAACCGTGCCCGCTCGAGGTCGCCACCGGCGGCTCGGGCCGCGCCCTCCGCGGCAACGGCGTCCACCCCCTCCGCGACGAGGCGCTCGACGACGAGGCTCTCGGCCACCGGGTGGAACTCGATGCGCACCGCCCGTGACGCGATGGTGACGAGCTCGGGCGGCACGTCGTCGGCCAGGATGACGAAGACCGTGGACGGCGGCGGCTCCTCGATGGTCTTCAACAGCTTGGGCGCCACCGTGCTGACCTTGTGGAACTCGCACAGCACGAGCACCTTGCGATTGCCCTCGACGGGCGAGCGCACGGCCGCCCTGCCGATCACGGCGGCCTCTTCTTCGCGGAGCGAGGCGCCGGTGGGCACGAAGACGGTGAGGTCGGGATGCTGCTCGGCCAGGGCGAGCCTGCGGTGGCGGGCGGCGTCCTCGCCGGTGCTGCCCAAAGCCAGGAGGTCGGCCGCGAATGCCCGAGCGGCCGCCCGGCGCCCACTTCCCGTCGGCCCCACGAAGAGATAGGCGTGGACGGGCGCGGCCACCGACGCCCGGAGCTGCGCGACGGCCCGGTCCTGGCCCAACACCTCGCTCCACCCGTCGACCACGGGCGCGGGGACGCTCACCGCACCTCGCCTTCGCCCGTGGAAGCGCCAGGGCCCGGAGCCAGAGCCCGCTGCACGACGACCCACACCCGTTCGGCCACATCGTCAACCTCGCCGGTGCCGTCGACCACCACCCAGCGATCGGGGTCCGCGGCGGCGAGCGACAAGAAGCCCGCGACCACCAGCCGGTGGAAGCCGCCGCCCACTTCCTCCATGCGGTCACGCTCGTCGCCCAGGCGGGCCTCGGCGACGGCCTCGGGCACGTCCAGCAGCACCACCAGGTCGGGCCACAGGCCGTCGGTCGCCCACCGCGACAACCACTCGACCTCGTCGAGCGGAAGGCCGCGGCCGTAGCTCTGGTAGGCGAGCGACGAGCCCGCGAACCGGTCGGTGACCACGGTGCGTCCGGCGGCGAGCGCAGGGCGGATCACCTCGGCCACGTGCTGGGCCCGATCGGCCGCCATCAGCAGCGCCTCGGCGCGGTGACCCATCTCCTCGTTGCCGGGGTCGAGCACCAGGGCCCGGATGCGGCCGCCGATGGCTGTGCCGCCCGGCTCCCGGGTGAGCACGGCGTCGAGCCGCTCGGCCAGCCGGGCCGCCTGGGTGGACTTTCCCGTCCCCTCGCCCCCCTCGAACGCGATCAGCACGCCGGGCACGTCAGGTGGGTCTCTTGGCCGCGGCCTTGCGCTTGGCCGGGGCCTTCTTCGCGCTCTTCCTCTTGGCCGGGGCCTTCTTCTTGGCCGCAGCCTTCTTCTTGGTGGCCTTCTTCTTCTTGGCCGGGCCACGGGCCCGGCGGTCGGCCAGGAGCTCGCTGGCCCGCTCGATCGTGATCTCCTCGACCGTGTCGCCCTTGCGGAGCGACGCGTTGCTCTCACCATCGGTGACGTAGGGCCCGAAGCGCCCGTCCTTCAAGACGACGGGCAGATCGGTGGCCGGATCGACACCCACCTCGCGCAGCGGCGCCGCTGCGGTCTGGCCCCGGCCGCGCTTGGGCTCGGCCAGTATCTTCAGGCAGTCCTCGAGGGTGACCGTGAACAGCTGGTCCTCGGTCTGGAGGCTTCGGCTGTCGTTCGCCTTCTTGAGGTAGGGCCCGTAGCGGCCATTCTGCACCGTGATCTCGACGCCGTCGGCGGGGTCGGCGCCCACCACCCGGGGCAGGCTCAACAGCCGCAGCGCCTCGTCGAGCGTGATGGTGTCGAGGCTCATGTCCTTGAACAGCGATGCCGTGCGAGGCTTGGCCCCGCCGTCGACCAGTTCGCCGAGCTGGACGTACGGGCCGAATCGCCCCGCCTTGGCCAACACGGGGAACCCGGTCCCGGGGTCGACGCCGACCTCGCGGTCCCCACTCGGCGCGTCGAGCAGCTCATTGGCGCGATCGAGGGTGAGCTCGTCGGGCACGATGTCGTCGGGGATGCTGACGGTCTGTTCCTCGCCGCCCGGCTCACCGGCAGTGACGGGCGCTGCTTCGGTCCGGGCCAGGTAGGGGCCGAACTTGCCGACGCGGGCCACGATCGACCGCCCCTCGCCGTCGATCCCCAGCGGGATCGAGCTCACCGCCCGCGCGTCGATGTCCCCCAATCGCTCGGACACCATGGTCTTCAGCCCGGGAGCACCATTGCCGAAGTAGAAGTTGCTCAGCCACGGGACGGCCTCGGCGGTGCCGTCGGCGATGCTGTCGAGGTCGTCCTCCATGCGGGCGGTGAACGCGTAGTCGACCAGGTCGGGGAAGTGCGTCTCGAGCAGCGTGACGACGGCGAAGGCGGTGAACGACGGGACGAGCGCGCTGCCCTTCTTCCAGACGTACTCGCGGTCGATGATCGTGGTGATCGTGGCCGCGTAGGTGGAGGGACGGCCCACGCCCAGCTCCTCGAGGCGGCGCACGAGTGAGGCCTCGGTGAAGCGCGCCGGGGGTTGGGTCTCGTGGCCCTTGGGCTCGAGGCGCTCGGCGGTGAGGCGCCCGCCCTCGACGAGCGGCGGCAGGATCCTGTCCTTGTCCTCGAGCTCGCTGTCGGGGTCGTCGCTGCCCTCGACGTAGGCCCGAAGGAAGCCGGGGAACAGGATCGTGCGGCCCGACGCGGAGAACTCGGCATCGCGGCCCGCCGACGAGGTGGCACCGAGTCGCACCGACATCGACTCGCCGCGGGCGTCGGTCATCTGCGACGCCACCGTGCGCGCCCAGATCAGCTCGTAGAGGCGGAAGCTGTCGTTGTCGAGTTGGCTGCGCAGCTGCTCGGGGGTGCGGAACGAGTCGCCCGCGGGTCGGATGGCCTCGTGTGCCTCCTGGGCGTTCTTCACCTTGCGGGTGTAACGGCGGGGCGTGTCGGGCAGGTAGTCCTTGCCGTACTTCTCCAGGATCTGGGTGCGCGCCGCGTTGAGGGCCGCGTCGGACAGCGTGGTGCTGTCGGTGCGCATGTAGGTGATGTGCCCGTTCTCGTAGAGCCGTTGGGCGATGGCCATGGCGCGCGACGACGAGAACCGCAGCTTGCGGCCCG
The DNA here is from genome assembly GCA_041918615.1 of Acidimicrobiales bacterium. Taxonomy (GTDB): domain Bacteria; phylum Actinomycetota; class Acidimicrobiia; order Acidimicrobiales; family DATDAH01; genus JAEUJM01. Next base: position 45,031 of record JAYRVH010000054.1, read on the forward strand.
CCTCCTGTTGCAGGGTGGAGGTCATGAACGGCGGCGCCGGCTTGCGGGTGTAGGGCTTGGCCTCCACCGAGCGCACCGAGAACGAAGCGCCCTCGAGCTCTGCCACCAGGGTCGTCGCCCCGTCCCGGTCGAGCACCAGCACGTCGGTCGAGGTGACCGAGCCCGACTCGTCGAAGTCGCGTCCCGATGCCACACGCGCGCCGTCGACGGCAACGAGCGTCGCGTCGAATTCGTCGAGACCGCCCTCGGGCGAGAAGGTGCCGTCGATGTCCCAGTAGCCGGCGGCGTTGAAGCGCATCCGTGCACGCTCACGCTCGACCACCAGGCGCGTGGCCACGCTCTGGACCCTGCCGGCCGACAAGCCGGTGCGGATCTTCTTCCAGAGCACGGGTGAGACCTCGTAGCCGAAGAGGCGATCGAGGATGCGACGGGCCTCCTGGGCGTCGACCAGGCGCCGGTCGAGGTCACGCGGCTCGTCGATGGCCCGCTGGATCGCCTCGGGCGTGATCTCGTGGAAGACCATCCGGCGCACCGGCACCCGGGGGTTGAGCACCTCGAGCAGATGCCACGCGATGGCCTCGCCTTCGCGGTCCTCATCCGTCGCGAGAAAGACCTCGTCCGCATCCTTGAGCGCCCGCTTCAGGTCGCGGACCACGTCCTTCTTGCCTGGCGAAACCACATAGAGCGGCTTGAAGTCGTTGTCGACATCGACGCCCAACCTGGCCCAGGGCTCGCCCTTGAAGGCGGCGGGCACGTCGGCCGCCTTCTGGGGCAGGTCGCGCACGTGGCCCACCGAGGACTCCACGACGTAGCCGTCGCCGAGATAGCCGGCGATTGTGCGCGCTTTGGCGGGAGACTCGACGATCACGAGACGGGAGGTCACGAGCGCAAGGTAAGGACGCCTTCCCTACCGGTGTCAACACCGCGTTCCCGTGGGCCTCCTAGATTGACCGCCATGGACTTCGCCCTCAGCCCCACGGCCCAGGCCCTCCAGGAACGCCTTCTGGCGTTCATGGACGACCACGTCTACCCCGCCGAGGCCGTGTGGGAAGACCAGATGTCGGCCTCGGGCGACCCGCACTTCCACGCCCCGATCGTCGAGGACCTGAAGACCGAGGCGCGGGCCCAGGGCCTCTGGAACCTCTTCCTCCCCCACAAGACCCAGTGGACCGACGGGCTCTCCAACGTCGACTACGCGCCGCTCGCCGAGATCCTCGGGCGCAGCCACATCGCCTCCGAGGCCCTGAACTGCTCGGCGCCCGACACCGGCAACATGGAGATCCTCACGATGTTCGGCACCCCCGTCCAGCAGGAGCAGTGGCTGCAGCCCCTGCTCGAGGGCGAGATCCGGTCTTGCTTCGCCATGACCGAGCCCGCGGTCGCCAGCTCGGACGCCACCAACATCTCGTGCCGCATCGAGCGCCAGGGCGACGAGTACGCGATCAACGGGCGCAAGTGGTGGATCTCCGGCGCGGCCACCGACCGCTGCAAGGTCGCCATCCTGATGGGCAAGACCGACCCAGACGCCTCACCCCATCGCCAGCAGTCGATGGTGCTCGTGCCCCTCGACACCCCCGGCCTCACCATCGTCCGCGACCTCCCCGTGTTCGGCTACAACGACCAGGAGGGCCACTGCGAGCTGCTCTTCGAGGACTGCCGCGTGCCCGCCGGCAACCTGCTCGGCGAAGAGGGCGGCGGCTTCGCCATCGCACAGGCCCGCCTGGGCCCGGGCCGCATCCACCACTGCATGCGGGCCATCGGCGCGGCCGAGCGGGCGCTCGAGGCCATGTGCCGGCGGGTCCAGGCCCGTGTCGCGTTCGGCAAGAAGCTGGCCGAACAGGGCGTGATCCAGGAGTGGATCGCCGACTCGCGCATCGAGATCGAACAGGCCCGCCTCCTCACCATGAAGACGGCCTGGCTCATGGACACCGTGGGCAACAAGGGCGCCCGTGTCGAGGTGTCGGCCATCAAGGTGGCGGTGCCCAACATGGCCCTGCGGGTGATCGACCGGGCCATCCAGGCCCACGGTGCCGGCGGCGTGTCCCAGGACTTCCCCCTGGCGTCGATGTACGCGCACATCCGCACCCTCCGACTGGCCGACGGACCCGACGAGGTGCACCGCATGACCATCGCCCGCCGTGAGCTCCGGCGGTACGAGTCGGTGTAGGCCTGCCCGCTTCGGGCCTGCGGCGTCGGGGTCCACGCCCAGCTCGCCTGATCCGTCGTTTGCGAGGCAATGCCGGTCGGTTTCCGACCGCCATTGCCTCAGGTTCGGCGGGTGTCCTTGGCCGCCAGCTTTCGGGGGTAGTGGTAGTGGCTGGCGGTGCTGAGGATGAGGAAGCCGATGACCGCAGCCAGGGCGCTGGCGAGGAGGATGGCGAGCTTGGCGTCGGCCTGGAGCAGGGGGTCGTCGAAGGCCAGGTCGGTGATGAAGAGCGACACGCTGAAGCCGATGCCGGCGACCGCGGCGATGCCGATGACCTGCGACCAGCGGACGCCCTCGGGCAGGTCGACCCCCGGCAGGCGGGTGGCCAGCCAGGCAAAGGTGGTGATGCCGACGAGCTTGCCCACGACCAGGCCGGCGACGATGCCCACCAGGACGGGCGACACATCTCGCATGGGGCCGGCCGTGAGCGGGACGCCGGCATTGGCCAGGGCGAAGACCGGGATGATCAGGAAGCTGGTCCACGGGTGCAACGCGTGCTCGATGCGCTCCGCCGGCGAGACCGACTCCCTGATCAGCCGAGCCGTGCGGTGGACGTCCTCGGCCTTGAGGTCGTCGCGTCCCTCGAGCTCGTCGACGATGGCCTCGGCCTCGAACTCCTTCTGGAACGGCTTCGCGGGGGTGAGCAGGCCGAGGATGACACCGGCGATGGTGGCGTGCACCCCCGACTCGAACATCGACAGCCACAGGGCGGACCCCAGGGCGACGTACACCGGCAGGTATCGAACGTGGGCCCGCCGCAGCAACACGACCGCGAGCGACAGGACCACGGCGTCGGCGAGCCAGCCCAGGCTCACCGTCTCGGTGTAGAAGACGGCGATGACGACGATGGCGCCGATGTCGTCGACGATGGCGAGGGTCAGCAGGAAGACCTTGAGCCGTGGCGGCACCCGGCTGCCGAACACGGCCACCAGCGCGAGCGCGAAGGCGATGTCGGTGGCCATGGGGATGCCCCAGCCGTCCGCCCCGACGCCGCCGGCGTTGACGGCCAGGAAGATGGCCGCGGGCACGATCATCCCGCCCAGGGCCGCGATGCCGGGCAGCACCGCCGCTGACCGCTCGCGCAGCTCGCCGGCCACGAGCTCGCGCTTGATCTCGAGGCCGACCACGAAGAAGAAGATGGCCATCAGGCCGTCGTTCACCCAGTGGGTGAGGTCGTCGGTGATGGAGAAGTTGCCGACGGTGACCGAGATCTCGGTGTGCCAGAAGTCGACGTAGGACTGGTCCCAGGGAGAGTTGGCCCACACCAGCGCCACCACGGTCGCGGCGAGGAGGAAGACCCCGCCGGCAGCCTCGATCTCGAGGAACGAGGCCAGCGGCCGCCCCAACGCCCGGGCGAGGGGGCGGTCGGACTCCAGCCAGGTCGCTCGAAACGGGGTGGACCTCGTGGACACGTTCGACTCCTGGGCAGCGGGTGGCGTCTGCCGACCAGGCTTCCCGGCGCTCCCGCTCCCAGGTTAGGGCACCCACGCCGTCGCGGGGACGCCGTGGGTCAGGCGGCAGGCGGGGTGAAACAGGTGCGAAGGAAGCGGGTGAGGGGCGGGGTCATCACACGGTCACCGGGCGCGCCGATGCGGGAGCTGACCTGGCCGTGGTTCAGGGAACGGGCGTCGACGGCGACGGTCTCGCCGCCGGCCTGGCGCACGGCCCGCAGGTAGTCGAGCTCGATGGCCTGCCGGCGCGGCCCGCCGCGGTAGACCGCCAGCGTGTCGGGCGGCGTGGTCGGGTCACCGGAGCGCAGCAGCAACGTGGCCGAGGTCTCCGTCGCGTAGTCGGGGTTGTTGCCGAGGGCGTCGACCCACATGGGCCGCCCGCGCGGCGCCGCAGTCGGTTTGTCGAAGCCCTCGGTGTCGAGCGGCGCGAGGCACTCGATGAGGCCTGCAGATGCGCCCTGGTCCGCCAGGTAGGAGGGCTCGGCAGCCACGTTGGCCACGATGTCACCGCCGGCCGAGTGGCCGAGGAGGGCGAGGTGACCGGCGTCGCCGCCGTAGTCCGCGATGTTGTCCTCGACCCACGCCAAGGCCGCCGCCACGTCCTCGTAGTGGTCGGGGAAGTGGGCAGAGTCGGCGTCACCGCGCACCGTGAGGCGGTAGTTGACGCTGACGAGGATCCAGCCCTTGCGGTTGAAGAGGGCCACCTTGTCACGCATGCCCTGAGCCTTGTCCCCGCGGTGGTAACCGCCGCCGTGCACCCACACCACCACCGGAGCCTCGCAGGCGTCAGCAGGGGCGTGGACGTCGAGGCTCGTGGCGTTGCGGGCCACGCCGGCGATGCGCCGGTAGGCGACCGTGGTCGCCCGCCCGTCCTGGGCGCAGCCGGCCTGGGCGGGCGACGAAGCGGCGGCACCCGTGGGAACCGCGGAGGACGTCGGCCCCGAGGCCGAGGAAGTGGAGGTCGAGGCCGACGCGGGCGCGCCGGTCGAGGTGCAGGCCACGGCGAGGGCCAGGACGGTCCCGATCAAGAGGAGGTGGGCTCGCCGCATGCACCCGATCGTATTCCGGCACCTTGAGCCTCGCGGGAGACTCCCAACAGTGGACGCCCTGAGAATCGCCGAAGAACACGCTGCCCAGTGCGCTCAGCGCCGCTTGGTGGAGTAGACGACCAGGCGAACTGCGGTGCCCTCCGGCGACACGCGGAACTCGGTCTCGTCGGCCACCTCACGCATCAAGGTGATGCCGAGGCCCCGCTCGTGGTCCAGTCGGGCGGGGTCCGTGACTGCGGGCAGGTCGCTCAGGTCGGCCAGGTCGAAGCCACCCCCCTGGTCCTCCACCTCGACCTCGATGCGGTCCTCGGCCAGGTCACACCGCACGACGATCCGGTCGTCGCCGTCCCCGCCCGAGGCGTGCGCCTCGATGGCGTTCGTGCAGGCCTCGGACACGGCGAGTCGGAGGTCGTTGATGCGCTCGTCGGGAAAGGTGGGCTCGATCGACGCGGCCGTCGTGACCACCATGCGGGCCACTTCGAGGAAGTCGGCCCTGGCCGGGATCTCGAGCTCGACAACCTGTCCCATGGCGTCAGGCCGCCCCGTCGGCCGAGGTGGCGTCGCCCGTGGCGTCCCCGACGCCCGCCCGGATGTCGAACACCTGGTCGAGGCCGGTGATCTCGAAGAGCTCGACGATGTGAGGGGTCGTGCAGACGACCCGCAGCTCGCCGCCCGCGGCCCGCACCCGCCGCTGCACGCCGACCAGCACGCCCAGCCCGGTGGAGTCGAGGAAGTCGACGGCCTCGAGGTCGATCACCATCCGGTGGTGCCCTTGGGCGACCAGGGCGATGGTCTGCTCGCGGAGCTTCGGGGCGGTGGCCACGTCGACCTCGCCGGCCACCGCCACCACCGACCACTCGCCCACCGCTGCGACATTGACCTCGAACTGCACGTCGACTCTCGGCTCCTCGCTACCCGTCGAATCGCTGACCCGCCCGCGGACGGGCTCGTCACGCCAGTCACGGTATCCACTCACCGTGCACGTCGGGCCATCCCGGACCGGGTCAGGAACGGGAACAGCGCTGTAATTACGCCGGCGGGATCCGTAGCATGGCCAGGGCATGGCGCTTCTCGCTCCGGCCCCGATCCCCAGCCTCGACGAGGTGCTCGCCGGGTTGTCGGGCGCGCCCTCGGGGCCGGGCGGCGACCGACTGGTGCACCTCGAACGACTGCCGGCCCGGGCACCACGCACCGCCGAGCTGGCCCGACCGCTCCCGCCGGTGGTTCGGGAGCGCCTCGGGGTGGACGCCTTCTGGTCGCACCAGGCCGCGGCCATCGACCTGGCGCGCAGCGGCCGGTCCGTGGCCATCGCCACGGGCACGGCGTCGGGCAAGTCGCTCTGCTACCAGGCCCCGATCGCCGAGGCCGCGGCACGCCCCGTGCGTTCGGGCACCGCGCTGTTGGTCTTCCCGACAAAGGCCCTCGCCCAGGACCAGCTGCGAGCGCTCACCCGGCTCGAGGTCCCGGGCCTGGTGGCCGCCACCTACGACGGCGACTCCTCACCCGAGGAGCGCACCTGGGCCCGCGCCCACGCCAACGTGCTGCTCACCAACCCCGAGATGCTGCACAACGGCATCCTCCCGCACCACGGTCGGTGGGACACCTTCCTGCTCCGGCTCGACTACGTGGTGCTCGACGAGCTCCACCTGCTGCGGGGCATCTTCGGCACCCATGTCGCCCATCTGCTGCGCCGGCTCCGTCGGCTGTGCGCGCACTACGGCTCGCGACCCACCTTCGTCTTCTCGTCGGCCACGATCGGCGCTCCCGGGCGGCTGGCGTCCGAGCTGTGCGGGCTCGACGTGGCCGAGGTCACCGACGACGGCTCGCCCTGCGGCGAGCGGCTGTTCGCACTGTGGAACCCTCCCCTGGCCGACGGGGAGCCGCCGGGGGCCCCACGCACGTCGACCGCGGTCGATCATCCGGACTTCGACGACACTGGCGGCGACGAGACTGGGGCCGGTGGCGCGGACGGGCCGCGGGTCTCGTCGAACCGCGAGACGGCCACGCTCGTGGCCGAGCTGATCCGCCAGGGCCGGCGCACCATCGCCTTCTGCCGCAGCCGCAAGGGCACCGAGGTCGTGGCCGCCGACATCCGCCGGCGCCTCCCCGCAGCGCTGGCCGACGCGGTGCAGGCCTACCGCGGCGGCTACCTCACCGTCGAGCGCAGGGCCATCGAGGACGAGCTGTTCTCGGGCGGCCTGCAGGGCGTCGTCGCCACCACCGCCCTCGAGCTGGGTGTCGACATCGGGGGGCTCGACGCCTGCGTGCTGAACGGGTTCCCCGGCACCATCGCCTCGCTCTGGCAGCAGGCGGGCCGCGCCGGGCGTGAGGCGCAGCAGTCGCTGGCGGTGCTGGTCGCGGGCCAGGACCAGCTCGACCAGTGGCTCATCGCCCACCCTCGGGAAGTGTTCACCCGGCCCGCCGAGCCGGCGGTCATCAACCCCGCCAACCCGTTCGTCCTCGGGCCCCACCTCGCGTGCGCCGCGTTCGAACTGCCCCTCAGCCATGCCGACGAGGCCTACTGGCCGCCCGACGTGCTGGCCGAGGGCGTCCGGGCCCTCGTGCTCGACGACCGGCTCAAGATCCGCCCTCGGGGCCGCGGCACCCGCACCGAGCCCCGAGCGGTCTGGGCGGCGCGAGGGTGGCCGAGCCGGGGCATCGGGCTCCGGGGCTCGTCGGCCCACGAGTTCCGCATCGCCCTCGCCAACGGCGACCTGGTGGGCACCGTCGACGAGGGCCGGGCCATGCGCAGCGTGCACCCGGGCGCCACCTACCTGCACCAGGGACGGGCGTACCACGTCGACGACCTCGACCTGGACGACCGGGTCGCCCTGGTCTCCCCGTGGGACGGGGGCGACTACACCCAGGCCCGGTCCGAGACCGATGTGCGCGTCCTGGCCACGGACACCCGGCGCACGGTCGGTGGCACCGGGCTGCACCTGGGATCGATCGAGGTGTGCTCGCAGGTCACCGGCTACCAGCGGCGCGACGCCTTCACCGGCGAGGTGCTCGCCCGAGAGCGCCTCGACCTGCCTGCCTCCCACCTCGTCACCCGGGCGTTCTGGTACACGGTGCCGCCCCAGTTGCTGGCCGAGGCCGACGTGGGCCTCGCCCATGCGCCCGGGGCGCTGCACGCGATCGAGCACGCCGCCATCGGGATGCTGCCGCTGTTCACGATCTGCGACCGATGGGACGTGGGTGGGGTGTCGACCCTGCGCCAGGCCGACACCGGCCTGCCGACGATCGTGATCTACGACGGCTACGCGGGCGGGGCCGGCATCGCCGAGATGGGCTATCAGGTGGCCGACCGCCATCTGGTAGCCACCCTCGAGGCCATCGCGGGCTGCGGGTGCGGCGACGGCTGCCCCTCGTGCGTGCAGTCACCCAAGTGCGGCAACTTCAACGAGCCGCTCGACAAGGCCGGCGCCGTTCGACTGCTGCAGGCGATCCTCTCGCCCTGCTGAGGGCGCGAGCGGACGGGCCGGGAACTGGCGACGATCGCTCGGTCTCTGTTGCCGGCAGGTGCCGCCCGACCTCACTCGACGCGCATGGTCGCACGGGCCGTGAGGCGTGCGTCGCCGATGAGGCGACCGACGAGCGGGACCACGGTGGGGCTCCGATAGACGACCTCTGCCTGCACTCGGCTGCCGGACTCCCCCCGTCCCGACACGTCGACGCTGAGCCGTGCGGGGACGAGGTCGGCGGCCGCCCCCGCGGCGTCCCGCGCGGCCGCGGGGTCGGGGTCGACCGCCGCGACCCGGGCCGCCTCGCGGGCGGCGTGGGTGACCAGCACCTGGTCGCGCACCACCAGGCCCACCTGCACCACCGCGAGGAGCAGCAGGGCGACGAAGGGCAACAGCAGCGCCACCTCGACCGAGGACTGCCCCCGGTCGAGGTGGCGTGCCGGATGGCTCACGTGACGTCGGACAAGATGGCGTCGAGCACGCTGTCGAGCAGCTTGCCGATGCGGTTGGTGTCGGTGGCCCACGCGACGACCAGCAGGGCGATGGCGGCCACGCCGAGCAGCACGAGGGCGTACTCGGCGGTGGTCTGACCGCGGTCGCCGCGATGGCCTCGGTGGGCGAGCAGCAGGGTGTGGACGCGGACGAACAGACGGGTCATGGGAGGCACCTCGGTGGTGAAGGGATTCAGCGGCGCCTGCGGCGCGAGCGGGTCCCGTTCACCCGGTCCGGAAGGACCTGGGTGCTGCCCGTAAGCTGCATGATAGTCGGAAATTGACGGAAACATGCTCACTGATCGGTGGCCTGACGACTGCCGCCCCGACAAACCTCCGTACGACCGACGCTGAGCCAGAACTGGCAGTCGTGGAATTCGGCGAGGCCGTGGTCGACCACGTCGTCGGGCCAGATGGGATCTCAGAGCGCGAGGTGGAGCCTCAAGGCTTCGTCGAGCGCCGCGACGTCTGGTCCCGAGAGCACACCCACTCGTGTCCCCATGCGCTCGACCGCGACTGATCGAACCTGCTCGGCCTGCGCCTTCGAGTCGTGCGGGAGGCCCGTGCCCGTCGCGCTGAGGAGCACCTGGAACGGGTAGACCCGCTTGGTGTTGCTCGTCACCGGCACGACCGTCACGACCCCACGGCCCAGCCGGTGCGCCGTGGCGTTCGCCCCGTCGTTGCTGACGATCACCGCAGGGCGGCGCTTGTCCGACTCCGAACCTCGCACAGGGTCGAGATCGACCCAGCGGATCTCCCCTCTGCGCATCAGCCGAGACCGTCCGATGTCACCGAATCCCACAGCTCCGCGTCGTCGCTGTCGGCCCAGTCGCTCCACGCGTCCTCGTACGCGGCGCCGAGCTCGGACGCCCGCAGGAGCCGAACCGCCTTGCGCAGAGCCGCAGAACGCGAGTCGAGGCCCTGGACATGGGCGTACGTGTCGAGGTACCGGACGTCTTCGTCGGGGAGGCTGACGCTGACCTTCATACTCTGATCCTACTACTAGTAGGATCATCTAGCTACCACGACCCCGTGGACTCGCTCGGCGTATCGGTCCTCACGCACCGGGAAGCCGGGCCACACCTGCCAGGAGCGCTCGGGCTGGACCCGGCAACTACCGCGCGGTCTCCACGTCGTGCGGCGACTGCGGCCTCGCCTCGTGGCTCGGTCGTATCGGGTCGGACCAGACTGGGCTTGACGACAGGATCTCGCCTGGGCAACCACGAGGAGAGCGATGGCGGCGACGCCGAGGAGCACGAGGGCGTACTCGGCGGTGGTCTGGCCGGTCTCGGGGCGGCGGGACCGTAGGGCGAGCAGATGGGTGCGGAGCAGCGTGTGGGCGCGGACGAACAGACGGGTCATGAGGGCTCTTTCAGCGTTGGGATGGTTCAGAGGCGCAGTGACCGCAGGGACCCCGCGAGCAGGGGCACCACGGTGAGGAGCGCGAAGGCAGGCAGGGTGCAGAGCACCAAGGGGAAGAGGAGCTTGACGGGGACACGCCGGGCGGTGGCCTCGGCTTGGCGGCGGCGCTCGAGGCGGGTCTCGACCGCGAGGCGCTCGAGCGCCGGCAGCAGCGCCACGCCATAGCGCTCGGACGCCACGAGAACGCTCGACAGGCGCCGGACCCGCTCGCCGAGCTCGTCGGGCAACACGGACAGCGCGTCGGCGAGGCGGGCCCCCAGCCCCACCCGGCGGGTCGCGCCGGCCAGCGCCGTGCCGATGACCCCGCGCTGGTGACGCGCCACCGCACCCACGGCGAGCGGGACGGTGAGCCCGGCTCCGATCGCCAGCACGAAGAGGTCGACCACCTCGGGGAGCTCCGCGAGCAGGGCGGCGTCCCGTCGCCGTTCCTCGCGACGGCGGCCCACCACGGGAGCGACCCACCAGACAACGCCGACCAGCGGGAGCAGCACGGGCGCGGCCAAGGCAACGGGCACCGCCGAGGCAAGGGCCCACCCGAGCCGTCGATCGGCCACCGGATCGGCGGGTCGCCCGAGCAACCGGCGCGCGACGAGCCCGACCGAGCGCACCGGGGACCGCCGCAGCCCCCACGGCGGGCGCCCGGTCTCCGCCGGACCCACCGCCGACCCCACCACCGAACCCGACAGCGCGACACCGCCGAGGGCCCGGGCGCGGGCAGGCGCCGGGCGCCACCGCCAGGCACCGACGACGGCGACCGCGAGCCACAGGCCCGGCAGCAACACGGTCATGCGGCGGCCCTGGCGATGCGCATCATCCAGAGCCCGGCTGCGACATCGAGACCGAGCCCGACGAGCAGGCAGCCGAGGCCCGCCGGGGTGCGCAGCAGGAACGCGGACACATCGGGATCGCTCAGCAGCCCGAGCGCGGCGAACACCACGGGGGCACCCATCATCACCACCGCCGAAGCCCGCGCCTGGGCCGACAACGCGTCGACCTCGGCCGTCAACGCCCGACGGTCGCGCAGGGTGGCGGCCACGCCGTCGATCGCCCGGGCCCGCGCGCCGCCCGCCTCGGTGCCGAGCACGAAGGCGGCAGCCACGAGGCCCACGCCCTCGTGGGGGCGGCCGACGGTCCACGATCGGACGGCATCGACGAACGGCTGGCCCCGCCCCACCCGCGCCGTGAGGGACGCGAGATCGCCGTCGAGCAGCGCGCTGCCGGTGGCATCGGCCGCTGCAGAGGACAACGCCTCGGGCAGGGACGAGCCTGCCCGCAGCGACCCCGCCACGGTCTCGAGAAGGCCGGGCAGGGCCGCCGAGAACCGTTGTCCCTGTCGACCCTTGCGCCAGGCCAGGAGGGCGACCGGGCCGCCGGTGGCAAGGGCCAGCACGACGAGTGATCCCCCCGGCCCCCACATCGCCCCGCCCACCACCACCGCGGCCACGGCACCACCGACCCAACGCCGGGCCACCCCCGCGGCATCGTGGTCGAGGTCGGCCGATCGCAGCGCCGCCTCGAGTCGCCTTGTGAAGAGCGCCGGAACTCGCACCCGAGCCCCCGGCGGAGGGGAGACGGACCCCTGGACGAGCCGTCCGCGCACGGGCCGGGCCGCTGTCGCAGTCCGCGCGGCCCGGACCGATGCCGCGGTCGCCAGCACCAGTACGAGAACGACGACGGGGACCGGCCGGATCACGCAGCGACCACCCACGACGGCCGCGGGGGCTCCGCGCCGACCCAACGGACCGGCCGACGGGGCAGTGACGAGAGGCCATCTCTCCCGACGAGCGGCCTCGTTGACCCCTCGCACCCCGAGCCCGGCTCGGCCACCTCGTCGACCGCCACCACCCGCCGCGAGCCGTCGGGTCGCCGAGCCACCTGCACCACCAGGTCGATCGCCGCGCCCAGGTGGTCGCGCACGGCGGCGAGCGGCAGCAACAGCCCGCCCATGAGCATCATGGTCTCGAGTCGCCGGAGGGCGTCGACGGGGCTGTTCGCATGGCAGGTGGACAGCGAGCCTTCGTGGCCCGTGGTCATCGCCTGGACCATCTCGAGCACCTCGGGGCCGCGCACCTCGCCGACGATGATGCGATCGGGGCGCATGCGGAGCGAGTTGCGCACCAGATCACGGATCGACACCGCACCCACGCCCTCGGCGTTGGGAGGGCGTGATTCGAGCCGGACGACGTGGTCGCCCGGCAGGCGAAGCTCGGCGGCGTCCTCGATGGTGATGACCCGCTCGCCCGGTGGCACCGACGCCGCCAGGGCGTTGAGCAGCGTGGTCTTGCCCGACCCCGACCCACCGCACACCACGATGTTGGCCCGCGCCGCCACCGCCCACCGCAGCAGCGGGGCGACGCCGGGCGGGCACACCTCGGTGAGGTCGACCGGGCGGGCGCCGAAGCGCCGGATGGTGAGGCACGGCCCGTCGATCGCCAGGGGCGGTACCACCGCGTTGACGCGGGATCCGTCGGGCAGGCGCGCATCGACGAGCGGCGACGAGCGGTCGATCCGCAGCCCCAGCGGCGACACCACCCGCTCGATCAGGTGAGCGACGGTGTCCGCGTGAAGGGCGACGTCGGTGACCGCCAGACGGCCGTCGCGCTCCACCCACACGGCGCCGCCGCCGTTGACCATCACCTCGGTGACCGACGGGTCGGCCAGCAGCGGGTCGAGGGGGCCGAGGCCCTCGACCCGCGCCAACACGCGCTCGATGACCCCCGACGCCTCGGACGAGCCGAGCAGCGGCGCCGCGATGCGGACGATGCGCTCGACGGTGCCCCGGGCGTCGACGACCGCCCCGACCGGCTCGGCGAGCAGGCGCCCGTGCACCAAGTCGTCGAGCGCCATCGCTTCAACGGCCACGGCGTCGGTGCCGTCGGGGCCGTCGACGCCGTTGAGCCGAACCCCGCCAGGGCCGTCAGGCCGCATGGCGCAACGCCCGTTCGAGCCCACGGGGCAGGCGCGAGCCGAGCAGGCCGGCGTCGACGGCGCGCGCCACCGCCGGGTCGAGGGCCACCTCGGCCCGCACCGGCACCCCGACCACCTCTTCGATGTCGGCGCGCCCCAGGGCACGGCCCGGCTCGGTGATGAGCACGATGCCCGAGGGCCGGACGGGGGCCGCCACCGCCCGCCTGATCGACAGGTAGCACGCCCGTGTGACCAACAGCGAGTGGGTGGCGGCACCGGCCAGCACCGTGGCGCCGTCGTCGGGCGACCGGAGCACGCCGCAGTCGACGACGACCGGCCGCGACCCTGCACCGAACAGCCCGGCGAGCGCATCGAGCCGGCCGGGTGGGGCGACGAGGCGCCCGGGCCCCCGGGGCAGCACCGAGAGCCCGGGGCGGGCCGGCACCTCGAGCCGGGCGACGGCCTCGACCCCCACGTCGTCACCGGCGCCGAGCCATGCGGTGAGCCCGGGGCCGTCGGGCTCGGGCAGCCCGAGGGCGCCCGGCACGTCGCCCGCCAGGTCGACGAGCAGCACCTCGGACGTTCGGGCCATCACCAGCGCGAGCGCCACCGAGATCACGGTGGTGCCGGAGCCGCCCTTGGCGGACCAACAGGAAACGAGCACGGAAACCCTCCCAGGGGCAGTCAAACACCTTGGGGGAAGGTGGCATCACCTTAAAGAGGTGGTGTGACATCCACAACACCGGCGCTCCCAACGGTGCGGCACGGCGGTCGATGACCCCGGAGCCGCGCGGCCCCCGTAGCCTCTGGCGGGTGGAAGCCGCCTTCTTCGACCTCGACAAGACCGTCATCGCCAAGGCGTCGATGGTCGCGTTCGGGCGGCCGTTCCAGCGGGCCGGGCTCATCTCCCGCTGGCTCGTGCTGCGGGCGCTCTACGGCCAGCTCGTGTACCTCTATCTCGGCGCCGACGAGGCGCGCATGGCCCGCATGCGCGAGTCGGCCCTGCGGATCAGCAAGGGCTGGCACCAGGACACGATCAGCGACCTGGTGCGCGAGACCCTGGCCGAGGTCATCGAGCCCATCGTGTTCGGCGAGGCCCTCGACCTGATCCGCGAGCACCACGAGGCGGGTCGCCGCGTCTACATCATCTCGGCGTCACCGCAGGAGATCGTCGAGCCCCTCAGCGAGTACCTCGGGGCCGACCACGCCATCGCCACGAGGGCGCAGCTCGACGACGAAGGCCGGTACTCCGGTGAGGTCGAGTTCTACTCGTACGGCCCTTTCAAGGCCGAGGCCATGCGCGAAGAGGCAGAGCGCCTCGGCATCGACCTCGGGGCTTCCTACGCCTATTCGGACTCGGCCACCGACATCCCCATGCTCGAGGCCGTGGGCCACCCCGTGGCCGTCAACGCCGACCGCGCCCTGGCGCGATACGCCGACGAGCAGGGCTGGGAGCGCACCACCTTCGAGCAACAGGTGCAGCTCAAGCGCCGAGGCCCGCCGCCGGGCCCCACCGCGGCGGTGAGCGGCGGCGTGGTGATGGCGGTGGCGGGCGGGGTGGTCTGGTGGTGGCTGCGTCGTGAACCGCCCACGCGGCGGGACCGCGCGGTCGCCGGCGCGCGGCGCCTCGTGGGCGCCGCGCCGCCGGCTACGCGGTTTCGCGGAGCTTCTTGGCCGCGAACGCGACGAGGGCGATGAGGATGGCGACGAGCACGAGCTTCTTCATGCGCCGAGTGTAGGGCGGCCCGCCGGCGGCCGCGGCGTGCGGGGCCTCAGACGGCCAGCAGGTCGCGTGCGCCGGTGTCGCTGCTGGGGTGGCGCAGCTTCGACATGGCCCGGGCCTCGATCTGGCGGATGCGCTCGCGGGTGAGGTTGAAGTGCTCGCCCACCTCCTCGAGGGTGCGGGGCTCACCACGGTCGAGACCGAACCGGAGCTTCAGGATCTCGCGTTCACGGTCGTCGAGCGGCGAGAGCAGGCGCTGGATCTCCTCGGGGAGCAGCGCGGTGGCGGCCACCTCGAACGGGGACTCGGCCGAGCGGTCCTCGACCACGTCGCCCAGCTCGGCGTCGCCGTCCTCGCGGAGCGGCTCGGAGAGCGAGAGCGGCTCGGCGGCGAAGCGCAACGCCTCGGTCACCTTCTCCTCGGGCATCTCGACCTCGGCCGACAGCTCGGCCAGGGTGGCGGGGCGCCCCATCTTCAGCTCGAGGCGCGACCGCGCCTTCTGGAGCCGGGCCAGGGTGTCGCCGGCGTGCACCGGGAGCCGGATGGTGCGTCCGGTGTTGGCGATGCCCCGGGTGATGGCCTGGCGGATCCACCAGGTCGCGTAGGTCGAGAACTTGAACCCCTTGCGCCAGTCGAACTTCTCGACGGCGTGCATGAGGCCCAGGTTGCCCTCCTGGATCAGGTCGAGGAGCGGCAGCCCCGATGCCTGGTACTTCTTGGCGATCGAGACGACGAGGCGCAGGTTGGACTGGACGAACGTGCGCTCGGCCTCTTCTCCCTTGCGGGCGTTGCGCCGCAGCTCGCGCTTGCGGGCCGCGGTGAGCTCGGTGGCCACGTCCATCTCGGCGCGGGCGGCGGCACCGCCCTCGATGGCCTGGGCCAGGCGGACCTCGTCGTCCTTGGTGAGGAGGGGGTACTGCCCGATGTCGGTGAGATAGAGACGGACGAGGTCTTCCTCGTCTCGTTCCACGCGCTCCTTGGCCAACGGTGTTCTCCTGGCGTCGAGTTTCGGTGGCCGCACGACCGACAGATGGCGGGGCCTCGGGAACAGATCGGGGACCGGGGCAAGCGACGGGACCCTCGGTGCTCTGTGGCTTACGATACCGAGATGGTCAAGAGGGCCAACCCCACAGAGGCCGCCGATTCCTCCAGCTGTGAGCACATGCCCACTGTCCGTGATGTCGGCGCCCGCACCGCCGGGCCTGAGTGATCGGCCCCGAAACCGTGGACGAGGTCGATCTCACGGTGGTCATCATGTCGTTCGATGCCGCCGATCCCGAGGCGCTGCAGTCGGTGCTCGCCAAGTACGTCGTGGTGAGCCGTGGCCACGAAGGCTGTCGCAACATCGACCTGTGCCTCTCGGCCACCCACCCCACCCGGTTCATCGTCATCGAGAAATGGGCGTCGCCGGCCGCGCAACGGGCGCACTTCGACTCGCCCGACATGGTCGAGATGGCGAACGCCTGCGACGGCAAGCTCGACCGCCCCCCGTCCATCGACCTGCTCGACGCCGTCAGCGCCCACGACCTGGCGTGACCTGACCGGCACGCATCGGTCGGGCGAGGTCCCGTCGCCCGCTGAGCGCGCCCGCGTTCCGTGCAAGACTGCGGGCGACGACGTCGTCTCGGCCCGGCAGGGCGGACCCAGGACCCGGAGGCAACTCATGTTCGGAACACGCGTGTGGCGACTGCTCGCCGTTCTCCTGTCGCTCACCCTGGTGGGCGCCGCCTGCAGCAGCGACAGTGACGAGGGCTCGTCGGACACCAGCTCGTCGGACACCACCGCCGCGGCCGGCGACACGACCGCGGCCGCCGGTGACTGCGCCGTGGCCGACCTGCCGCTGAAGACCGAGGGCCAGCTCACCGTGGCCACCGGCGACCCGGTGTTCCCGCCGTGGGTCGCCAACGACGACCCCGCCGGCAACGAGGGCTTCGAGAGCGAGCTGGTCTACGACATCGCCGCCGAGCTCGGGTTCGCCCCCACCGACGTGGTGTGGACCAGCACCGGCTTCGACGAGGCCATCGCCCCCGGCGACAAGGACTACGACTTCAACATCCAGCAGTTCGGCATCAACGACGAACGTGACCAGGCGGTCGACTTCTCGGACGGCTACTACACCGTGCAGCAGGCCATCGTGGCCGCTCCCGACGCTGACATCGCCGACGCGACCTCGATCGCCGACCTGAGGACCGCCAAGCTCGGCGCGGCCATCGGGTCGACGAGCCTCGACTACATCGACAACGTGATCCAGCCCGACACCGAGGCGGCCGTGTTCGACGACAACGCCGCCGCCAAGTCGGCCTTCGACGCCGGCCAGGTCGACGGGCTCGTGTTCGACCTGCCCACCGCCTTCTACATCACCTCGGCCGAGATCCCCGATGCCTCGATCGTCGGCATCCTGCCCACCGTTGGCGACGAGGAGCAGCTGGGCATGCTCTTCGAGGACGGCAGCGAGCTGATCCCGTGCGTCAACCAGGCCCTGGCCGCGGTGGACGACTCTGGCGACCTGGCCGACCTGCAGCAGCAGTGGCTCGCCGACGGCGGCGACACCCCCACGCTGTCCCAGTAGCCGGCCGCCACGACCGGCACACCCCCGATGCCTGGGAATTTCTTGGTGTTCGACCCCCGCTTCGGGGGGAAGTCACCAAGAAATCCGGGGTTCTTGTGAACGACATCGGCTCGGGACCGCCACCTGCGCCCCCGAGCCGGTTCGGGTCGTTGCGCCACGAACTCGGCGAGGACGGCGCCCGGGGCGCGCTGGTCGCCTTCGTGGCGACCGTCGTCTTCCTGGGCGGTGGCCTGTTCCTGATCCTGAACAGCGCGTCGTGGCCCAAGGTCCAACAGCAGTTCTTCAACCCCGAGAACTTCCGCGAGTCGTGGCCGGACGTGCTGGGCGGCTTCTGGCTCGACATCAAGATGTTCGCCGTCGCCGAGGTGCTCATCGTCGCCTTCGGACTGCTCGTCGCCGTGATCAGGAGCCTGCGGGGTCCGGCGTTCTTCCCCCTGCGGGTGCTCTCGATCATCTACATCGACCTCTTCCGGGGCATCCCGATCCTGCTCATCCTGTTCCTGCTCGGCTTCGGGGTGCCCGCCCTCGACCTGCCGGGCGTGCCGAAGGACCCGCTCTTCTGGGGCGTGGCGTCGCTCGTGCTCTCCTATGCCGCGTACACCGCCGAGGTGTACCGGGCGGGCATCGACTCGGTGCACGAGAGCCAGCGGGCCGCGGCCCGATCGCTGGGGCTGACCCAGTGGCAGACCCTGCGGTTCGCGATCGTGCCCCAGGCCATCCGCAACGTGATCCCGGCCCTGTTGAACGGCCTGGTCAGCCTGCAGAAGGACGTGGCCCTGGTGAGCGTGCTCGGCATCCGCGAGGCCGTCCGCGAGGCCGAGGTCTACAAGTCGAGGACCTTCAACTACACCTCGTTCGTGGCGGCGACGGTCCTGTTCCTGCTCGCCTCGGTGCCCCTCGCCCGCATCACCGACTGGTACACCAAGCGCGAGCGGGCCCGCCGCGGCCAGGCCCTCGTATGACCGACCAGCTGCGCAGCGGGGCGGAGCAGCACCACCGACCTGGGTCGGACCCCGAAGGGGCGCCGACGGAGGAGGCCCGAGCAGGCACGGTCCCCCGACTGGCGCTCAGCGGCGTGAAGAAGGCGTTCGGCGACAAGGTGGTGCTCGACGGCATCAGCCTGTCGGTGCGGCCCCACGGCGTCGTGTGCCTCATCGGCCCGAGCGGCTGCGGCAAGTCCACCCTGTTGCGCTGCGTGAACCTGCTCGACCCCATCGACGCCGGCCGCATCGAGCTCGACGGCCAGGAGATCAGCGCCCGCGGCGTCAACGCCAACACGATCCGACGGCGGGTCGGCATCGTGTTCCAGGCCTTCAACCTCTTCCCGCACCTCACCGTGCTCGACAACGTGACCCTGGCACCGAGGCGGGTCCGCAACCTCCCCCGCCCCGAGGCCGAGGAACGGGCCGTCGAGGTGCTCACCAGGTTCGGCCTCGGCGACAAGGTGGCCGAGTACCCCGACCGCCTGTCGGGGGGCCAGCAGCAGCGCGCCGCCATCGCCCGGGCCATCGTCGGCGACCCCGAGCTGCTGCTGCTCGACGAGGTGACGTCGGCCCTCGACCCCGAGCTCGTGGGCGACGTGCTCACCGTCATCCGCGACCTCGCCGAAGGCGGCATGACGATGGTCCTGGCCACCCACGAGATGGGCTTCGCCCGCGACGTGGCCGACGAGGTGTTCTTCCTGCACGAGGGCCGGGTCCTCGAGTCCGGGCCGCCGGCCCAGGTGCTCACCGAGCCCACGCAGGCCCGCATCCGCCAGTTCCTGTCGCGCGTGATCGCCTCGGGCCGGCTCTGAACGCCGGGCGGGCCGGTGGACGGCGAACGGGCCATCCGGGTCGCCTCGATCGGCGGCCCGGATGGCCCGACTCACTCACTCACACCTGGCGGTTCAACCAGCCATCCGCCGACGGGCCGCACGACGGAACGCCGTGCCCGTGAGGATCAACAGGCCGGCGGTCGCGAGCAGGCCGGCGATGTCGGCACCGGTGCGAGGGAGGTCGGTCGGCACGTCCGGCGCGAGGTCTCCCTCGGCACTCACGTCGACCCGGGCCTCGTCGCTGTTGTTGTCGACGTTGTTGTCGTCGACGCCGTCGAGGCCGGCCACGTTGGTGACCGTCTGATCGGGGCCCGAGAGCACCGAGGTCTCGATCGTGAGGGACGAGCTCTCACCGGGCGCCAGGTCCACGTCGGTCACGCAGCTCACGGTGGGGTCGACGAACTCGCACGACCAGTCCTCGCCGGACGCATTGAGGAAGCCCAGTTCGGGCGGGAGGTCGTCGGCGACCAGGATGGGCTCGGTCGCGGCCGTGTCCCCCTGGTTGGTCACCGTGACGCCCCACGTGGCGGTGCGGTTGGCCTGGTCGAGCGACACGAGGTCCTTCGTGATGGCCAGGTCGGTCACCGGCGGGGCCACCACCTCGACGACGGCGACGTCCTCGTCGGTCACCGCCTCGCCGATCGGGTGGTCCAGGTCGTCCACCGGCGTACCGGTGGCCCCTGCGGTGTTCACGAAGCCCGCGTCCACACCGCTCACGACGCACGTGTACGGGGCGAACGACTCGCCGGGCGCCACGGTGTCGGTGAAGACATGGTCGCACGAGGTGGCCAGGGGGTCGTCGACGAAGGCCGACGAGAGGGGCACGTCGCCGGTGTTGGACACCACGATCTGGAACGTGGCATCCGCGCCCGGCTCGAGGACGGCCGATTCGACGAAGTCACCGGTCTCGGGATCCTCCACGGTCTTCTCGACCGAGATCGAGGCGACCGCCTCGTCCACCTGGGCCGTGTCCTGCGCGGTCACCGGGTCGATCCCCCCCAGGGGAAGGCCGGCGTCGTCGACCGGCACGCCGGCGACCGTGGCGGTGTTGGTCAGGTCGCCGTCGATCGTCGACTCGACGTACAGCGCCGCCGACTCGCCGGGCGCCAGCGACGCCAGGTCACCGGTCGCCGCTCCGCCCACGATCGGCGTCATGTCGGAGGCGTCGATCGCCAGGTCGGCATCCACCACCGTCACCGGCGCCAACGTGGTGTCACCGTCGTTCGTGACGACGAAGCAGTAGGTGACCGCATCGCCGTTCAGGCCCGCGACCAGGTCCGAGCCGGCACAGCCCGCCCCCGCGTCGTGGCCGAGGTACACCGTCTTGTCCACCGAGACCGACGGCCCCACCTCGTCCACCGCCGCGGTGTCCTCCGCGAGCACGGGCTGGCCGCCGGACAGGGGGTCGCCACCCGCGTCGACCGGTGCGCCGGTCACCGTCACGGTGTTCGTCAGGTCGCCGTCGATGAGGGACTCGACGTAGAGCGTGGCCGTGTCCCCCGGTGCCATCGACGCCAGGTCGCCAGAGAGCACCGTCATGTCCGCCTTCGTGAGCCCGAGGTCGGCGTCAGCCACCGTCACCGGTGCCAGGGTCGTGTCGCCGTCGTTCGTGACCACGAAGCAGTAGGTCACCGCGTCGCCGTTCACGCCCGTGGCCAGTTCAGAGCCGGCACAGCCCGCTCCCGCGTCGTGGCCGAGGTACACCGTCTTGGCCACCGAGACCGACGGCGCCACCTCGTCCACCGCCGCGGTGTCCTCCGCGGTCGCCGGGGCCGTCCCGACCAGTGGGGCGCCACCGCCGTCCACTGCGGTGCCCGACACCGAAACGGTGTTGGTGAGGTCGGCGCTGATCGTGGACTCGACGTAGAGCGTCGCCACGTCGCCCGCGGCCATGGACGCGAGATCGCCCGAGAGCACCGTCATGTCCGCCTCGGTGATCCCGAGATCGGCATCGGCCAGCGTGACCGGTGCCAGCGTGGTGTCGCCGGTGTTGGTCACCTCGAAGCAGTACGTCACCGCCGCCCCGTGGGCGCCCTGCACCAGTTCGGATCCTGCGCACGACGCACCCGCGTCATGGCCGGCGTAGACGGTCTTGGCCACCGTCACCGAGGGCCCCGGGGCCACCTGGGCCTCGGCCGTGGTCACCCCGGTCAGCAGGGCGGCCCCCACGGCGAACACGGCCAGGCCCCGCAGCAGCGTCACGACGCTGACACGGGACACTTGCCGTCCCATCGGGTCACGCCGTCGTCGATTCATGCTTCGTCCATTCACGCTTCGTCCATTCACCGTGTGTCCTCGCCATGCTCTTTCGTGATCCGCGTGTGTGCGCATTCTCCGAATTCCTTTCGAAGGTCGACTATCTGCTTCGGCATCGGGGAGACGACCTTTGAGTGTTTGCGGGTCGGTCCCATACCGGGTGAAACCCACGTGCCACCCGCACTGGGCCGAACCGCCGGACCGCCGGACCCGAGTGACCGGAGGCGCTCTGGGCGTCTCCGGTCACCCGTTCAAGGGGTCAACCGGTAGCGGTTCAGCCGGCCATTCGGCGCCTGGCGGAGCGGCGGAACGCTGCTCCGGTGGCGATGAGGAGGCCGGCGGCGGCGAGGAGGCCGGCGACGTCGGCGCCGGTGCGGGGCAGCGTGCCGGGGATGGCCGGCACGGGTTGCCCCTGGTTGTTGGTGTCGACGTCGGCGTGGTCGGTGTTGTTGGTGGCGTCCGTGTCGTCGGTGCCGTCGACGTTGGCGACGTTGGTCACGGTCTGGCCGGGGTCCGACAGGACGTAGGTCTCGACCGTTATCGACGTGGTGTCGCCGGGGGCCAGGTCGAGGTCGGTCACACAGGTCACGGTCGGGTCGACGAACTCGCACGACCAGTTCTCGCCGCCCGCATTGCGGTAGCCGAGCTCGGCTGGGAGGTCGTCGGTGACCGTGATCGGCTCGGTGGCCGCGAGGTCGCCCACGTTCGTGACGTCGATCTGCCACGTGGCGATGCCCGCGGTCTGATCGATGTCGACGAGGTCCTTGGTGATGGCCAGGTCGGTCACCGGCGGGGCGGTGACGTTGACGGTCGCCGTGCCGTCGTCGGTCACGTCGTCGCTCACGGGCTGGTCCTGGCCGTCCACCGGCGTGCCGGTGGCCGTCACCGTGTTCACGAAGCCCTCCTCCACGCCGGTCACCACGCAGGTGTAGGCGACGAACGACTCGCCCGGCGCCAACGTGTCGGTGAAGGCCTGGTCACAGTCCGGGGCCGACGCGTCGCTCACCGTGACCCCTGAGAGCGGGACCTCGCCGGTGTTGGTCACCACGATCCGGAACGTGGCGTCGGCGCCCGACTCGAGGGTCGCCGAGTCGACGAACTCGTCGGTCTCGGGGTCCTCGACCGTCTTGTCGACCGAGATCGACGCCACCTGGATGGCCGCGGTCTCGCTGGTGCCGGAGCCTTCGGGCACGTCGCCGCCGGCGTCGCCGGTGACGGTCGCGGTCATCGTCATGCCGGCGGTCACGTCCGACACGTCGCAGGTCAGCACCCACACCTCGTCGACGTCCAACACACCCGGGTTCACGGTGTCGCCGCTGACCACCTCGGGGGCGTTGTCGCACTGGGGGGCGTCGACGACGACGTCGGTGATGGGGGCGTCGCCGGTGTTGGTGACCGTGAACCGGAAGCTCGCGGTGTCACCCGAACCGAACGTGGCCGCGATCCCGTCGTTGCTCCCCAACGTGGCCCCGTCGCTGTCGGCGTCGAACCAGTCACCCGTGAAGGGGTCGAGGACCTCGGTCAGGATCGTCATCGCCGGAGCGACCTCGTCGACCTCGGCGGTGTCGTCGCCCGTCACGGGGTCGACACCCTCCAACGGGACACCGGCGTCGTCCACCGGGGCGCCCGTGACCGTGGCCGTGTTGGTCAGGTCACCGTCGATGACCGTCTCGAAGTACAGCGACACCGTGTCACCCGAGGCCAGGCTCGACAGGTCACCCGACAGGACGACCATGTCGGCCTCGTCGATGCCGAGATCGGCGTCGACGACCTCGACCGGTGCGAGGGTGGTGTCACCGTCGTTGGTGACCTCGAAGCAGTAGGTGACATCGCCGTCGTGGACGCCCGTGACCGACTCGTCGCCGGCGCAACCGGCGCCGTCGTCGTGGCCGCGGTACACCGTCTTGGCGACCGAGACCGCGGGGGCGACCTCGTCCACCTGGGCGGTGTCGTCGTCGGACACCGGGTCGACACCGTCGAGCGGGTCGCCGGCGCCGTCGACCGGGGTACCGGTCGCAACCGCGGTGTTCGTCAGGTCGCCGTCGACCGTCGCTTCGAAGTACAGCGTGGCCGAGTCACCCGCGGCGAGGCTCGACAGGTCACCCGACAGGGTGGTCATGTCCGCATCGTCGATCCCCAGGTCGTCGTCGACCACCGTGACGGGCGACAGGGTCGTGTCACCGTTGTTCGTCACCTCGAAGCAGTACGTCACCGCGTCGCCGTTCACGCCGTGCACGAGCTCGTCGCCCGCACAACCGGCGCCGTCGTCGTGACCGCGGTACACCGTCTTGGCGACCATCACCGCAGGGCCCACCGCGTCGACCGCTGCGGTGTCCTCATCGGTCACCGGGTCCACGCCCGGAAGCGCAACACCGGCATCGTCGACCGGCACCCCGCTCACGGCCGCGGTGTTCGTGAGGTCGCCGTCGAGGGCGGTCTCGAAGTACAGGCTCGCCGAGTCGCCCGGCGCCAGAGACGCCAGGTCACCCGACAGCACCGTCATGTCCGCCTCGGTGATCCCGAGATCGGCATCGGCCACCGTCACCGGCGACAGGGTCGTGTCGCCGTCGTTGGTCACGTCGAAGCAATACGTCACCGCGTCACCGTTGAGGCCCGACACCAGGTTCGAGCCGGCACAGCCCGCACCCGAGTCATGGCCGCGGTACACCGTCTTGGCAATGGACACGGCCGGAGCGACCTCGTCCACCTGAGCGGTGTCGTCGTTCGTCACCGGGTCGACACCGGCCAGCGGGTCGCCGTTTCCGTCGACCGGCGTGCCGGTCACCGCCGCGGTGTTGGTGAGGTCGCCGTCGATGGTGGCCTCGAAGTACAGGGTGGCCGAGTCGCCCGGCGCCAACGACGCCAGATCACCCGACAACACCGTCATGTCCGCCTCGGTGATCCCGAGATCGGCATCGGCCACCGTCACGGGCGCCAACGTCGTGTCACCCGTGTTGGTCACCTCGAAGCAGTAGGTGATTGCCTCGCCGTTGAGCCCCGACAGGAGCTCGGCGCCGTCGCAACCCGCACCGGCGTCGTGGCCGCGGTACACCGTCTTGGCGACCGAGACCGCCGGAGCGACCTCGTCCACGTCAGCGGTGTCCTCGTTCGTCACCGGGTCGACACCGGGCAGCGGGTCACCGTTGCCGTCGACCGGCGTGCCGGTCACCGCCGCCGTGTTCGTCAGGTCACCGTCGATGGCCGACTCGAAGAACAGGCTCGCCGAGTCGCCCGGCGCCAGAGACGCCAGGTCACCCGACAACACCGTCATGTCCGCCTCGTCGATGCCGAGATCGGCATCGACCACCGTCACCGGCGACAGGGTCGCGTCGCCGTCGTTGGTGACCGTGAAGCAGTAGGTCACCGCGTCACCGTTGAGGCCCGACACCAGCTCCGAGCCCGCACAGGCGGCACCGGCGTCGTGGCCGCGGTACACCGTCTTGGCGACCGAGACCGCCGGGGCCACCTCGTCCACCTGGGCGGTGTCCTCGTTCGTCACCGGATCGACACCCGGCAGCGGGTCACCGTTGCCGTCGACCGGCGTGCCGGTCACCCCCGCCGAGTTCGTCAGCTCACCGTCGATGGCCGACTCGAAGTAGAGGGTGGCCGAGTCGCCCGGCGCCAGAGACGCCAGGTCACCCGACAGCACCGTCATGTCGGCCTCGGTGATACCGAGATCGGCATCGGCCGCGGTGACCGGCGCCAACGGGACGTCGCCGTCGTTGGTCACCACGAAGCAGTACGTCACCGCATCGCCGTTCAGGCCCGACACCAGGTTCGAGCCCGCACAGCCCGCACCCGAGTCGTGGCCGCGGTACACCGTCTTGGCCACCGACACGGAGGGCCCGACTGCGTCGACCGCAGCCGTGTCCCGGTCGGTCACGTCGGCCACACCGGCCAACGGGTCGCCGTTGCCGTCGACCGGCGTGCCGGTCGCGACCGCGGTGTTCGTCAGGTCGCCGTCGATGGCCGACTCGAAGAACAGGGTCGCCGAGTCGCCGGGCGCCAGCGACGCCAGATCACCCGACAGCACCGTCATGTCCGCCTCGGTGGTCCCGAGATCGGCATCGGCCACCGTCACCGGCGACAAGGTCGTGTCGCCGTCGTTGGTGACCACGAAGCAGTACGTGATCTCGGTGCCGTTACGGCCCGACACCAGCTCCGAGCCCGCACAGCCGGCACCGGCGTCGTGGCCGCGGTACACCGTCTTGGCCACCGAGACCGCAGGGGCGACCTCGTCCACCTGGGCGGTGTCCTCGTTCGTCACCGGGTCGACACCATCGAGCGGGTCGCCGTTGCCGTCGACCGGCGTACCGGTCACCGCTGCGGTGTTCGTCAGGTCGCCGTCGATCGACGACTCGAAGTACAAGGTTGCCGAGTCGCCCGGCGCCAACGACGCCAGATCACCCGACAACACCGTCATGTCCGCCTCGGTGATCCCGAGATCGGCATCGGCCACCGTCACCGGCG
>JAYRVH010000055.1:0-12013 GCA_041918615.1 Acidimicrobiales bacterium
CCCACACCTCGCCACCGCACCCAGGACACTGTGGTCTCGGACCGCGGGTCTCGACATGGACCCGCACCGGCCCGGCGGGTTCGTCGGTCGCGCCGAGGACGGTCACGTCGCCGAGGCCCACGAGCAGTTCGCAGACACGCGCCATTAGGGTCAACATGCACAGGGGTCCTCGGCTCTGTTGGCGTAGAGAACCGTCAGAATCGCAGGACCCCTGTGCCGCGCCCGGGATGCTCAACCCGCGATCAGTCCCCCCTCAGATCCGAAGAGCCTGCAATCGTCGATTGTCCGGGCCGACGACGAGTCGTGCGTGGCGACGAGTCATGGGGCCGACCGGCCGAGGATGACGACCGAACGTGAGGTCGTCATCCTCGGCGAGCTCGACCCAGTCGTCGTTGTTACCGTCGAGCCAGATCCTCGCCCGCAGCACGGCGGGCAGTCTCCCACAGCGTCCAAGAACCGTCGCCGACGCGACCCGGGAGCGGCCTCAACGCGCGGCACCTACGCATTCAGGTCGATGGTCTGGACGATGGTGTTGGTCGCCGGATCGATGCGGACGAGCGTGGCGTCGCTCCCGTTCACCGCCCACACGAATCCGCCGGCAGCCTGGACCCGATGCACGCCCGGCACCTCGATCGTCGCCACCTCGGTGCCGTCGGCGGAGTAGCGGTGCACCACCGACCCCGTCGCGACCCACAGGTCACCGTCAAGAGAGGCCAATCCGTCGATGGCGGCACCGACCTCCACCACCACCGGCGAGTCGAGATCCTCGCGATCGAAGAACGCCATCTGTCCATCGTCGTTCGCCCACGCAATGGCGGTGCCCAGATCCCGCACGATCGCTACGAGGCTGCCGGTGGCGCGCGGAACCTCGTACGTGGCAAGCACCTGATCGGTCGACGGATCGATCTGCACGATGCCGGAGGCGGTTGACCCCCACACCGACCCGTCGTCGCCCGCCACGAACGTTCGCACGGGAGCACCTGGCTCCGTCCGCACCTCACCAGAGTCGGCGTGGTAGTGGTTGAATCCCAGCGCTGAGCCTTCGGCGACATCGTCGCCCAGGGCCGGCCAGTACACGTCCGATCCGATCACCCAGTACAGACCGAGCGGGTTCAGCGCGGACGCGTCCAATGTGATGGTCTCCGCCACCTCCACCCCGGTCGACGGCACCAGATGCAGCAGCGCCGGGTCGTCGGCATCGACGCCGACCACCACACGCGGGCCGACCCCGATGGTGGACAGGGGCTCGTCGATCACCGCGGCCGGCTCCGACGAGTCGCCGAGGGTGATTCGCTGTACCCGCTGCTCGTCATCGAGGCACCAAAGCACCTCGTTCCGAACGCTGGCCTCGATGCATCGAGCGTCGATGCTCCCCAAACTCACCTCGTTGCCGTTGCCGTTGCCGGACACGGCCGTCCATCGCCCCTGATCCACGTCGATGGCCACGACCGACGTCGCTCGAGGGCCGGCCCTCGAGTCAGCCCGGAGGTCGAAACGGGTCTGCGTCACCGTGCCGAGGGCTCTGGTCGATCCGTCGTCGCCGATGAAGTCCATCGAGCGCCCCGACAGTACGATGCCACCCCCCGGTACCGGCACCAGTTCGGGCGGGTCCTCGTCGGTGTCGCCCCGCACCGCGACCGACGCCTGGGGCCCCTTCACCGAATCGAACTGGACCACTGCCCGCGGTCGCGCGGTTACCCAGAACGCGTTCGAACCCTGTGCCGCCACAGTCATTGGGAACGAACCCATGTCGAGGTCGGCCGGTGGCATCTGCTCGGCCGGAAGGTCGAAGGTGCGGACATGCAGCGACGGCTCCACCACCCATATTCGGCCGGACCCCTGGGGCGGACGCGTCGGCTCCACCTGGCCAAGGGCCACCGACCCGTTTGAGAACCCGACGCTTGTCGTATCGGAAAGCAAGTCCTCCTGGCCGGGGAGTTCCACTGGTTCGCCGATCCGCAGCTCATCGTCGACCAGGTCGACGGTGCGGACGGGCCCGGCCCCGATAGGTAGCAACCAGACATGGGAACCAGCCTGCCTAATCTCAACTACATCGTCGAAGTCCGGCGTCAGTTTGTGGACCTCACCACGCCTGTCGACCCGGAATATCGACAAGTTGGCACCCTCGTCATAGGAATCAAAGACCAGCGAGCCGTCATGGAGAATCGCCGCAGATCCGATGTTCGCATTCCCTGGTAGCTGCACATCGAGCAGCACCCGACGGGCGCCGAAGTCGACGAGAACGACTCGGCTATTTCGCTGGTCGATTTCACTCGGGTCGTCGGGGTGCACGAGAAACCAGGCCTCGTCACGCTCCAATGACGGGAAGACCCGCCCCACTGCGACCCCCGGTTCAAGTTCCGTCAGCGCGACTCGCACCGGCTCGTCGTACCGGGGATCGAGATGCACCGCGACGGCTGGCGGTTCGACGCTGTAGGCGCCGCCCGAGCCGTCGTACTCCCACGGGGCCCCGATGACGCTTGACGGCAAAGTGGCCACCCGCACGCGGTCCTCGATCGATCCCGACGAGCCCGTGAGTCGTACCGCCGCGTCCTCGGCCGCCACCCACACCGGACCATTCGGCTCCGCCGGTCGGACGTCTGACTCCGTGGTGGCAAGCCGGAAGACCAGGAAGCCGGCCACAAGGGCGAGCATGGCCACGATCCCGGCCACGCGTGGCCAACGTCGGGGGCGACGCGGCCGCGGCGTCGCCGCTCGCTCGTCGTTGAGGGTGCACATGGCGTCCTCGTCCTCGGCGACGGCCCCCGCGAACGCCTCGGCGAGCGCACCGCACGACCGATAGCGATCCGCCGGCCGTTCCGCGAACGCCTTGGTGAGGACCTCCCGCAACCGACCCGATCCACCGACACCGCTGACCTGGGCGACGGTGCGATCGACGGCGCCCTCAGCGGAGTCGACCTGCTCGCCGTGGAACGGCGCCGTACCCGTCAGCAGGTGGCAGGCGGTCGCCGCCAGCATCCACTCGTCGGTTGCCGGGGAAACCTCCTCGGCCCGCAACAGCTCCGGCGACGCGTACGCGGGACTGCGCGGACCGACCCCCGCATCAAGCGTCGATCTCAGATCCTCGAGCATCAATTGGGCGATGCCGAAGTCGCTCAGCTTGGCGACCCCGTAGTCGTTGCGGACGACGTTCGCGGGCTTGACGTCGCAGTGCACGACTCCCTGCGCGTGGGCGACATCCAACGCGGCCGCAAGGTCGCGCACCACGGACGAAACCTGTGCGGGCGGCAGCGGCCCGTCCTCTTCGACCTGGCGCAGCAGGCTCCCCTCCTTGGCCAGTTCCATCACCAGCCAACCGCGGCTGGCCTCAGACACACCCGAGTCGTAGATCGGCAGCACCGTGGGATGGTTCGAGAACCGGGCCACCATCTGGGCCTCGCGTTCGAAGCGCCGACGCCCCATGGCATCGAGCGGTGTCCGGAGCACCTTGATGGCCACGTCACGGTCGAGGACCGTGTCGAGGGCGACGTAGACCGTGGCGAACCCGCCCGACCCGATCTCCCGCCAGTGCGTCATCCGGCTGAGCGCGTCGGCGATGTCGCCTGGAAGGTCAGCCGGCAGATCGGCAGATCGGTCAGGGCTCACGGCACCGCCTCTTGGATAATGAGCACATGAGCCAGTTGGAGATCCTAGATCAAAAGGGACGAGCCGCACCGATTGATCTGACGTTCCGCACTTCTCGGTGGTCTTATCGTCCCCCACCAGTCACGGTGCCTCGTCGCCTGGGGTGGCGCCGGTGTACACGAACGGCCCGACCGCAACAAACGGCTCCGACGCTCCACTGACATGATCGGCCGCGTCCCACGCCACCTCGCCACCACCTGCGAGGGCAGGCACGACAAGCGCTGGCTGATCGACTCCACCCGCGTCCAATGCGGACCACCTCGCCGGGGTCGCCGGCTACGGGTACTGCGCCAGCCACTCCCGCTACTTCTGGGGGTTCCGCCCGGCCCATTTCTAGTTGAGGGCAGTGGCGACGAGGCTGCCCTGGCCGTCGTCGGCGACCACCCAGTCCGCGCTCAGGGCGACCACGGTGTCGACCGAGTCGACGGCGACCGGGTCGGCGATCTCGCCGGTGTCGGGGTCGAGGCGGAACACGTCGCCGGACTCGTTCTCGGCGAGGACCATCCCGGTGGGAGCCGTCTCGCCCTCGGTGGCCGCCACGTTGACCCCGAGGACGTTCAGGTGGGCGCCGAGCGTCCAGATTTCGTTGCCGTCGAGGTCGGTGAAGGTGGTGGTCCCGCCGGTCCAAAGGAGGCCGTCGGCGAACACCGTGGGAGTCAGTTCCGCTAGCGCGCCGGAGATCGACGGATAGCTGAAGTCGAGCGTCTCAGGGTCGAAGGTGTTGAGCACAGGAGTGTTGGGGTCGCTCTCGAGGTAGGTGGTGTTCGCGTTCACGCACAGCTGGGTGCCGAGGCAGGACGGGCCGCCGGCGTCCTCTATCTGCGTGAGGAGATCCGATGGCACGGGCCAGCTGACCGGGCCCACAACTGCACCGGATTCGAGGTCGATGCTGACGAGGGCGACCGAACCGCTGTCGGCCCGGCCCGGGTTGTTGAGGACGAGACGGGAACGGTCGGCGTCGATGGACACCAGGTTGCGGCCGGTCAGGCCCTGGATGTCCACGCTGTCGATGCAGTCCTCGCTGCCGCATTCGGGGCTCATCACCGGTTGGGACAGTTGATGCTCGCTGATCTCGCCGTCCGCCTCGATCCGCCACCAGTCGTTCGTCGAGAAGTCGACGACCACGAGGCGGTCGCCGGCGCTGAACGCCTTGATCAGGTAGGGGTGCTCAGCGTCGGCTTCGCTGCCGGAGGTGCCCGAAGCGAAGCTGCTGAGCGTCGTCACCTCCTGAGCGCCGAGACCGGTGGGCGTCACAGGGCGGACGAGCACCCCCAGCTCCACGCTCCCGGCATCGAGGCCCTCGCCGAACTCGTCCTGGACGAACACCAGCGCAGACGTGCCCTGGCTCGCGACCGCCCAGTCCTGGGTGCCGAGGCAGCAACCGAAGTTGCCACCGATCGCGGTCATGTCGAACAAGGGCTCCTGCAGGCCGTCGGTCAGGTCGACCACCCAGCCCCCGTCACCTTCGAGGTCGAGTGCAGGTGGGTCGATCACCAGGTTCTCGCGAATGAGCGGCTGGGCCATTGGCCCGACGTCCACCGGCCCGCTCGGCCCCGCAGGGTCGTCGTCGGGGTCGGACGCGGGGATGCTGCTCGTCGGTGCAGGACCGACCGTCGTGGTTGACGACACATTGTCGGTGCTGCCGCATGCAGTCAGCGTGGCGACCATCGCCAACAGCGCGAGCAGGGTCGATCCTCGTCCGACTGTGCGGTTTGAAGTGCTGAAGGGCTTGTCCATGCTGACGGGCTCCTTGTTCGTGGAGCCGATCGTCGACTCCCATGAGGGGAGTCAATGCCGTGGCGGCGGCGCCGTCCCGGGGAGGGCTACCCCTGGTTGCTGGTGCCGGTTCCCTTGATGGTGGTCGTGGGTCGTCGCGTCCGTGATGACCGTGAACAGGGAGAGAACCGATGAAGGCACGACTTGCTTTGATGCTGCGACCGCTGGTGCTCGTGGCCACCGTGGTGGCCATGGCGGCGGGGATGTTCGCACTGGCGCCGGCGGCGTCGGCCGCCGCCAATACCGACACCTTGGGGTCGACGGAGTGGTTGGCTCCGGGTCAGGAGATCCGTACCGGTAACAGCTTCTCGTTGGTGATGGGCCCCGACGGCAACCTCGTCGTGTACAAGCTCGGTGGGCCTGACCGGGTGCCGTTGTGGGCGTCGGGGACGGGCGGGCACCCGGGTGCCTATCTGGTGATGCAGGATGACGGGAACGTGGTGATCTACTACCCGACCGGCGGCGGGAACCGGGTGGCGCTGTGGGGTTCGGCCACGGATCGCCATCCGGGCGCCTATCTGACGATCCAGGGGGACGGCAACGTCGTCGTTTACTACCCGACCGGCGGCGGCAACCGAGTGCCCCTGTGGGCCACCAACACGCAGCAGACGAACCCGCCTCCCCCCAGCGGCGATCGCCAGGCCCTCGCCCAGTCGATCCTGAACAACCCCCGGATCCTCAAGGGGTCACACGCCAGTCGACCGGCTGTGGTCGTCGAGGATCTCCAGCAGGCGGCCGCAGGTCGTCCATCGAACGGCGGTGCCTACCTGAGCACGACCATGCTCCGGGTGCTGGTGCAACTGGCGCAGACGCACACCTTCTCCATCTCCTCGCTGACCGGGAACGGCACCGGCCACTCCTCGGGAAGCCTGCACTACGCCGGCCTGGGCGTGGACATCAACTCGGTCGACGGCCGCTGGCCCATCACCGGGCGCGACCCCGGATCGGTGGCGGCGATCAACGCCATCAAGGGGATGCTTCCCCGCGGTGCGCGGATCGGACAGAGCGGATGCGGTACGACGCCGCCCCTCCCGTCCGGGGTCATGACCATCCCGGACACCTGCAACCACCTCCACATCGACCTGCCACGGGGGACCGCATGATCCGCCGCTGCTGACCAGCAGGGTGCAGGGCCAATACCGCGAGGAGCCCCTGGCGTCGGCCAGGGGCTCCTTCGCGTCCACCGTGCCAGCATGGGGGAGGCCTCCCCTGGACTCGCCGAGGCGCGGCACCCCATGATCGTCACGTGCCCACTTCGCCTTCGCC
Source organism: Acidimicrobiales bacterium (assembly GCA_041918615.1). Lineage (GTDB taxonomy): Bacteria > Actinomycetota > Acidimicrobiia > Acidimicrobiales > DATDAH01 > JAEUJM01. Next base: position 6,688 of record JAYRVH010000055.1, read on the forward strand.
GCTGAGAGGAACACCGATGAGATCGTCCTACCCGACCGCGACGCCCATCGCCCACCGATGCCAATGCGGGGTGTCGAGCCGATGAGGCTGACCGTGACCTGGACGGGATGGACGAGCTCGAACACCGTCACCGCCGAGAGCGGTGACGACCCCGTCGAACTGGATCACACGTTCTTCGCGGACGACCCCCGGATCACTGGGAGGAGCGGGAACCCGCTGTCGATCGAATGGGTGGGCGACACGTGGCAGGTCCACAACCACTCGCGGACCCACGGCTTGTGGGTGCGGATGCCCTACCCCGCGGCCAATGTGGAGCCCTACGACATCTGGCCGCTGGTCGATCCGGTCACCGAACTGTGGCCGGCGGCGCGGGGCCAGGCCAGCGAGTTCGCCCTCACGGCGCGGGTCGACCCCCCTCCCAGCGGGCTCGGTGACCCCCGCCGACGCGCCTTTCGCTCCGCCGATATCCAGGGCACCGAGCCCACCGTCGATCCATTCACCGGCAGCGACCCGGGTCGCCTGGTCGACCAGCTCGACCCGTTCCACGCCCACGAGCTGAGTCTTCCGGCGGCCAAGCGGATCTACGCCGCAACGTTCCAGGCCTTCTTCTTCCCCGGGCCGCCGTTCCGCACGGGTCAGCCCCCGAGGCGAGAGGTCGTCTCGGCCAAAATCGTCGCAGAGTCGCTTGGGTACAGGAGCGCGAACTCGGTGAACCGCGCCTTCGAGGGGCGGTACGCGTGGTTCCTCCGCAACGGCGACCCTCGGCCAGAGGAGCAGGACAAGGCCTGGTTCCTCGGCAACCTGCTCCGTCACGGCCTCCTCGGGCTCGACGACGTCCGCAGGGTCAAGGCAGAGCTGTGACTCGCCTCCGGTTCGAGAACGCGACTGGTCGGAGCGATGCCGGCCCTCGCAGGGGCCGGAACGAGGATCGGTTCGTGGCCACGCCGTCGCACCTCGTCGTCGCCGATGGCATGGGTGGGGCACCGGACGGCGACCTTGCCGCGCAGTTCGCCGTCGATGCCCTCGACGACTGCGCGCCCGCGACCGCCCAGGAGCTGGTTGCGGCGTTCGGGGAAGCGCACGGCGCGGTCGCCCGCCAAGGGCAGGAGTGGGGCCATGAGGGCATGGGATGCGCGCTCGTAGCGGTCGTGGCCGGCGCCGGCGGGGACATGATCGTGGCCAACGTCGGCGACGCTCGTGCCTACATCTGGCGGGGCGGGACGCTCGTGCTGCTCACGTCGGATCACAACGAGGCCCAATTGCTGGTGGAGGCCGGTGTGCTCACGAGCACGGCGGCTCGCTCGCACCCCGCCTCGGCCCGCCTCACCCGCATGGTGGGGCCCCGCGAGATGCCCGCGGTCGACGTACGGACCATTGCCGTCGGTGACGGCGATCGGGTGCTCGTGTGCAGCGACGGCCTCACCGCGGCGTTGTCCGATGCCGAGATCGTCGAAATCCTGTTGGCGGAGCCGGACAACGGTGACGCCGCCGACCACCTCCTCGTCGAAGCCTGCCGGCGCGGCGCCCACGACAACGTCACGGTCGTCGTCGCCACTCCGGTGCCGGCGGTCCGCCAGGTTCAACCCGGCTCGTGATGCGGGTTGGACCGAATCCGTGGCGCGGCGACCGGATCAGGAAATACCCTGGCCGATCGGGTCCACAGGGGGAGCGCCAACATGGCAGATCAGGACGACGAGCGAATCGTGATCTCTCTGGACGATCTGGACGAGGCGCCGCTCGCCCCCGTCTCGACACCTCCCGATGGGTGCGGGCATCGAACTCCACGTCGTCCAATACCTTGACTGCGACGAAGCATGCGAACCGGTCCTGATGGGCCCGGTACACCACAGCAAAGCCACCCCGCGACACCCGCACGAGATCCGAGTAGCCGTCGATCTCCGGCGCTGCCGCCACGCCCCTCCACCCTCCGTTGCCTCACGCCAGTACCGACACCCTACGACGCTATGCAGGAGTCGGCGATCAACGCAGCACGACCGTCGGCCGGGGCAACGCGACGCGCCAGATCCCCGGTCGGCCCACGCGTCGTGGATCGGTCCGGGGACCTGCCGTTCACAGCAGCGGTCGGGTCAGAAGGCGCCGCTCGAGACGACCCTCCAACCGGACACCGCCGGCAGGGCGGTCGTGTTGACCACATGCATCCTGATCGTCCCCTCGGGGATCGAGGAACGGGCGGCCCAGTGTCAGCCAACTACGGGAGATTTTCCGGTCAGCCCGTTCTGACGGCTTCAAAGGACTCCGTCAACGCTGGGTCGTCGGTAGTCACACCGGTCAGGCAGTGAGGCTGTCCCTGCGGGGTGAGCAATCCCCAAATGAGCATGCCGCCTTCGACGTCCTGGCGGAATAGGCCGCTCTGGGGGAGGGCGCCGTCGGGGTCTAGCAGCGCGTCGTACGCTGTCGCACAGGATTCGGACCACGTTGGCCACTCGGCGGGCGACTCGTCGAACGAGACATCGTAGGTCAGAGGGTCGCGATTGAGCACCCAGCCGGACGAACCAGCCGACGGGTCGGTCGGGGGTGACTCGACCAGCCGATACAGGGTCACTGAAACGTACGGCGCTGCGACCGCACTTTGGCCATACATGGCACCGAGAGAATTCGAGGTCCAGTAGGCATCCGCGTCCGAGATCGCGGGCAGTTGATCGACGAAGTCGGAAGGCACGCCGTTTTCGACACCGGGAACCCAACCGCTCCCTTCGTCTCCTGATTCCAACTCGCTCTGGTCAAGGACCTCGACGGCCCCAGGGGGGGAGGCACCCGGTCGTACCAGCCTGGCGAACCCAGCGGTGCTGTCCTTGCCGTAACATGCGAACAGGAGCAGGCCCGGCCGATCATCTCCGAGATCGACGGCTTGGAGCGATGCATGGTCGTCGGCACCGAGCACCGATTCACCGTAGGTGACGGGAGATTGTCCGCCGGAGTCATTGTTGTAACCCTCGAACATTGCCGCCTCAAGCGTCTCGATGGGAACCCGGTCACCAAAGGCGCCCTGACAGCCACTGATGTCATGGGCACCGTTAACCCAGTCGACTTGGGTCGGGGGTGGCTCAGGGTCTGGGCTTGGCGAGATGGGTTGGTCGTCGTCGCCGGTGGTGCCAGCGGGTCGGGCGAAGGTGTCACCGGTGTCGATGTCGACGAGAGTGAACTGCGCGATGGTTGTCGTGGCTTGCACCACGACGATGATCGTGGTGGCGTCGAAGGACGGCCATTCGGTGCCGGTGAAGGTGGGGGCCGCGGCGGTTGGTTCTGGTTCGGTGAGGGGGTTCCCGCAAGCACAGCGCGCTCGGGGGACGCCAAGTTCATCGACCAGAACTGCGGTTCCAGCCTGGAAGACGGTCTGTCGGGGCACGGCTCTACCGTCGCGGTAACCGTGGTTGGTGACCCGCGTGTCCTGGCGGAGAAGGACCGGGGTGAGGCCGTCGACGAAGCCGGCAATAGCGGAGGGGTCGATTCCCTGCACCGACGCCCAGGCGGCGGCCTTGTTCGGGTTGTCCTCGAGGAACGCCACGAGACGGTCGGAATCGCATTCGGCCTGGTCCAGGGTGCCGCCATAGAGGCCGTCGGCGGACCCGCGTACCGTTCCGACATCACTCGCGCTGGTGCCGACCTCAACGAGGGTGGTGGCGGTGACCTCCCGGGTGGTTCCGGCTACGGAGTCGGTGAAGGGATCCGGCCCGACTGATCCGGCTGGCTCGCGCAGCACCTCGCCACCCGAAGGCGGGGACTTGCCAAAGTAGATGACCGCACCGGCCACCAGAGCGACGACTCCGGCCAAAGCGAGTATGACCACCGTGGCCCTCCAGACGAAGCGCCGATTGGGCACAGGGAGTGACTCGCCACCCGGTGGTCCCGGGTTGTTCTGGCTGCCGCCGACTCGGGTGCGGCGCGCGCCCTCATGTGGCGCTCCGGGGTGGCTGTTGGCGGGATCGCCCCCCGGTGGTCCCGGGTTGTTCTGGCTGCCGCCCACTCGGGTGCGGCGCGCGCCCTCATGTGGCGCTCCGGGGTGGCCGTTCGCGGGATCGCCCCCCGGAGACTGGCTCTCCGCTGTTGGACCCGAATCATCGATGGCAGGTTCGGATCGCGCGGAATCTGGGCGCGACGGGCGCGGTGGTTGCGGCTGTCGTTTCGGTGCGGCCGCGTTCGGCTGTAGGCGCACGACCTCAATGCCGGGTTGGCGTTGTGTGGAGAGAAGCGCACGCCGGAACTCCCCGGCCGACTGGTGGCGATCCTCTGGTCGTTTGCGCATTGCTCGCTCGATGACACGCCACACCTCGTTCGGGACGACCCCCGTGCCCAGTGCCACCAAGGGCTCATTGATTACACGGTTCTGGACCAGGTAGGCGGGCTCCGTGGCAGACCGGAAGAACGCTGGCTCTCCGTTCAGCGAGGCGTAGAGGGTCGCCGCGAGGGCGTACACGTCGGCGATCCCGGTCGCGGCATCGCCGGCCAATAGCTCCGGCGCCGCGTACAACACGGTGAACGCCTGCGACTCGGTGCGCAGGCGGGTGATGCTCTCAAGCTTCGCTATACCGAAGTCCGCGAGCTGCGGTTCACCACGACCGGTGAACAAGACGTTCTCGGGCTTCACGTCAAGATGAAGCACTCCTTTGGCGTGGGCATCTTCGAGAGCAGCAGCGACCCTGACGGCGATGGCCAATCCCTCAGTCCACGAAAGCGGGCCCTCGTTGATCCGATCCTGCAGCGACCCACCGTCCAGCCAAGGAAGAAGGAGGAACGGAGTTCCTTCTTCGAGCACACCGGAGCCATAGGGAACGACAACATAGCGGCTGTCAGAGAGCGACCCCATGGCCGCCGCCTCGCGCTCGAACGCTCGAAGCGTCTTGTCGTCTGGGCTGAACGAGTTCGGCACCTTGATGGCGACGTAGCGTTGAAACTGGGGCTGCCACGCCTTGTAGACGATGCCGAATCCGCCGCGGCCGACCTCCACGGGTCGCTCGAACCCAGGGAAGGAAGGAGTCGTCGGCATCGACCCCGGCGGGATGGTCCTCCGCGAATCACCACCGCCGTCCATGCCCTGACCCCATCCCCACCAGAATGAAGCCAGGATCGTACTGCTCGAAGACAACTGAGACAAATAGCCGGGCCATTGACACTCGGGTTCGAAGCGCCGCGACCCCATCGCGTCGAGTGGCACCCAGAGCGCCCTCAGGCGGGCGTTGGACTCGACGGTGCTCGATGACGCGGTGGCCCGCCAGGGCACGATCGACATGTTGGTCACCCAGATCCGGCGGGTCCGCAAGGTCGTCCCCGAACTCGCCGAGGTGTGGGTCCGCGAACACAACCTCGA
>JAYRVH010000056.1:0-156461 GCA_041918615.1 Acidimicrobiales bacterium
AGCCACCACCGGCAAGGGGGTCAAGCCGCTCGACACCTGAACCCCCGGGCAGTTCTGATGGCCATCACCGGGCAGTTCTGTTGGCCACCAGCGGGCAGTTCCACTGTCCGCCCCCGGGCAGAACCTATTGGCCATTGACAGCAGCGAGGTTGGTGGACGAGTTCGCTTGGTGGGGCATACCAGTCGCGCATCTCGCCGCCTCGCTGGTCGGGCTCCCTGGCATCGCGTCGTTCACCCCCAGCGAGACCGCGACGATCGTCATGTTCGGTGATCAGGACGAGATGACCGACGCTGGCCGCGCGTTCGCTCGCTCGATGCCGGGCGCCACCACAGTTGAGATCGAGGGCTATGCACACTGGTTCCCGGAACCGGGCCCGTGGACTCGAATCGCCGATGCAATGTGCGACCTCGCGGAGGTGCAGACCGGCGGGACGTCAACGCGCAGGGTTTGCAGAGCGTCATCAGGTTCCCGAGCGACCGAACGGGTCACGCTGCGTCTGACCAGCGGGAACGTTGTAGAAGACACAACGGGTGGACTTGATGTCCCTTCTTTCGAACCCCGAACTGCCGTTGGACGGCTCGGCCTGAGTCTCTCGAGGTCGCCTCGATCAGGCTTGTTGGGTGTCCAAACGCACGACCTCATCGGGTTTCACCTGATCCACGCCGCGGTCGTTGGGGACCGTGGTGATCTCGCCGTGGCGGATGGCCAGAAAGATCCGGTCGCCGGCCACGCCGGTACGTCGTACCGCCTCGGGGATCGAGATCCGCTCGTCGTCCATCAGCACCAAGCTACTCCTCACCTCGTTGGTCGAATCGTCTTCGCACCATGGCGAAGGTCTCCTCGACCAAGACCAGCGTCGAAAGGGCATCGAGCTGATCGGCCATCTCGAGCGACTCCGCCAACGCCCACAGGATCTGGGCGACCTCATCCTCGCTGAAGCGGAGTTGTCCTTCGGGCACAGCTCAACTCTCCCAGGCACGTGTGACATCTCAGAGCGGCGCCGGACGCGGTCGGTCTTCGAGCGCCTGGCTGAGGATCAGCGAGAGGCGGCGGTCACGGTGGTGAGGAGCCGCCCTGTCCGAACGACGTGGTAGCCCGTGATGAGGGCGTTGCTACTCGGTCCTTGATCCGACGAGGCTGACCGGTTCCCTGCCCGATGCGAGCCCGCTGACCGCGGTCGCGACCAGTGGGAGGCCGACGCTGATCGCGGAGAGATGGGCGATGGGGATGTTGCCGAGTTGTCGTTGATGAGCCCGGCGCTGGTTCGGTGTCGTGCGGTCGCCCGGGGCGCGTTGGTCGAGGCCGCCATCAGGCCGGTGGGCGTTGTGGTGACCGACGTGGTGCACGATGTGGTCGCCGAGAAGCGTGCGCAGTTGGCGTTGATTCCAGATGCGGGCGTCGCCCGCCAGCCCGGCAACCATCCGCCCTAGGGCCGGGGTTGCGCGTGCTCTTCGATCAGCTGGGCGAATCGAGGGGCCAGGCGCCGCGACGCCCCGACGGTGATGTGGAGGCCGTCGCGGTAGATCCACCGGCCACCGTCGTTGGTCGCGCACCCGTCGACCAGGCAGAGCTCGGGGTCCAGATCCACTGTCGTCGCGCCCGGCGCGTCGGCGGCGGCGGCGACCTCGGCGGCGACTACGCCGGCCCGTAGCGCTTCGGTCTCGTCACGGTTGAGCACGCGCCCACAATCGCCACGACTCAGACGATCAGGGCCGCAGCCCCGCGGGTCCCAGTCCAGGAAGTGCGGCACCGGGTGCACGACCGCCACGGGCACGTCGGCGTCGGTCAGTGCGGCGAGCACCGTGCCGAGGCCCTCCTGCCAGAGCCGGGTCTTGTCCTCCGAGGTGGTGGCGTAGAAGCTGCCGTCGGACCGAGCGAACTCGATGCCGGAGTCGCGCACATAGATGTCGGAAACCGAGCCGATGACGACCAGGCTGGGCGGGTCGGCGGTAAGCCGTTGGATGACGCCGTCCACGTAGCCGCGGCACTGGGCCGCAGACACCCGGAAGGCCGGGTGGTTGTCGATCAGCGTGAGGGTGGCCAAGGGGCAACCGTCATAGGTGGCGACGGTGAGGTCGTAGTCGGCGTCCTGCGCCGAGTCCATCAGGCCCTCGACGAGGTGACCCGCGTTCGAGTCGCCCACCAAGACGATGCGGCCGCGGGCGTCGGGGACCGTCCAGCTGCACGCTGGATTGGCCAGTGTCGCGTTGACGTCACCGACATTGCACGCGTGGACGTCCCCGAGGTGGGGGGGCGAACTGCTCGCTGACCCGGACCATCCCGGAATCGGCGACGGCGTTGCCCAGTGACCACACGAGCCTGGACGCCGTGAGCGGGACGACGATGCAGACCGCAGCGAGGGCGAGGGTCCGCCGGCCCGCCAGGCCCGGGTTGCGCCGCAGCGGCCACTCCAACCAGCGGTACGAAAGGCACGTCGGGACCAGGGCGGCAGCCGCCACCGCCGGTAGCACCCACCAGGCCTCGGTCGCCCACGTCGCGCGGGCGAACACGATGGCGGGCCAGTGCCACAGGTACCAGCCATAGGACCGGTCACCCAGCCAGGTGGCAGGCCCGACGGACAGGGTGCGGGACACGAACGACGGGGAGGAGGAGGCGCCGGCGACGAGGAGGGCCACCGGTCCCGAGGACCGGGATGGCTGCGGCAGAACCGGGGAACGCGGTGGTCGGTCCGAAGCGGACGGCGGCGTACGCCACAGCCAGCAGTCCGGCCAGGCCAATCATGTTCGCCGCCGGCTGACCGAGGGTGCGCCATCGAGGGAGCAGGACGGCGACCAGTGCGCCTGCCGCGAACTCCCAGGCGCAAGCGGGGGACGCGTAGAACGCCCGCGAGGCGTCGACGCGGGTCCACCACCAGCACAGCAGGAACGAGGCGGCGAGCCCCGCCAACAGCCACCCGGCTAGGGCCCGCCGCGGCCGCCGGCGGCTCGCCCGCCATGCCAGCCCGAGCATCATCGGGAACACGAAGTAGAACTGCTCCTCGACCGACAGCGACCAGATATGCAACAGAGCGTTGGCATCGGGGGCCACGTCGAAGTACCCGCTCGACGCGTTGGACAGTTGGATGTTGGCGGCGAACACCGAGGCGGCGGCGCCGGTCGCGGCGGTCTGGCGCCGCGGGCCCAGGGGGCTGAGCAGCACCAGCCCCGCCACCACGACCACCACAACGGTCACGCCCAAGGCTGGCAGCAGCCGCCGTCCCCGTCGCGCATAGAACGTGCGCAGGCGGACGTGCCCGCTGCCGTCGAGCTCGCTCAGCAGCAACGTCGTGATGACGAAGCCCGAGAGGACGAAGAACACGTCAACGCCGACAAACCCACCGGGCAGGTCGAGGCCGGCGTGAAAGGCCACCACCAACAACACGGCCAGCGCCCGCAGGCCCTGTACATCGGCCCGCCACTCAGAGCCCTGCCGGTCGGCGCGACCGGTGCCTTGCGTCGGGGCCGGGTCCAGAAGGGCCGGCCCTCGGGAAGACTCCGACATTGTCAACATTCTGACACTCGCATGCAGGCCGTCTCAGAACCTCGGCGGGTTGGCTCGGTGTGACGGTGTTGGTTTCGGGGCGCGCTGGTGTGGGTTCTCGGAGTGGCGGGTTGGGTGGGGCGGGTCTGGCGCGGGTCCGTGGCGCGCCGTGGCCGGCTACGAGAAGCGTTCCCGCAAGCGCGAAACCACCAAAGCCCGAGACCGAGCCGTAATCCGACGATGGCTCCTTCCCCGCCTCGGGTCGACACCCATCGGCGCCATCACCTCTGATGCCGTGCAGGACTTGGTCGATGACATGGAAACCGTGCTCGCGCCGGCCACCGTTCGTACCAACTACGGCGCGGCCGTCCCGTGCTCCGCGCGATCCTGTCCACCGCCGTGAAGCGAAAGGTCATCGGCTGGAGTCCGTGCCGACACATCGATCTACCCAAGGTGAGGCCCTCCGAGCCCCGATTCCTCTCGATCGACGAGCTCCACGATCTGGCCGACGCCATGCCCGTGGAGTACCGAGCCACGGTGTACGTGGCTGCAATCGTCGGGCTGCGTTGGTCCGAACTGGCGGGCCTACGGGTGAGGAGGCTGGACTTCCTCCGCCGCGCACTGACCGTCGCAGAGACCCTTGCGGAGGTCGAGGGACGGCTCGTGTTCGCTGAGCCAAAGACACAGACCTCGCGCCACACCGTCGGCGTCCCGGCTGAGGTGATGGACGTTCTCGCCGAGCACCTCGCCCGGCGCGGACGCCCAGGTCCTGATGAGCTCGTGTCTGTCAGCCCTGGCGGTGAACCGCTTCGTGCAGGGCCTCAACCGCAGAACCCCGCCCTACCAGCGGGAACACCGAGTGGACCTGATGTCCCTTCCTTCAAACCCCGGCCTGGACCGTCGGGAGTCGCCGTGAAGGTCGAGCTAACGCACAACCGCCAGCCTGGCCGAAGAGCCGGTGCACGCTCAACGCAACAGTCCCACCTCACCTCACCGGTGGATCACCCCAGTCCATCTCGCCAGGGACAACGCCCCCCGTCGTCACGCCTAGCGAGGAACTCCCTATCCGATGCCTGGGCTTCGGGAGCCTCGGAGCGCTTCGTCCAACGACGCGCCCGTCGTCCGGAGCGCTTCGTCCATCGGCGTTGCCGGGAACCCGAAGCGGGCGCGGAACTTGGAGTCGTCGACGATCCAGTCGTCGGTGAACTGGTAGAGGGTGTGGAGGTACTCCTTCATGGCCGGTTTCACGAGGCCGAGGAGGCGCAGCGTGGTGCGCCCGGCGGCGAAGGACTTGGGCTTGCGACCGGCCAGGCCGTACACGCGGGCGATGATCCGCCTCGTCGTCCACGCATCTGCAACGGGGAGATGCCAGACCTGGCCGGTCACATCGGTGCCCGCGGAGCCGAGGGCGATGAGCGCCCGGGCCACGTCGGGGGTGTACGAGTAGCTGTGCCGGGTGTCGATGTCGCCCATGACCTGGGCGGTCTTGCCGGTGACGGCGGTGTTGAACACGAGCTCGCCGAGGGCGCTGTGGCTGCAGCCGGGGCCGAAGTAGTCGCTGCCTCGGCCGATCACCACGTCGACCTCGCCGGCCGAATGGACGGCCAGGAGTTCCGCGGTCATGGCGACCCGGGTGCGGGCCTTCGCCGAGGTGGCGGCCAGGGGCAGGTCTTCGGTGAGCGGTGCCCCGCCGACAGGGCCGTAGCCGTAGAGGTTCTCGAGGACCACGAGGCGGGTGGTCGGCCCGCATGCCCTAGCGCCGGCGAGCACACCGCTCTGGAGCGGCGGGAACTGCTCGGGCCACCGGTCGTAGTCGGGGGCGTCGAGGCAGAAGTAGATGGTGTCGGCTCCGTCGCAGACGCCCACGGTGAACGTCGGGTCGGTGGCGTCGCCCGCCACGTTGGTGGCCCCGTCGAACGACACGGCTCCGCTTCGGCTGACGGCGATCACCTCCTCGCCGGCGTCGACCAATTGGGTCACCACCTGGCTTCCCACCTGGCCGACGCCGAACACCACGTGTCGACTCATCGGTCGCCCGCCGCGACCAGTTCGTCGTCGGCGCCGTGGGCGTCGGCCGAAGCGCTGGTGTCGGTCGAGGACGGAGCCTCGGTCACGTCGATCACGTGAGCGGACGGCGCCGAGGGTGCCTCGTGGAGCCCGTAGCGGTCGTGGAACTTCCGCAGGGGAGCGGGCGCCCACCAGTTGCGCTCGCCGAGGAGCTTCATGGTGGCCGGCACGAGCAGGGTGCGGACGAGGGTGGCGTCGACGATGACGGCGATCGCCAGGCCGACACCCAGTTGCTTTATGGCCAGGACCTCGCCGGCGGCGAATCCGGCGAACACCACCACGATGAGGGCGGCGGCCGAGGTGATGATCCGCCCCGACCGTTGGAGGCCGACGGCGACGGCGAGGTCATTGTCGCCAGTCTCGTCGTGCACCTCCTTGATCCTGGACAGGAGGAAGACCTCGTAGTCCATGGAGAGGCCGAAGGCGAAGATCAAGATCAGCACTGGCATCCAGAGGTCGAGCGCCCCGACGGAGGTGAATCCGAGCGGGCCGGACAGGTGCCCCTCCTGGAAGATCCAGACCATGGCCCCGAAGCTGGCGCCGAGGCTGAGGATGTTCATGAGCACGGCCTTGATGGGCACGATGATCGAGCCGGTCATGAGGAACAGCAGGACCAGCGTGGCCAGGCAGACCATGAGTGCCGCGTAGGGCAGTCGTGCGCTGAGCTTGGCCTTCACGTCGAGGAGCTCGGCGGCCGGGCCGCCAACTTCGATGTCGAAGTCGGTGTCGGCCGAGCGGATCTGGTCGACGAGGGCCGTGGCGGCAGCCCCCTGCGACGTGCCCGCCGCCACCAGGTCCACCACGGTGGTCCCGGCCGGGGTGCCTTCGCGGACCGAGTGACCAACCACGCCGGTGCTGACGGCCACGTCGCCGAGCCAGGCGGTTAACGCAGGGTCCTCCGCGTCGGCCGCCGCGAGGACGGTGACCGGATCGGCGCCCCGAGCAGGGAACCGGTCGGCCAGCAGCAGTGCGGTCGCCCGCACCTCAGAGGACCGGGGCAGCGTGCGGGCGTCGCCGTTCTCGAACCGTGCGCTGAGGAACGGGATGGCGAGCAGTACCAGCACCATTGCCGCGGCGCCACCGACGATCACCGGCCGGGCCTGCACCCAGCGGGTGAGCCGGTAGAAGCGACCCTCGGTCTCAGCGACCGGAAGCGACGGCTTGATGCGCCCACCGACCGAGGCCAGGGTGGCCGGCAGGAGGGTGACGGCGGCGAACATGGACATCAGCACCACCGAGAGTCCGGCGATGCCGAACGAGGTGAGCAGCGGCACGCCGAACACGAACAGCCCCGACATGGCGACCGCCACCGTGAGAGCGGAGAACACCACGGTGGTACCCGCCGAGGCAACGGTGTTGACGACGGCCTGGTGGAGCTCGAACCCGTGACCGCGTTCCTCGCGGAACCGGTTGACCATGAGGAGGCCATAGTCGATGCCCAGGCCGATGCCCAGCATGTTGACCACGTTGACCGAGAAGATCGAGACGTCGCCGAAGTAGGTGGCGCCGACCAGCACGGCCAGGGTGGTGAACACGCCACCGATGGCAACCAGCAGGGGCATGCCGGCGGCGGTCAGACCACCGAGCAGGACCACCATCATGATGATGGCGATGGGCAGGGCGATGGCTTCGCCGCGCAGCAGGTCCGCCTCGGAAGCCTCGGCGAAGGTCTCGCTGACCAGCACGTCGCCACCGACGAGGATCTCCCCGGCGTCGACCTCATGTGCCAGGTCCTCCACCTTGGTGGCGACGGCTGCCTGCTCCTCGTCGTCGAGGTCCCCGGACAGCGTCACCACCACGAGGGCGGCTCGACCGTCCGTTGCCTTCAGCTCGTCGATGCCGGTGGACCAGGGGTCGATCACGCTGATGACCCCATCGAGCTGTGCGATCGGCGCCAGTCCCTCGGTGACCGCGGCCTGGACCTCGGGCGAATCGGTGTCGATGCCGTCGGCCACGATGGCCAGCTTGCCGCCGGTCTCGGCCATGTCGTCGAGTTCCTGGGCGACCCGCCCGGACTCGGTTGTGGTGCCGGCGCCGAAGTCGGTCGAGAGAACCGAGAACGCCGAGCTACCAATGGCGGCGGTCACCAGGAGGAGACCGACCCAGAACACGATGACGGCGCGCCGGCGGCGCACCACGAAGTTCGCGAAGCGCTTCATCACGCAGCCATCCGATCGCTCGTGGCGGGCACGGAGGCGGCGGCCGAGGTGGCCGCGACGCTGCGCTCCCGCAGGGCGTACAGGACACCGGCGACGAGGCTCACGGCCAGCGCACCGGACGCGCCGAACACGGCGTGCTGCCGTTCGGCGTCGACGATCACCTGCGAGGTGATCGCCCATCCGCCGACCCACAGGACCGGCGTGGCGAGGGCCCAGAGAACCCGGTCGCGGAGGCCCATCGGCACGGACATCGCCTGGGCGAGGCCGACGACGGCGCCGCTGACGGCACCCATGGCGATGAGGCTGGCGGTGTCGGTGTCGAAGCCGACGCTGGAGACACCAGCGGTGAGGCCAACCGCCAGGCCGACGGCGGTGCCGCCGATCCAGCGGGCCCGGTCTCCCGAGTCGATGCCGGCGATGCCGACCTGGACGGCGCCGAGCACCGCACCGCCGGCGAGCCCGCCGATAGCTGCGGCGGACGCCGAGTCGATGTTGCCGGCGACCACCCGGGCGGTCACCCCGGCGAGGGGGAACCCGATGAAGGTTCCCACCCACCTTCCGTACCCCTTCCAATCGAATCCTTGCTGCTTCATGTGAACATCTCCCCGATGTGTACGTTGTCCACATGAAAGATAAGTGTACGACGTACACATGTCAAGCACTTCTCGCGCTACCGTGTCGCCATGGCCTCCGGATCGACGTTCCACAAGCACCTGAACCGAGACCTGCTCGTCCGTGAAGCCTTTGCGCTGCTGGACGCAGAGGGCCTCGACGCCCTCACGATGCGCAACCTCGCGAACCGACTCGGCGTGGTCCCGAACGCCCTCTACCGCCACGTCAAGGACAAGGACGACCTGCTCGACGGGGTCATGGACGAAGCGGTCGCGTCGGTCCCGATCCCGGACCCGTCCCTCGATTGGCAGGCCGGGCTCACGGCGCTCGCCACCAACATCCGAGCGACGATGATCGACCACCCGGCAATCACCGGGCTCATCGTCAACCGCCCCAACCTTGGGCTCGCGGCCATCGGCATCGGCGAGTACGCCTTCGGCGTCCTGCTGGCTGGCGGCTTCGAGCCGGCCGACGCAGATCGTGCCCTGAACGTGGTCCTCGTGTGGACGCTCGGCTTCGTCGCCCTCGAGGTGCCGCGCATGGGCGAGCCCGAGTTGACCAAAGCCGAGCTCGACAAGGCCTACGAACTGCTCCCCGCCGATGTGTTCCCGCACACCGCGGCTGTCCAACCCAACCCGATCGAAATCGTGAGCAAGGACCAGTTCCACCTGGGCCTCCGCCTCCTCATCGACAGCCTCGCCCGCCGCTGACCTCGATCAACAGGATTTGAGCCCGCAGCGCGCCCCGTCCAGCCGATCGCACCGCTGACCGGAGCGTCGCTTCCGCTCAGTTGCTGCCGGCGCCGCCCGCGAGAGGGCAGGGCGGAGCTCGGCGCGGAGCGCAAGGAGCTCCTGCAGCACTCGGTCGTCGGTCCTCACTGCGGAGGCGTCCGTGCTGTCCGCCAGATCGATGTCCGTGTCGTCGGACTCGGTCAGGAACTCGGCGAGCAAACCGGCGAGCAGGCCAACACCACCGATCATGAGCGTGACGGCGACGGACCGACCCATCGCGGTACGGGGTCGCCGTACCCCACGGTGATGAACGTCACGAGTTGTCCGACGCCACGGAATCCGAAGCAACCAGGGGACTGCTGTACGACCGGGTGACAACTGCCCTGTGGTGCCGATCTGGCCCCAAGAACCTTCGTCTCGTGCTTCAAACCCTGCCTCCGACCAGGGGTGATGCGGCGAATCGTTGTGATTTCCACAACAGCGAGTGGAGGTGAGCGGACTCGAACCGCCGGCCTCTACGTTGCGAACGTAGCGCTCTAGCCAACTGAGCTACACCCCCGAGGGAAGGTTCAGCGTAGCGGAGCGAGGCACGGGTCCTTGCACCCGATCCGGGGCCGGAAGCCACTAAAGCCCGTGGCCCGAACGGCCGTTGCAGAATCATGCGACTGGGAGAAACGAAGCATCGATCGACGATCGTCCGGCTGGGAGGTGCCGCTCTCCTGATCGCCGTGATGAGCATGGGCCTGACTGCGTGCCGTTCGTCCGAACAGACCCAGGTGGCGTCGCTGGTCAACCAGACGCGGGTGCAGTACGGGCGCAGCGTCCTGAACGACAACCAGCAGCTCGACGTCAAGGCGCAGGCCTGGGCCGAGCACCTGGCGCGCCTGAACTCGCTGGCGCACTCGCACCTGCCCGATGGCATCTCGTACAACTGGCGGGCGCTCGGCGAAAACGTGGGCTACGGCGGCTCGATCGCCCAGGTGCACACCGCCTACATGAACTCGCCGGGCCACCGCGAGAACATCCTCGACCCCCGCTGGAACTACATGGGGACCGGTGTGGCCTGGCGGGGGAGCCGCGTGTTCACCGTGCAGGTGTTCATGCAGTACTGAACGGTCGTTCCCGCTCGGCTACGGGATCGGATAGGTGGCGGTGAGGTCCCGTGGCACGATCGAAAAACCGCTCCAGTGGACGTCCATGTGGTTCTCGTCCTCGTCGCGGGGCAGGTGGTGGAACGAGGTGCCGTACCAGACCACCAGGTCCGAGCTGCTCGTGCTCTCGCCGTTGGCGAAGTCCGCCAGGTTGTCCCCGCACGCCCCGTCGAGGGTCGGGTTGTGCGACGCGAAGCGCTCACAGCTGTTGTTCCGGGTGACGTAGAACTCGTTCTGGGTGAACGGCTCGAAGGTGGATGAGCCCCGGAAGACGTTGTTGTTGTTGGGGACCACCTCGTAGGAGATCGAGTGCCCGTCGGCATTGGTGGCCGTGCGGTCACGGACCCGCCACGACCGGAAGCCTCCGGGCAGCACCCTTCGGGCGACCTCGTTGAAGAACGACGCTCGCGTGTTGGTGTACTGGAGACGATCGCTGCTGATCTGCGCCGCCAGCTCCTGGACGCGGTCGCCGTCGGCGCCGTTGATGTCGAAGTCGAGGCGCCAGTAGTAGTTGTGGAGGTGCGCGACCGCATACCGGCCTTGGCCGACATCCCAGCCGGTGGTGCGGCCACCGCCGTAGCGCTGGAGCGATCCGGTGGCCCCGACCTCGGGACGGATGGTGCCGTCGTCATCGAAGTTCCAGGCGATGACGTAGTTGTAGCTGCCGATGTGAGCGACGCTGAACAGGCTGAGCGACGACCCCTGGGTCTGCTGGGCGTAGTCCTTGTAGGCGTACCCGTTCGCCTTCACCTGCTGGCAGAGCACGTGCGTGCTGCCGAGCAGCAACCGGGTGCTGCCGGGGCCGGGGCAGTCGCCCGGCTGCAGGTCGTTGATGTTGTTGCCGATCCCGAAGTCGGACTCGTCGTGGAACCGGAACGCGCCGTCGTCGTAGGGAACGTGGATCTGGGCGAGGTTGGCCGCCCCGAGCACCAGGACGGCCGTGCCGCCAGGCGGGGTGTAGGTGACGTCGTGAAGCACCACACCTTCGAGCGGACGCATCTCCCAGCACATCTGCCATCTGCCACCGGTCGCCAGCGTCTGATCGATCTGGAAGGCGCGTGAACACGCGGCCGGGTCGGCCGCTCCCGCAGGAGCCGTGAGGGCGGGCACGAGCGCGGCAACCATCCCCAGGAGGCCCAACGCAGCGACAACGACCGTTCGGCGGCGACGGCCGGGGTGGGTTGCTTTGGTCTGCGGCACGGCCATCACCCCTGGAACACGCTGTCGGTGGCGATGAGCTCGCCCCTGGACAGGTTGACGAGCGGGAACAAGTTGATCAGCACGTGATCAGTGGTCTGGATCAGGAACTGTGCGCACCGGTCGACCCCGCAGGCGGCGGCGTTGCCCTGGGCGACGACGGGCATCGAGTCGGCCCGGAACGTGATCGGCTCGATCTGGAGGTCGGCGCTCGGGTCGCCGAGTGCCCTTCCCGAGGCGGCCTCGAACTCCGACGCCAGCCGGTCGGCGAAGGCCTGGTCGGCGAACAACACCTCGACGGCACGATCGGCCTCGACCTGGACGAGCGGCAGCTGCGTGCCCTGCGACGAGTTCGTGTCGTCGACCTGCCCGCTCTCGAGATCGATCACCGACCGCGTGAGCGTGTTGTCGGGGTACGAGTACTCGTAGACATCTGCCCGCCGGCGCTCGGCGCCGTCCTGGGTCTTGGCCTCCTCGTGGCGCTCCACCATCAGCACGACCCGGTCGGGTAGGCCGTTCGCGCCGAGCGACTCGGTGGAAGCCCCCTCGTCGGCGAGGGCCGCGTCCCTTGCGGCCTGCACCTCGTCCGCGGAGAGCGGGTCGGTGCCCCTCGGAGTGTCGTCACCCTGGGCATTCGCGAACGCGGTGCTGAGGACCACCAGCGCTCCGGTGACCACCAGCGCTCCGGCGATCCACCCTCTCCTCATGGCCTGCAACTCATGCGGTGCATCAAGACTCCCAGTGTTTCGCCCTCGGTAGAACAACCGCCAACGCACTCAAGAGGCTACTTCGCCCCACGGCGCGCACGGCGTCGCGCCCTCACCCGCCGGGCGCTGCCGGCACTAGTTGGCGGCACTAGTTGGCGGAGCGGCGGAGCAGGTCGCCGGGCTGGAACCCGCCGCCGTCCTCGAGCAGACGCGTCGGTTCGGCGTCGCTGTTCTGGTGGGGCAGGAAGGCCACCTTGATCTCACGCTCGGCCCGGCTCTTCTGCATGCTCACCAGCAGGAACACATAGGCACCGAGCGCGACGTCGCAGAGCAGGTGGAGCATCAGCACGGGGGTACCGAGGCCGAGTCCCAAGACCAAGGTGATGCCACAGGCGGCGAGCAGCGTGTGGAGGATGTCACGCCGACGCTTCCGGGCGATCCGGCTGGCCACCACCGCCGGCGGGGCCCCGTCACGGCCACGATCGAGCGTCGGCGCACGTGGGGTGTCGGCGGCGGGTGCGAGCAGGTACGCGGCGTCGGGGTCAGGGCCTCGCCCGGCGTCGAACGGCGCAGTGACGGGCAGCCCGTCGCGACCGAGCGGTACGAGTCGGGGCCCACCGCGGGTGAGCGGGTGACGCGACCCGGCGGGCAGCGGGCCGTCGAGCGGCTGGGGTCCGTTGATCTGACTGCTGCCCGTCGGCAGGTAGGGAGAGACGTGCCCATTGGCCCCCGAGAACGGAGTCGCCCGCTCGAGGGTGTCGAGCTTCCGCCGGAACGAATTCATCGAACTGCCGGAACTGCTACCGCCGCGGTTGCGCAGGTAGGGCGGCAGGAGAACGGCCACCCACATCACGACCAAGACCAAGAGCACGATGGGAGTCAACGAGTATTCACACCTTGAGGAGGGGGCAGGGCCTGACTGCTTCACTCGCCCGAACGATCAAACCCACCGCGTCGGTGGAGCAACGGACGTTACGTTTCTACTACGAAACCCACGCGAACGCTAACAAACGCGTCATGTCCGCCGACGCATCCCCCTCGCTGCCGACGACCGCCAGGTCGTGGGACAGCCGGCGACCACTACACTCCGCCCATGCCTGAAGGTGGCCTCACGCATCTGGATCCGCTGGGTCGAGCGCGGATGATCGACGTCACGCCGAAGGACCAGACCCACCGACGCGCCGTCGCCCGCGGCCGGGTGTACATGACGCCCGAGACCACCTCGCTGGTCGCCAAGGGCGCCATCGGCAAGGGCGACGTCCTCTCGGTGGCCCGGGTCGCCGGCATCCAGGCGGCCAAGCGGGCACCCGACCTCATCCCCCTCTGCCATCCCCTCCTGGTGAGCGCGGTGCTCGTCAACTTCCAGATCGGCGACAACTACATCGAGGTCGAGGCCCACGTCGAGACCGTCGATCGGACGGGCGTCGAGATGGAGGCGCTCACCGCGTGCTCGGTGGCCGCACTCACCATCTACGACATGTGCAAGTCGGCCGACAAGGCCATGGTGATCGGCGACATCGCGCTCTGGGAGAAGACGGGCGGCCGTTCGGGCAGCTACCGACGCGCCGAAGCCGACCCTTCCTGAGCCTGCCTAACCGCCGATCTGCGACATCGATCGACGGGGGCGGATGAAGTGCACCTGGTTGATGGCGTGGCCCGCCCACTTGGCCCCCACGGCGTCCGCGACCACCCGTGCGAGGTCGTGGTCGGAGCCTCCCGACCGCAGCACGCCGCGTAGGTCGAACTCGTCGACGGCGAACAGGCAGTTGCGCAACTGGCCGTCGGCGGTGAGCCGGACGCGGTCGCACGACCCGCAGAAGGGCTCGGTGACGCTGGCGATGACACCGATCTCTCCTGCCCCGTCCGCGTAGCGGAACCGCTCGGCGGGCTGGCTGCCCCGCGCCAGGGGAGCGAGGGGGTAGACCGCTCCGATGGCCTCGACGATCTCGGCCTGGGAGACGACCTGGTCGCTGGTCCAGCCCCGGCCGGCGTCGAGCGGCATGAACTCGATGAAGCGCACGGTGACCCCGTGCTCGCGGCCGAAGGTGGCGAAGTCGACCGCCTCGTCGTCGTTGACGCCCCGGATCATCACCACGTTCACCTTCACCGGGTCGAGGCCCGACGCCACCGCGGCGTCGATGCCCTCGACGACCCTGGCCAGCTCGTCACGGCGCGTGAGCGCCTCGAAGCGGTCGGGACGGAGCGAGTCGAGTGAGATGTTGATGCGCCCGAGCCCCGCCGCGACCAGGTCATCGGCCAGGAGGGCGAGCGATGCCCCGTTGGTGGTCAGGGCGAGGTCCACGTCGAGGGCGGCGAGCTTGGCCACCAGCACGGGGAGGTGGGCCCGCACGGTCGGCTCGCCGCCGGTGAGGCGGATGCTGTCGAAGCCGTGGTGCCCGACCAGCACACGGGCCACCCGCTCGATCTCCTCGAAGGTGAGGAGCTCGTCCCGCGGCTGCCAGACCATGCCCTCCTCGGGCATGCAGTAGGTGCAACGGAAGTTGCAGCGGTCGGTGACCGAGATCCGGAGGTCGCGGTGCACGCGCCCGTACGAATCGACCAGCGGGGTCATCCGGTGAGCGTATCGACGCCACCCAGCAGCATGATCTCGACGTCACCGCCGGGCCGGACGCCGTCACCGTCGGGGAGCACCGCCAGCGCGTTGGCTGCGGCCGTGGCGGCGAGCTGGTGCGACCCCTGCGCGCCCGTCGACCGGACGTGGAAGGCGTCGCCGGGCCCGTACGCAGCCGCCACCCTGGCGAAGTGGGTCTTGCCGTCAGGGCGGCGCACGAGGCCGTCGTCGGTGACTGCCCGCACGCGGAGGCGGTCGAGCATCGGGTGGCCCATCATCTGGCGCAACCCGGGGCGGGCGAACAGCTCGAACGAGACCAGCGAGGACACCGGGTTGCCCGGCAGGCCGAAGACGGGAGTGGTGCCCACCGTGCCGAACGCCAGCGGCTTGGCGGGCTTGATGGCCACCTGCATCCACGCCATGGCCCCCAGATGGTCGAGCACGACCTTCACGAGGTCGAAGTCGCCCATGCTCACGCCGCCGCTCGAGATCAGCGCATCGCAGGACGCCGCGCCCGCCTCGATGGCGTCGGTGATCGCGGCCTCGTCGTCGGGGATGCGGCCGAGGTCGACCGGCACGGCGTCGGCCCGCGCGACCAGGGCGAGCAACATGGCCCGGTTGGAGTCCCGGATCTGGCCCGGCGCGAGCGGCTCGGGGCCGTCCACCAGCTCGTCGCCCGTCGACAACACCCCGACGCGGGGCCGGGGGTGCACCGGCACCCGCCGGACGCCCACGCTGGCCAGGACCCCCAGGTGGGCCGGCGTGAGCACCGTCCCGGCGTCGAAGACCCGCTGACCGGCCCGGAGGTCGTCACCGGCGCGGCGCACGTGGTTGCCCCGCTCGACCGCCACCAGCACCGACACCTCGTCGCCCTCGACCGAGGTGCGCTCGACCATCACCACGGCGTCGGCGCCCTGCGGCATCGGTGCGCCGGTCATGATCCGGATCGCCTCGCCCGGTCCGACCGGGCGCCCCGGTGAGGCGCCTGCGGCCAGCGTCCCCACGATCCGGAGCCGCGCCGGTGACCCGGCGCCCGCATCGACCGTGTCGGCCGACCGGACCGCGAAGCCGTCCATGGCCGTGTTGTCGAACGGCGGCACCGCCTCGTCGCCGTCGATGTCGACCGACGTCACCAGGCCGAGGGCCTCGGCGACCGGGATGGCCTTCGGGTGACCGGCCGCACACCCCGCCAGCACGTAGCCCCGGGCCTCGTCGAGCGAGAGCACTGCTACACGATCTTCTTGCGCTCGACGAGGTCGGCGAGGAACTCGCGGAAGGCGGGCCCGAGGTCGTCGCGGTCGATCGCGATCTCGACCGTCGCCCGCAGGTAGTCGAGCTTCTGGCCGATGTCGTATCGGCCCTCGTCGAACACGTACCCGTAGACGTCCTGCTCGGCGAGGAGCAGGGCGATGGCGTCGGTGAGCTGGATCTCGCCGCCCACCCCGGGTGTGACCCGGTCGAGGCAGTCGAAGATCGCGGGCGTGAACACGTAGCGCCCCATCACCGCCAGGTTCGAAGGCGCGGCCTCGGGCTTCGGCTTCTCGACGATGTCGAGGATCTGCACCAGCCCGGGCTCGCCGTCGACGGGGTTGGGGCGAGCGCAGCCGTAGGAGGAGATCTCGTCGATCGGGAACTCCTTCAGGGCCACCACCGACCGCCGGCGGGACTCGTACACCCCGATCATCCCTTCGAGCACCCGGGACCGCTCGTCCATGATGTCGTCGCCCAACAACACCACGAACGGGTTGTCGCCGACGTGCTTGCGGGCCACCCCGACCGCGTGCCCGAGGCCGAGCGGCTCGCCCTGGCGCACGTAGTGGATGTCGGCCAGGTCCGCCAGCTCGCGGATGTCGGCCAGGTCGTCGGTCTTGCCCTTCTGTGCCAGGTAGTACTCGAGCTCGAAGTTGCGGTCGAAGTGATCCTCGAGGGAGCGCTTCCCGCGGCCCGTGATGATCAAGATGTCGTCGATGCCGGCTCGCACCGCTTCCTCGACCACGTACTGGATGGCCGGCCGGTCGATGATCGGCAGCATCTCCTTGGGCTGGGCCTTGGTCGCCGGGAGGAAGCGGGTGCCGAGGCCTGCCGCGGGGATGACGGCCTTGCGCACGGTGCCCATCGGGGTGGTCATGGCTCTCTCCTGGACAGACGGGGGGATGTGAACGCCGGCTCCTGGTGGCGGAGGAGGCGGGCGATGTTCTCATGATGGCGCGCGATCACGCACAGTGAGACGCCCGCGGCACCGGCGACCTCCCACCACGGGTGGCCGGCCGCAGCCACGAGCAGGGGGAAGACGACCGCCATGGCGAGCGATGCCACCGACACCCGCCGGGTGGCCAAGGCGGTCAACGCGAACAGAACGCCGATGACCAGGCTCGCCCGGGGATAGAGCACGAGGGACATGCCCGCCGCCGTGGCCACCCCCTTCCCACCCCGGAACCGGCGGGTGACCGGCGCAATGTGACCGAGCACCGCGGCCACCCCGCACGCCAGGCCCAGGGCGCGGCCGCCGACCGCCAGGCCCACGAGCGTCGGCACCGCCCCCTTGGCCAAGTCGCCGACGAGCACCGCGACCCCGGCACCCCGGCCGGCCACGCGGTAGACGTTGGTGGCGCCCGGGTTCCGCGAGCCCTCGGCGGTCGGATCGTGCCCGGACCGCCGACCCACCAGCAGCCCGG
Organism: Acidimicrobiales bacterium; assembly: GCA_041918615.1. Taxonomy (GTDB): domain Bacteria; phylum Actinomycetota; class Acidimicrobiia; order Acidimicrobiales; family DATDAH01; genus JAEUJM01. The sequence continues at coordinate 17,353 of JAYRVH010000056.1, forward strand.
TGGGAAAGGTGCCCACCAGGCACGCGGGCACCACGAGAAGCGCCGCCGGATCCACCGGCCCAGCGTAGGGCCGGCGCGGGCGGGGCCACCGGGCCGGGCCACCGACCGGTTCGAGCGACGGCACCATCGGGTACGCTGGCACTCGCAACGTCCGAGTGCTAACCGCGGCGGAGGCCGACGCATGCCCACCTACCAATACCGCTGTCGAGACTGCGACGAGGAGCTCGAGGTCGTTCAGTCGTTCACCGACGACGCACTCACGAAGTGCCCCTCCTGCAAGGGGTCGCTGCGCAAGGTGTTCGCTGCTCCGGGCATCTCGTTCAAGGGCAGCGGCTTCTACAAGAACGACAGCCGTGGCTCCACCAAGTCCACGATCGCGAACGGCTCGTCCTCCGATGCGTCGGGAGAGTCGTCGTCGGGCGCTGGCGACTCCTCGTCGACCAAGGCCGACACGGCGACCGAGAAGAAGGCCGACGCCAAGGCGGACAAGTCGGCGTCGACCCGCTCGGAGAAGTCGTCCGAGAAGAAGACGGCATCGTCCCCGGCCAAGAGCGGCGACAAGTCCTAACGTGTCGGCCGTGACCGACACAGACCGCCAGGCCGAGATCGGGGTGTTCGGGGGCTCCGGCTTCTATTCATTCCTCACCGACATCACCGAGATCGAGATCGACACGCCGTACGGGCGACCGTCGGCACCGTTCCACCTGGGCTCGATCGGCGATCGCCGGGTCGCCTTCCTCGCCCGCCACGGCACCAATCACCAGTACCCGCCCCACCGCATCAACTACCGCGCCAACCTGTGGGCGATGCGGTCGCTCGGCGTCACCCGAATCCTCGCCCCGTGCGCCTCCGGTTCGCTCCAACCCCACATCCACCCCGGCGAGTTCGTGATCTGCGACCAGTTCGTCGACCGCACCAGCGGGCGGGCCGACACCTTCTTCGAAGGGCCGACCGCCAACCACGTCTCGATGGCCGACCCCTACTGCCCCGAGCTCGGTGCGGTGACTCTCGAGACGGCGCGGTCGCAGGGCATCACCGTGCACGACGGCGGCACGGTCGTGGTGATCCAGGGCCCCCGGTTCGCCACCAAGGCCGAGTCGCGCTGGTACCGGGCCGCGGGCTGGGAAGTCATCAACATGACCCAGTACCCCGAGGCGGCGCTCGCCCGAGAGCTCGGGCTCTGCTACGCCGCGGTCGCGTTGATCACCGACTACGACACCGGCCTCGAGGGCGTCGAGGGCATCGAGCCGGTCACCCAGGAGCAGATCTTCAAGTTCTTCGACGACAACCTCGAGCGCGTGCGGGCGCTGCTGTTCGACGCCATCGCCAAGGTGCCCACCGAGCTCGGCTGCGCCTGTGCGGCGGGCCCCAACGGCATCGAGCCCGAGCCCCCACCCCCCCTCGCCCCATAGGCCCGTGAGCACGCTCTGACCGGTCGGCGAAGCGCCGACTCAGCCCTCCGGCGTCACCATCTGAAAGCGGCGGCCACCAAGCACGGACGGCACGAGGAGCTCCATCCGGTTGTCGCCGCCCGGGTCGAGCCGGCCCTCGTCGAGCAGGCCCGAATAGTCGCACACGCCGTCATGGCAGGAGAATCCACCTGCGATGCCCGCCACCACACCGTTGACGGCCATGAGGGCGACGTCGGGCGCGGCCTGGCCCGCCAGATCGATGGTGCCGACCTGGAGCACGGGGGTGACGTCACGGGCCGACACCGGGCGGTACGTCACGTAGGTCATCGGGCTCGCGCCGACGACGGCCAACTCGCTCACCGGACGACCGACCAGGTCGCCGTACGGCCCCACCGCCGCGACGCCCGCCCAGTCGTCCCCGTAGGGGAACCGCTGTCTGTTCCGCTCGATGACCGCCTGAACACCGGCGAAGCCCACGGGAACACCGGACGGGACCTCAGGACCGGCCGATGAGTCGTCCGCTGAGACGCCGTCGGACGGGAGCAGTGACCGTCCGTCGAACTGCCAGGACACGCTCACGTCGAGCGCATCCACGATGGTCGGCATCACGTCGATGAGGCGGGCGTCGCCCTCATCGAGGCGACCGGCTCGCTGGCCCGGATACTTGATGAACAGCGGCACGTTGTAGATCTCGTGCAGGGTCTCCTCGGCCCCCGCCACTCGGTCGTTGCGCCCCGGGGTGAACGCCACCCCATGATCGGCCACCACGACCACCACCGCGTCCTCCCAGATGCCGGTCTGCTGCAGTTGGTCCATCATCCGACCGAGCAAGGTGTCGATGAAGCCGACCTGGAGCAGGTGCCGTTGCTGGCCCTGGCGGACCGCGAACTCGTCCGCGCTCCAGAGACCGTCGGCATCGAGACCGGGTATCGGTCCGGCATCCGAGTGATGGCCACCGGCCGGCGTCATGACCCAGGGTTGGTGGGGCAGAACGGTGTGCGCGTAGGACAGGTGCGGGGCCCGGTCCGTCCCGATCCGTGCGATCCAGCGCCCGAGGCTGCCCGCCTGACCCTGCGGCGTCTGTTCCTCCGGGCTGGCCTCACCCCACTGCGCGAACGGGTCACCCCCACTGCTCTGTCCTGGCGATCCACTCGACCTGCCAGCCGGCGGCTCGGCGGCTCCGGTCAGGAAGCCACCCCAGGAATCGTTGACACGCGGCAGGCTCGCACGGAGATCTTCGGGAAGGACGAGATGCCCGTACACCACGGCCGCATCACCGAGCGCGGTCCGGACCCGCTCGGTGCTCGTCGTCCCGGTTTGTGCCTCCTCGCAGACACTGGGCGGGCACAGGTCGGTGATCGGTTCCAGCACGTCCTCCGCGTAGAGGCCCCCCAACAGGGTGAAGAGGCTCTCGGGGTAGTCGGCCGAAGTGGGCAGCGCCCCCTGCCTCGGGATGAGGCCGGTGACGACCGACGGCACGCTCTGGGTGGTGTCGCCTGAGACCGAGAGCGCGTTGCGGTACCAGGTGGACCCGTCAGCCAGCCGCGCGAAGTTCGGAAAGCGGTCGCGGTTGACTCGGCCGTCCGTCGTCAGGAGTGAGGCGAGGGGGAGCTCGTCCATCTGCAGGATCACGATGGGAGCGGGGGTCCCCACCCGCACGCCCCCGGCCGCGGTTGCTTCCCGCTCGAAGAGGACGAGGCGGGACGACGCCGACGACAACAGGAAGACGGCGAGGAACAGCACGGGGGTGACCGCCAGGTACCGCATGACCAGGTTCGCACTCGGCACACGGAGCGCGCCCCACAGCACGAGCGCGCCGCTCAGGACCATGAGAAGGCCCGTGACGACGCTGGATTGGGCAGTCAGGTGACGGGCGATGCCACCACCGAATGCCGCACCCAGGAGCGCGACTGCAGCGCCATGGAACACCACCCCGGCCGTGCGCCGGAACCGGTAGAGCGCGAGCTCCACGAGGATCAGGACCGCCGGCACGGCGAAGGCGGCGACCAGACCGACCGCGATGATCTCGGTGCGCGTCAGGCGCCCGACGACGAAGTACTCGGCGTTCTTGCCGAAGAGGTCCAGGAGGGGTTGCGTGATCGCCATGCCGGACAGGCCGAGGATGACCAGGGCGTTGTGGAGGACCTCCCGTCGCCACGATCCGTCGGAAGGCGGGGCCGGCTGCCGATCGGAGTTGGTGGCGTACGGCTCGCGTGAATCCGACAAGTCCGAAAGTGTGGCAGCTCCCGACGCCATCACGGAGTCGGCACCAGGACCCTCGACCGCTGGGACCCCTCCTATGCTGGGCGGACTTCCCCCTCACGTCGGTCCCACCGTGAGGAGGCGCTCATGCGCCACCAGTCCCTGTTGCTCTCCCGGCTCGCGCTGCGCCGTCGCCCCATCCTCTACTGGCTCGTATCCGCGCTCGTCGCCCTCACCACCGCGACGGTGATCGGGGGCCTCACCGCCCGCGCCGAGCACGCCTCGGCGCGCTACGGCGGGCTCCGACCGGTGGTGGTCGCGAACCGTGCCCTCGGGGCGGGTGACGAGGTGGTCGCCGGTAGCGTCCGACTCGTGCGGGTGCCGCGTGCCTTCGTGCCCGACGGCGCGCTGTCCTCCCCGCCCGTCGGCCAGACCGTGCTGTCGCCGCTCTATCCCGGTGAGGCGCTTCTGGCCCAACGCCTCGCCCCCGAAGGCCTCCGGGGCATTGCCGCGCTCCTGCCGCGCGGCACCCTCGCCATGGCCGTGCCCACGGGCACCGGCGGGCTCCGAGTGGCGGTCGGCGACCTGGTCGACGTGCTGGCGACGGCGGGCTTCGCCACCGCCCCTACACCCACCGCCCCCACACCCACCGCCCCCACCCCCGCCGCCGGCACGCCGGTCGAGGGCAGCGGCCAGACGGGGGGCGTGCAGCCTCCGGACGGCGACGGGTCCACCCGGGTCGTCGCGAGCGATGCCAAGGTCGTCGACGTGAGCGACGAGACCGTCACGGTTGCGGTCCGGGACGCCGAGGCCCCGCTGGTCGCCACCGCACTCACGCAGGCCACCATCACCCTCGCGCTCTCGACCTCGGGCTGACGGACAGCGGCACCGGTCCGGCGAGGCCTCGGACGACGCTCGCTCAACGGCCACCAAGGGACACGTCGTCGATCACGAGGGTGGCGCTCCCGGTGCCGCCTGGTAACCACTCGAGGTCGGCACCCACCGCCGACACCCCCAGCAGCAGGCGCTGGAGGGTGGAGGCGAGGGTGACCTCACGCACCGGCTCGGCCTTGGCCCCGTCTCGGATCATCAGGCCCTCGGCGCCCACCGAGAAGTCGCCGCTCACCGGGTTGACCCCCGAGTGGATGCCGCTCATTGACTGCACGAGCAGGCCGCGGTCGACGCCGGCCACGAGCTCGTCGAGCGACTGGTCCCCAGGCAGCACGGCGAGCGCCTGGCACCCCACGCCGGGGGTGCTGCGAGAACCACGCACGGCCGAGCCGGTGGACGCCCGGGCGGCCCGCCGTCCGGTGTAGCTGTTGTGCAGGAAGCGGTCGAGCACACCGTCGACGATGAGGGGGTTCCGGCGGCAGGCCAGTCCCTCACCGTCGTGGCTGTCGGCAGCCATCGACCGGGGGTCGGTGGGGTCGTCGACGAGGGTGAGCACGGGTGACGCGATGGCTTCACCGACACGGTCGGCGAAGGGTGATCGTCCCTTCAGCACCCGCTCACCGGTGAGGGTGCCGCCCACCAGCGCCAAAAGGGTGGCGGCAATGCGGGGCTCGAACACCACCGTGAGGCGCTGCGACGGGGCCGGCGAGGCACCGAGCATCCTCGTGGCACGCTCGACGGCGTCGGCCGCGACCTTCGACAGGTCGAGGTCGCCGGGCTCGCGACCCACGTCGACCCCGCCCCCGATCTGCGTCTCGTCGCCCTCGGTCGCGAGGGCCGACACCGACGCGCTGCAGTAGGTGCTGCGCCCTTCGACGGCGATGCCCGTGCTCGTGGCCACGGCGGCCTCTCCCGACGAGTCGCCATAGCCGGCGGCACGAACCGACCCGACCCGCGGGTCCACCCCCAGGACGAGCCGTTCCAGCTCGATGGCGAGCTCGACCTTCTGGGCGGTGGAGACCTCGAGCAGCGCCGGGTGCCACAGGTCCTGTTCGACCACGACCACGCCGTCGGGCGCGGCGAGGCCGTTGCACTCGTCGGGAGCGCCGAACACCGCGTTGTCGCGTGCCTCGGCCAACGTGTCGGCGATCACGTCGGGGGCATGCGAGCCGGCGTGGGCGAAGCCCTGACGGTGGTCGACGATCACCCGGATGCCCAACCCGAAGGCATCGGCCTGGGTGAGCGACTCGACCTCGCCCCGGTAGGCCTTCACCGACGTGCCGCTGCTCCGGGCCACGTAGCACTCGAGTTGCTCGCCGTGCCGGGCCTGCGCCACCACCCGCTCAGCGAGGGCCAGGAGCCCTCCGGTCACGCGCCCGAGATGGTGACGTCGGCGATCACCAGGCTGACCCCGGCGGCGCTCATGGGCAGCCATTCGAGGTCGTTGCCCACGGCGACCACGTCGTGGAGCATCTTCTGGATCGTGGATGCGATGGTGAACTCGCGCAGCGGCTCGCCAACGGACCCATCGACGATCCGGAGGGCCTCGGCACCGGTGGAGAAGTCGCCGCTGACCGGGTTGACCCCCGAGTGGAGGCCCGACACCGTCTGCACCAGGAACCCGTCGCCGACCCGGGCGATCAACTCGTCCTGCGATTGATCGCCGGGAAGCAGGCTCACGGCCTGGCACCCGGCGCCGGGCGTGGCCTTGAAGCCACCACGGATGGCCGAGCCCGTGGACGCCGTGCCCGATCGGCGCCCGGTGTAGGTGTTGTGCACGAACTGGCGGAGCGTGCCGCCCTCGATGAGGGTGTTGCGACGGGTGGCCAGGCCCTCGCCGTCGGTCTGGGTGGCCGTGAACGCGCGCTGCTCGGTGGGGTCGTCCACGAGGGTGAACGGCGGGGCGGCGACCGCGTCGCCGATCCGGTCGGCGAAGAGCGAGCGGCCCTTCAACACCGCCTCGCCGCTGAGCGTGGAGCCCAGGATGGCGAGGAACTGGGCGGTGACATACGGATCGAGGATCACGGCGACCCGCCCGCTGCCGGGCTTGGTGGCGCCCAGCATGCGGGTGGCCCGATCGGCGGCGTCGGCCGCGGCCCTGCCCACGTCGAGGTCACCGGGCTCGCGTCCGACCGAGAAGCCGAACCCGGTCTGGGTGTCGCCCGCCTCCTCGGCGAGGACGTAGGCGGCCACGTAGCAGGCCGTCTCACGGCCGCTGGTGCGAATGCCGGTGCTCGTGACCACCGCGGCGTCCGCCAGCGAGTCCACGTACTCGGCCGACTCGACACCGGTGATCCGGGGGTCGGCGGCCTTCACCGCCCGCTCGAGCTCTACGGCCATTTCGACCTTGGCGTCGGTGGGCACGGCGCCGAGGCCCGGTCGGAACAGGTCGAGCTCGGCGCCGTCCACACCGTCGGGCCCGGCGAGGCCGTTGAACTCGTCGCGCGTGGCAAAGGCCGCGTTGTCACGCGCCTCGGCGAGGGTCTCGGCCAGCACCTCGCCGTCGAGGGTGCCGGCGTAGGCGAACCCCTGACGGCCGTCGACCACCACCCGAACGCCGACGCCCTGGGTCTCGGCAGACGCCAACGACTCGATCTCGCCCTCGTAGACACGCACCTCGGTGTCGCGCGAGTGCACGACCACGGCCTCGACCTGCTCGCCCTCGCGGGCGAGGGCCACGACCCGGTCGCCCACGTCGAGCAGGTCAGGCGAGCTGCTCATGTTCCCCGCTCCTGACTTCGCCGGGCCACTCGGGCCCCGGCCTCGATCCTCGGCCTCATGTCCCCCGCTCCTGGCTTCGCCGGGCCGCTCGGGCCCCGGCCTCGGTCCTCGGCCTCATGTTCCCCGCTCCTGGCTTCGCCGGGCCGCTCGGGCCCCGGCCTCGATCCTCGGCCTCATGTTCCCCGCTCCTGGCTTCGCCGGGCCGCTCGGGCCCCGGCCTCGATCCTCGGCCTCATGCCGCGGTGCCGCCGACAGTCAGGGCGGTCACCCGAAGGGTGGGGACACCGTCACCGACCGGCACGCCCTGGCCGTCCTTGCCGCACATGCCGGGCGAACCCATGGCGAAGTCATTGCCGAGCGCGTCGACCCTGGTGAGCACTTCGGGCCCGTTGCCGATGAGGTTGCCCTCACGGATCGGGTCCGTCACCTCACCGTTCTCGATGAGATAGGCCTCGGTCATCCCGAACACGAAGTCACCCGTGGCGGTGTTCACCTGGCCACCGCCGAGCTGGGCCACGTAGACGCCCGAGTCGGTGGAGCTGATGATGTCGGCCGGATCGGTGTCGCCGTTGGTGATCACCGTGTTGGTCATCCGCACCATGGGCAGGTGCTGGTAGCTCTGGCGCCGACCGTTGCCGGAGCTCGCACGGCCCTCTTTGCGGGCCCGCAGGAAGTCCCACATGTAGTCGGTGAGCACGCCGTCCTCGATGAGGGTGTTGCGTTGGGCGGGCCGGCCCTCGTCGTCGATGGCGAAGCAGCCCCACTCGCCGGCGATGGTGCCGTCGTCGACCAGGGTGATGAGCGGGCTGGCGACAAGCTCGCCCTGCTTGCCCGCAAACGCCGACGCGCTCTTGGCCACCAGATCGGCCTCGAGCCCGTGGCCGCAGGCCTCGTGGAACAGCACCCCGCCGCCGCCCCTGCCGATCACCACCGGCAGGGTGCCGCTGGGGGCCGGCCGGGCGTTGAGCTTCGTGAGTGCCCGCTCGGCGGCGCGCCGGGCGAGGTCTTCCACGTCGTACTGGTCGAACAGCTCGAAGCCGACGGTGTGGCCGACGCTCTCGCGCCCCGTCTGCATGCCCGTGTCGCCCACCGCCACGCACGACACGGAAAAGAGCGTCTTCACCTGGTCGTCGCCGGTGAGCAGGCCGTCGCTGTTGGCCACCAGGATCTTTCGGTGGCTGTCGCCGTAGCGGGCCATCACCTGGGTGATGGCCGACCCCTGCTCGCGTGCCACCTGGTCGGCCCGGGTGAGCAGCTCGACCTTGGTGGCCTTGGCCACATCGGCGGGCGCAATGGCCACCTCGTTGGGGCGAGGGGCCGTGTGGCGGGTGAGGTCGACGATGCGGGTGCCACCGGTGCCGCCGCGGGCCGCTGCCGCTGCCGCCTCGGCCGCCGTACGCAGTCCCTCCTCGGAGAGGTCGGCGGTGTGCGCGAAACCCGTGGTCTCACCCACGACCACCCGGATGCCGGCGCCCCGGTCACGACCGGACGTGAGCTCTTCGACCTTGCCGTCATCGAGAACCGCCGACGACGAGCGCTTGTCCTCCACGAAGATCTCGGCGAAGTCGCCGCCCGTGCGGAGCGCGGCCCCGATCGTCCGCTGGATTACTGCCTGATCGAGCACGCTGGAGCCTCCGGTGATGGTCGGCCGGGTTCGAGGGCGTCGATCGGGTGTTGGCCCACCGGCAAATGGGTGCTTATCGTACCGGCGTGCCTCTGCATCCCGGACTCTCCGCCGAGGTCGAGCTCACCGTCACGGACGCCGACACGGCCATCGCCATCGGCTCGGGCAACGTGGCCGTTCTCGCCACCCCACGCGTCGTGGCGCTGTGCGAGGAGACGTCGGTGAAGGCGGTGCAAGGGCACCTCCCGGAGGGATGCACGACCGTCGGCATGCGCATCCAACTCGACCACCTCGCGCCCACACCCGTTGGCCAGTCCGTGGTCTGCGAGTCCACGCTCGAGAGCTTCGCCGGCCGGCGGGTCACCTTCACGGTGTCCGTCAACGATGCCCGCGGCCTGGTGGCCGCCGGCAAGATCACCCGCGTGATCGTCGATCTCGAGCGCTTCATGGAGAAGGCCGCCGGCGCCTGATTCCCGGAGGTTCCTCGACCCCGTAGCGATTGATCCATCGCCCCAGTCGCTCAGACGACCACCGTCTGGTCGGCCGCCTCGATCACAGAGCTCTCGTCGTGCTGCCAGACGTCGAAGATCTCGATGCACTCGTCCCCGAAGTCCGGGTGCAGGGCGCCATCAGTGCCCCACCGCCGCAGTTGTCGGCCGCCCCGGGAAGGTGAGGAGCCCGGTTCCTGCCGTTCTGGCGTCGACCTGACGCACCGTCTCGCTTCGGTGGCCGACGACAACGTCCGCGGTCACGATGCCAGACGGATGGCGCTCATCGGTGAAGCCGAGGACCATCTCGTTCTCGCCGATGCAGACCTGGATCAGCGTCAGCTCGACCAGGAACGCAGCATCGAAGTCCGTACACCGGACCTACGTGATGACAGCGAGGACGGTCATGAAGCGGGGAGCTTCTCTGCCGCGATGCGCTCGATCTCGGCTTCGGGGAAGCGCACGTGGCCCCGCGCGTCCGGTCCGCCGTCGATCTCGCCGGCGAAGAGCAGGCGATAGACCTCCTCGGGGGTGATGCCGAGCCGCCGAGCGGCCTCCACCGAGGTGAGCCCTTCGTACGCCACGACCTTCATGCTACTCCCCTCCCAACAGGTCGCCGAGCTCGGGCCAGAGCTTGGCCGTCAGCATCTCGACGCCGTCATCGAACAGCCGCACATCGTCATCCGTGGCGATTTCGACTCCCCGGTCGAGTGCCGCCAAGAGGACCGCAACCTCGCCGAGATCGAGCTCGATGCGCTCGGGCAGATGGGCGAACACGTCCATCCACCGAACGTACCGAGCACCACTGACAGCCAACCTCCGGCGCCGGGAGGCGAACCGGCACCGCACTCGCCGGCCACACGGGCGGCCGAACAACGGCGGGCGTGTCCCATCGGGAGTCGGCGGAGGCATCTGACCGGAGCCACCGCTGTCCGGCGCCTATCCGAACTCTCGAACGGCGCATCGCGGGCGGAACAGCGCGGAATCGGGGTCCGGCAGCGACGCGGCTCTCACGCTCCGTGCCGAAGAGGCTCGCCGCCGCTACCCCAGGTTCGACGTCCTGGGGTACTGGTCCGTCGGATCGGTGAGGACGTTCACCAGGTAGGGCACCCCTGACGCGAAGGCCCGATCCAATGCCGGGCCGATGTCCGCCGCCCGTTCGACCACCTCGCCGGCACCGCCGAGAGCGGCCACGACCCGGTCGTAGCGGCAACCCGGCTGCAGGTCGGCGGCCACGTCGTAGCCGTAGAGCATCTGCATGGGGTGCTTCTCGAGCCCCCAGATGCCGTTGTTGCCCATGACCATGACGACCGGCAGCCGGTGGCGTACGAGCGTGTCGACGTCCATCAGCGAGAACCCCGATGCCCCGTCACCGAGGAGCAGCACGACCTGGCGGCCCGGATGGGTGACCCGTGCCGCGATGGCGTAGCCGAGCCCGGTGCCCAGGCACCCGTAGGGCCCGGGGTCCATCCAGCACCCCGGCTCGTAGGAGTCGATGTACTTGCCGGCGTACGAGACGAAGTCGCCGCCGTCGCACACCACCACCGCGTCGCGGTCGAGCCGTGACCGCAGCTCGCCGTAGATGCGGGTGGGCCTGATCGGGCCGGCGGCGGACGCCAGCAGCGGCTCGTCGGCGGTCAGCGCCGCGTTCTCGGCGTCGCGCAGGCGGCCGATCCACGGCTCGTGGTCGGCCCGCGGACCGGCCCAGTCGGCAAACGCAGACAGGATCGTGGGCAGGTCGCCGGCCGGCGAGGCCGCCGTCGCCACGTGACCGGCCCGACCCGCCGGCGTGTCGACGACGTGGACGACCTGGGCGTCGCCGAACGAGCCGAACGACAGGCGGAAGTCGAGCGGCGTGCCGACCACCACCACCACGTCGGCCTCGGTCTTGAGCAGACCGCGGGTGCGGCTGAACGCGAGCTCGTGGTCGGCTGGGAGGCATCCCCGGCCGAGGCCGTTCAGGAACGTGGGCACACGCAACGCCCCGACGAACGCGCGCAACGCCTCCCACGCTCCACCCCAGTAGACATCGCTCCCTGCGATGACCGCGGGGCGCTCTGCACCTGCGATGAGGGCCGCGGCCCGGGCGACCTCGTCGGCGTCGGGCTCGACGACCACCGGTCCGACCGCATCGGGCACGTCGGCCTCGGCCTCGCCGAACACCACGTCGAGGGGCAGGTCGAGGAAGACCGGGCCCTGGTGGGGGGTGAGTGCGGTGACGACGGAATGGTGCACGTCGCGGCACATGGCGGAAGTCGCGGTGACGGTGGACGCGTGCTTCGTGATGGGCGCCAGCACGGGCACGTGGTCGAACTCCTGCAGCGAGCCGGACCCCCACCGGGCCTGGGGCGCGCGCCCACCGAGCACCACGAGCGGCGACCCGTTGAAGTTCGCAGTCGTCACCGCACTGACGCCGTTGGTGACACCAGGGCCGGCAGTGAGCACCGCGACCCCCGGCTTGCGGGTGAGCTTGGCCACACCCTCGGCGGCGAACGTGGCGGTCTGCTCGTGGCGGACGTCCAGGATGCGCACGCCCGTCTTCACCGCGGCGTCGTAGAGCGGGAAGACGTGGCCGCCCGAGAGCGTGAAGAGGGTGTCGACCCCGAAGGGGGTGAGCGCGGCGAGGGCGAGGTCGCCGCCGTGGCCCTTCATGGCTCGGGCACGCCGTCCGGGTGCCCGCCGGTCTGGGCCTCCAGGAAGCCGAAGACGGCCTTCTCCCAGGCGGGCGGGTTCTCGAACTGCGGCGAGTGGCCGGCCTGCGGCACCACGTGGAGCTCGGCCGACGGGATCGCCGCCGCCAGGCGCTCAGAGGGGCCGATGAAGGGTGCGTCCTCGTCGCCCACCACCACCAGCGTGGGCATCGCGAAGGAGGCCACGGCGTCGAGACGGTCGTGGTCGGCGACGAGGGCACTGCCCATGGCGGCGTACATGGCGCCGGACGACGCGCGGAGCTTGCGCTCGCCGTACGCCTCGTGCTCGGGGTCCGAGTCGATCAGCCGCTGGTACGCCTCGGTGTACAGGGGGCCCTCGATCGACACGAGCACGTCGGCCAGGGCGTCCATGCCCTCGGCCCGCACGAGGTCGAGCCCCCACGAGACCAGCTCGGGATCCATCTCGACGGTGCCGTGGCCGGTGTCCATCAGCACCAACGACTCGACGCGGTCGTGGGCGGCCAGCACCACGTGCTGGGCGATCATGCCCCCCATCGAATGGCCGATCAGGTGGAAGTGCTCGAAGCCCAGCACGTCGGCCAGGGCGAGGGTGTCGCCGGCGAACACGTCGAACGAGTAGGCCGCCTCGTCGTCGGGCTTGTCGCTGGCACCGTGCCCCCGATGGTCGGGGGCCACTGCGTGGAACCCGCTCGCCGCCAGCGCGTCAAGCCACGGCGTGAAATCCTCCTTGGCGCCCGTGAACCCGTGCAGTAGGAGCAGCGGGTGGCCACCTCGTCCCGATTCGGCGACCGCGAGGGTCACCTCACCCACCTGGATCATGCGAACGTCCACGACCTGCCTCCCCTGCCGGTGTCCTGGCCGGGAGTCTACGAGGCCACCCCACCGTCAGTTGGTGGTGCCTCCGGCGTCACACACGGCGGTCATCTCTTCCTCCACCTGCGACCGGACCTCGGCGGGGAGGTCGGCGAGGGTGTCGGCGGCCTGGTCGCACAGATCCTGCAACTGCTGGTCGAGTTCGGGGCCACCGAGATCAGGGAGGCTGCCGCCGAGGCCCTCGACGCCGTCGGTGACGCCGGGGATCGTGGGCAGGGCATCGCAGCCCGCCGGAGCCACGATGTCGATGTCGGCGCCGAAGTCGAAGTAGTCGATCGTGGTGAAGGAGGAGGGAACCTCGGCCCCGGCGGCCGAGCCACCGGGGGTCTCGATCTCGACGCGTCGGAGGAGTCCGTCGTCGTCCACGAAGACGTCCACGGCCAACTCCGCATCGAGCATCTCGTCGGAGAAGGAGCCGACCGCGTCCTCGAGGGTGTCGGCCTGGTCGCCGATCGCGGCGTCGAGGGCGTCCCGTGTGGTGTAGGTGCCGGAGAGGTGGGTGGTGGCCACCCCCCGCACGTCCTCGCGGCCCTCCTCGGTGACACCGTCGCCCACACCCCCGAGCAGGTCCAACAGTGCGGAAGGGTCGGTGGCGCCCGTGGCGGCCGTGTCGCCGAGGAGGTCCGAGAGATCGGCGCTCGTGCACGTGTCCCCGAAGGACACGTAGGCCACGCCGTCGATGATGGTCTGCTCGGTCGACCCGGCCCCCGGCGGCCCGTCGAAGGCGAGGTGGACCCGGGCGCCACCGTCGGCGAACTCGCCGGTCGCCCGGAAGTCGGTGGCCCCGCCGTCGGCCGGCTCGCCAGGGCCGCCCGCGATCGTCATCTCGTATCGACCGGTCTCGGCGTCGCTCGTCCGCTGCCCCGCCCCAATCAGCAACGACGCGGTCGAGTCGTCGGTGACGCCCGACGCCGCGCCTGCCCGCACCTCGGTGCCGGAGTCGTCGACACCTCCGCCGCAGGCCGTCAGGCCGGGGGCCACGGCCAGGGCCGCGGCCAGGGCCAAACCACTCGTACGCAACCTGGCGGACATCAGGACCTCCTCTGGTCAGGGCGAGATCGACCAGCCAGGCACCGACCTTGAGGGTCGACCGAGGCGACCCACACCTACACTTACCCTACTTTCCGGTGGTGCAGAGGACCGGTGGCGCTGAGGACACGTGGAAGAGGACCCCAAGAAGGCTCAACGACGCTGGGTGCTCCCGGTGCGAATACTGGCGAGCGTCCTCATGCTCGGCTTCCTCTTCTCGCGCATACCCGACTTCAGCCTGCGTGAACTGGTGCCGGAGTGGTCGCCCGCGACCTTCGCCTGGCTCGGTGGGGCCGCCCTGCTCACCGTCATCAGCATCGTGATGTCGGCCGTGCGCTGGCAGCAGGTGCTCCACGCCCTCGACCTCGAAGGACCGCTCCGCCACCTCGTGCCGTACTACTTCGCCGGCCAGTTCGTCTCGAACGCCCTCCCCAGCACCATCGGAGGCGATGTCGTGCGGGTGTCGCGGCTCTCACGTGAGAACGGTGAGTCGCCCGGAACGTTCGCGTCGGTGGTGCTCGAGCGGATGACCGGCTGGGTCGTGCTCCCGATCATGACGTTGTTCGGCTTCGTCCTGAACCCGGGCCTGCGCGACCTGGGAGCGGCCACCCATGTCGCCGTCGCCGTGGCCGTCGCCACGCTGCTGGGACTCGTCGTGTTGCTGGTCGCCGTCGGCAACCAGCACGTGGGGGGCCGCTTCGCCGACCGTGACGGTTGGCGCCGGTTCGCCGGTGCGGTCCACCTGGGCCTCGACCGCCTGCGGCACCACCCGGCGGCCGCAGCCCACGTGCTCGTCGCCGGCCTCGCCTACCAACTGGTCCTGGTGCTGGCCGCGCTGATGGCGTCGCACGCGATCGGCATCGCCGACGACGTCGGCTTCACCGCCCTCCTCGTCTTCCTGCCCGCCGTGCTCATCGCGCAGGTGCTCCCCATCGGCATCTCGGGCCTCGGTATCCGAGAAGGCGCGTTCGTGCTCTTCCTCCACCCCCTCGGGGTGCCGAATGAGCAGGCCATCGCGTTCGGGCTGGTGCTGTACCTGCTGAACCTCGTGGCCAGCCTGGCCGGGGCCCCGTCCTTCGCCATGGGCGGGCCGAGGAACGCCACGCGCCAGGCGCGGGTCGCCGCGTGAGCGATGGCACGGCCGCCCAGGCCATCAGAGACCGGCTCGGCCTCCGTTGGTGGCGCGAGGTCCTCTATGCGCTCGCCTTCTACTTCGTCTACTCGTACATCCGGAACAAGTTCGGCTCGGCCACGGTGGGGGTGGAGCACGCCTTCAACAACGCCAAGGCGCTGATCGCGATGGAGCGCGCCATCGGGCTGTTCCACGAGGAGAGCATCCAGCAGGTCTTCCTGGGTCATCGCCGCTTCATGCAGTTCTGGAACATCTACTACGGCACCTTCCACTTCGTGGTGACCATCTTCGCCATGGTGCACACGTACCGCCAGTACCCGGGCCGGTACCAGCTCTGGCGCAACACGCTGGCCTTCACGACCGGCCTCGCCCTCATCGGGTTCAGCCTCTTCCCCCTCATGCCGCCCCGGCTGCTCGACAGCTGTGGTCCGTTCGGGGCCTGCGCCCACTACGGGTTCACCGACTCGCTCGCCACCATCGGGGGGCTCTGGTCGTTCGACTCCGGTGCCATGTCACGGGTCTCGAACCAGTTCGCGGCGATGCCCAGCCTGCACTTCGCCTGGTCCTCCTGGTGCTTCCTGGTGCTGTACCGACACGTGAAGTCGCCGGCGGCGAAGGTCGCGGTGGCGGCCTACCCGTGGCTCACCCTGTTCGCGATCATGGTCACCGCCAACCACTACTGGCTCGATGCCGCGGGGGGAGCGCTCATCCTCGCGGTCGGCTACCTGCTCGGCTCACGGCTCACGCGCTTCAACGAGCGTCGGCACGCTGCCGCCATCGTCGAAGCCGAAAGCCCCGTGTAGCGTTCAGTGCGCATGCTCGAACTCATCCAGGGCCCGTCCGACCTGCGCCCGCTCACCTACGACGGGCTCGACGCGCTGGCCGCCGAGATCCGCGAGTTCATCGTCGAGGCCGTCGACCGGGCCGGGAGCGGTCACCTCGGTTCGAACCTCGGAGCGGTCGAGCTCACGCTGGCATTGCACCGAGTGTTCGACTCACCGCACGACATCTTGTTGTGGGACACCGGCCACCAGGCCTACGTCCACAAGATCGTCACCGGCCGCCAGGCCGAATTCGCCACCCTGCGCAAGGCGGGCGGCATGTCGGGGTACCCCAGCCGCAGCGAGTCGCCGCACGACTGGGTCGAGAACAGCCACGCGTCCACGATCCTGTCCTACGCCCACGGCCTCGCCACCGCCCGCGACTCGGGCACCCTCGGCCCTGGCCCCGACCGCGGCGACGGGGTCGACCGTGACGAGCGCCGCCAGATCGTGGCGGTGATCGGCGACGGTTCGATGACCGGCGGCATGGCCTTCGAGGGCCTGAACAACCTGGGCCACAGCGGCCGGAACGTCATCATCATCCTCAACGACAACGGCCGGTCCTATGCGCCCACGGTCTCCCGCCTCGGAGAGAGCCTGGCCCGTCTGCGCCTCAACCCGTCCTACCTGCGACGACAGGCCCGGGTCGAGCGGCTGTTGCACGACATGCCCATCGTGGGCGAGCGCCTCGAGCGGGCCGTCGAGGCCACCAAGGCCGCGGTCCGCGAGATGTGGGAGCCGCCGGCCTTCTTCGAGAACCTGGGCGTCCGCTACTCGGGCCCCTTCGACGGCCACGACATCGAAGGCCTCGAACGTGCCCTGCGCAACGCCGCCGAGCTCGACGACGGACCGGTGGTGGTCCACGTGATCACCCAGAAGGGCAAGGGCCACGCCCCGGCCGAGGACGACCCCATCAAGCACATGCACGACATCGGCGGGGTGAAGCCGGGGAGCTACACCGCCGCCTTCACCGAGGCCTTGATCAAGGAGGCCGACGAGCATCCCGAGCTGGTCGCCATCACCGCCGCGATGCCTGATTCGACCGGGTTGCTTCCCTTCAGCGAGCGCTTCGGTGACCGGTGCATCGACGTGGGCATCGCCGAGCAGCACGCGGTCACCATGGCGGCGGGCATGGCCATGGGCGGCCTCCGCCCGGTGTGCGCGATCTACTCGACCTTCCTCAGCCGGGCGTTCGACCAGCTGAACCTCGACGTGGGCCTGCACGGCATGCCCGTGATCTTCTGTCTCGATCGCGCCGGCATCACCGGCGACGACGGTCCCTCGCACCACGGGATCCTCGACATGGTCCTCTGCACGAAGGTTCCCGGCATGACGGTGCTCGCGCCGTCGTCCTACCAGGAGCTGGGCGTGATGCTGCACGACGCCCTCGACATCACCGACGGGCCGGTGACCATCCGCTGGGCGAAGACCGCGGCGCCGACCGTCACCCCCGCCGAGGTCGGGCACGGGTTGCGGGCGCGGAAGGTGCGCGAGGGCGACGGTTCCACCGTCTGCCTCGTCGGGGTCGGCAAGATGCTGGCGGCCTGCGAGGCCGCGTCCGAAGCGCTGGCCGGTGAGGGCGTCAGTGCCACCGTCTGGGACCCTCGAGTGGTGAAGCCCCTCGACCCGATCCTGCTGGACGACGCTGCTGCACACCGTCTCGTGGTCACCGTGGAGGACGGCTTGCGCGACGGTGGCATCGGCTCGTCGGTCGCCGACCAGGTGGCCGACCGCACCCTGGGCGCCGATCCGCCGACCGTGCGGGTGCTCGGTGTTCCGTCGGCGTACCTGGCCCACGGCAAACCCGATGCCATCCTGGCCGACCTGGGCCTCGACCCCGACGGGATCGTGGGCGAGGTTCGACGGTCGCTCGCCGCGCTGGGCTGAGCGTCCGCGACCACGGCGCGACGAGGCCCGGGAGCAGCCGCAAAGGCGCTTCCCGGGCCTCTCCCCCCAGTCGCCCCCAGGAGAGGACGAGGGGATCATCATAGCCAGTGACATCCGTCACGTCGATCGGGGGTGACGGTCGGACGAACCGCCGGATCAGTAGAAGGGGTTGTCGCCCGCGGTGTGATCGGTGGCGTCCTCGACCTTGGTGATCTCGGGGATGGCCTCCAGGATGGCCACCTCGATGCCTTCGCGCAGCGTGACCGCGCTGACCGCGCACCCCTGGCACCCCCCGCCCATGGTGACGTAGGCGACGTCGCCCTTGACGCCCTCGAGCTTGGCGTATCCCCCGTGAGCCGCCAGCGCCGGGTTCACCGACTGGTCGAGCAACTGGACGATGCGCTCGGACACGTCGCCGCTCAGGTCGAGGTCGATCCCGGCGAGCGGGTTCGGTCGGTTCGGGTTGCGCATGACGAGGCCATCGCTGCCGTTGCGGGGCAGGTCGAGCGTCGCCCCACGCAGACGGTCGATGCTCCCAGCAGGCACGATGACCGCCAGATCACCCTGCTGCACCACCGAGTCGCCGGCCGAGACGTCGGCGTCGGCGATGGGGTCGAACGAGAGGTCGTAGGTGAACTCGACCCCGGCCGTGCCGGTGATCTCGACCCGCAGGCCAAGGGACTCGGCGTCCTCCTCTGCGGCCCGGAGCGACAGCACCTGGTCAAGCGCCGTATCGGAGACGGCCAGGACCACCGCAGCCTCCTCGGGGTCCTGCGCGTGTGTCTCGGTGCTGGTGTCGGTCACCGTCCCCATGGTACCGGGGTGATCCGAGCCGCCGGGCGCAGACGAAGAGCCCTCGATGACTACGGTTTCGACGATGACGCAACGCAAGGACGCGGTCGGCGGGTGGGAGACCGGGTTGAGCACGCGTCTCGTCGCCGGCGACGAGACCGCGTTGGTCGAGATCTACGAGCAGTTCTCGTCGTTCGTCTATGGCTTGGCCCGTCGGGTGACCGCCAGCGCCACCCTGGCCGAAGACGTCACCCAGGAGGTCTTCGTCAGCCTCTGGGAGAAGCCACACGCCTTCGATCCCGAACGCGGCACCATGCGTTCGTGGCTGGGTGTCCTCACCCATCGCCGGGCGGTCGACCGGGTGCGCCGCGAGACCGCCGCTCGCCGCCATGAGGCCAGCCAGGCGTCGCTCCCGGGCAACACGCCGCCCGACATCGCCGAGGCCGCCACGTCGATGGTCGTCGCCCAGCGTGTCCGCGACGCCGTCCGCAGTTTGCCGCCAGAGCAACGCGACGCCGTCGAGCTCGCCTACTTCGGGGGCAAGACCTACGTCGAGGTGGCCCAGGTGCTCGGCATCCCCGAGGGCACGGCGAAGTCCCGTCTGCGCCTCGCCCTCAAGCGGCTTGCCGCCGCCCTCGGCCCCGAAGGGATCAACCAGTGGAACTGACCAGCACCGAAGCCCACGAGCTGTCAGGCGCCTACGTGCTCGATGCCCTCGGCGACGACGAGCGCGCCGCCTTCGAACAGCACCTGGCCCGCGACCCCGACCTGCTCACGCTGGTGGGCGAGCTCCTCGAGGCGGCGAGCCTGCTGGGAGCCACCGAGGCCGGCGCGCCCCCCGCGGACCTTGCCGCCCGCACGTTCGCGACCGCCTTCGCCAGGCGGCCACCCGGCACTGCCAGCAGCGGCAGCGGGAGCGGCAGCGGCAGCGGCAGCGGGCCGATTGCCGCGTACCGCGGCCAGATGGACGAACTCAGCGCGCTCCTCGGCACCCTCGCGCCCGCCGACTGGGCGGCACCGACCGTCACCGGCTTCACCGTGCACGGCCTCGTCGCCCACCTGTTGGCCATCGAGGCCTACGTCGCCAACCGACTCGGGGTTGATCCCCCGCCACCACAGGTGGCCTTCGTCGCACCCGAGGGCACCGAGCACGACCACCGAGCAATGACCGAGCCCACCGTCGCCGCCCACGCCGGCGACGACCCCGCCGACACCGTTGCCGAATGGCGGCGGCTGGTCGACGCCAACCTGGCCCACCTCGCCGCCCTCGGCGAGGATGGCCTGACGACGCGGGTGACCTTGCACGGCCTCGACCTCTCGGTGCGATCGATGATCGGCACCCGCATCTTCGAGGTCTGGACCCATGCCGACGACATCCGACGGGCCATCGGCCGCGCCGTCGAGGCACCCGCGACCGACCGCCTCCGCCTGATGTCGAACCTCGCCGTGCGCGCGCTTCCGCTCGGTCTGCTCCTTGCCGGCATCGACGACTCGGGGCGCACGGTGCGCATGGTGCTCACCGGCGCCGGGGGCGGCGAATGGCTCCAGCCCCTCACCGTGGGCGCCGAGCCGGGTGAGCCCGACGCCACCTTCGTCGCCGACGTCGTCGACTTCTGCCGGCTGGCGGCGCAGCGGCTGGGGCCCGACGAGATCACCCACCGGGTCGAGGGCGACCCCAGCGTCGGGCGCGACGTGCTCCTCGGCGCCCAGGTGTTCGCCGCCTGAGCGCTCGGGCTACTTGCGGGCGACCCGGCCGCGGAGGGCCGCCAACGCCAGCGACTGGCTCAGCACACCCACCAGCGCGACCGCACCGAGGCCCTTCAAGAGGGCCTCGGCCTCCCAGCCGACGAAGATCAGCGAGCGCAGCCCCGCCAGCAGGTAGGTGACGGGGTTGTAGTCGGCGATCGTGGAGAGCCAGCCGGTGAGAGCCTCCTGGGGCACGAACGACGTGGTGAGGAACGCGAACGGGAAGAACAGGATGAAGCTGGCGTTGACCGCCGCGGGGTTTCCGGTCTTGAGGGCGATGGCGTAGGGGAAGCCCGTGAACACCACCCCCCAGAGGCCGGCCATCAGGATGAACACCGCCATGCCGAGGAGCCCGGACTCGAAGCGCACCCCGACCGCGAGGCCGAGCGCAACCACCGGTATCGACAGGGCGACGACCAGCACGAAGTCCGCCACCATCAGCCCGAGAAGGAGGGCGGACCGGCTCACCGGGGTGATGATGAGCCGGTCGAAGTAGCCGTCCTGGATGTCGGTGACGAGCGTCGAGGCACGCGACACGCCGGTGACTGCGAAGATGATGGCCACCGGGAGCTGGAAGGCCTTGAAGTCGAAGCCGGGAGCGAGCCCCTCGGTGACGTCCTGCAGCGACCCGATGTTCACGACGAAGAAGAAGACGGGGACGACCAGGGCAGGGATCACCGATTCGGGCTCGCGGGGGATCGACCGCACGGCCCGTCCGGCCACGGCGACCATGTCGGACGCGAACCCGGCCCTGCGGGCCCGTATCGGCTGGCTCACGACGCCTCCTCGAGGCTCTCGCCCTGCCCGATGTGGCCGCCGGTGAGCTCGAGGAAGACGTCGTCGAGCGTGGGCGTGCGCAGCGTGAGCTCCTTGACCCGCACGCCGCAGCCGTTCAGCGCCACCGCCACGGGGCTCAGGGTTGCCGGGCCGTCCTCGGTCGAGATGGTGAGCGTGTCGCCGTGGATCTCGGCCTTCTCCACGCCCACCACGACCTTGACCGCACCGCAGGCGGCGGCGGCATCGCCGTCGACTCGGGCGATGATGACGTCGGAGCCGATGGACCGCTTGAGCGCCGTGGGGGTGCCCTCGGCCACCAGCTTCCCGTGGTCGATGATGCCGACGCGGTCGGCGAGCTCGTCGGCCTCCTCGAGGTACTGCGTCGTGAGGAAGATGGTCATGCCGAGCGCGTCGTTGAGGCGGCGGACCTCCTCCCACACGGCCAGTCGGCTGACCGGGTCGAGACCCGTGGTCGGCTCGTCGAGGAACAACAGGTCGGGATTGTGGATCAGCGCCGCGGCAAGGTCGAGACGGCGCTTCATGCCACCCGAGTAGGTGCCGATCGGGCGGTCGAGAGCCGAGCCGATGTCGATGAGGCCGCTCACCTCGTGCATGCGTTGGTCGGCCTCGGACCTGGTCAACCCGTAGAGCCGGCCCTGGAGCTTGAGGAGCTCGGTGCCTGTCTGCTTCAAGTCGAGAGCTGCGTCCTGCAACGCCACACCGATCCGCAGGCGCACCTGGTCGGCCTCGGTGGCCACGTCGTGACCGAGCACCCTGGCGCAGCCGCCGGTCGGCGCGATCAAGGTGCACAGCACCTTCACGAGCGTCGACTTCCCGGCGCCATTGGGCCCGAGAAACCCGTAGATCTCGCCGTGCTGCACCGCGAGGTCCACGCCCGCGACGGCCAGGTTGTCGCCGTAGCTGCGCTCGATCGCCTCGCACACCACCGCTGCGCCGGTCATCGGTCGGACGCTACAAGCGGTGCGCACGGTCGCCACCACCCTGCCGGGGGAAGCCTCAGTCGACGATCCGATCGATGGTGGACGTGGACGGCCCCTTCCGCACCTCGAAACGGACCGGAAGACGGTCGGCCAGCCCCGGCACGTGGGTGACCACACCGACCATCCGGCCCTGCGCGCCGAGCGTCTCGATGGCGGCGGCCACTGCGTCGAGCGTGCCGGGGTCGAGGCTGGCGAAACCCTCGTCGAGGAAGAGCGACTCGAGCTCGACGGTGCCGCCCGTGGCGAGCCCGGCGATCTGGTCGGCGAGCGCCAGCGCGAGGGCGAGCGACACGAGGAACGTCTCGCCACCCGAGAGGGTGCGGGCCGAGCGAACAGCGCCGGACTTGGCATGGTCGATCACCGCGAAGTTGCGATGCTCGTCGACCGCGAGCGAGTACGCCCCGCCGGCCAGCTCCGCCAACCTGGCGGTGGCCGCGGCGACGAGGCGATCGAGGGCCTCGTCGAGGACCCATCGCTCGAAGTGGTCGGGCCGCAGGTGGGTGGCCAGCGACCCGGCCACACGGACCATCTGCACGGCCTCGGCACGGGTGGCCTCGAGCGTGGTGCGCCGACCCAGCGCCTCGTCGAGCGCACGGAGCCGGCTCTCGACCCGAGCCCGTTCCTCGACTGCGGCCACCAACGGCTCGCGCCCCGCGAGGTCGATGTCGACCCCTCGACAGAACTCGTCGATGCGCTCGACCAACTCGGCGCGCTCCTTGTCCGCCCCGAGCGCCCGCTCGTTCGCGGCGCTGACCTGATCGTCGAGTTCGGGATGCTGCCCACTGGCCCACGCGACCAGGTCGCGCCAGTCGTCGGCCAGGCTGTCGCCGACCGCCACAGGTGGCGTGAGGGCGGCGAGGGCGTCGCGCTGCTCGTCGAAGCGACGACGGAGGTCGCGCTCGTTCTGCTGCAGACCGGCAAGGATCTGAGACGCCTTGGTCTGACGGTCTCGCGCCTCGCCATCGGCCGATCGGGCGTTGGCGAGGTCGCGCTCGGCCCGGACGTGGGCACTCAGCTGCGCGCGGGCGACGGCGATGGGCGGGTGACCCACCAGCGCCTCGTCGAGGTCGGCCAACTGGCCACGGATCTCGGCCAGGATGACCTCGGTCCTGTCGAGTGCCCGGATCTTGTCGGCATGGTCGGCGCTCGCCTCCGCCGACGCCGCAACGGCGCGCTCGCGTGCCGCGGCGGTGCCGGCCAGGTCGGTCGGGCGGTGCTCGGGAAGGGCGAGGACCTGCTGGTCGCACACCGGACAGGGCTCGCCGACCGCGAGGTCGACGAGCAAAGCCTGCGCCAGGTCTTGTCGCGTCGCCACCTCGAGCGCGGCGGCCGAACGGGCCAACGCTTCTCGGGCCTCGCCCTCCGCGGTCCGTGTCGCCACCTGCTCGGCCTCGAGGGCCAACAGGCGGCTCGCGACCTTCTCGCGGGCGTCGTGATCACGAACGGCGACTTCGAGGCCGACCCGGTCGACACTGTCGTCGAAGGCCGCCGTGGCCTGTTCGAGGGCAAGGGCGGCCACCTCGGCGAGGGCGGTCTGCTCGTTCCAC
Source organism: Acidimicrobiales bacterium (assembly GCA_041918615.1). Lineage (GTDB taxonomy): Bacteria > Actinomycetota > Acidimicrobiia > Acidimicrobiales > DATDAH01 > JAEUJM01. The sequence continues at coordinate 40,968 of JAYRVH010000056.1, forward strand.
TCGTGGGTCGCTGCGGCCAACTTGCGGCCCACCGCTTCCGCATCGGCGGGGACGGCCAAACCTGCGACCAGGGCCGACCTCGCCGCCGCGCCCGCCGCCTCGTCTCGTGACCGCACGGCATCGGCCTCGAGACCATCGAGCGTGGGCTGCGCCTCTTCTATCCGGCTCGTCAACTTGCCCAGGAGGCCGAGACGGCGATCGAGGTCGCGGCGGGCTTCGGGCGTGGCGTGGGGCAGATCTGCGAGTTGCCGCTCGGTCGCCTCGACCTCGACCTTCGCGGCACGCGACCGCGCCTCGGCCAGCTCGCGGATGCGGTCGTAGACGCCGAGGCCCAGGAGTTCGACGAGCAGCCCCTGGCGAACCGCCGGTTCTGCGTGCAGGAAGCGGGCGAACTCGCCCTGGGGCAGCACGACGCAGGTGTTGAAGTGCTCGAACGTGAGCCCGAGCAGCGTGCTGACCGACTCGCTCGTACCGTCGGCACCGTCCGCAAGGCACTCGTCGCCCTCGCCGTTCGGGCCGAGGCGCTCGAGGCGCGCCTCGTGGGTGACGGCGATGCTCTCGGACGTTGCGCGGACCGTTCGGGCCACGCGGTAGGTGTCGGGCCCGATCGTGAAGTCGAGCCGCACCCTCGCCTCGACCTCACCCTGACTGATCACCTCAGCCGTGAGCCGCTGCTCGCGGTGGCGCGCCACCGCACCGTAGAGGGCGAAGGTGATGGCGTCGATCACGCTGGTCTTTCCGGCGCCGGTGGGGCCCGAGAGCGCGAAGAGGTCAACCCCGCGGAAGTCGACGATGGTGCGGTCGCGGAACGCCGTGAACCCTTCGAGCTCCAGCTCGAGGGGCCTCATCGGTCCTCCTCCACGCTCGTGGCCTCGTCGAGCAGCTCGGCGAACAGGGCCGCCACCTCGGCATCGGCCTCGTCATGCTCGTCGAGGTAGCTGGCGAAGAGCGCGCTCGGCGACCGAGTGGCCGGGGCGATGACCTCGGGGTCGTTCACCGTCCGAACCTACCAAGGGCCGGTGACATCAGATCGTGCCCTGGGGCACGACCCATTCGTGCGGGGCGCCACCGGCGGCGGCAAGGCGCTCGAAGTCGGCGTCGTAGTGCAGCACCACCAGACCAGCGGCTCGGGCGGCAGCGGAGATCACGAGGTCGGGGATCGCCAGACGGTGTTGTCCCCGACGGGCGAGCTGGTGTTGGAGACCGACGGCCACGTCCATCACCTCGGGCGTGATGGGTGCCGCATCGAGGCTGCGGCGCTCCTCGAGGATCGCCTCGTACTCGGCCGGGTTGCGGCTGCTGTACAGCACCTCCAGGTCGACGACTGCGCAGGTGGCGATGAGCCCTTCCTCCATGAGGGGCCGAAGTCGACGGCCCACCGCAGGCAGCGGGAACCGTGCCAGGGCGCTCTTGTCGGCGAGGTACCGCGCGCTCAGCGCCACGCGCCGGACATGACGTTGGGATCGTCCAGCTCGAGGCCGCGCATGGCCTCGAGTCGGTCTGCGTGCCGCCGACGGCGGTCGGCCAGCACGACGGCTTCGAGCGACCGATTCACGGCTTCCTTCATCGTGGCCGCCCCGAGCAGCGCCTTCGCAGCCTCGAGAAGCTCATCGTCGATGTCGACCAGTCGTTTGCTCATGAGCGCATCGTATATCCCTGTGGGTGAGAGAGGATATATGGGCCGCTCGATCATCTTCGCCGAACCATCCGTTGGCGGCGGTCGATGGTCTCTTTGTGCTTGTTGTGGGGCTCGCAGTGGGTTGGGCGTTCACCGCCGCGGTGGACCCCCGTCCGTGAACGCTCTGATGTGATCGATCGTTCGGTGTGGGGCATCGACCGCAACGCCCTGGCCAACCGCAGCTGACCGAACGCCTGTTCGCAACGGGTTCCAGCCCGGGCATTCGATGAGGTCGGGCCGAAAAGCGCGGTCTGTGCGTCAGAGGACGTTGTTGGCCGTGAGGACGGCGGCGATCGCTATGAGGGCGCCGATGATCGACCAGGTCTGGCGGTTCATCTCCTGATGCAGCCGGGACTCGAGGTCGGCCATGCTCTTCTCGAAGGACAGGCGCAGGACCTCGAGATCCTTCTTCGTCGCGACGCGCAAGGCTTCGACGTCGAGCCGCAAGGCGTCGATGTCCTGCTTCGTCGCGACCCGCAAGGCGTCGATGTCCTGCTTCGTCGCGACCCGCAAGGCGTCGATGTCCTGCTTCGTCGCGACCCGCAAGGCATCAGTGTCCTGCTTCGTCGCGACCCCCAAGGCGTCGATGTCCTGCTTCGTCGCGACCCCCAAGGCGTCGATGTCCTGCTTCGTCGCGACCCGCAAGGCATCAGTGTCCTGCTTCGTCGCCACGTCGGCCCAGCCCACGGGCGGGAGCATGCTCATCAAGGTGTCGCCTCGTGACTCACCGAGCGCCTCCCGGACCCCTTCATGCAACTCGAATCGTGCGGTTTCGTCGAACATGGTCGGGCCGTCCCATCCGGTGAGCGTTCTGGAGGGGAGCGGCAACTCCCGAGTGATGCAGATCCGACGATATCGCAGGCAACCCGGGCCGGGCGGGCGAAACGGCCAGACCGTCAGAGCCAATGCACCCGGTTCGTGAAGGCGCCGTCGTGCAGGTGCTCCGACAGCAGCACATCGAGAGCGCGGACGAAGCTGCCGACGCTGTAATGCAGTGGGATCGCCCTTCCCGCTGCGTCGGCGGCCTTCACGGGAGTAGTCCCCCACCGGGTGCGAACGGCAGTTGAGTAGTGCCTACTCATGACGGAGCCGACCCGGCGGGGTCCACTGGGGGCATGGAAACCAGACCAACCCCCACGGCCACGGTGCCCTGGCACGACAAGCCCGGGCCCACCCTCGTCGCCGGCATCGCCCTGTTGGCACTCTGCGGCGTGTTCCTCGTCGCGTGGGTCACGACCGGCTTCTTCGCCGCCCGCTGGCTCGGGTACCTGAGCGGCGCCGCAGGCACGACGCTCGTCTACGGCGGCGCCACCGGCCTCCGCGAAGGTCGGTGACCGAGATGAGCCGAGTCGACAAGTACGACGCCTACCGCGAGAAGCAGATGATGGCCGTCGCCCCCCATGTCCGGGGTGAGCTGCTCGCCGTGGGCACCTTCAGCCGGTCGGGCTCCATGGGGTCGTTCGGGCTGGGCAAGGTGTCCCCGCTGGCCGGGGTGGTGAAGCGCCAGATGGACAAGGGGAAGGCCGACGGCCTACCGCAGAACTTCGTGGTCGCGGTCACCGACGAGCAGGTCTATGTCTTTGACTTCAAGCCGAGGGGCACGAGCATCAAGGTGAAGGACGCCCTCCGCGTGTGGAACCGGAACCAGGTGCACCTGCACCGGACGCCCGTGAAGATCGGCGCCATGAGCAACACGTACCAGGTCGACATCGCCGGCCAGGCGCCCATCACCATCGAGTCGGGCAAGATGCCCGGCTCGGCCAGGGAGTACAACGCCCCTGTGCTCGACCTGCTGTGCCTCTGAGCGGGCTCTCTCCTCTGACGCCACCTCGGTCGGGCGCGGGTAGGTTCGACGCCGTGAGCGTGCGCCCCCGCATCGGCATCACGTCGTGGCCCCGCGACGTGGAGTACGAAGGGTTCCCGGAGCGATGCGACACCTTCTCGCACGACTACGTGCGGTCGGTCGTCGACGCCGGCGGCCTGCCGGTGCTGCTGCCACTGGGCGACGACTCGGTGGCCGGGAACGAGGTGTTCGACGAGCTTCTCGACCTGGTCGACGGGGTGGTGCTCACCGGCGGCGGGGACGTGGAGCCAACGGCCTACGGCGCCGACCGGCACGAGGCCACCAAGCACACCGACCCGACCCGGGACGCCTACGACACCAGGCTGCTGCGCACGGTCGTCGACCGTGCGGTGCCGACGCTCGGCATCTGCCGCGGGCTCCAGGTCGCCAACGTGGCCTTCGGGGGCACGCTCGGCCAGGACCTCGACGACCACGAGGCCGACCACCTGGCGAGCGACACCGCCCACCTGGTCGAGGTCGTCGCCGGCTCTCGGCTCGCCGGCCTCGTGGGCCACGGCGAGTTCGCAGTGAACTCGCTGCACCACCAGGGCGTCGACCGCCTGGGCGACGGCGTCCGGGCGGTGGCCACCAGCGGCGACGGGGTGGTCGAGGCCATCGAGCTCGCAGGCTGCGACCACTTCCTCGCCGTGCAGTGGCACCCCGAGCTGCTGCGCCACCGGCCCGAGCACCTCGGCCTCTTCCGCGACCTGGTCGACCGCGCTCGCGCCTGAGGCCACCGCGGCAGCTTCCGTATCGGGAACCAGCCGCACCATCGAGCCCCACGGGTGCAGCACCCGACACGCCGGCTCACAGGGAACCGGCGGCGGTCTCCTCGGCATCGACCTGGTCCTGGGCCTCGCGGCGACGGGCCCGTTCGTGCCCGCCCCGGGGCGCGAGCTGGGCGGTCGCGAACGGGCAGGTGCCGAGCACGGTGCCGTAGGCGAGGTAGGGGCCCCAGACCACCACGCCGGCGGGGCCGACGTCGTCCCAGTGGCCCTGCGCCTCGGTGTAGCGGCCGAACGCCTTCCAGTGACCGACCGACCTCACGCCCTTCAGCGTCGGCTCGAAACCGCCGCCGAGGGGCAGGGCGAAGACCAGCCCGAGGGCGATCGAGGCGACCGGAACGATCCAGAGACTGCTGAGGTCGGCCCACAGCGGCCAGGTGACGCCCACCAGGCCTGCTGCGAACGGCCCCACGTAGAGGACCCGGAACCGCCGACGCACCAGGCCCTCGTCCTTGGCCCGTTTGAAGACGGCCGCACGGTAGGACTTCCACCAGCCGGGGCGCTTGTCGGCCCACATCGGCGGCCCGACCACCTCGCCGGTGGGGGCCTGGGCGCGCAGTGCGTCGACCACCGTCTGCTCGGCCGGCGTGGCGCCGACGGCTCCCGCGGGCACACGGAGCACCCAACGGTCGGGCCCGTACCCGTCGATGGCGATCACCCGCCGATGGGCCAGGTCGAGCACGGTGCCGGCCACGGCGTCCTGGTCGAGGCGCTTGGCATCGGTGAGCAACAAGCCGACGATCGCCGGGTCGACGGTGTCGGGTGGGTCGGCGAGCTGGTCGGGGAACGTGGCCTGGTAGCGCTCGCGGGCGCGCCGATCCGACGTCTGGAGCCGGTACCACTGGACGAAGATCAGCAGCGAGACCGACGCGGACACCCCGACGATGATCCAGGTGATCAGCCGCTGCTGCAGGTCCTGGTCGTCGAGGGTGGACTCGAGCGACCGGCTGTTGGCCTCGGCCGTCGCCACCTGGGACTGGAACGCGGACCGGGTGGTGATGGCCCCGAAACCCGCTCCGGCCAGACCGGGGGCAAGGCCGGGAGGCAGCCCGACGAGCAGGCTGGAGGTGGTCCAGATGGGTGACCGACCGCCGAACTTCACCTTCCGCGGCCGTTCCCGCACCCGTTCGTCGAGCCCGTTGACCCAATGGAAGTCGATATCGGACGCCGCAACCACTTCGGGCAGCACGAGCACACCGGTCACGTCGACCGGCGGGTCCTGGCGACTGGCGTCGCTGGGTTCCGCGACGAGCGGTGTGTCGATGACGGTGACGTCGGTGCCGGCCTTCACCGCACCGGTGATGAGGAACGTGGCGACCGCGCCCTGTTGTTCGACGGGCACGTTCACGGTCTCGAAGTCGCTCTGTCCCGTCACCGGCCGCCCGTCCAACCGCAGGTCCTCGATCCCGCCCAACAGCGGCTTGGGGACGGGGAGCATGCCGCCTTCGTCGTTCAGGAACTCGGCCCGCATGCGCACGCGGAGGTCGCCGCTCGGCTGGAGCACCACGCGGTAGGCCACCGACTCGAGGTGGCTCCCCCGGGGCGTGCGCTGGAAGGCCAGTTGCCCGTTCTCGACCCCGCAGCCGGCACCGACGAGGACGAGGAGTGCGAGCAGCAGCGTTCGTCTCACCGGGTCAGCCCACCACGGGCGATCGACGCAGGCGTGAATAGCACCCACTCATCTTCACCCATTCGACGCGCCCCCGGTACCTCGACCGGCGGCCATGGGGTCGGGAACTAGCTTCGCGAGTACCCCGCCACACACGAGAGCACGGAGACGACGATGAGCCGCGGTGCTCGCACCAGGCGAACGGCCCTGGCGGTGATCGTGAGCCTCGGCCTCGTCGCCACCGCATGCGCCGACGACGCGACGCCGGCGCGGCCCGACGGGGAGGCGTCGTCGGGCGATGACATCACCGTCGTGACCAACGCAGACGTCTACACCGTGGACGATCAGCACACGCGGGCCGAGGCGTTCGCCTTCGACGCCGAGGGGGTGATCATCGCGGTGGGGACCGAAGAGGACGTGCGCAATGCCGCGGGCGCCGACGCCACCGAGGTCGACGCCGGCTCCAACCTGGTGCTGCCCGGGTTCCAGGACACCCACGTCCACGCGCCCGAGGCCGGCATCAACGAGGGCCTGTGCTTCCTCGAGCCCAACGAGACCCTCGCCGCCTACGAGGAGGCCCTCGCCGGATGCGTCGACGAGCAGCCCGGCACCAGTTGGGTCCGTGCGGCCGGCGCCTCGCTGTTCGACCTCCGCGACACCGACGAGCCGCCGATCGACGTGCTCGACCGGGTGGTCCCGGATCGGCCGGCGCTCGTGTTCGACGACATCGGCCACGCGGTCTGGGTCAACACCCTCGCCCTCGAAGAGGCCGGTATCACCGCCGACGCGGAGGACCCGCCCGGCGGCGTCTACCTCCGAGACCCAGAGAGCGGCGAGCTCACGGGCCTGCTCCTCGAGAACGCCCAGCACCAGGTGCGCGACGTGGCTGCGGTCGATCCCGACACCGCCTACGCCGGCCTGCTCACCTCGCTCGCCGAGCTGGGGCGCAACGGTGTGACCTCGATGAGCGACGCCGGCGGGTACTGGCCCCAGGGCTTCCCCGCGGTCTGGGAGCGGGCGCTCGCCGAGGACACGCTCACCGTGCGTGCCTTCAACGCCCTCTACCTCTACCCCGACAAGCCCATGGACGAACAGCTCGCCACCTTCGCCGACCTGTACAGCAACGACCCCGAGAGCCTGCTCCACACCAACACCGCCAAGATCTACCTCGACGGCATCCTCGACCTCGGCACCGCCCACCTGCTCGCCCCCTACGACGAGCCGCCCGATCCGAATTACCCGTCCGGGTTCGCCTACTTCGACCAGCAGACCCTGGACACGTACGCGATCGCCCTCGACGACCTCGGATTCCAGCTGCACTTCCACGTGATCGGCGACGCAGCCACCCGCTCGGCCCTCGACGCGGTGGAGGCGGCCGTGGCGGCCAACCCCGACGCGGTCGAGCACCGGCACCGCACCACCCACACCTACCTGGTCGATCCCGCCGACGTGTCCCGCTTCGCCGAGCTCGGCGTGATCGCCGACTTCCAGATGGCCACCGAGTCGATCAGCACCGACTATGCCGACTACCTGAGCGAGCTCATCGGCGACCGGGCCTACCACCTGATCCCCACCCGCACTCTGCTGGACGCTGGCGCGGACGTGTCGCTCAGCAGCGACTGGGACGCCGACGAGCTCTCGCCTGTCGGCACCATCGACCGCGCCCTCACTCGGCCCACCGAAGCCGTTCCCGACCTCGAGACCGCCATCCGCCTCGTCACCATCGACGCCGCCTACGCCCTCGGGCAGGACGACCGCACCGGCACCATCGAGGTCGGCAAGCAGGCCGACTTCGTGATCCTGGACCAGAACCTGTTCGACCTCGAGCCCGACCAGATCAGCGACACGAACGTCTTGCTCACCGCCGTCGGCGGGCGGACGGTCTACGAAGACCCCCAACGCGATCGGTAGCGCCCTCCGACGATGGATACCGCTGGCGATGGTCGCGGTCGTCATCGCCTGCCCGACCAGATCGTGCCCTCAAGGTCAACCATGTGGGTCCGGCTCGGCCTTCGGCCTCTTGGCCGCGGTGACGGCCGGCGGGACGCCACGGCGCAGGGCGCCGCCACGCTCCGAGCCCTGCTGGCTGACCCTGGGCGAGTCGGTGAGCTTCAACATCGGACGTGGGGGCTGAGGGGATTGTCGGGCTGGCGGTGGAAGGTGCGGCCGTCGGGTGAGGTGGCGGTGACGATGCCGGTGAGGTGGTCGCGTTCGAGCCGCCAGCCTCTATGCACCAGGCGGTGATGCCGTCTACAGAGGAGGACCCCATTGATGAGGTCGGTGAGACCGCCGTCCTCCCAGGGCTTGAGGTGGTGGCCGTCGCACCACTTGGGGCCACGGTCGCAGCCGGGGAACACGCAGCCGCGATCGCGGTAGACCAGCGCCCGGCGCTGGGCCCGGGAGAAGAGGCGTTGGCGACGGCCCACGTCGACGATGTTGCCGGTGATGGGGTCGCGGGTGAGGCGGCGCACCCATCCGGTGCACAACAGCACGGCGGCGAACGTGAGGGTGACCCGGGCGCCAGTGGACAATTCGCAGTGCGGTCCGCCATGGGCGACGCGGTCGTGGCAGCAACCACCATGGTCGTCGCCGAGGCCAGCGTCGCCGCCGGAGGGGTGGCGGTCACATTCGTGGTCGTGGTCGTGGTTGCGGTGGCGGTCGAAGAAGTCGTCGATCGGGTCGGGGTCGTCATCGAGGTCGAGGGCGCCCTGCTCGCCGTCGGGGTCGGCCATCAGCGCCGCCGCGGTGTCGGCGTCGAGCACGACGTCGGCCGTACCGGTGGAATCGGGATCGGCGCCCAGGGCGTCGGCCAACTGGCGGCGGAAGATGTCCATGACGATGTCGTAGTGGCGCTGGACCCGGGTGCGGGGGCCTTCGGGGCAGTCGGGCGCATCCGGCGTGTCGAGCGCCTCGATGGCGGCCCGCATGATCGCTGCGTCGTCGGACGGTCCGGACATCTCGGTGTGGGCATGGCCTCCGAAGGTGTCGGATGACCGGAAGGCCCGCTTCGAGTCGTCCGCCGGTTCACGCTCGTCGACCAACTTGGCCCATTCGTTCATCACCTGGGCGAAGTCCTTCAGCAGCGGATGGTCGCGAGCGAGATCGACCAGCCCGTCGACGCACGCGTCGAACGCCTGCTCGTGGCCGTGCTCGGCCCGCTGAAGCCCGCGGGCGTGGGCCATGGCGATCTCGCCGCCCTCGAGCGCGGCGGCCACCGCCGGGTACCGCCGGTAGAGGCCGGCGACCTTCACCAGGGAGCGGGCCTCGCCCTCGGTCACCGGGAGGTGCTGGCACAGCCACCCCACCGGCGAGAGGAACCCGTCCTCGGCCCAGGCCGCCACCCCGTCCCACTGGGCCAGCGCCCGCACCACCTGCACCTGGAGCCGCCCGGATTCCGCCGCCACGCCCGCCACACGGTCGGACAGCGCCAGCCGCGACCAGCCGTCACGGCGCTCGGCGGCCACCTCTTTCACCGCTACCCCGAGCTCGGCAACCGGATCGAACATGCGTTCATCTTACGAAGGGCCTGTGACAGGAATGATGGGGTGATCACCGCCGAAGGACCGGCTGATAACATTACTTATGACCCGGGATCACCGAGGAGGTGTGTCATGGCTGCCGAACCGAACGGCTTGCTGGCAAAGGTGGGCGCGGCACGCGAGCAGCTCGAGCGGGCACGGGGGGTGGCCGGGCTTGCCCGGGCCAGATTCGAAGCGTCCATCGTCGAGGCCGCCCGAACCGGCGCACCACAGCGAGCCATCGCCACCAGCGCCCGCGTGAGCCAGCCGTTCGTCTCGCAGGTCGTCGCGGCCCACCGGGGCCGGTTCGTGCCGACGAGTGAGCTCGGCTACTTGTTGGCCTCGCACCGAAGCGAGGTGCAACGCATCGCCGCCGCGTATCGGTGCGGCGACGTAGCGGTGTTCGGCAGCGTGGCACGAGGTGAGGATCGACCGGGCAGCGACATCGACCTGCTCGTCGACATCCCCGAGGACATGGGCCTCCTGACCATGGCCAGAATGGAACAGGAGATCGCCGACACGATCGGTGCGCCGGTCGATGTTGCGCCCGCCCGACTCCTGAAGCCCGAAGTCCGAGGAACCGCCGACCTCGACGCGGTTCCGCTGTGAGCCAGCCCGATTCGGTGCATCTCACCAACGCCAAGGAACACCTCCGTCGCCTCCGGGGCCACCTCCAGCGAGGCGAACTCGATGACGACACCGTGTTCGACGCGGTGTGCATGCGACTGTCGGCGGCGATCGAGAGCGTCGCGGCGGTGGACGAGGCACTGCGAGTCGATGAGTTCGGCACCGGTTGGTCGGCGATCTGGAGCGTCCGCAACCGGATCGCGCACGGCTACTTCTACGTCGACCGCCAGATCATCACCAGCACGGTCGCTTCCGACCTGATCGAGTTCGAGGCGAGCGTCGACCGGCTGGTCGAGGTGGTGAGCCAGGCAGAGAACCGAGGAAGCCCGGTCGACAAACCGCCTTCAACGGCTCCAACGGAGCCAGGGTCGCCGCTGTCGTAGTGTCCTCCCGGGATGGCTGACGAGCTGGACGGACTCTTGGCGCGGGTGGACGACGCCGCCCTGCGTGCCGACCTGCGCACCAACATCGACCGTCTCCGCTCCAAGCGCAGCTTCGGACTGGTGTTCGAATCGCACCTGCCCGAGCGGGTGCGCCTGCCCGAGCATCCCGTTCGGGTCGGCGCAAGCGTCGCCCTCCGCGACGACCCCAAGAGCCCGACCTACGAGGTTCTCGGGGTCGAATCCGGTCGTGTCGCGGTGCGCACCGTGCGCCACGCCGACGGCTCGCGGTTGTCGCTGGAGGAGCGGGCCGAGTCGGTGGTCGAGGCCCACCTGGTCGAGGACCTCGTGGTGATCTCCGACTTCGGCGATCCCATCTACCCCGGGCTGCGGCGGCTGGGGTCGGTGGACCACGGCGGCGACAAGCCGGCGCACGTGGTGGTCAAGGGCGAGAACCACCACGTCCTGAGCGCCCTCCAGTTCACCCACGCCGGCAAGGTCGACTGCATCTACATCGACCCCCCCTACAACACCGGTGCCCGGGACTGGAAGTACGACAACAACTACGTCGACGACAGCGACGCCTACCGCCACAGCAAGTGGCTCGCCTTCATGGAGCGGCGCCTCCTGCGGGCTCGAGAGCTCCTCAACCCGGCGGCCTCCGTCCTGATCGTCACCATCGACGAGAAGGAGTACCTCCGACTCGGAATGCTGCTGGAGCAGGTGTTTCCGGATGGGCGCATCCAGATGATCAGTATCCTCATCAACCCGGCCGGTGGGGCACGATCGGGCTCCTTCGGCCGCAGCGATGAGTACGTGTATTTCGTGATGTTCGGCTTGGCGGTGCCGCAGCGGGTACAGCTACCGAGGGAGTGGATCGCTGGACGCAAGGGTCGGACGTTCACCGGCAATATCCGTTGGGATCTGCTCCGTCGATCAGGGCACAACAACGCTGCTCGAGCCGACCGACCGGGGCTCTTCTACCCGATCTACATCGACCCGGACGGTCCGAGGATCGCAAGCGTCGGAGAACCACTCGCACTCGACGTGCATGTTGCTCCGCACCGAGAAGGTCTGGTGGCCCTGCTGCCCATTCGCCAGGACGGCTCCGAAGGCAACTGGCAGGCGCAACCGTCGACCCTTCGTGAACGGATCGATGAGGGTCGCGTGCGCGTAACCGGTTCGACTGAGCGCGGCTACACGATCTCGACCCTGAAAGGTGGGGAGTTCCAGAAGGTCTTGAATGGGGAGTTCGAGATAGTCGGCCAAAGAGAAGACGGTTCGATCATCGTCGCCGACTCCGATTCGGACTCGGTGCGAATTGTCCCGTCCACTCAGTGGCGGGTCGCCGGGCACGACTCGACCCAGTACGGGACACGGATGCTGAACGAGCTGATGGCGGGCCGCAAGTTTCCGTTTCCCAAGTCCCTGTACGCCGTCGAGGACGCCCTGCGCTTCTTCGTCGCCGAAAAGCCGGACGCCGTCGTGCTCGACTTCTTCGGGGGGTCGGGGACCACCGCCCACGCCGTCGCCCGCCTCAACAAGCAGGACGGGGGGCGCCGGCAGTCCATCGTGGTGACCAACAACGAGGTGTCGGCCGCGGAGGCCGATGCGCTCCGCAAGGCCGGCCATCGGCCGGGGGATGCTGAGTGGGAGGCGTTGGGGATCTTCGAGCACGTCACCCGGCCGAGGATCACCGCCGCCGTCACGGGGCTGACGCCCGACGGCGAGCCGGTGAAGGGGGACTACAAGTTCACCGACGAGTTCCCCATGGCGGACGGGTTCGAGGAGAACGTCGAGTTCGTCGAGCTGACCTACCTCGACTCCGACGACGTCGAGCTGGATCTGGCGTTCGCCGGTGTGGCGCCGTTGCTGTGGCTGCGGGCGGGGGCGCAGGGACCGGTGATCGACGAGTGCCTGGACGCGGCCGGTGAGCCGAAGCGGTTTGAGTGGACGGACCGCTACGGCATCTTGTTCGACGCCGACCGGTGGCGGGCGTTCGTCGATGAGCGGCCCGGGTCGGCCACGGCGGCGTTCGTGGTGACGGACTCGCAGGCCACGTTCGCGGGGATCGCGGCGGAGCTGCCCGACCATCTCGACGTGGTGCGTCTGTACGAGAACTACCTGACGACGTTCCGCGTCGACGGGGGCGGGGGCTGATGCGTTACGAGCTGATGGACTACCAGCGGGCCGCCGCCATCGAGGTGCTGGACCGGCTGCGTCGGGCCCGAGGGGACTGGGCGAACGGGTACCGGTCGTCGTTCGCGCTGTCGGCCATCACGGGGTCGGGCAAGACGGTGATCGCCACCGCGGCGATCGAGGCGACGCTGTTCGGCTCGGCCGACCTGGGGACCGACCCCGACCCGCAGGCCACCTTCCTGTGGATCACCGACGACCCGGCGCTGAACCGCCAGACCCGCAACCGGATGCTCGACGCCTCCGATCTGCTGGCCCCCAAGACCCTCGTGGAGATCGACGACGGGTACCTCGACCGCGCACTGCGGCCGAACCGGGTGTACTTCCTGAACGTCCAGAAGCTGTCGAGGTCGAGTCGGCTGGTGCAGTCGGGCACGAACCTGCGCCAGGTGTCGTTCTGGGACCTGCTGGCCAACACCGTCCGGGCCGAGGCCACCACCCTGTACCTCATCTTGGACGAAGCGCATCGGGGCATGAAGCGCGCCACCGACCGCAAGACCATCGTGCAGCGCCTCATCCACGGCGAGCCCGGGTCGAACCCGCCGGTGCCGACGGTGTGGGGCATCTCGGCCACCATCGACCGCTTCACCACCGCCATGGGCGAGACGCCCGACCGCACCGGCTACCCCCACGTGGTGGTGGACATCGACAAGGTGCGGGTGTCGGGCCTGGTGAAGGACGAGATCGGCCTCGAACAGCCCGACGAGAAAGGCACCTTCTCCACCACCCTGCTGCGCGACGCGGTGCGCAGCACCCTCGGCTTCGAACAGCGCTGGGCCGCCTACTCCGCCGCGGAGAACGAGCCACAGGTGCTCCCGGCGCTGGTGGTGCAGGTGCCCGACAAGGCCGACGAAGCCAAGCTGGCCGAGATGGTGGCGGTGATCGAGGCCGAGTGGCCCGACCTCGCCCCCGAGGCCATCGCCCACGTCTTCGGCGAGCACGAGCCGGTGCTGCTCGGCGGGCGGACCATCAACTGGGTGCCCGCCGAGTCGATCCAGGGCGACACCGACATCCGCGTGGTGCTGGCCAAGGAGGCCATCTCCACCGGCTGGGACTGCCCCCGGGCCGAGGTCCTCTACTCCGAGCGGCCGGCCAAGGACGCCACCCACATCGCCCAGGTCATCGGGCGCATGGTCCGCCAGCCCCTCGCCCACCGGGTCGCCACCGACGACGTCCTGAACTCGGTGTCGTGCTATCTCCCGCTGTTCGACTCCAAGACGCTGGCCGCCATCAAGGACGAGCTCGAGGGCAAGGGCGGCGACGACGGCCAACACGCCGTCGGCCCCCAGGTCATCCGGGCGCCGGCGGTGTTCGAGCGCAACCCGCAGCTCGACGGCGAGGTGTTCACCTTCGTCGAGACCCTGCCCAGCGTCCCCACCCCCGACGCCGCCGCCAGCCCCATGCGCCGGGCCAAGCACCTCGTGCGCCTGCTCGTCGACGACGGCACCGGCCCCGCGCTGGTTCCCGACGCCGGCGCCCAACTGGCCAAGCGCCTCAACGCCCGCCTCGACGGCCTTGCCGCGGAGCGCGCCGACGAGGTCGCCGAAGCCGTCGACGACCTACGCACCGCAATCGTCCGACGCGAAGGCGTCACCCCGGCGGGAGAGGCCGGCGAGGTCACCTCACGGCTGATCGAGACCCACCGCAGGGACATCGACCGGGACACCCGCAAGATCATCAACTCGATCCGAGAGGGTGGGGGCAACGGCTACTACGCCCACCGCGCCGCCGGCGCCGACACATCACAGGACCGCCTCGACCTGCGTGTGCAGGTGGCGGCGCTGCTCCGCCTCGACGGCGTGGTCGACAGCATCGAAGCCGCCGCCACCGAGTTCGTTCAGGAACACCTGGCCCGCTTCGCCGTCGAGATCAAGAACACCACCGGCGCCACCCGCGACGCCTACCGCAAGGTGCAGGAGCAGACCACCGCCCCCGAAGCGGTCACCATCGAGCTCCGCGCCAACGAGAAGGCCGCCACCAAGGACGGCACCGGCGACGACCTGCCCACCTTCCCCGGCCACCTCTACGCCGACCCCGACGGCCGCTACCCCGGCCAGCTCAACGACTGGGAGACCCAGGTCATCACCGCCGAGACCGAACGCCCGTCGTTCGTCGCCTGGTACCGCAACCCGTCGCGCGCCACCCCCAACGCCCTGCGCATCGCCTACCAGGACGACGCCGGCCGCTGGGCCAGCCTCCAGGTCGACTTCGTCGTCATCTCCCGCCGAGACGACGGCACCCTCGCTGCCTCGATCGTCGACCCCCACGGCGACCACCTCGCCGATGCCAAGGCCAAGCTCCGCGCCCTCGCCGACTTCGCCGACAGCCACGGCGGCCGCTTCATCCGCGTCGTGTCCGTGGCCAGAGGCAGCGACGGCACCCTCCGAGTCCTCGACCTGCTCGACCCCGGCGTGCGCGCTGCCGTTCGCAGTTTCGACGGCGCCAAGGTGTCGGCCCTCTACGATTCGGCGGCGGCGCAGCCCTACCTCTGATTCGTCCTCGCCTTCAGCGAGCGGCCCCCTGTCTCGCTCAGCAGCGACTGGGACGCCGACGAGGGCTCGCCTGTCGGCACCATCGACCGTGCCCTCACCCGGCCCACCGAAGCCGTTCCCGACCTCGAGACCGCCATCCGGCTTCCACGAGCACGGGCCCTGGGGCGACCGCACCCCGGCCCCACCGGTAGCGTCTGCACCCATGACACCCGGACCCGTCACCTACGAGCTCGACGGCAACGTGGCGGTGATCCGCCTCGACGACGGCAAGGCCAACGCCATCTCGCACGAAGTGCTCGACGCCCTCCACGAAGCGCTCGACCGCGCCGAGCGTGACGCCCGAGCCGTCGTGATCGCCGGCCGCGACGGCCGATTCTCCGCGGGCTTCCACCTGCCGACCATGACGGCAGGCACCGCGGAGATGCGCGGGCTGGTGAGCGCCGGCGCCGAGCTGCTCCTGCGGGTGTACCTCCTGCCCCTCCCGGTCGTGGTGGCATGCACCGGGCACGCGCTGGCGGCGGGCGCGCTGGTGCTGCTCGTCGGCGACACCCGGGTCGGTGCGGCCGGCGAGTTCAAGATCGGGCTCAACGAGGTGGCCATCGGCATGCAGCTGCCGATCTTCGCCGTCGAACTGGCCCGGGACCGGCTCACCCCGTCGCAGTTCACACCCGCGACCATCCAGGCCCGGATCTACGACCCCACCGACGCGGTTGCCGCCGGCTACCTCGACGTCGTGGTCACTCCAGACGAGGTCCTCCCCACCGCCGTCGCCGATGCCGCCCGGCTCGCCGAGCTGCGCACGGGTGCCTACGCCGAGACGAAGGCACGGGCCCGCACCACGACCGCGGACTTCCTGCTCAGCACCCTGGCAGACGACATGGCCTCGGTCGCGGTCCCGGAGCCCTGAGGCGGGGCCGAGCTCCTCAGGTGGGGGGCTCGACCCCGAAGGTGAGCTGCCAGTCGGCGGTGCCGTGGATGACGCGGGGCACCTCGAGGGCAATGGTGTGGCGGCCGTTGTCCAGGCCCCGGCCGGGTGGCGAATGCCAGGCGAAGCCGCCGTCGGTCCGCTCGACGTTGACGTCGCCGGTGACGTCCTCACCGTCGAACGAGAGGGTGGCGCTGTCGAGGCGGGAGGTGGGCGAAACCTTCAGCTCGATGGTCAGCCCGACCGCCTGTTGTGGCGTGATGGTGGCCCCCTGCTCGACGCCGGTGGCGGTCACCGACACCTGGTTGATGCTCCGCAGCCAGAGCGCACCCACGAGCGCGAGCGCCACGAAGGACAGGGCGATGGCGATGTTGACCCGGTCGAGGCGCTCCTGGCGACCGAACGACCGGCGGCGGCCCTTGGCCGCAATGGCGACAGCGGGGCGTTGTCGTTTCGGTGCCGGCGGTCGTCCCGGTTGCGCGCGTCGCTCCGAGCGGCGCACCCGGGGCGTGCGGGCTGCGCTCGGGAGCCGGTCGCGGCGACGGCCGCCTCCCGCCCCCGGGATGTCGCGCAACGAAGAGCCCATGACCGGCGCCATCCTGCCAGCTCACACCTCGGCCACCAAAGGCGCCCCCGACGTTCCGGCCGGCTGTCCGCACCTCGACTGCGCCGGTCGAGGCGGCTCCACCACCGGCGTCTCCGCTCGTTCTCGCCGCGCCGCCCTCCGCTCGATCAGGCGCGACCAGTCGGGTCGCCACCCGCCCGCCGACGGGTGGCGGGACCGCGCCTCGGTGACTGCCCGGCCCGGCAACGATGGTGTCGTCACCGCGCTAGGCCACGAGGGGGAGCTCGGCCAGCGGTGCGAACCGCTCGTCGGTGGCGGCCAGGTCGCGCAGGCGGCGACGCATCCTCGACCCCACCTTGCGGACGGCCTCGGGGGCCACCGCCAGCTCGGCGCCCACCGTCCGCGCCGGTGACGGGTCGCCCAGGTCGGCCTGCAGCGTGAGCTCGAGGACGATCCGCTGGTCGCGCGGCGTCCCCACGCGATCGAGCGCGTCGAGCAGCAGCGCGGCCATCGGTCTCCCCTCGGCCAGCGCGACGAGTGCCTCGTAGGCGGACGGGTCGGCGCCACCGGGAGCGGGGATCGCTCGGTCGGCGGCCCGGGAGTCGAAGGAGTGCTCGTCGAGCGTCTCCGGGTCGAGCTGGTCGGCGTGGATGCCGGCGAAGCCGACCGCCAGCGCACGAAGCCGCCGGCCCGCCCACGTCCACGGCAAGGCGCCGCCGTCAGCCCGCCAGGCAGCGGCACACGACGCCAGCTCGAGGCACGCGTCGATGACCAGACCGTCGACCTCGGCCCGCGTCGCCCGCGGCACTCCCACCGCACCCAGATGACGGCGCATCACCGCGGCCAACAGGGCCCCGAACTCGCCGTACAGCACGAACGGCGCCAACTCGTCACCGTGCGCCATTCGATGCATGAGCCACGCGATCCTGTCTCTGTCGTCACCGGTCATCGATGCTCCTCCCAGCCCTCCGTGAAGGGCCGAATCCGTCTGAGCACAGCTTGACCGAGGCCTCCGACAGTTACACGGGTGTCATTCGCCGCGTCGCCCGACCCGCCCGCCGTCGCACAGGTCGGTCAGGCGTGCCGACGGGGTGGTTCGGTGAGATCCACGGTGAGGACCTCCAGGAACTTCCGGAGCAGGCGGATGGCGCCCTCTTCGCCGAGGCCACTCGCCTCGGCCGCTCCCGGCGCATTGACCCGCACCAGCAACTCGGTGATCGGATGGCTGCCACCGTGCAGGACGATGGTGGTGAGGGTGGCGACGCCCTCGAACTCACCGGCACGCCAGGCCACGGGGAAGCGGGCCACGTGCCTGCTCACGACGGCACTCTGGATGCGACGCACCTCGGCCGGCAGGCCGGTCACCTTCTCGAGGGCCCGTTCGAAGCGCTCCTGGGCGGTCTCGGCCTCGAACTCCGCCACGATCTCCTCGAAGGCCCGGTCGACGTAGTCGTAGAGCTGGATGATGTCGGCGTCGATCGCCGTCTTCTGCCGACCGGGATCTGACCTCATGGCCTCATGATCTGCTTGGTGGCGGGCACCTCCCAGGGCCGAAGGTCCCACAACGATTCCCGGAGCCACGTCGTCAGGCGACCACCGCCGCCAACTCGTCCACACCGGCGGCGGTGGCGTCGGCGAGCAGGCCCACGTCGGGGGCGGTGGCGAGGTCGCCGGTGACCCCGAAGGCCAGGCGACCGTTGTAGGAGAGGATGGCGGTGCCCACCCGCACCCCGTGGCTGATGGGCACGAAGGGGCGGTACTCGAGCATCTCGCGGCCCAGGCAGAACAGCGGGAACTGCGGCCCCGGCACGTTGGTGGTGACCGTGTTCACCGACCGCTGCGGCAGCCGCTGCATCAACCGGGCACCGAGGCGGCTGGCCGTGCCCATCAGCATCGGCGGGGCCAACGCGCCCAGGGTGGTCAGCGCTTCACCCGCCTCGGCCATGTGGGAGCCCTTCAACTCGGTCATGCCCTCGCACACCCGACCCAGTCGGTCGACCGGGTCGCCCAGGTGCACCGGGAGCTCGAAGAGGATCCCCGACACCCGGTTGTCGAAGACGCCTTGGGCGTTCTCGCCCCGCACCGAGACGGGGACCAGGGTGCGCACCACCGCAGTGTCGGGGTCCTCGCCGCGCGAGGCCAGCAGGGCGCGGTAGCCGCCGCTCACCACCGCCAACACCACGTCGTTCACGGTGCCTCCGAGCGCCTTGCCGATCGCCTTCACCTCGTCGAGCGAGGCCGACGAGTGCGCCCAGCTCCGGTCGGGCCCGATCTGCCCCTCGATCGAGAGCGGGTCGGTGGCGCCGAGGTGGCGGCCCCAGTCCACCAGGCCCTCGCCCGTGTGCGTGAGCGACCGCACGGAACCCAACGGGTCGCGGAGCGTCCGCGGCAGCTGCCCTGCCAGCGCGAGGGCATCTCCCGCGAGGCCCGACCATGCGTCGACCACCCGGGCCACCGCGGACGGTTCGGGCTCGGGCTCCCACGGCTCGGGTTCCGGCAGGGCCACGTCAGGCTCGAGGTCGAGCAGGACCGCCAGCAGGCCGACGCCTGAGATCCCGTCGACCATGCAGTGGTGGATCTTGAAGATGAGCGCCCAGCGGTCACCTTCCAGTCCCCGGACGAGCGTCGTCTCCCACAGTGGTCGATCCCGGTCGAGTGGCTGCGACATCAGCTCGCCCATGAGACGGCTCAGCGCCGCGTCATCGCCCGGCTCGGGAAGGACCCGGTCGTGCAGGTGGTTCGTGAGGTCGAAGTCGGGGTCGTCGACCCAGATCGGCCGACCGAGCTCGAACGACACCGGCCGGACGCGCCGTCGGTACCCGGGAATGAGGTGCACCTTGGCCTCGAGCAGGCCGGTGAGGTCATCGAGGGTCGGCTCCGGCCCCGCGAAGACCGACAGCCCCGCTATGTGCATGTGGGCGACGCTGTCCTCGAGATGGAGGAACTCGGCGTCGAGCGGGCTCAGGCGATCCATGGTGTCCTCCTGTTCGTCCGGCTGTTCGTCCGGCTGTTCGTCCGGAGTCCGGTCCGGGTCACCGGCTCGTGCCGCCGTCGGCGACGGCCAACACCTCGTCGAAACCCGCGACCAGGCACGCCGTCAGCACGTCGGGATCGGGCACCGAAGCCGTGTCGATGGTGAGGCCGACGCACCCGATGCCCACGTGCGACAGCAGCGCCACGCTCAGAGCAGCGCCGCTCGGCGGGGCGAACGCCCACTCGCGCACCACCTCTGCGCCGGCCAGGTAGCAGCGGCTCGGCAGGCCGGGCACGTTGGTGACCACGGCGTCGACACCCTTCAGCATCCCGCCGAAGATGGCGGTCGTCAGGCTGACCGGCAGCCGGTCGAGCATGGCCGCGATCGGCTCGGTGAGCGCGAGCGACGGCTCCGAGCGCCAGGCGTGGGCCACGCGACCGACCACCCCGATGCGGGCACCCGGGTCCCGCACCGTGGCGGGCACCGCGAAGCGGGCGGGCACGAACCGGTTGCCGCCCAGCGGGTCACCCTCGTGACGCACGTTGATCGGCATGGTGAAGCGCAGTTCGCGCAACGGGACCTCGTGATGGCGGTGGTAGTCGGCCAGTCCGCCCACCACCGCGGCAAGGAACGCGTCGTTGACGCTGCCGCCGACGGCGTGGCCGGCGTTGCGCAGCCCTTCGAAGGGCACCTCGAAGGCCTCGAAGCGACGGGCCAGGCCTCGCTCGCGCATGATCGGCGAGCAGGGATCGGTGACCGGTCGCAGGAGACGGGCCACCGACCGACCCATGCGCACGGCGTCGCGGGCCGACCCGACCGGTTGCCGGGCGAAGCTCGACAGCGCCCCCGTCGCCAGGCGCGGCATGGACGAGGCGGCATGGTTCGCGAGGCGGGCACGGTCGGCGATCGAGGTGGTGATCAACGAGAACGCAGACCCGTCACCGGCCGAAACGGCCCGAGGGACGAGCGGCTCGGGCTCGGGCGTGTCGGCCTCGTCGTCGAGCAGCATCAAGGCGAGCCGGATGCCCCCCACCCCGTCGGTGAGGGTGTGGTGCACCTTCTGGATGAGCGCGGCGCGTCCACCGGCCAGGCCCTCGACCAGCGTGAACTCCCAGAGCGGTCGGGCCCGGTCGAAAGGCGCCATGGCCAGGGGCTGGGCAACGTCGAGCGCGGCCCGCATGGCGTCGGGCTTCCGGCCCTTGGGCGCGCGCACCCGTCGCAGGTGGTAGCCGAGGTCGAAGCGAGGATCATCGACCCACCGCGGTGGGCCCAGCCGCAGGGGCGGCACCATCACCCGTTGGCGAAGCCGGGGCACCTGGACCGAGCCGTGGTGAATGCGCCGCTCGAGTCGATCCCAGTCGGGGAGCCGGTCGAGCAACGCGATCGCCGTGATGGTCGAGCGCAGGACGGGGTCCTTCTCGATGTCCCACAGCACCGCGTCCGACGCTCCCAGGTGTTGCTCGAACGACGGCTCGACGATGGTTGCCACGACGACAGTGTGACCCTTGGCACCCCTGCCGCCAAGGGCCGTTGGTCCCACGCCCGCGACAAGGGACGTTCGGCCCTCCCGTGAGCGCGGCGAATGAGGAATGCTGGGCGCAATGACTCAGACGAACACCTCCTCCCGGACGACGTCCAGCCGGCGCGCCTGTGTCGATGGCAACGAGGCCGCGGCCCGGGTCGCCTACGCGCTCAGCGAGGTCATGGCGATCTACCCCATCACCCCGGCCACCAAGATGGGCGAGTTGGCCGACGACTGGGCGGCTGCCGGCACACCCAACCTCTGGGGTCTCGTGCCCGAGGTGATCGAGATGCAGTCCGAGGCCGGTGCGGCCGGGGCCCTTCACGGGGCCCTCCAGCGTGGGGCGTTCGCCAGCACGTTCACCGCGTCGCAGGGCCTGCTGCTGATGATCCCGAACATGTTCAAGATCGCAGGCGAGCTCACGCCGGCGGTCATCCACGTGGCCGCGCGCACCGTCGCCACCCACGCCCTGTCGATCTTCGGCGACCACAGCGACGTGATGCACGCCCGCACCACGGGCTGGGCGATGCTCGCCTCGGGCTCAGTGCAGGAGGCGCACGACCTGGCGCTCGTTGCCCATACCGCCACGCTGCGGTCGCGCGTGCCGTTCCTGCACTTCTTCGACGGCTTCCGCACCTCGCACCAGATCGACCCGATCGAACTGCTGGCCGAGGACGACCTCCGGGCCCTCGTCGGCGACGACGACCTGCTGGCGTTCCGCGCACGCGCCCTGACGCCCGATGCCCCGGTGCTCCGGGGCACCGCCCAGAACCCCGACGTGTTCTTCCAGGGACGCGAAGCGTCCAACCCCTTCCACGCAGCGGTGCCCGCCACCGTGCAGGAGGCCATGGACGCGCTCGGCGAGCGCACCGGCCGGCACTACGGACTGGTCGACTACCACGGTGCGCCCGATGCCGAGCGGGTGGTCGTGCTCATGGGCTCGGCCGCGGGTGCCGCCCGCGAGACCGTCGATGCCCTCGTCGCCGCCGGAGAGCGCGTCGGCATGGTCACGGTCCGGCTGTACCGGCCCTTCCCGGCACCGCAGCTCATCGCCGCCCTCCCCCCCACGACCCGGGCGATCGCCGTGCTCGACCGGACCAAGGAGCCGGGCTCGATCGGCGAACCGCTCTACCTCGACGTGGTCGCGGCACTCGCGGAGGACCGCCAGGGTGGGGCGCCTGCCCACGCGACCACCCCCACGGTGATCGGTGGCCGTTACGGGCTGTCCTCGAAGGAGATGCGCCCGGCGCACGTGAAGGCCGTGCTCGACGAGCTCGCCCTCGACCGGCCGCGACCGCACTTCACGGTCGGCATCGTCGACGACGTGACGCATCTGAGCCTCCCCGTCGATGACGACTTCCGGCCGTCGCGGCCCGACGCGGAGGTACAGGCGCTGTTCTTCGGCCTCGGGTCCGACGGAACGGTCGGGGCCACCAAGGCGTCGGTGAAGATCATCGGCGAGCACACCGACCGGTGGGCGCAGGGCTATTTCGTGTTCGACTCCAAGAAGTCGGGGTCGTCCACCGTGTCGCACCTGCGGTTCGGGCCGGAGCCGATCACCTCCACCTACCTCGTCGAGGACGCCGACTTCGTGGCCTGCCACCAGTTCGGCCTGCTGGAGGGCATGCGGGTGCTCGACCGGGCCCGCCCGGGCGCCACGTTCCTGCTCAACTGCCCCTTCCCGCCCGACGACACATGGGAGCATCTGCCCCGCTCGATCCAGGAGCAGATCGTGGCCAAGGGCATCGACCTCTGGGTGATCGACGCCTTTCAGGTCGCACGTGACGCCGGCATGGGCACGCGCATCAACACCGTCATGCAGCCCTGCTTCTTCCAGCTCGCCGGGGTGCTGCCCCCCGACGAGGCCATCGGCCACATCAAGGCGTCGATCGAGTCGACGTACGGCCGACGGGGACGCGCCATGGTCGAGCGCAACTTCGCCGCAGTCGACCAGTCGCTCGCCGAGCTGCGACCGGTGCCGGTGCCGGCGTCGGTCGGTGCGGTGGCCGCCGTGCTCCCCGAGGCCACCATCACCGGGGACGCCCCCCCGTTCGTGCAACGGGTCACCGCCAGGCTCCTCGCCGGCGACGGTGACCTGCTCCCGGTGAGCGCGTTCCCCGTCGACGGCACCTACCCCACCGGCACCGCCCGCTACGAGAAGCGGGCCATCGCCACCGAGATCCCGATCTGGGACCCCGAGATCTGCATCGACTGCGCCAAGTGCGCCATCGTCTGCCCGCACGCCGCCATCCGCATGAAGGTCTTCGCACCCGACGCGTTGCAGGGCGCCCCCGCCACCTTCCGCTCGAAGGACTTCCGCTCCAAGGACCTCCCGGGCCACCGGCTCACGATCCAGGTGGCCCCCGACGACTGCACCGGCTGCGGCGTGTGCGTGGATGTCTGCCCGGCGAAGGACAAGAGCGAGGTCCGCCACAAGGCCATCAACATGGCTTCGGCCGTCGACCACCGCGACATCGAGCGGCCCAACTGGGGGTTCTTCTCGTCGATCCCGCCCCTCGACCGGTCCCTGCTCCCACACGACACGGCGAAGGGGTCGCAGGTGCTCGAGCCCCTGTTCGAGTTCTCCGGCGCCTGCGCGGGCTGCGGCGAGACCCCGTACCTGAAGCTGCTCAGCCAGCTCTTCGGTGACCGCATCGTGGTGGCCAATGCCACCGGCTGCTCGTCGATCTACGGCGGCAACCTCCCCACGACGCCGTGGACGGTGGGCGCAGACGGACGCGGGCCCGCGTGGACGAACTCGCTCTTCGAGGACAACGCCGAGTTCGGTCTCGGCCTGCGCCTCGGCCTCGAAGCGCAGATGGGCCAGGCTGCCGTGCTCGTCGGTCGACTGGCGACGACCCTGGGTGACGACCTGGCGGCCGAGCTCCTGGGGTCCGACCAGTCGACCGAACAGGCCATCGGCGCGCAACGCCGGCGTATCGAGGTTGCGAAGGCAGCCCTCGTCGGGCCCGTGACCGCGGGCGACCCGGACGCCCGCCACCTGCTCGCCCTCATCGACTCGCTGGCCGACCAGGGCGTGTGGATCGTCGGTGGCGACGGTTGGGCGTACGACATCGGCTTCGGCGGGCTCGACCACGTTCTTGCGTCGGGCCGCAACGTCAACATCCTTGTGCTGGACACCGAGGTGTACTCGAACACCGGCGGGCAGGCCTCGAAGGCCACGCCCCGCGCTGCGGTGGCGAAGTTCGCGGCGTCCGGCAAGGCCAGCGGCAAGAAGGACCTCGGGGCGATCGCCCGCTCGTATGGCAACGTCTACGTGGCCCAGATCTCGATGGGGGCCAACGACCGACAGGCCACCAAGGCCTTCCTCGAGGCGGCGGCCTGGCCGGGGCCGTCGTTGCTCATCGCCTACAGCACGTGCATCGCCCACGGCATCGACATGTCGAAGTCCATGACCCACCAACACGACGCCGTGCGCAGCGGCTACTGGCCCCTCTACCGCTACCACCCGAGCGCCGAGGACGGTGGCCACCCCTTCCGGCTCGACTCGAAGCGCCCGTCGATCCCGTTACGCGGGTTCGCCGCCACCGAGACCCGCTTCGCCGTGCTGGCCCGCACCCACCCGGAGCAGGCCGAGCACCTCCAGGCCCTGGCCCAGGCGGACATCGACGAACGGTGGCACTACTACGAGCAACTCGCAGACATCGAGCGGACGATCCCCCACGAGCCCGACCCGCAGATCGAGCCCGAGGTCGCGACCGATGCCGGCTACCGCTACGACGGGGAAGGATCCCGATGACCGACCTGCGCACCTCCTACCTCGGCTTCGAGCTGCGGTCACCCGTCGTCGCCTCGGCCAGCCCCCTCACGGGCGACCCGGTCTCGCTCGCCCAGATCGACGAGGCGGGCGCGGGCGCCGTCGTGCTGCCCTCGCTCTTCGAGGAGGAGATCCTCGAGGAGGAGCTGGAGCTGACCCAGGCACTCGAACAGGGCTCGGGGCACTTCGCCGAGGCCCTCGACTACTTCCCGGCCATCCCGCACGTCCAGAGTGCCGTCGACCGCTACGTCGAGCTCCTCGGCCGGGCCAAGGCCACCACCGAGGCACCGGTGATCGCGAGCCTCAACGCCACCAGCGGCGGCGGCTGGGTGCGTTACGCCAGCCTGCTCGAGGACGCCGGCGCCGATGGGCTCGAGTTGAACCTCTACCGGGTGGCCGCCGACCCCGACCATGACGCCGCGGCGGTCGAGGCGCGTGACCTCGCCCTCATCCGGGACGTGCGCGCCGCCGTCGCCCTGCCGCTCGCGGTCAAGCTCAGCCCCTTCTACTCGTCGATGAGCAGCTTCGCCCGGTCGGCGGTCGAAGCCGGCGCCGACGGCCTCGTGCTGTTCAACCGCTTCTACCAGCCCGATCTCGACCTCGACACCCTCGACGTGGTGCCGCGGCTCGAATTGAGCGCTCCCTGGGAGTTGCGGCTACCGCTCCGCTGGATCGCCATGTTGCGGCCACAGCTGGGCGGCGCCACGGGACTGGCCGCCACATCGGGTGTGCACTCCGGGCTCGACGTGGTCAAGGCCCTGCTGGTGGGCGCCGACGTGGCCATGACCACCTCGGCGCTGCTGCGCCACGGGCCCGGTCACCTCCGCGAGATGCACGAGGAACTGAGCGCCTGGCTCGAGGCCGGCGGCTACGACAGCGTGGACCAGTTGCGCGGCAGTGTCAGCCACCACAACGCCGACGACCCCTCGGCGTTCGAGCGGGCCAACTACCGCCGCACCCTGCGCTCGTGGAACCACCCGCGGGACCGAGCGCTCCCCGACAGGGTCAGCCCTGCGTGACGAGCCACCGGCGGCGGGTCCTCGTCATCGCCCTGGTCGCGGCGGTGGTGACGATGGTCGGGCTCGGCGCAGGCATCGCCCTGCTCGAGCGCGAGCCGGGGCCGGCGTCGATCGACGAGGCCGTCGCCGACTTCGCCGGCGGTGACGGCGGGCGCGGGTCGAGCACGCGCCCAGACGAGGGCGTCTACGTCTTCACGGGCTCGGGCTCCGAGTCGCTCTCGATCCTCCCGGGGGACCGCTCCCAGGGCCCACGCATGCCGGCCACGGTCACGCACCGCCCGAACGGCTGCTGGAACTTCCGGATCGACCTGCACCAGGACCACTGGCAGGAGTGGCACTACTGCATCGACGGCCGCCTCCTCGTCGAGCGCGGGGGCAGGACGTTCCAGAGCTGGGACCTGCTGGCAACCCAGCTCGGCACCACCTCCACCTTCCGCTGCGGCGACCGGTCGGTGATCATCCGGCCCGGCGCCGAGCCGGGCCAGACCTGGGACCAGGCCTGCACGGGCACCAGCGACTCCGTCGACGGCACCACCGTCAGTGCCGGGCCGTACCGCTTCGTGGGCCGCGACGACCTCCGGGTGGGCGACGAGACCATCCCCGCCCTCCACTACCGCCAGCACCGGGTCCTGTCCGGCGCCCAGCAGGGCGACGACCGGTCCGACATGTGGTTCCGAGTGAGCGACGGCCTGCCCTTGCGGAATCGTCGCACGACGACGGCCACCTCGGACTCGGTCGTGGGCGCCGTCACCTACTCCGAGACGGGCGAGTGGGCCCTCACGTCGAGCGAGCCGAGAACGTGACCGCCCCGTCGCCCTCCCCCTCCCGCTCCCCCTCCTAACTCAGCGCATCCACTCCCCTCACGGCGGAGTAAGTGCGCCGAGTCTGTGGTCTGGGGCGTCAGACCCCGAGGCTCAGCGCGTCCCGAGGGCCTCATCGGGGAGGGGGAACCAGCGGAGCTGCTCGAAGTCCGACGTGAGGTCGGGGCCGTCGAAGGGCTCGGGGCGCTCGTCGCCGGCGGCGTGCCGGAGGATGGCCCGGGCGTCGTCGAGCAGGGCGGCGAAGTCGACCACGGCGTGCTCGTGGGGACGGCTCGGGTACGACATCGACCCGCCCGCGTAGGAGATGTCGTGCAGGCTCATCGGGGGCTTGGTGGGGCCGTCGCGGTGGCGCCAGAGGCCGGTGTCGGGCTCGAAGCGGTACCACGGCAGGAGGTGTCCGCCCTCGTCGGCGACGAGGTGGACGGCATCGAGGAGGTACCGGAAGGTGTCGTCGTCGATGAAGTAGTTGAAGTTCACCCGCGTCCAGCCCGGCTTGATGCCCTCGCAGCCCCGGTCGATCTCGCGCTCGAACTCGTGGGAGCGGTCGAGGTCGATGCCGAGCAATCGGTGGCCGTAGGGGCCGGCGCACGAGCAGCCGCCGCGGGCTTGGATGCCGAACAGGTCGTTGAGCAGCGCCACCACGAAGTTGTGGTGCAGGTAGCCCTCCTGACCATCGCCCATGGGGTGGCGCACCACGAAGCTGACGATCGAGAGGCGCTCGGCCTTGTGGTTGCCCAGGACCTCGAGGCGCTCGTTGCCCTCCCACGACTCGATGGCGAGGCGCACGAAGCGCTCCTCGCGGGCGCGGATCTCGTCGATCCCGACGGCCTCCTTGAGCTGGAAGACCAGACCGGCCCGGATGGAGTCGACGATGGCGGGGGTGCCGCCCTCCTCCCGCTGCTCGACGTCGGTCAGGTAGTCGTGCTCGCTCGGGTTGACGAAGCGCACGGTGCCGCCGCCGGGCACGTCGGGCACCCGGTTGGTGAAGAGCTCCTTGCGGGCCACGAGGAGACCGGGCGTGCCGGGGCCGCCGATGAGCTTGTGCGGGGAGACGAAGATCGCGTCGAGGTAGGCGGGGCCGTCGGCGGGCGAGCCCATGTCGATGTCGACGTAGGGGGCGGCAGCGGCGTAGTCCCAGAAGGACAGGGCCCCGTGGTGATGCAGCAGAGTCGCCACCGCCACCGTGTCGGTGATGATCCCGGTGACGTTCGAGGCCGCCGAGAACGAGCCGATCTTGAGGGGCCGGTCGGCGTGGCAGACGAGCTCGGCCTCGAGGTGGGCGAGGTCGACGTGGCCGTCGGCGTCCTCGTCGATGGTCACGACGTCGGCGATGCTCTCGCGCCACGGCAACTCGTTGGAGTGGTGCTCGAACGGCCCGACGAAGACCACGGCGCGCTCGTCCGGAGCGATGTGGTCACTCAGGTGGTGCCGGTCGTCGAGCGCCGAGGGGATGCGCAGGCCCAGGACGCCGATGAGGCGATCGACCGCGTAGGTGGCGCCGCTGCCGCAGAACAGCACCGCGTGATCGTCGGTGGCCCCCAGGCAGCGGCGGATGATCTGGCGGGCGTCCTCCCGGAACCTGCTGGTCTGGAGGCCGGTGCCCGACGACTCGGTGTGGGTGTTCGCGTAGAGCGGCAGCACCACCGCGCGCAGGTAGTCCTCGATGAACGACAGCGACCGGCCCGACGCGGTGTAGTCCGCGTAGATAACCGGTCGGGGCCCGAACGGCCCGTCGACCACCTCGTCGAGCCCGATCACCGAGTCCCGGATGTAGTCGATGAGCGTATCGCTCGGCACATGACGATCGTACGGGCTGCCCGGGGACGAGCGGCCCTGCTCGGTAACATCAGCGACCGTGCCGCGTTCCCGCCGCCCCTGCGTCGCGGCCGTCGCCGCCCTGCTCGCGGCCGCCGCCGTGGCGGCCGGTTGCGGAAGCGCCGACCGGCCCGCTGTCGCCGCGGCGAAAGCGGTCGGCGAGCCCACGCTCGGCGTCACCACCGCCACGACCACCGGTGACGGGCCCTCGTTCACCACCACCGTGGCCACCACGCCGGCAGCCTCGGTCGAGGTGTTCCCCGAGCCCGACGCGGCAGCAGCAGCGCTCACGGTCGAGCGGCCCGGGCCCAGCCTCCAAGCGCCCGACGACCCGCTTGCCTTCGTCGTCGAACAGGAACGGGGCGCCTGGCTCCGGGTTCGGTTGCCCGTCCGCCCCAACGGCAGCACGGGCTGGATCAGGGCCGACGGCATGACCATGGCGACCACCGCCCTCCACATCGAGGTGAGCCTGTCGTGGTTCCGCCTGAAGCTGTTCGACGGTGAGGACCTGCTGCTCGACGTGCCGGTCGCGGTCGGCGCCGACGCCACCCCCACACCCGAGGGCGAGTTCTTCACCACGACGCTGCTCGAGGGGTACCCCCAGCCGAGCGCCTACGGCATCGCCGCGTTCGGCTTGTCGGCCTTCTCCGAGACCCTCGACAGCTTCGCAGGCGGCCCACCCCAGGTCGCCATCCACGGCACCTACGACGATGCCGTCATGGGCCGGCGGGTCAGCAACGGGTGCATCCGGGTCAGGAACGACGACATCCGACAGCTCGTCGACCAGCTGCCCGTGCCCGTCGGCGTGCCGGTCGTCATCGCTGCCTGATTCCCCTGGCGTTCCGGGAACGTCGCCGTAGGCAAGCGGTCGGTGAGCGTCACCCGGAAGCCGGACGCCCCTCAGCGGTGGACGGGCCGGGTTGCCGCCAGACCGCCCAGGCGAAGACCAGGGCGAACACCAGGCTGACGCCGAGAAGGCCGGTGTTGTAGATGTCCTCCGCGGCGCTGAGACCGGGGGCCTCGTTGAGGGCGTGGTAGAGCACGTGTGGTGCGGTGAAGGCCGCATAGGTGGCCAGGGCGAGGAGCACGAGGTCGCGGCGGGGCCAGACCGTGGCCAGGGCAAGTGCCACCCCGGTGGCGAAGAACCCCCCGCCGGCGTCGGCGGCCAGGTGCTCGTTGAACGGCGGTATGGCCGCCACGAGGTCGGGTCCCGCGCCGGGGAAGCGCTCGTACCAGTTCCGGGTGGCCGCGAGCGCCCACAGGCCGACGAGCAACTGGGGCACCGCCAGGACGACGAAGACCCCGATGCGGACCCAGGGGGCCACGGTCTCGTTCACCGCGCGGACGCTACGCCAGCCACAGCCCCGGCGCTTGCCCAGGCTCAGGTGGTGCAGCGGGCGGGCTCAGTACGAGCGGCTGTCGACCACGTTGCCGCGAGGGTCGGACAGGAAGGCGGTGTCGCCCTCGTTGTTCCAGATCGCCGAGCCTTCGTTGCACCAGTACAGGTCGGTGGCAGTCGGCGCCCCGCAGCCGGTGTGGACGGTGACGACGCCGGCGACCCGAAGCGCGAAGCCCGACGGGAAGACGAACCGGTGGCTCGACGACTCGTCCTTCAGCCCCCAGCCGGTGAGGTCGACCTCGACCGTGCCCCCGTTGCGCACCTGCACCCACTCCGCATTCGGGTCGAGCGTGTCGTCGCCGGGCGGGTCGGCCTCGACGCGGGAGATCACCACCGCCCCCGCGCGCGGCCCCGCACGACCGCACGCGTCGGGGGCCCACAGCCCGACCTCGTTCGCCTCGGCCGCACGCTGGGACGCGTCGAACTGATCGGCCCGGGCGGTGTCCGGCTCGTAACGGGAGGCGATGGCGAACCCGTCACGCACCAGCACCTGGTTCACGAGGGTGTCACCGATGTACACGTAGCGGAGCAGCCGGTCGTACTGGTCCCGGTCCGTTCGATCGCGGACCAACCGCACGGTCTCACCACCCACCAGGCGGTCGAGGGCCGCCGTGGCCTCGCCGGAGTAGCACTCGCCGGTCTCGGGCGTGTTGATGCCGACGAGGCGGACGGTTTCGGGGCGCCCCGAGACCACGACGTCGATCGTGTCGCCGTCCGTCACGCCGGTGACCCGCACACCATCGCTTCGAGCGGCGGCCGGGCCGGTCTCGGGCGTTCCGGCGCCGCTGCAGGCGGTGAGGCAACCAGCCATGGTGACGACGAGCGCGACCCAGGTAGCCGACGCTCTCCTCACATGGGTGGTTCTACCGCGTCGGTGTGACCAGGGTCCCGAACGGTAGGTTCGTGCCCATCGACGAAGCACCGGTGCCGTGGTGGCACGAGACGACGATCTACCAGGTCTACCCGAGGTCGTTCGCCGACAGCGACGGCGACGGCATCGGCGACCTGCGCGGCATCATCGACCGGCTCGACCATGTGGCCGACCTGGGCGTCGGCACGATCTGGGTGTCGCCGTTCTTCACCAGCCCCCAGGTCGACTTCGGCTACGACATCAGCGACTACTGCGGCGTCGCCCCCGAGTACGGCACGCTCGCGGACGCCGCCGAGCTGATCGACGAGGCCCACGCGCGTGGGCTGCGGGTGATGTTCGACCTCGTGCTCAACCACTCGTCCGAGGAGCACCCCTGGTTCGTCGAGTCGCGTTCGTCACGCGACAACCCCAAGGCCGACTGGTACCTCTGGCGCGACGGTCGCGGGCCCGGCGGAAGGAGGGTGCCGAACAACTGGCGGTCGGCCCTCGAGGTGAAGACCGCCTGGCAGTGGGGCGAGGAGCGCGGGCAGTGGTACCTGGCCAGCTTCCTGCCGTGCCAGCCCGACCTCAACTGGCGGAATCCCGACGTCAAGGCGGCGATGTTCGACGCCGTGCGGTTCTGGCTCGACCGGGGAGTCGACGGCTTCCGGCTCGACATGTTCGGGGCGATCATGAAGGACCCCGACTGGCGGGACAACCCGTTCCGGCCCACGCCCTCGCGGGTCTTCCCCCGCCTGTGGCCACGCGTCCACACCGAGAACACCGCGGACAACGTGACCCTGGCGCGCGAGCTGCGGGCGGTGTGCGACGAGTACGAGCCCGAGCGGGTGCTGCTCGGCGAGATCTTCGGATCGGCCGAGGTGCTCCAGCGCTTCACCGGTGGTCCCGCAGGCAACGGCCTGCAACTGGTGTTCCTCTTCGAGTTCCTGACGTTCCGCTACGACGCCGCCTGGTTCCGCGCCGTCATCGAGGGCTTCGAAGAAGCATTCCCTGCGCCGGCCCAACCCACCTACGTCCTCGAGAACCACGACCGCGGCCGAAGCCCCGACCGCGTCGGCGGCGACGAGGAGAAGACCCGGGTGCTGGCCACCATCCTGCTCACCGTCCGCGGCGTCCCGACGCTGTACATGGGCCAGGAGATCGGCATGCGCAACACCTACCTCCCGCTCCGCGAGGCGCTCGACCCGATCGTGCAGCAGTTCTTCTCGTGGCTTCCGGAGCTCGTCTCCAAGCGCCTCCCCGAGCGCATCAACCGCGACGAGGTGCGCACCCCCATGCAGTGGGACGGCACGGTGCACGCCGGGTTCTGCCCGCCCGACGTCGCGCCCTGGCTCCCCGTGAACCCGGACCACCGCACACGCAACGTGATCGCGGAGGCCGGCGAGCCGTGGTCGATGCTCGAGCTCCAGCGGCGCCTCCTGCGGGTTCGCCGAGATCGTCCTGCCCTGCACCGCGGCACGCTCCGCTTCCTCACCGGACCGGGCCCGGACGTCGTCGCCTTCGAGCGCGAGGCGGGCGACGACCGCGTCATCGTGGCCGCCAACCTGGGCCACAGGCCCACACGGGTCGCCCTGCCTCCCGGGTCCGACCTGCTCGTGGCATCGGCAGAGGACGTGCAGCTGGAGGGGTCGTTCCTTCACCTGCCGCCCGACCGGGCCGCGGTGGTGGGCACCCCCGCCGGGCGGTGACGCGGCAGGAATGACCGTGCACGAATAGGGACGAAGGACCCTGTGCCCGGGCGCTCGAAAAGGGTTCGCTTGGCTCCGACATGACGACTTCGTCCCCCGAACCCGACCAGGCCCGTCGGCGCGAGCAGATGGTTGCCCGCGACCTGGGCGGTCGGGGCATCGCCGACCCTGCCGTGCTCGCCGCCATGGGTTCGGTGCCGCGTGAGCACTTCGTCCCGGCGGCGCTCGCCGAGTTCGCCTACGAGGACAACCCCCTGCCCATCGATGCCGGTCAGACGATCTCCCAGCCCTTCATCGTGGCCCTCATGGCCGAGGCCCTCGAACTGGGCCCGGACGACCGGGTGCTCGAGATCGGCACCGGCTCAGGGTACGGCGCGGCCGTGCTCAGCCGCGTGGCCGGGTCGGTCTGGACGATCGAACGCCACCGGGTGCTGGCGACCCAGGCGCGCGACCGGCTGGCCGAGGCCGGATACGACAACGTCACCGTCGTGGTCGGCGACGGCACCCTGGGCTGGCCCGAGGACGGTCCCTACGACGGCATCGTCGTCACGGCCGGCGGTCCGACCGTGCCCCAGGCCCTTCTCGAGCAGCTGGCCTCCGGGGGCCGTCTGGTCATCCCGGTCGGGCCCGAGTCCCGCGGCCAGGAGCTGCTGCGGGTGCGACGTCATGGTGACGAGTTCCGCGAGGAGGACCTCGGGCCGGTGCGCTTCGTGCCCCTCGTGGGCGCCCAGGGATGGCCCGCCGGCGGCGCAGCACCTGAGCCGGTCGCCCTGCCCGCATGGACGCCGGCGAAGCCCGCTGAAGCGGTTCCGCCCACCCGTGTCGTCCGCCACCCGCGCCGAACCGGCCTGCACGGCACCGTTGCGCTCGTCCACGAGGCCGCCGAGCCCTTCGGCTGGATCGGCGACGCCGAGCTCGGGCCCCTCCTCGAGCGGATCGGTGACTGCTCGGTCGTGATGCTCGGCGAAGCATCGCACGGGACGTCCGAGTTCTACGCGATGCGCGACCGCATCACCCGCGAGCTCATTGCTCGCAAGGGGTTCACGGCCGTCGCCGTCGAGGCCGACTGGCCCGACGCCGCCAGGGTCGACGCGCACATCCGGAACCGCCACCCGAGCGGTCCGCCGTTCGAGCCGTTCTCACGCTTTCCCACGTGGATGTGGCGCAACCGCGAGGTGAGCGCGCTGATCGACTGGCTGCACGACCACAACACGGGCGTGCGCGAGCCGTCGAAGCAGGTGAGCTTCCACGGGCTCGACCTCTACAGCATGTTCACCTCACGCGATGCGGTCCTCGCCTACCTGGCCGAGGTCGACCCACCCGCGGCAGAGGTCGCCCGTCGGCGGTACGGGTGCCTCACCCCCTGGGAGCACGACCCGGCGCGGTACGGCGAGGCCGTCGTCTCCGGTGCGTTCCGGGGCTGCGAGCAGGGCGTGGTCGCCGCCCTCACCGACCTGTTGAAGCAGCGCCTCGCCTACGCCGAGGGTGACGACCGCGCCTTCGTGGACGCCGCCCAGAACGCGGCCGTGGTCGCCAACGCCGAGAAGTACTACCGGGTGATGTACTACGGGTCACGCGAATCGTGGAACCTGCGCGACCAGCACATGTTCGAAACCCTGAAAGTCGTCCGCGCCCACCGCGGGCCGCAGGCGAAGGTGGTCGTCTGGGAGCACAACTCGCACATCGGCGACGCGTCGGCCACCGAGATGGGGGCGCGTGGCGAGCACAACGTCGGCCTGCTCACCCGGGCCGAGTTCGGTGACGACGCCTTCCTCGTCGGCTTCGGCACCGACCACGGCAGCGTGGCGGCCGCCTCCGAGTGGGGAGGCCCCATGGAGCGCAAGACCATTCGCCCGTCGCACCACGACAGCTACGAGCGCCTGTGCCACGACACCGGTACCCCCGCATTCCTCCTGCACCTCCGCGAGCCCGTCCGCCCGGAGGTCCGCGAGGAGCTGGCAGTGCCCCGCCTCGAGCGCGCCATCGGGGTCATCTACCGTCCCGAGACCGAGTTGGCGAGCCACTACTTCCAGGCGTCGCTCCCCCATCAGTTCGACGAATACGTGTGGTTCGACACCACGACCCCCGTCTCACCCGTCGCTGCTCACCGCCTCACCGGCGGTGCCGACACCTATCCGTTCGGGCTCTGAGCGAGGAGCTCCGCCGCCGGCGGAGCGGCGCACGGCGCGCCGACGTCCTCGAGGCGCCGCAACAGGCTGGCCCCGGGGTCAGGGTCGACCCTGGACCGGGCCACCTCGTGGGCCCGCGCGCCCATCCGGGGCCAGGACTCCCGAGCCATCCATGCACGATCGAGCGCATCGCGCAGATCATCGGGCTGGGGGCTCGGGGCGACGAACCCGGTCTCGCCCTCCGTCAACCATTCGGCGATCCCGCCCACGGCGGTCGCGACTGCCGGGCGGCCACACAGCATTGCCTCGACCAGCGTCAACGGCATGCTCTCCATCCGCGAGGGGAACACCAGCAGCTGGCTCCCGGACCACACGTCCGGGATGCTCGGCGCGAACCCACAGAACTCGACCCGATCGCCGAGGCCGTAGTAGCGGCACAGCTCGGAGAAGTATCGGGGCCGGAGGATGTCGCCGTGGAGCCGAAGGCGGAAGTGGCGCCTTCGCCAGTCGTCGGTGGCGAGCGCCTCGAAGAGCCCGTCGATGCCCTTCGCCCGGGAGACCCGGCCCACGTAGGCCATCTCGACGATGTCGGGCGACGGCCAGGGAACGGGAGCGTCGGCCGCAAACCGGTAGGGGTTGGTGAACAGCCA
This sequence comes from Acidimicrobiales bacterium, assembly GCA_041918615.1. Lineage (GTDB taxonomy): Bacteria > Actinomycetota > Acidimicrobiia > Acidimicrobiales > DATDAH01 > JAEUJM01. The sequence goes on from JAYRVH010000056.1 coordinate 76,252, forward strand.
CGGCCCCTGCACGCTTGCCGCCGACTGCCGCTCGACACAGCGCTGCGTGGTGACCGAGGCGAACCCGGTCGCCGCCGCGCCATCGAAGACCGCTCGGACCCGGCCGCGCTCGTCGTCATCCATGTCGTGGCGGTCGTCCACCCCGTGGGTGAGGATGACGTACGGGCAGTCCAGTTCGGCCAGGAGTCGCGCCACGCCTGGTCGGCCGGCCTCGTAGCTCACGCCGAGACTGACGCAGACGACGTCGGCGTCGAAGCTCAGGAGCGGCGACGACTCGCCGGTGAAGCTCGGCGGGACCTCGGCTGCCGGCAACGCCGCCCTCACCACTCCCCTTCGTGGCCACCACGGCCGCCGCGGCACGTCTCGCCCCTCGGACGACCCCACCTCGACGTCGTCAATGCGGTCAAGGCGGCCGCTCCGGCGATGGACGGTGGCTCCGGCCTGTTCGAGCTCCTGGAGCCTGGGCGGCACCTGCTCCCACGCCTTCACGAAGACGGCGACCTCGTGGCCCGCTTCGAGCGCCCGTCGTGCCATGGCCGCCCACAGCTCCTCGCTGCCACCCCAACTGACGTCCTGCATCAGCGAGATGACCGCTATCCGCATCCCGGGATTATGTCAGTCCGACAATGCGGCCCGGAGCCGCACCTCCAACGCGTCGCCATCGCAGTCGGACACGTGGAATCGCGGGATCTGGAACGCGTCCGCCCCCGCCCGCACGAGCCCGGCGAAGTTCGAGCAGGCCGATTCGAAGCCGGCGGCGCGGACGGTGTCCACCGTGAACGACCCGTAGTCCGAATGGTCGCCATAGGGATAGGCGAAGGTCGTGATCGGTCGTCCGATGATGTCCTCGAGGCGGGCCTTGCTGCCGGCGATCTCGGCAACCTGCGCCGGGTGCGGGAGCCCTGCCAGCACCGGGTGGCTCATCGTGTGGGCACCGATCTCGACAAGGCCGTGGTCGGACAGCGCGACCAGCTCCGGCACGGTGAGTGGGAACGGCCCACCCGGCCGCGTCGCCTCTGGCCCGGCCCACCGGACGACACGATCGAGGGCAGCGATGCGCTCGGGGCCGGGCAGGGGCCGAAGGAGGCGCTGCAGGTCGCGGTGCATCGAGGTTCGTGCACCCACGGCAGCGGCCGTCCCGTCAGAGGCGTCACCGAGTCGCCAGCGACGTTTCACGCCCCGGATGTCGAGATGCAGAGTGTCCGGCAGGCTCGTCGGCCCGAGCACGGCCCGAGCCAGACGATCCCACCAGAACGGGTTGCCGCTCCCGACGCTGCCGGCGGTGACGTAGGCGGTCGCAGGCACGTCGTGGTCGGCGAGGATGCCGCTGGCGTTGCCGAGGACGTCGGCGTACCCGTCGTCGAAGGTCACCACCACCGCCCGCCCGGGCACCCGACCCAGCCGCAGTCCCTCGACCAGCGCTGACAGCGTGCATGGCTGGCCGAGTCGACGGAGAACCTCCAGATGCTCGCCGAAATGACGGGGGGAGACTGCCAGTTCGAGCGGGTCGGTCGGTTCGTCGGCCACCCGGTGGTAGAGCAGGACCAGCCCTCGCGACCCCCCTCCGGCCCGACGTGGCCACCGCAGAGCGGGCGGGAACAGCCTCCTCAGGCGACCGGTCACGCGAGGCCTCATGAGAGGACGGTAGCCGTCACCCGCCCGTGCTACCGTCCGGCGACCGGCGACCGATGAGCACCGATGACGCCCCGGCGTTCGGGCCAGACAGCGGGGAGGCGCAGATGGCAAGGATGCGGCTCCCGAAGTTGGGCCGCCGGCTACAGCCAAGCCCGCGGACCCTGGGGGCCACGCCCCCGCACGCCGCGCCCGGCCCGGTCGTGCGGTCAGCGTGCTACGCACCGTTCTCCAACCTGTTCCTCGGCACGCTCGGCGACGTCTACACGTGCTGTGACAGCATCGGCTACCCCTTGGGCAACATCGCCCGAGAGCGACTGCCCGAGATCTGGTCCGGCGGGCGCCTGGCGGCCCTCCGAGTGGCGCTCCGTGCCGACGACTTCTCGCTCGGCTGCGGGTACTGCGAGCGGCGCATCACGGGCGGTCTGCGCCCCCAGGCCCGCTTCTACGACGAGGTCCCCCCCGACTCGGCCGAGCCCCCCTACCCGAAGCGCATCGAATTCAACATCAGCAACACCTGCAACCTCCAGTGCACGATGTGCGACGGTGACCTCTCGTCGTCCATCCGCATCCACCGGGAGCACCGCGCACCGTTGCCCGCGGTGTACGGCGAGGAGTTCTTCGCCGACATCGAGACGTTCATCCCCCACCTCACCGAAGTCAGCTTCACCGGTGGCGAGCCCTTCCTGGCCAGCGAGAACCACCGCATCTGGGATCTGCTCGCGTCACTCACTCCCGGCATCAAGAACACCATCACGACGAACGGCACCCAATGGAACAGGCGGGTCGAAGCCGTCCTCGACTCCCTGCGCACGTACGTCAACGTGTCGGTCGACGGCTACAGCAAGGACGTCTACGAAGCCGTCCGCGTGGGCGCCGACCGGGACCAGGTTTTCGAGAACATCGACCGCTTCAAGGCATACACCGACCGGGTCGGCACCGAGGTTCGGCTGTTCCACTGCCTGATGTCGCAGAACTACGACGAGTTCGGCGATCTGCTGCTCTACGCCGAGCGCCGGGGCATGCCGGTCACGGTCCACGTGGTCGAGCAACCGTCCGAGTGCAACCTCGAGCGCCTGAGCGACACCGAGTGGCGGGCGGTCACCCGGTCGCTCCGGGCCCAGGCCGAGCGCGTGCTGCCGGAGCTGACCATCAACGCCGCCGCCTTTCGGGAGCAGCTCGAACGGGTCGAGACCGGGCGTCTTCGTCCCATCCTCGGCGAGGGGAGCAACCTGGCCCTCGATGACCTCCGGCGCTGAGTCGGCGCCGCCTCAGCGATCGAGGTGCCAGACGCCGCACTGCTCGGCGATACCGGGCCCGACCTGGGTGGACCGGCGCTCCAGGTACGCCATGAGCGCGGGCGACGACGCGCTCAGGCCCTCGTCGTACATCACGAACCACCGGGCGCCCTCGGCGCGCAGGGCGTCGAGGTGCTCGGGATCGTGACGGTCGGCGGCCAGGCTCCACCCCCGCCGGCCGCTGTAGAAGAAGATCATCGGCTCCTGGAAGTTCGCGTCGTACCCATCGTCCTTGGACGAGTAGGTCGAGCTCACGACGATCCGATCGTCGTTCGGGACGGCGGCGGCGACCACGTCGGCGCACGAGGTGTAGACCTGACCCTGCTCGGGGAGCAGGCGGAGGTAGAAGACCCCGCACACGCCGACGAAGAGGACGGCCGACGCCGCGGGCGCCCATCGCACGGGTCGGGACCGGGTAGCTGCCCACTGGGCCAGGCTCTCCCAGCCGAGCCCGATGCCGAGCGCCGCGTACGGGAGCGCGAACAGGTGGTACTGGACGCCCTGTGGCCCCGCCGAGTATCCGGCCACGATGGCGAAGAAGAGCGGGATGGTGACGGCGCCGGCCAGGAGGAGCATGGGCCCCCGGCGCCGCACGGCCACGACCAGGCCCCAGGCGAAGAGTGGTGCGGACACCACACCGAAGACCCACAGCACCTCGGTCCGGGTCACACCCACGTAGAACGTTGAGGAGAGGAAGGTGTCCAGGCTGGCGAACTTGCGATCGCCGCCGGAGATGACCCCGAAGGTGTTGCCGTAACGCCGATGCAGGTCCCGGGCATGGAGGGTCCAGAGGGCGACCGGAACGACAGCGAGGACGGCGACGGCCCACAGCTTCGCCGACCGCAGGGCGCGCCACCCCCGCTGGTGAACCAGGAGCACGACCAGCACGAGCACCAGGTTCACCGTCGTGGGCTTCACCAGGAAGGCGACCGCGGTCGCGACGCCCGCCCCGACCAGAAGCCCCGAGCGGTCCTCGGTGAGCCAACGGACGAAGAGCAGCAGCGCGAGGACGTAGAAGAAGAGGGCCGTGGCATCCGGCATGAACGCGGTGCCGTACCGGAGCGAGATCGGGCTGAAGGCGACGAACGCGAGCGCGACGACGGCGGCGGGTCGCGACACCGTGCGTCGGGCCAGGCTCCAGAAGGCCACGAGCATCCCCGAGGTGAAGCCCAGCGACACCAGCTTGCCCAGCCACAGGCGCTCGCCACCCAGGAGTCGGTAGAGCAGGGCGACCGTGAACGGGAAGAGCTGGAACTCGGCCTCCACGTACCCGGGCCCCGCCCCGCCCCAGTCGATCTGCGGGAACAGCAGCCGGTAGCCACCGTGCCAGAAGTTCCGGGTGATCGATGCCGTGTCGGCCTGCCGCCAGATGTCGGACGAATAGGTGAGCCCGGTGAAGAGCAGGGGGACGCGGGCGAGCACGGCCACCGTGATGATCCAGCGCGCCGGGTGCGCCCGCAGCGACTTCCGGATCGATGTGATCACGGACAGGGGCGGTGTAGCCACTGAGAGAGAGTCACCGCCACGACCGCAGGGTAGATGATCCGGCTCCACGGCGGGGACGGGCGGCGCCCCCCAGCGCGTGCGGTGCGATGCTGGACCGATGACCGACGTCCACCTCTTCGCCGACGGTGGCGGGTGGGTCGTGTCGCTCGACGGCCACGAGCAGCGCTTCGAGGCAAGGCCGGACGCCTTCGCCATGGCCCGCGACCTTGCCCGTGCACACCTGCCGAGCCGGATCGTGGCCTCGCCGCCGACCGGGGGTGGATCGGGGCCCGCCGTCGTGACACTGCCCCGGCCCGAGGAGGATGGCGAGCGCGTCGACTGGCAGCGGTTGCGTGGCCCCGCGACCTTCGGGCGGTCCTTGCTCCTCGCGCCGGGGAGCCCCGTTCCCGCGCCCTGGGCCACCTGCGAACGCGTGCGGATCGGGTCGGGCGACCTCGACGATCCGCAGACGCTCGCCCGGGTGCGCCGTGCGTTCCTCGACCGCACCGCGATGGTGTACGAGCTCGACGGGTCGGTCACCGAATCCTCCGACGACATCGCCGACGGTGAGCCCTGGCGGCGCGATCCTCACTTCGAGCTGGTGGGCGAGGCCGTGCGCCACCTCGTGTTCGTGAACTCCGTGGATGCACGGGTCCCCGGCAGGCCGACCTGGCCCTGGCGCACCCGGGCCCTGTCGGCCGGGGCATCCGCCGGAAGCACCGCCGATGTCGACCTGGCCGACGGTCGGGCCGCCTGGTGCGACGGCGGTCCCGTCCGCTTCTGGGAGACGGGCGAGCACGACGCGCCCGTCCTCCCCCGCATCGCCCTCGAACGCGGGGCACTCACGCCCCTGAACCCGCAGGCGCCCACCGCAGGTCTCGCTCCGGACCAGTTGGCCGCGGTGACCGACAGGGGCGGGTCGGCCCGGATCATCGCCCCGGCCGGCTCGGGGAAGACGCGGGTCCTCACGGAGCGAGCCCGACATCTCGTGCGCTGCGGGATCCCGGTGGACGCGCTGTGTCTCGTGGCCTTCAACAAGCGGGCGCAGCTCGAGATGGCCGAGCGCACCACCGACCTGCCGGGCCTCCAGATCCAGACCCTCAACGCACTGGCGCTGGCGGTGGTCAACGGCGGGCGGGGGTTCCGGCCACAGGGCCCGAGAGTGACCACCATCGACGAGGTCGCCGTGCGCGACCTCGTCGCCACCCTGGTCACGTTCCCCCGCCGGGCGAACACCGACCCGGCCGCCGCCTGGCTCGACGCCCTCTCCACCGTCCGGCTCGGGCTGCGCGACCCGCGGCAGGTCGAGGACGAGTTCAACGGCGAGGCGGATGGTCTTGCCGAGGTGCTCCCCCGCTACCGGGAGACACTCCGGTCGCGCCGGCAGGTGGACTTCGACGAGCAGGTCTACCTGGCGATCGAGACCCTGCTCACCGATCCCGAGGCCCGTCGGGCGGCGCGCCGGGCGTGCCGGCTGCTGCTGATCGATGAGTTCCAGGACCTCACGCCGGCACACCTGCTCCTGATCAGGCTGCTGGCGGGTCCCGATCACGAGGTGTTCGGCGTGGGCGACGACGATCAGACGATCTACGGCTACTCGGGCGCATCCCCTGACTGGCTCATTCACTTCGACAGCTACTTCGAAGGCGCCCGCCACCACGCCCTCGAGGTGAACTACCGCTGCCCCGAGGCCGTGGTCGGCGCCGCCCGCAACGTGCTGTCACACAACGAGTGGCGGGTGCCCAAGGCCATCCACGCGGGTCCCGCCGCCAGGGCCGGCGGCGATGCCCTGGCCGTCGTGGTGTCGGCCGACCCCGTGCGCGCCACGGCGATGCACGTGAAGCACCTGGTCGAGGGCGGCGTCACCCCGACGGACATCGTGGTGCTCACGCGGGTGAACGCCCTGCTCGCTCCCGTGCAGGCGGCGCTGCTCTCCGAGGGAATCGGCGTCGACAACCGGGAGGGCACCGGATTCGTCCAACGCACCGGGGTCGCCGCGGCGCTCTCGTGGCTCAGGATCGCCACCGGTGCCGGGTTCCGGCCGGGCGACGTCCAGCGCGCCGCCCGCCGACCGGGGCGCGGCCTCTCGCCCAAGGTCGTCGAGTGGATGGCCGAGCAGACGGACCAGGCCGGGCTCCGCCGCCTGGCCGGCCGGATCAACGACCGCGACGCCGAGAAGGTCCTCGGCTTCTGTGCCGACGTGGAGCGCATCCGACGGCTGGCGGCCTCGTCGACAACGGCGGAGCTCCTCACCTTCGTCCGGGGCGACATCGGGCTCGACAAGGCGATGCTGACCCTTGACGCCGCCCACCGGGGCCGGAACAGCACGGCCCACTCGGACGACCTCCGCGCCATCATCGCCCTCGGTCGGCTCCACCCCGACCCGACCACGTTCGACGCCTGGCTCGGACCGATCCTCGCCTCTGGCCGGGACCCCGACGGCGTGCAGTTGTCGACGGTGCACCGGGTGAAGGGCCTCGAGTGGCCCCACGTGGTCGTCCACGACGCCACCCAGGGCGTGTTCCCCCACCGCTTGAGCACCGACATCGAGGAGGAGCGCCGGGTGTTCCACGTGGCCCTCACCCGCTGCCGCGAGTCGGTGGTCATCACGGCCGAGGCCGGCGACGCGTCGATCTTCCTCGCCGAGCTCGCCGCCCCGGCCCCGACCGCCCGCGCCCCGGCCGGGCGGGAGCCGACAGAGGCGCCGGGCCGACCGCGCCGGACGACCGACGTCAGTGCCGTGGTCGGGCTGTCGCTCGGCTGGGGCGGCTACGACTGCAAGGTCGTCGAGGTCCGACCCGATGGTGCCCTCCTCGGGGCAGGTGCAGCCAGGCTGAGCGTGGCCTTCGGGTCGATCGTCTCCATCGAGGGGCGGCGGCGGACGCTCGTGGCCCCGCCCACGGGAGCGGGCCCCAAGCGAGCCGGTGGCCGACAAGCGGCCGGCCCGGCCGAGAACCCCGACGTGTTCGAGGCGCTGCGAGCATGGAGGCGGGAACGGGTGAAGGCCGACGGCGTGCCCGCCTACGTGGTCGCGGCAGATCGGACTCTCCACGAGATCTCGTCGCTCGTGCCACGGTCGCTCGACGCGCTCCTGTCGGTACACGGCATGGGGCCGACCAAGCTCGAGCGATACGGCGACGAGATCCTCTCGGTCGTCGACGGGATCCGCCCGCCCGGCTAGGACCGATGGTCGGGAGCCCACTCATGGCGCGACAATGGTGGGATGGACCTGACTGTGGGCGCGGTGCCGTTCTACTTCTCGAGCATGGGCGCCGAGGCCTGGCTGCTGAAACGCCGAGCCGACCGGGAAGGGCCCTCGAGCAACGACTACGAACGCGACGACACCCTCGCGAATCTGGCCATGGGGCTCGCGAGCCTGACGGTGCCGCTCGCCACACGGGCCTTGTCCGAGCGCATCGCCCCCCAGCGCAGCAGGGTCGGCAAAGGGCTCGTCGCCCTCGCCGCCGGCGCGGTCGCGATCACCACCCTCGCTGACCGCAAGGCGCGCCGGGCCGAGAGCATCGACGAGTACGACCAGGCCCGGGCAGTCGCCCGTGTCGGCGGACCGACCGCCATCGTCGCCGGCGGCGTCGCCGCCACCACCGCGCTCGCCACGGCCACTGCGGCCGGGCGGGCATGGGGAAGCAAGCACCGGCGGGGCCGCGACCTGGGCACCGGCGCCGTTGCCCTGGTGGTGGCCATCGCCGGGTGGGACTTCATCTACTACTGGAACCACCGCTTCCAGCACGAGACCCGCTTCATGTGGGCGTACCACGTGGCCCACCACTCGTCGGAGCGCTACAACCTGTCGACCGCGCTCCGTCAGCCCGTCGCCGAGCTACTCGGCGCGTACGTCCCCTTCAGCGCGCTCTGCCTGGTGGGTGTCCGCCCCGAGCTGATCGAGAAGTCCCGGCAGATCAACCTGCTCTACCAGTACTGGATCCACACCGACGTGATCGACAAGATCGGTCCGGCCGAGGAGGTGCTGAACTCGGCGTCGCACCACCGGGTCCACCACGGCAGCAACAGTCGTTACATCGACCGCAACCACGGATCGATCCTCATCCTGTGGGACCGCCTCTTCCGCACGTTCCAGCGGGAAGACCCCGACGACCCCGTCGTCTACGGGCTCACCAAGAACATCAGGTCGTTCAACCCGGTCCGGATCATGGACCACGAGTACGTCGACATCATTCGTGACGTCGCCGACTCCACCAACTGGCGTGACCGCCTCTCGTTCGTCTTCCGGGGCCCCGGCTGGGCCTACGCGCGCCGGGCCGAGAGGGGCCCGGGGACGGGTCCGGCAGCCGCAGCAACGAACGTCGTGTCATCGGTCGACACGGTGCGCGAGTCGGACCACCGGTGACCAGGGGGGTGCTCCGGGCGCTTCCCGTCGTGATCGGCTGGCTGACCCTCGCGGTCGCCGTCGACGTCGGCCTCGGAGCGGCGGTGAACGTGGTTCGGCCGGACGCGGCCGGCAGCGGGCCACCCACGGCACCGGCCACCGTGCCCGCCGCAAACGAAGCCGCCACCGGGACCTGCCTCGGCGAGTCGCCGATGTCGGCGGACCTGCGGCAACGCGCCGAGTCGCCGGCATACGACACCTCGCCGTGGATCCTCGAATACTGGTGCGAGTTCGGCCGCCTGTCCAACGACTACGTGCCCTACCTCTACGCCCGACAGCGGGACACCTACCAGCGACTGATAACCACCGTGAACGGGGTGAGGCGCTCGTACCAGCCGGACGGCATGCCGAGGTCGGCGCCGGTGATCTGGTTCTTCGGCGGCTCGACCATGTGGGGGTGGGGCCAGCGCGATCTCCACACGATCCCGTCCGAGGTCGCCCGCCTCAGCGAGCAGGCCGGCACACCCGTCCGGGTGGTGAACCTCGGTCAGCTGGCATGGGTGCACTGGCAGGAGGCACTCGCATTCGAGCGCGAACTGGCGTCACGACCAGCCCCCGACCTCGTCGTGTTCTACGACGGCGTCAACGAGATCAACGTCCAAGCCGATGCCCTCGGCCCGTACGGGGGACGGCCGAGCGATCAGCCCACGATCTACGACTTCGACACCGACCCTCCCACATCGCTCCCTGGCGCGTTCAGCGCGCCGCCGGAGCAGAACCGCACATCCTGGTTGGACCGGTGGACCGAAACGAGCGCCGTCGCGCAGTTGGCCCGAGGGCTGGGCGATGTGCTCGGGGCAGAGCCGGCAGGTGCAGCCGAGCGCCCGACCTCGCTCCCCACCGAGACGATCATCGAGCGGACAGTCGACGTCTACGAACGGGGGCGAGCGGTGTCGATCGCCCTGGCTCGCCGCTACGACGTCCCACCGGTGTTCTTCTGGCAACCTCGGCAACCCGAGGTGGGGAACGGACCCATCGACCGGGCCGTGCGCGCCCGCCTCACCCCCCCCACCGTGGACCTCGGCGGAACGCTCGACGGGATGGACCCCGGGACCATCTACAGCGATGACGCCCACACCAACGAGCGGGGCGCTCGCCTGGTGGCCGAGGCGATGTGGGCGCAGCTCCTCCCCGCGGTGCAAGCCGTCAGTGAGCCGACGGGCGAGGTCGCGCCGTGAGCGACTGGGACGAGATCGCCGCGCCCCGGTCGAGCGAGGCCGGGCCACCGTCCGCCGGAGGGGTGTTCCTGCGTTCGTCCGTCCCCGGGGCCCTGATCGCAGGGCTCGTGGCGTACGCGGGCCGAACGACCGCCGCGGTGATGATCCTGATCGCCGCCACCCTCGTCGGACTCGGCGCGGCGCGCTCAGACCGGTTTCGCCGAGGTCTCGATCGGACCATCCACGCAGTGACGAAGACGGTCGGCCGGGTGCTGACGCTCGGCCTGCTCGGACTGGCCGAAGCCCTGATCTTCGCACCGCTGTCCCTTGCGCTCTGGGCACTCCGCCGCGACCCGCTCGGGGGCCCGACGCCCGACCCCGCGGTCTGGGCGAGCCACCCGGGCACTGTCGACCAGCCCCCGGTGGCGCGACGGCCGTTCGCCCGAGAGCCCTCGCCGCCCCCCACGCGGGCCCGACGGATCGTCCGGTTCGTGCCCCGGGCAGCCGGCATCCTCGTGCTCTTCCTCGCGCTCGACCTGGGGACCGGCTGGGTCTGGCAACGCGCGGTCGGGACCCCCGACCTGGCCGCCGCCCCGGTGGAGGAGCGGATCGCCCTGGCCACCCGCGACGCTCCGTGGTTCCCCGACTATCGCCGGGAACTGGACGCGCTGCGCTACGAGTTCACGCCGTTCGTGTTGACGAGCCCACACGACGCCGCCGGCCGGTACATCAACATCGAAGACGGCGTTCGCCGCTCCTACGAGCCGTCCCTCGCCGGCCCAGGCGTTCCGACCGTCTACTTCTTCGGGGGCACGAACGTCTGGGGTGAGGGGCAGCGGGACAACCACACCATCCCGTCCGAGATCGCCCGCCTCGCCGAGGAGGACGGCATGGCGATCCGCGTCGTCAATTTCGGTCAGCGGGGAGACGTCGGCTTCGGCGAGGTCCTGCGCTTCGAACAGGCCCTCGCGGCTGCAGCGGAGGCGCCGGACCTCGTGGTCTTCGCCGACGGGCCCGACGACTACGCCGTTCAGCGCGAGGCGCCGTCGGCCGATCCGAGCCAGTACGGCCTCGCCGAGGCCCAGGCTGCGGTCGTGGCCGACGACCGCAGCCTCTGGGAGCGGTACTCGGACCTCAGCCTGCTCCAGCGGATCGCCGCCCGGGCCCGGGCCGTCTTCTCGGTCCAGCCCGCGATGGCGGCCGAGGGCGCCGGAGGGACCGCCGACCTCGGCGCCGACACCGCGTCGGTCTACGAGCGGGGTCGCCTCCTCGCCGACGACATCGCGGTCGAGCACGACGTCACGATCCGCAACTTCTGGTTGCCGATCGAGGAGGCCGAGGACACCGGCTCCGCCTACGCGCGGGCCTCCGAGGCCCTGAGCCCCCAGGTGATCGACGTGAGCGACGCCCTCGACGACGTCACCGAGCCCGTGTACCTCGACGGAGTGCGGACGAACGAGCTCGGCGCCCGACTCGTCGCCGAGGCCATGTACCGCGAGCTCCGGCCCGACCTCGAGCAGGCGGCCACGAACCGCTGACCACCGGGACCTCCCGGCGAGACGCTCCCCCGAGGCGCGGGCATGGTCTAGAACTCCCCCATGGCAGGCGTCGAACGGGTGACCTCACTCTCGACGCTGCGCGGCTACCGATGGCGCGAGCTCCGCCGCGACGTCCCCGCCGGCCTGGCCCTCACCGCCGTGCTCCTCCCGCAGGGAATGGCCTACGCCCGCCTGGCTGGGTTGCCGGCGGTCACCGGCCTGTACACCACGATCACCTGCCTGCTCGCCTACGCCCTGGTCGGACCGTCACGCATGCTCGTCCTGGGGCCCGACAGCTCGGTCTCTCCGCTCATCTTCGCGGCCCTCGCGCCCCTGGCAGGCGCCGGCGGCGATCCGGCGACCGCCGTCGCGCTCGCCGGGATGCTCGGGGTCATGGTCGGGGCGCTCGAGATCGTGCTCGGCTTCGGGCGTTTCGGGTTCGTGGCGACCCTGCTGTCGAAGCCCGTCCGCATCGGCTTCCTGAACGGCCTCGCCCTCGTGATCATCGTCAGCCAGCTGCCGGTGCTGTGCGGGTTCACGAGCAGCGGCGACGGCTTCCTCGGGGAGACGACCTCGTTCCTCCGCTCGCTCGACGACGTGAACCTGCCATCGCTGCTGGTCGGCCTCGGCACCTTCGCCGTGATCCTCGCCTGTCGCCGGGTCTCCCGACGAATCCCCGGGGTGCTCGTGGCGGTCGTGGGCGCCACGGTCGTCAGCGTCGTGCTCGACGGCGCGGCCCATGGCGTCCCGGTCCTCGGCCAACTGCCCCAGGGCCTGCCCTCGCCCACCCTCCCCTGGACCTCGACGGCAGACCTCGTCCCCCTGGCCACCGCCGCCATCGGCATCGTGTTGATCTCGCTCGCGGACACGATCGCCGTGTCGACGAGCCTCGCCGCCGCACGCGGTGAGCAGGTCGATCCCGACCGTGAGATCATCGCCGTCGGCACCGCCAACGTGGCGACCGCCCTGTTCCAGGGCTTCGCGGTCTCGGCGAGCGGGTCACGTACGGCCGTGGCCCAGGACGCCGGCGCCCGGAGCCAGATGGCCGGCGTGATCGGCGCCGTCGGCATCGCCGCCCTCCTCGTCGCCGCCCCGGGCCTGTTGTCCGACCTGCCGTTGAGTGCCCTCGCCGCCGTCGTCATCGTGGCCGCCACCAAGCTCGTCGACCTGGTCACCCCACGCCGCCTCTACCGCGCCCGCCCGACCTCCCTGGTCCTGTCGATCATCGCCACCCTCGGCGTGGTGCTGCTCGGGGTGCTGCCGGGGGTCGGCGTGGCCGTGGCCCTCTCGATCCTGTTCTTCTTCCGACGGAGCTGGTGGCCCGAGGACGAGGCCCTCGGTCGCGTGTCCGGGCTCCGCGGCTGGCACAGCGTGCGTCGATACCCGCAGGCGCGCACGATCCCCGGAATCGTGGTCTTCCGGTGGGAGGCGCCGTTGTTCTTCGCGAACGCCTCGCTGTTCCGTGAGCGGATCCGAAAGGTGATCCGCGAGACCGAGCCCCGAGCCCACCACCTGGTCCTGCAGTGCTCCGCTGTCACCGACATCGACGTGACGGCGGCCGACATGCTGGCGGACCTCCACCGGGAGCTGGCCGACCACGGCGTCCAACTCGTGTTCGTGGAGCTCCGCGACCGCATCCGTGAGCTGCTGGCCGCCTATCACCTGTCAGGCGATCTCGAGGAGGGCCCGTTCTACCGGTCGGTGAAGGAGGCACTCGAGGCGATCACCGGCGAAGACCTCGACGATCTCGGCATCGGCTAGGAGCGTGGCGGCCCGGGGTTCCCACCGCCGCGACGCGTGGGACAGATGGCGGGGTAGGGTCGCCAGCCTGTCTCTCGGAGGAACGTGATGTTCATCGGCCTGGGAATCTTCGCATTGCTGTCCGTACTTCTGATCGTCGCCTTCGTGAAGGTCAAGAAGCGCGACCGGGAGTACGGGCAGGGCGAGTAGCGCAGGGGACGCGGCCGGCCCGGACCGAACAGGGTCCTTCGCCTCTTCCCCCAAGGCATCGACCCGGCGATCGTGGGGGCATGCAGGGTCGACCCGGTGCCGAACCGTGAACGCCGATCTCGGGCTGCCACCCAACCTCACCTTCCTGGGCGCGGCCCGCACGGTCACCGGGAGCAAGTTCCTCATCGAGACCGGCGACCGTCGGGTACTCGTCGACTGCGGCCTCTACCAGGGCCCCAAGCGGCTGCGCGAGCGCAACTGGCTCCCGCTGCCCGTCGACTCGGGGTCGATCGACGCCGTGGTCCTCACCCACGCCCACATCGACCACTGCGGCTACCTGCCCCGCCTCGCCGACGACGGGTTCACCGGCCCCGTCTACGCCACCGCCGGAACCCGGGCCCTCGCGGCCATCGTGCTGCCGGACAGTGGCCACCTGGCCGAGGAAGAGGCGAGCTACGCCAACCGGCGCGGCTCCTCCAAGCATCGTCCCGCCCTCCCCCTCTACACGGAGGAAGATGCTCGCAGGGTGCTCGAGCGCTTCGTCACCATCCCGTTCCGCACCGAGACCGAGATCGCACCCGGCGTGGCGGTCACCCCCCGCTGGGCCGGGCACATCCTCGGCGCGGCCTCGCTGTCCCTCCGGATGGGCGACCGGCGCATCACCTTCAGCGGTGACCTCGGCCCCCACCACCACCCCATCCTCCCGCCTCCCGAGGCCATCGGCGACGCCGACATCGTCGTCGTCGAGTCGACATACGGCGACGAGTCCCGTCCCGAGACCGACGCCGGCGAGGGCCTGGCCGAGATCGTCACCCGGGTCGCCTCCCGCGGTGGCGTCATCGTGATCCCGGCCTTCGCCGTCGACCGCACCGAGGTCATCCTGTGGCACCTCCAGGACCTCCAACGCGCCGGTGCCGTCCCTCGCCTCCCGGTGTTCGTCGACAGCCCCATGGCCACCAGGGCACTGGCCGCCTACTCCGATGCAGCAGCCAGCCGCTCGCCCGACATCCGACCCGAGCTCTGGGGCTCACCGCTCTTCCCCGACCTCGACCTGCACCAGGCCCGCACCAGGGAAGAGTCCATGGAGCTCGACGGACGGCCGGGCCCGTTCGTCCTGGTCTCGGCGTCGGGCATGGCCACCGGAGGTCGGATCCTGCACCATCTCGCCGCCCGGCTCGGCGACCCCCGCAACGCCGTCGTCCTCGTCGGCTTCCAGGCGCCGGGCACCCGCGGCGACCGCCTCGCGCACGGCGCCCGCGCCCTCAAGATGTTCGGGCTCTACCACCCGGTTCGGGCCGAGGTCGCCCGCCTCGTCATGTCGGCCCACGCCGACCGCGACGACCTCCTGGACTGGCTGGCCACCGCCTCGCGGCCACCCGAGATGGTGTTCGTGGTGCACGGCGAGCCCGAGGCGTCCGAGTCCCTCGCGACGGCTGTGAGCGAGCGGCTCGGCTACGCGGCCGTGGTCGCCCGCAACGGCGAGCGGGTACGCCTTGACCGTCCACCGGGGGCGGGCCCGCAAGCCGACCGATAGGCGCACCCACGCCGCCTCGGAGCCCGTCGGTGATGGGTGCCCGTAAGGCGACGGCCTACGATCCACGGCTCATGACCACGCTGCCCGACACCACGGCCGTCCCACCCGACCTGGTGCCGTCATGGGACCGCACGGCCGACGTGGTGATCGTCGGACACGGGGGAGCAGGGGCATCGGCCGCCATCGAGGCCGCCCGAGCTGGGGCCGAGACCCTCGTGCTCGAGCGCATGACGCGGGGAGGCGGGACCACCGCGCTGTCGACCGGCGTCGTCTACTTCGGGGGCGGCACCCGGGTGCAGCAGGCCTGCGGGTTCGAGGACTCGGTCGACGAGATGATCAAGCACGTCCGCCTGGCCGCCGGACGCCACGCCGACGAGGAGAAGGTGCGGCTGTACTGCGAGGGCAGCGTCGAGCACTTCGACTGGATGTGCAGCCTCGGCGTCGAGTTCAGCGATGCGTACCAGGCCGAGAAGACCACGCACCCCTTCGGGGAGGAGTCGCTGTTCTACAGCGGCAATGAGCGCGTGCACCCCTTCGCCGACCGGGCCGTACCCGCGCCGCGTGGTCACAAGCCGGCCCGCCCGGGCGAGGTGGGCGGCTACCTCATGGAGTTCTTCCTCAAGGCCACCGATGACGCCGGGGCCGCCGTGCTCACCGACTGCCGGGTCGAACGGGTGGTCCAGGACCCCACCACGAGGCGCGTGGTGGGCGTGGTCGCCCGCATGGACGGCCAGACGATCCACGTGCAGGCCCGCAGGGGCGTGATCCTCGCCGCCGGCGGCTTCATCATGAACAAGGAGATGCTCGCCGAGCACGCCCCCGACCTCCTCGACTGCAACTGGGAGGCGGCGTCGCCGGCCGACGACGGCCTCGGCATCCGCGTCGGCCAGGGCGCCGGCGCCGACACCGTCAACATGGCCGAGGGACTGGTGGTCAACGCCATCTACCCGCCGGGCTCACACTGCAAGGGGGTCCTCGTGAGCGCCCAGGGGCAGCGCTTCGTGAACGAGGACGCGTATGTCGGCCGCACGAGCGACGCCATGCTCACCCGGGCCGCAGGCACCTGCTGGCTCATCCTCGACGACGAGATCCACGGTCCCACGCAGGCCTTCCACAAGGTCGCCGCCGTCGAGAACACGATCGCCGAGCTCGAAACGGCCCTCGCCATCCCCGACGGGCAGCTGGTCCACACCATCGATACCTACAACCGCTTCGCGGCCCGGGGCGAGGACCCGCTCTTCCACAAGGCGCCCGAGTACCTCCGGCCGCTCGGCGACGGCCCCTACGGCGCGCTCGACTGCACCACCGCCAACTCGATCTATGCCGGCCTGACCTTCGGCGGCCTCGCCACCCGTGCCACCGGAGAGGTGCTCGACCCCACGGGCGCGGCCATCCCCGGCCTCTACGCCGCCGGCCGGGTCGCGGCGGGGCTGCCGCTCGAAGGCCGCACCTACGCGTCCGGCCTCTCGATCGGCGACGCGACGTTCTTCGGGCGGGTCGCCGGCCGCCGGGCCGCAGGGGCCGGCGGGCTCAGCTGAGGGGGGACTCGCTCAGGTACGGGGAGCCGCGGTCAGTCGACGGCCGACCAGGCCGCCCACGGTTACTCCCGTGACGAGGGCGACGGACCACGTCACCACGGCCCGCCCTCGTCGGGCACCGGCGCCCGGACCTTCCGCAGCGTCGTGATCGTGACCGTCCGAGCCGGGCTCCGCGGGACCGAGCACCGTCCACGCCAGGTCGACGACCTTGGCCGTCACCAGCCCGGCCCCGATCGCTGCCACGGTCGCGGCGACCGGCCACAACGCCCGGCGGCCGGCTGCGGCGGCGTCGGGGGCCACCTCGCGGGCGGCGCCGGCGGCTCCCGACAACACGAAGCTGCGGGCGGCTCGGCGAGCGATGTCGCCCCGGTCGCTTCTGCGTCTCCCCACGGGCACGAACCTACCCGGTGGGGGCGACGCCGTCGGGACCGGAATCGCTCAAGGCCCGCCCGGCCACGGTCGATTCTCCAGGCATGTTCGCACGCAAAGCGCTCGCCACCACCCTCCTCGCCGCTTCTCTCGTCGCCGGCGGCGCATCCGGCGCCCTCGCCTCGGAGGTGCCACCGACCCGCTCGCCGGCCGAGACCGCCTGCCGCATGGCCGAGCACCGGATCGATGCCCTCCACGATCTCCAGGACCGACTCTCGACCAAGGTGGAGCGCCTGACGGCGGCCCGAGCCCGGGCGGCAGCTGACGGGCGCACCCGACTCGTCGAGCGGATCGACGCCGCTCTGGCCAGGTTGGGCGAGACCCAAGACCGCCTGACCCAACGAATCGATCAGCTCACCGCCCGCATGGAGGAGTACTGCACCCCCCTGCCCGTCGGTCAGGGCTGAGCCGCCGTGGAGAAGTGGGACCTTCGCCTCTGGCGACCTCACCGGCCTCCCACCTAACCTCGCCACATGACCGACAACGCCTACGACGGACCAGCCAACCTCGTCACCAGTGTCGGCGATTCCTTCGCCACCTGCCACCTGGTCGCCCAGGCGAGTGGCGACGGCTGGCAGGGCACTCTCACCGACATCGCCTTCCGCACCCAGATGGTGCCGTTCCCCCTCAATGCCGAGGAGTGGCTGCGGATCGACGGCCTCGATGGCGCCCCGATCCTGAAGGTCACCGTGGCGGACGAGGCAAACGAGACCGCCACGGTCTCGGCCGCCGGCAATCCCTTCGCCTGACGCCTGACGCCTGGGCGCTCCGGGCGACGGCCGTCGAACGCCCTCGGTCGCTACACGGCGAAGCAGTTGAGGGTGATCGACCGCTTCGCGAGCGCATCCTGGATGCCGCTGTAGACGGTGCCGTCGAGGGGCAAGCCCACGTGGCCGAGCAACCGAAGTGGGCACTGGGACTGCACCCTGACGTTGGTGTTGTTGCCGTCGTTCATCAAGAAGGCGGAGTCGTAGGGAACGACGATCTCATCGCCGATCGAGGCGATGTTCGTGTAGACGACGTTGCCGATGGTGTCGTCGCCGCCGTTGAGCGCGGCGAGGAACGACGAGCCGACGGTCATCTGCTGGCAGGCCACCACGCCGGCGCACCTGCCCAGGCCGACCAGCTTCGCCGCGTTGGCCAGCACCGTGCCGTAATGCGGTGCCCCGAGACTGATGACACTGTCGACCTCACTCGACCCACCCCGGTACTTCACGTAGTGGCGGATGACCAGGCCGCCCTGCGAGTGGCCGATCATGTCGACCCGGGCGGCACCCGTCTGGGCCCGCACCGAGTCGGCGAAGCTGTTGAGGTCCTGCGAGATCGCCCCGATGTCGCCGAGGCCGCTTCCGGGCAGCCCGAAGATGTAGGTCCGGTAGCCGTCGGCCTTCAGGCGGGCCGCCAGGGGCGCGTAGTACACACTCGCGAGCGTGTGACCGGCGAGCGTGCCGGCCACGATGATCACGGGATCCTTGGGGGCAGCCGCAGCAGGCGCGGCCGAGGCCACCGGGGCCGCGGGCGCCAGGAAGGCAACCGTCGCGGCCAGGAGCACGGTCACGGCCAGTCGTCGAACCCGCATGATCTCTCCTCCATGGCGGACCACCCGGCCCGACGTGCGCCAACACTACAGCGGGCGATCCGGGGGCGGGACGCCCGACCCGGCCGTCACCTTCCTCAGATGGGGGGCCGGAGGTTGAGGGGGCCCTGGTTCTCGAGGAAGGTGGCGGTCTCGCCCAGGTAGGCCAGGAGCTCGGCCTCGGTGGCATCGTCGAGGCCACCGGCCGCGACCGCCGCAGTCATGTGGCGCACCCATGCGTCACGCTCGGGTCGACCGATGGCGAAGGGCAGGTGTCGACCACGGAGCCTCGGGTGGCCCCGCTCCCTGCTGTAGGTGCCCGGCCCGCCCCAGTACTGGCCGAGGAACAGCGCCAGGTGCCGCTTCCCGGGGCCGAGGTCGGCCGGGTAGAGCGGCCGTAGGACCGGATCGGCTTCGACCCCGTCGTAGAAGCGATCGACGAGCGCATCGAACCACGGCTGGCCCCCGACGCGCTCGTAGAGGCTCGCCCCGGTCGCCGTCACCACGCTCAGCGCATCAGGTGGCGGGCGGAGTAGATCGGCAGATCGAGGAAGGTGAGCACGCCGGGGTCGGCCTCACACACCAGAGGAATGGCGTTGAGCACGTGCATGGCGGTGGCCAAGCAGCCCGCATGGTTGTGGTCGCCCACGTGCGAGGAGACGGACAGCTCGATCTTCATGCACGGCTCGCCGTCGACCTCGATCCGATAGCCGTCGCCCGTGGGCCAGTCCGGCGCGTCACCGTCGCGCAGGCGGGTCACGTGCTCGACCACGATGCGAGCCACACCGTCGACCAGTCCCCGGATCTCGAAGCGCATGCCCGAGATTGTTCCGGCGGCGATCGGGCCCGAGGCGATGGCGAAGTCCTCGTCGGCGGTGATGACCTCGTGCCATTCGGTGATCTCGTCGAGCTCCACGTCGAGGGCCTTGGCCACGAGCGCCACGACGGGTCCCCACGCGAGTGCCGTCGACCCGGCCGACAGCAGGAGCGACTGGGAGGCGTCGGTCTTGCCGAAGCCCATGATCTCGAACATCGTGAACGGGTTGTCCCAGGTCGCGTAGTTCACGATCTCGGCCATGCGCACGGTGTTCACCTCTTTGCAGAGCGCGAGGGCCGGGATGGTGATGCCCGCGTTGCCGTAGCCCGGGTCGATGCCCGACGTGTAGAACGACGTGCCGCCTTCGAGGCAGGCCCGCTGGAGTGCGTCGTGATACCCCGCCTGCTCAGGGTTCAGCAGAGGGACGAACGACGTGTTCACGACGTTCTTGCCGCCGGCGAGCATCCGGCACAGGTCATCCACGACCTCGTCCGGCCGGACGTCGGAATGCGCCATGTAGCAGATGCAGTCGGCGTCGGCGGCCAGAAGCGCGTCGGCGTCCTGGCTGGCGACGACTCCGATCGGGTCGACGCCGCACAGCTCACCGGCGTCACGCCCGGCCTTGTCGTCGGAATGGACCCAGAGGCCCACCAACTCAAGGTCGGGATGCTGGGCGATGGCGGGCACGGCGTGGATGCCCACGGTGCCGGTGGCCCACTGGATCACTCGATACGTCATTGGTCCCCCTTCATCGGCCGCCAACCTATGAGGCGACCTCCCCACTGTCGAGTCGCGCGGATCGAACCCGCAACGGGGCGTCGCCCTGGCGGCCGCTAGCGTGGCGGGTGATGCGAGAGCGCAACGCGTGAGCAGCCACGAGGCGCCCGACGCGCTCGGACCACGCGACGACGACCGGATGCCCCGATGGGTACCACGGGCGATCCTGCTGTTCTTCCTCGGCGTGGTCGGCCTCGCCACCTCGGTCTGGCTCATCGTGAAGCTGCGCGATCTGCTGATCATGTTGCTGGTCGCCCTGTTCGTCTCCTTTGCCCTCGAGCCCGCGGTCAACTGGCTCCAGGCCCGTGGATGGCGCCGTGGCGCCGGAACCGCGGCCGTCTTCGCCGTGTTGTTCATCGCCGTTGCGCTGTTCGTGTACGCCATGGGCTCCCTGCTGGTCGACCAGGTGCAGAACCTGGTCGACCAGGCCCCGACCTACATCACCGATGCCGAGCGGTGGATCAACGACACGTTCAACGCCGACCTGAATGCAGACGACCTGGTGAACCAGTTCCAGTCGGGCGGTGCCGCCAACGACGTGGCCACCGGCCTGGCCGGCAACGTGTTGAGCGTCGGGGCGACCGCGATCGGGGTGCTGTTCCGTGCGCTCACGATCCTGCTGTTCACCTTCTACCTCGTGGCGGACGGGCCGCGACTCCGACGGTCGATCTGCTCCACCTTGCGCCCGGATCGCCAGCGTGAGGTGCTGCGGGTGTGGGAGATCGCCGTGGACAAGACCGGCGGTTACATCTACTCGCGAGGCCTCCTCGCGTTCCTGTCGGCCGTCTTCCACTACTTCGCCTTCCTGATCATCGGCGTGCCCTTCCCCCTGCCCCTGGCGATCTGGGTCGGTGTCCTCTCGCAGTTCGTCCCGGTGGTCGGCACCTACCTCGCCGGCGCCCTGCCGATCCTGATCGCCCTGATCGACAAGCCCATCGAGGCGCTGTGGGTCCTCATCGCCATCTTCGTGTACCAACAGATCGAGAACTACCTCCTTGCGCCACCCATCACGGCGCACACCATGGACATCCATCCCGCCGTGGCGTTCGGCGCCGTGATCGCGGGCGCGAGCATCCTCGGTCCGGTGGGTGCCCTTCTCGCGCTGCCGGCCGGCGCCACGTTGCAGGCGTTCGTCTCGACCTACGTCAACCGCCACGACGTCGTCGAGACCCACCTCACCAACACGCCCCGTGAACGCCGGTCGATCACCACGTTCCTCTCGACCGTGCGCCACACGAGACGCGACGAGCCACGCGAGACGTCCGTCGACCCCCGAGATCCGCCGGGACCCTCGCCTTCCACCGCCTGAAGCCGTCCGATCCCGCAGGTCTTCATAATGTTTCATGTATTTCATTGACATTCATTTCATCCCATGTAGAGTAGACGCATGCGAACGAGGGGCCGGAGCCGACTGAGCCGCCGGTTCCGTTGGGTGCGCCATCACCTCCTCCTCCTGGCTGACACCCCTGCCCCCGTCGCATACCGCTCCGGGGCGGGTGCCCGACCGCCGGCACCCGCCCCGGAGCCAACCTCGCCCCGCCGGGTTGCCGGTGCGACCGCCGCCACCACGGTCGCTCCGGCACCACCCAGCGAGCGCCGAGCGCGATGGCCACGGCACATCGGTGTCGCCGTCGTGCTCGTGGTCATGGCCGTCATGGGGCCACGTCCGTCCGCCGTGCGCCCCGACCACACCCCGGCGGCGGGGCCCGCCCCGGCCACCGGCACCATCGCCCCCAGCACCGACGGGCGCTGACGACAAGGGCGGGTCTGCGGACCCCGCCGGAACTATCGTCGTGGGCGTGCCCGCCGTCGACGGCGGTGCAGAGGCGGGGTCACCCGACGAGCACTCCATCGTCCCGACCCGCCAACGCGCCGTAGCCAAGCCACAACCGACACCCTCCACCCGGTGGTCCGTCTGGCGGGCCCTCTTCCTGGTCGTCAGCCTCCTCACGCTCTACGGGCTGTTCCCGCGGATCGCCGACGTTCTCTCGACCGCCCCCGAGCTCCGCCAGATCAGCGTCGAGTGGTTCGCGGTCATGGCCGTGCTGATGGCAGGCAGCTTCGTCTGCTCCTGGGCCCTGATCCGGTGCGCGCTCCCCCAGGTGAGCTGGTTCGTGGCGGGCACGGCCCAGCTGGTGTCGAACGCAGTCACCAAGGTGATCCCCGCGGGCGCCGCCATGGACGGCGCCGTTCTCTATCGCATGCTGTCGGTGACGGGCGTCGACAAGGGCACGGCCGGTTCGACCCTGGCCGCCACCTCGTTGATCTCCACCGGCACGCTCTGCGCCCTTCCGGTCGTCGCCCTGATGCTCGCCTTCTTCGGTGCGCCCATACCGCGAGGCCTCCTGCTCGTGGCCTGGGGCGGCGGCATCCTCTTCCTCCTGCTCTTCGGCATCGGCTTCGTGCTCGTCACCACCGACCAGCCGCTGCTCACGGTGGGTCGGTGGGTCGAACGAGCCAGTCGCTGGGTCGCCGCCAAACGACACTGGGATTCCCACCCCCGCGCCGAGACCTTCCTCGACCAACGCGACCGGGTGATCGCGGCCCTCGGCCCTCGGTGGAAGCAGGCCCTGGCCGCGTCCGTCGGCAACTGGACCCTCGACTACCTCGCCCTGGTCGCCGCGCTGCGCGCCGTCGGCGCCAGCCCACGGCTGTCGGCCGTGCTCCTCGCCTACGGCGCCGCCGCGGTGCTCACGATGATCCCTCTCACTCCCGGTGGCCTCGGTTTCGTCGAGGGCGGGCTCGTCGCGTGCCTCACCCTTGCCGGCGTCCAGGTGGACGAGGCACTGCTCGCCACGCTGGCGTTCCGGCTGTTCTCCTACTGGCTGCCACTCCCTGCCGGCCTGATCGGCTACCTCGCCTTCCGGCGGCGCTACGGGCCCCTCGGCCAGATCCCCATCGAGCCCGACAGCCCGAGTCCCCTCGCCCCCGCCACCCCCTGAGCGGGCTTGGTCGGGGCTTGGTCGGGCTCCTACGACAGGTACCTGCCGCAGATGGGCCAGGGTTGGGCGCCTCGGGACGAGTACAGCGCCCGTGCTCGGGCATCCTGCTCCCACGCCGGAGCGTCCGACGGGAGGCCCGTTCCGCCAACCGACCGCCAGGTCTGCAGATCGAACTGGTAGGCCCCGTAGAACCCGTTGCCCGAGTTGACGGCGTAGTTCCCACCCGACTCGCAACGACGCAGGTTCGCCCACTTGTCGCCACCCAGAGCAGCCGCATCCCGGGCTGCTCTGGCCGCCGCCTCTGCCTGGCGCACCCCGAGCAGGGTGATCTCGGCCAGGGCGACCGCCCGCTCGGCGTGCGGGATCTCTTCACGCGCCTCCTCGAGGCGCTGATCGAGGCGGTCGAGGCGGTCGACCGTTCGGTTGACCTCGTCGCTCGTCCCGTTCCGGAGGCCCTGGAACTCTCTCGCCACGGTCCGGGTCTCGAGCGACTGTTGGGCAAGCATGGTCTGGCGCCACAGGATGTCTCCGGCCTTCTTCACGTTCACCAGGAATTGCAGGTCGGGCTCTGAGCCTCCGCTGATGTACGCGGCCACCGAGAGCTGACGGGCCTGGCGGCGCTTCGAACGGAGTTGCTCGGTGAGCGCCAGTTGGTCCGCCTGGAGATCACCGAGTTGGGAGGTGGCCTCGGTGATGGCGGCCTGGGCCGCGCGGGCACGCGCGTGCGTGTCCGCCAGCTGCTGCTTCGCGACGTCGACCGCCGCCTCGGCCTCCGCCACGCTGAGCGCCTGGGCCGGTCGCGCCGTCCACCCCAGGACCACGGCCAGGAACACCACCGCGGCGCCGGCGACCGCGCACGGGTGCCCGAACCACGACAGGCCCGGGCGGCGGCTTCGGGTGGGAACGCCCGAGCGCGAGGGCTGACGGTGATCGATCGGAGTGAGGCCCGAGGATGTGGGAACGGACCCCGGCCCACGCGGATCGTCGAACAACGCCGCTGACCGCACCGCAACAAGCTAGCGGGCGGCCACGATCGAGTCACTGCGGCCCACGGTGCACAGCGAGGCGGAGCAGCCGGCTGACAGCAACCGTCGAAGCGCCCCGGTACCGTGGAACATCTGAGGGATCGGGAACGTCGCTCTCGTCCGCGACGTTCGGTCTCGAAGACAGGCACGCTCGGTCTTCGATCGTCCGCCAGAGCTCGGGAGGCAACGATGACCCACCTCATCCATCTGCGGCACCTGGCCCTGGGCGCGGTGCGCGACCCGCACTGGGTTGGCGCCACCACTGGCCACCGTTAGGTCTCGGCCCACCCCCATGCCAGCAGGTCAACGTGAACTGGGCGCCGACGAGGTCCGAGGCATTGCCGAGCAGTGCTTCGTCGCACCGGACGCAACGACCGGCGAGAAGATCGGCCTCGAGTTCGAGTGGCTCACCATCTCGGCACGACAGCCCGACGACCGCCTCGGCCTGGCCGAGCTGACCGCAGCGGCTGCCGCCGGCGGAGACCTGCCCCGCGGCGGTACCGTCACCTTCGAGCCCGGGGGGCAGCTCGAGCTCAACACGGCCCCGGCCGTCGGCCTCGACGAGGCCTGCGAGGCCGCCCACGCCGATGCTCGCGAGCTCAGCCGCCGCATGGAGCGCGTCGGGGTCGCGCTGGTGCCGATCGGCCTCGATGCCTTCCGCCCACCGACGCGCGTGCTCACCACCGGTCGATACGACGCCATGGAGGCAGCCTTCGACGCGAAGGGGCCCCATGGTCGGCGCATGATGTGCAACACCGCGGCCCTGCAGGTGAACGTCGACCTGGGGCCCGACGACCCGTGCGCCCGCTGGCGCCTGGCGCACGCCATCGGCCCGACCCTGGTGGCCTGCTTCGCCAACTCACCCTTCGGCGCGGAGGACGGCGTCGGGCGGCCCAGCGGTTGGGTCGCCAATCGGCTCGCCACGTGGTGGGGCATCGACGCCACCCGGACCGCCGCCCCTGCCCTGACCAAGGATCCCGCCGACACCTGGCTCCGATACGCCCTTGCCGCCAACGTGCTGCTGATACGGGGCGAACAGGGCGCCACCGCGCTCCGGCACCCCGTGTCGTTCGGGCAGTGGATGACCGAGGGACTCGCACAGGGTTGGCCAACGGGTGACGACTTCGCGTACCACCTCACCACGCTGTTCCCACCGGTGCGGCCGCGCGGCTGGCTCGAGCTGCGCATGCTCGACGCGGTCGATGCGGCCACGTGGCCCGTCGCCGTCGCCGTCGCCGTGATCGTGGCCCTGCTCACGGACCGGGAGACGTCGGTCGAAGCCGAGCGGGTCACCGCGCCGACCGCCGCCCACTGGACGCAGGCCGCCCGCGTCGGGCTCCACGACCCCGATCTCGCGCGGTCCGCCGACGGCTGCTTCGCGGCCACCATCGAAGCCCTCCCCCGACTGGGCGCATCGTCAGGGCTCCGCGACTCGGTGGCCGACTATGCCGACCGATACGTGGCGCGGCGGCGGTGCCCCGCCGACGATCGCCTCGACGAGTGGAGGGTGAGGGGTCTGCTGATCCCTGAGGGCAACCAGATCGACGAGGAGCCGGCATGGGCGGGGTGAGCCCGATGACCGGCGGGTCGCCCGACACGGATCGCGAGCGCATCGCCTGGGCCCTCGGCCGGGCCCGGCACCGCACACTCGGCCTGGTCGACGCGCTCTCCGAAGCAGACCAGTGCCGCCAGCAGAGCCCACTCATGTCACCCCTCGTGTGGGACCTCGCCCATGTCGGCAACTACGAGGAGATCTGGCTGCAGCGGGCACTCGGCGGTCCACCGCCCCTCCACCCCGAGTACGACGACCTCTACGACGCGTTCCGCCATCCTCGAGCCGAGCGGCCCTCGTTGCCCCTCCTCGGGCCGACAGACGCAAGGGAGTACATCGCGGGGGTGCGACAACGCGCCCTCGACGTGCTCGGCTCGGTGAGCTTCGACGGTGGCGAGCGGCTGCTGGACGGCGGCTTCGTGTACGGCATGGTGATCCAGCACGAGCAACAGCACGCCGAGACCATGCTCGCCACACGACAGCTGATGGGCGACCGGGCCACCCTGCCCGTCGGCACGTCACCGGCTCCCGCCGGCCCCGGTGCCGTGCTTCCCGAGGAGGTCTCGATCGCAGGTGGGCACATCCTCATCGGCACCGACCTCGACCCCTGGGCGTACGACAACGAACGGCCCGCCCACACCGTCGACGTGGCGCCGTTCCGTATCGACACGGCGCCCGTGACCAACGCCCGCTACCTCGAGTTCATCGAGGCCGGCGGCTACGACGAGCCCGGCTGGTGGTCTCCGGAGGGCTGGGCCTGGTGTCGAGAGGCCGGGCTCGTGGCTCCCCAGTTCTGGGAACGCGCCGTCGACGGCACGTGGTCCGTGCTGCGGTTCGGCCGCCGTCTCCCCGTGGCAGCCGACGAGCCCGTCCAGCACGTGTGCTGGTACGAGGCCGCCGCGTACGCCCGGTGGGCCGGCAAGCGACTCCCCACCGAAGCCGAGTGGGAATGCGCCGCTGCCTGGGACCCGGTCGAGGGGGCCGGCCGTCCCTACCCCTGGGGCGCCGCCGAGCCGACGGCCGGCCGCGCCAACCTGGGCCAGCGCCACGCCGGCCCCGCCACGGTCGGCTCCTACCCGGAGGGTGCCAGTCCTGCTGGTTGCCACCAGATGATCGGCGATGTCTGGGAATGGACCGCCTCGGACTTCCGGCCCTACCCCGGCTTCGAGCCCTTCCCCTACCGCGAGTACTCCGACGTGTTCTGGGGCCACCACTACAAGGTGCTCCGAGGCGGGTCGTGGGCCACCGACGCGGTGGCGGCCCGCACCACCTTCCGCAACTGGGACTTCCCGATCCGGCGCCAGATCTTCGCCGGCTTCCGCTGCGCCACAGACGGCTGACCGACGCCTGCCATGTGTCGACTCGCCGCCTACCTGGGACCGCCGATCACCCTCGAGGCACTTCTCGTCGAGCCTGACCATGGGCTCGCCCACCAGGCCTGGGCGCCCGACCGCCAGGCCAGCGGCACCGTGAACGCGGACGGCTTCGGCGTGGGGTGGTACGACCTCGACCGGCGCCCCGAGCCGGGGGTCCACCGCACCACCAAGCCGATGTGGGCCGATCGCTCGTTCGACAGCTTCGCCGGGGTGGTGGCCACGACCGCGGCCTTGGCGGTGGCGCGCGGAGCGACCGCGCCCGCCCCTACCGAGGAGAGCGGGACGCCTCCCTTCACCAACGGCCCCTGGCTGTTCGGCCACAACGGCGCCGTCGAAGGATTTCGTACCGGCGCGGGTGCCCGCCTCCGTCGCCTGCTGACGGTCGAGCAGGAGTCGGCCATCCTGGGCGCGGCCGACAGTGAGGTGCTGTTCCACCTGGCGCTGGCGCGGCTCGTCGATGGTGCCCAACCGGCCGAGTCGCTCACCGGCGTCGTGGCCGACGTCGAAGCGGTGTCCACCGGTCGCCTCAACCTGGTGCTCACCGACGGGGTCCGGCTGGCGGCCACTCGCGTGGGCGACTCGCTCTGGGTGCTCGTCGATCGGCATGCCGGGAGCACCCTCGTGGCATCCGAGCCCTTCGACGATCGACCCGGCTGGACCGAGGTGCCGGACCGGTCGACTGTCACGGCCATCGCCGGGCACGCCGACATCTCGCCCCTCGCGTCAAGCCCCGCGTGACATCGAGCCAAGGAGGCCCCATCCCATGCCAGCGCGGCTCACACCCCGCCCCGTACAGGTGGAGGTCCACCTCCGACCCGACGAGCTCGACGCTGCACTCCGTGCCGACGTGCGTGGCGGGCTGACGGCCGATCCCAAGGAGCTCCCTCCCAAGTGGTTCTACGACCATCGCGGATCCGAGCTGTTCGACGAGATCACCCGACTCGACGAGTACTACCCGACCCGACGAGAGCGCGAGATCATCGCACGGGAGGCCGCCGCCATCGCCGCCTTCGGCGCCGACACCCTCATCGAGCTGGGCTCGGGCTCGTCGGAGAAGACCAGGCTCCTGCTCGACGCGATGGTGGCCGCCGGGCGCCTGCGGCGGTACGTGCCCTTCGACGTGAGCGAGACCTTCCTGCGCCAGTCGGCCCTCGTCCTGGCCGAGCAGTACCCGACCCTCGACGTCCATGCCGTCGTGGGCGACTTCGAGCGGCACCTGTCCGCGCTGCCGGCCGGCGGGAGGCGCCTGGTCGCCTTCCTCGGCGGCACCATCGGCAACCTCGGCCCCGACAAGCGCAAGGGGTTCCTCGCCGACCTGACGGCGTCGCTCGCGCCCGGTGACGGGCTCCTCCTCGGAACCGACCTGGTGAAGGACCCCGATCGCCTCGTGCGTGCCTACGACGATGCTTCGGGCGTGACCGCGGCCTTCAACAAGAACGTCCTGACCGTGATCAACCGCCAATTGGACGCGGACTTCGACACCGACTCGTTCGCCCACGTCGCCTGTTGGGACCCCGATGCCGAGTGGATCGAGATGCGACTGCGCTCACTGGTCGACCAGCAGGTGGCGGTCGGCGACCTCGACCTCGGTGTCCGCTTCGTCGCCGGTGAGGAGATGCGCACCGAGATCAGTGCGAAGTTCCGTCGCGAGGGAGTTGCCCGAGAGCTTGCGGCGGTCGGGCTCCGGCTCGCCCACTGGTGGACGGACGCCGCCGGCGACTTCGCCCTCAGCCTCAGCATCTGCGCCCCTGCCTCGTCGCCCAGCGGCGCGGCCCCGCCGTCGACGGCGGGTCGGTGACACGGCTCCACGACCCGTGGGGGCCCAGAGGCGCCCACGGTCTCAGGAGCCGCGTCTCAGGAGCCGCTGAGCGCCGCGACGGCGTCGACGAGGCGGGCGAGCTCCTGATCGGTGTTGAAGTAGTGCACCGACGCGCGCACCATGGCGTCGAGGCCCCGATCGCCGAGGTCCCACCGGCTGGACGACAGCGCCGTCACCGACGTGTTGATCTGCTGGGCCCGTAGGGCCTCGGCCACGTCGGCGGCGTCGGCACCGTCGACGGTGAACGTGACGATGCCGCAGCGCTGATGGCCCCGGTCGTGCACCGACACCGTGTCGAGCTCGCCGAGCGCGGCGCGGAGGCTCGCGCCCAATCTGGTGACCCGCTCCCCGATGGCGTGGAGGCCCACATCAAGGGCGTAGTCGATGGCGGCCACCAGACCGAGCTTGGCTGCCACACCCACCTCCCACGTCTCGAATCGACGGGCGTCGGCCCGCATCTCGTAGCTCTGATCGCCCGTCCACGTGGCGCCGAACAGATCCAGCACGGGCGGATCGATCTGCCCGAGCGCCCGGGGTGACATCCAGAGGAAGCCGGTGCCGCGCGGCCCCCGCAGGAACTTGCGACCGGTGGCGCAGAGGACGTCGCAGCCGATGGCCGCGACGTCGATCGGCATCTGGCCCACCGACTGGCAGGCGTCGAGCAGGAAGAGCACCCCGGCATCGCGGGCCACCGCACCGATCTCGGCGACCGGGTTCACCAGGCCCCCGTGGGTGGGCACGTGCACGGCGGCGATCAGCTTCACCCGTTCATCGAGGAGCTCGCGAAGCGCCGGCACCGAGAACTGACCGTGCTCATCGTCGGGGACCACCTCGATGGAGGCTCCCGTCCGTCCTGCGACCTGGAGCATGGCGATGACGTTGCTCGCGTACTCGGCCTTCGACACGAGGATGCGGTCCCCGGGAGCCAAGCCGACTCCGCAGAAGGCCGCGTCCCATGCACTGGTGGCACTCCCGGCGAAGGCGATCTCGTTCCGATCGCCGTTGACCAGCGAGGCAGCGACGTCGTAGAAACGGTCCAACTCGTCGGCACGAATGGCCGCGGCCTCATAGCCGCCTACCTGCGCCTCGAGCCACAGGTGGTCCGTCATCGCGTCGAGGACCGATCTGGTGGGCAGCGAGGCACCGGCGTTGTTGAAGTGGCACACGTGGGAAACACCCGGCGTGTCGTGACGGACGCGAGGCAGGTCGATGGACACGGTCTTCGTCTAGCACCTGTGCGCGGACAGGCACGCGCCGACCCGAGACTCAACATGGCGCCGGGGACACCGATGGGTCATGCAAGTGTCTCTCGACGTTCGGGGTAGCTCGTGTTGATCGTTGCGATTGGTCTCGGCGCGGTCGCGCTGGTCGCGTGCCTCTTGGCGCACCGAGAGCGCCGAGCGCGGGCCCGGCTCGCCGCCGAGCTGAACCATGTCACCCACCATGACCATCTGACCGGGCTGCCGAACCGATCGGTGCTCGAGCCCTGGTTGGAGGACTGCCTGGCCTCGTCTCGGCGACACTCCGCACACGCGGCCGCGCTCTTCATCGACCTCGACCAGTTCAGGGCGGTGAACGACACCCACGGCCCCGAGGTCGGCGACAACCTCATGAAGGCAGTCGTCGCCCGGCTCCGCACCGTCCTGCGGCCCGGCGACAAGCTCGTCCGTCGCGGCGGCACCCAGTTCGTGATGCTGTGCCCGGACATCCCCGGCTTCAGTGCGGCCGAGAAGCTTGCCGGTCGGGTGATCAGCGCCCTCCACACCCCCTTCCAGATCAAGCAGGACCTGATCACCATGAGCGCCTGCGTAGGGGTCACGGTCACCGACGACCGGTTCTCCGACGTGCACTCGGTGCTCCTCGACGCCGAGGTGGCGTTGTACAAGGCCAAGGACGACGGCCCCGGGAGCGTCGCCATGTTCGACCAGTCGATGCAGGCCCGCCTCACGCCGGCGAACGCTGAGAGACGACTCACCGAAGCGCTGGAGCGCGGCGAGTTCCAACTGCTCTACATGCCCATCATCTCGCTGGAGACCAACCGGATGACCGGGGTCGAAGCCCTGATCCGATGGAAGCACCCTGACCGGGGCATGGTCAGCCCGGGAGAGTTCCTCCCGGCCATGGACGAGACCGGGCTCATCGTCCCCGTCGGCACCTGGGTGCTCGAGGAAGCCTGCCGTCAAGCGCGTCAATGGCAGGCGCGCTACCCGGACCTCGAACCCATCGAGATGACCGTCAACATCTCGGCCCGGCAGGTGGCCCAGGCCGACTTCATCGACGTGCTTTCCGGCGCCGTGCGTTCGACCGCTGACTCCCCCACCCCTCGCCTCTGCCTGGAGGTCACCGAGGGCGCGCTCAAGTACGACCTCGACGCCGCCTGGACCATGCTCCGACAGACGAAGGACCTCGGCGTGTCGCTCGCCCTCGACGACTTCGGCACCGGTTCGTCGTCGATCCAGTCGATCCGCACGTTCCGCTGCGACGTGTTGAAGATCGACAATGCCTTCATCGACGGAGTGGGCCAGGCCACCGAGGACACGGCCATCGTCAAGCACATGATCGCGCTCGCCAACGACCTGGGGATGATCGCGGTGGCCGAAGGGGTGGAGACCCCCGTCCAACTCGCCGAGCTCCGTCGGCTCAAGTGCCACCGGGCACAGGGCTACCTGTTCGGGCATCCCGTCCCGCCCGAGATCATCGACGACATGCTCTACGACATCTCGCTCACCCGGACACAGCAGCCGCCCGCCGACCCCCTGCCCCAGCGAGACCTGCGCAGTACCACCGAGCCCAGCGAGGTGCTGCTTCCCGCGGCCGAGACACCTCCGGCGCCCAACGGGGACATCCCGACACAGTCACCCGCTGCGTGGCCGGACGGCCAGACCGGCGCGCCCACGCCGACGCGGACGCCCGCCCCGCTTGCCGATGCCCCCGCCGGCGACGACGAACGCCAGCCCCTTGCGGCCCGGACCGCGCCGATCCACCGGGAGGCTCCCCGACCACACGAGCCGCAGCCCTTGATGGCCGCACGACGCAAGCCCGGTGGGTCGGCCACGCCGGCCGGGCCCGTCGTTCCCCCACTGGGCAAGGGCCCCCGGCGCCGCTCCGAGCTCACGCGGTAGGCGACGTCGGGCCACCCGAGGCCCCGATCAGCGATACCGGCCGAAGAGCCAGGTGACCATTCACACGAGCGGCGGCCCTCAGCCCGGCTTCGGTCTCGTGCCGTGCCGGGCCATGCCCTCCTCGATCTCGCTGATGACCGTCTCGATCACCCGGACACGCGCGTACCTCTTGGACTCGGCCTCGATCACGTGCCAGCGGTGGCGGTGCCGGTCGGTCCGGTCGAGCATCTCCTCCACGGCGAGCACGTAGTCGCCCCACTTCTCCCGGTTGCGCAGGTCCTCGTCGGTGAGCTTCCAGTTCTTGAGGGGGTCGTGGGAGCGCCGCTCGAAGCGGCGGGCCTGCTCGTCCGGCGAGAGGTGCAGCCAGAACTTCACCATGATCATGCCCTCGTCGGCCAGCATCGACTCGAACTCGACGATCTGGTCGTAGCTGCGGTCCCACTCGTCCTTCGTCGCGTAGCCCTCGACCCGCTCGACGAGCACCCGGCCGTACCACGAGCGGTCGAGGACAGCCATGCCGCCCCACCCCGGCAACACGGGCCAGAAGCGCCAGAGGAAGTGGTGTCGAAGCTCGTCGGGCGTCGGGGCGGCGAACTGCGACACCCGGACGTGGCGCGGGTCGAGCGCCGAGACCAGCCGCTTGATGGCCCCGCCCTTGCCCGAGGCGTCCCATCCCTCGAAGACCACGCACACCGGTGGCCCGAGCTCGCCACCACCCAGCTGGCCACCCAGCTCGAGGCGCAGGCGGAGGAGCTTCTCCTGGGCCGCGGCCAACCGCTCCTCCTCCTCCCTGCGGGTGATGGACAGCTTCAGGTCGACGTCCTCGAGGCGTCCCATCAGGCCAACGCCCCTTCGAGAACGTCGACGCACCGGTCGACGTCGACATCGGCGATGACGAGCGGCGGGCAGAACGTGAGGTGGTTGGGCGGCACCGCCCGCACGATGACTCCGGCGGCGCGCATGGCGTCGCGGACCACGGCGATCTGGTGGCGCTCGCCGAGGCTCGCGGCCCAGACGGCACCCTCACCGCGGACCTCGGCCACCAGTCCGTCGGCCTCGAGGGCGCGGAGGCCCGAGCTGAGCCGGACGCCGATCCGCTCGGCGGCCGGGACCAGCTCCTCGCGCTCGGTGATGGCCATCGACGCGAGCCCGGCGACGCATGCCCCCGGATGCCCCGAATAGGTGTGGCCGTGGCGCAGCAGGTAGTCGGGCGCCGATTCGAGGGCCTCTCGCACAGCCGAGCCGACGATCACCCCGCCGAGCGGCACGTAGCCCGAGCTCACGCCCTTGGCAAAGGTCACCAGGTCGGGACGCACGCCGTAGTGGGTCGACCCGAACCAACTGCCCAGGCGACCGAACCCGCTGATGACCTCGTCGGCGATGAGGTACGCGCCGTGCTGGTCGCACAAGCGGCGCAGGTCGTCGAGGTAGCCCGGCGCAGGCGGGAACACGCCCCCAGCTCCCTGGACGGGCTCGGCGATCACCGCCGCGATCTCGTGGCCCCGTCGGGCGAAGACCGTGGCCAGCGCCTCACGGTCGTTGTTCGCCACCGTGAGGTGCCCGGGCACGAGCGCGCCGTAACCGGCCTGGTTCGCGGGAAGACCCTGGGCGGACATGCCGCCGTAGGTGACCCCGTGGTAGCCGAAGTCCCGGCTCACCACGACCTGCTTGTCCGGGTGACCGGTGAGCCCCTGGGCCAGCCTTGCGAACTTGAGGGCGGTGTCGACCGCCTCGGACCCGGACGACACCAGGAAGACCCGGGCGTCGTCCATCGGCGCCAGTCCCACGATCCTCGAACACAGGTCCTCGGCAGGCTCGTTCGTGAACGGGTCGAAGCAGTGGTAGCCGGCGAGGGTGCGCAGCTGCGCGGACACCGCGTCGGCTATCTCCGCCCGCCCGTGCCCCACGTTGCAGTACCAGAGGCTGGCCATGGCGTCGATGTAGCGGTTGCCGGCGTCGTCCCACACCACCGCGCCCTCCCCCCGGACGATCTTGACGAAGTCGGACGCGTCCTTGGCGGGTGGTGCGAACGGGTGCAAGAAGGGCGACAGGGGCATGTCGGGAATCTAGACGGAGGCACGGCCGCTCAGCCCTGGAGCACGACCAGGCGCCGCTCGGTCATCTCCTGGACCGTGTAGGGCGGGCCCTCGCGGGTGTTGCCGGAGTCACGGACCCCGCCGTAAGGCATGTGGTCGGCCCGCCAGGTGGGCACCTCGTTCACGAGCACACCGCCGAAGTCGAGCACCCGGCCGGCCTCGAGGGCCTTGCCCACGTTCGTGGTGAAGACACCGGCCTGGAGGCCGTAGCGCGTGTCGTTCGCCAGCCGCAGGGCCTCGTGCCAGTCGTCGTACACGGCCACCCCGACCACGGGTCCGAACACCTCGGTGTTGCACACCGACATGTCGGGCAGGACACCGGTGAGCACCGTGGGCACCAGCACCCCGTTCTCGACCCGGCCACCGGCGCGGACCGCGGCACCGGCGGCCACGGCCTCGCTGATCCATGTCATCACCCGCTCGGTCTCACCCCGATCGATGAGCGCGCTGACATCGGTGTCGTCGTCGAGCGGGTTGCCCACCGCCAGTTGTTCGACGCCCGCAACGAGAGCAGCCGTGAAGTCGTCGGCGATCGATGCGTGGACGAAGACCCGCTGCACCGATATGCACGACTGTCCCGCGTGCGAGAACCCGGCCACCGTGACCTTGGCCGCGGCCCCCATCCAGTCGCCGTCGGGCTCGATGATCACCGGCGCGTTGTTGCCGAGCTCGAGGCTCACCCGCTTGCGCGGCGCCTGCGCACGGATGCCCCACCCGACCTCTGGCGACCCCGTGAAGGTGATCATGGCCACGTCGTCGTGGGTGACCAGGTGATTGGCCACCCGGCCCGAGCACGGCACGATGTTGAGCCAGCCCGGCGGCAGCCCGCACTCGTCGAGGAGCATGTCCACCAGAAGCAAGGCCGTGAGCGGTGTGGACGATGCCGGCTTGAGCACCACCGGGCAACCCGCGGCGATGGCCGGTGCCAACTTGTGCACCACCAGGTTCAAGGGGAAGTTGAACGGACTGATGGCGCCCACGACCCCGATGGGCACCCGCTGCACGAAGGCCACCTTGCCCTCACCGGCGCTGCTGGCGTCGATGGGCACCATCTCGCCGGTGAGGGTGCGAGCGGTGGCGGCGGCGAACCGGAAGGTGTCGACCGCTCGCGCGGCCTCGACCCGCGCGGTCTTGATGGGCTTGGCCGCCTCTTCGGCCACCATGTGGGCGAACGCCTCCTGGCGGTCCGGCATGGCGAGGGCCTCGGCGGCCCGGTCGAGGATGGCCGCCCGGCGATGCGCGGGCAGGGCACCACGCCGGTGGCAGTCGAGGGCCACCGCGACCGCCCGGTCGAGGTCCGCCTCGGTGCCGGCCGCCGCCCGCCCGATCTCGTGGCCGTCGAACGGCGAGTTGACGACGATGACCTGACCGTCGGGCGTGAGCTTGTCGGCCCCGATGCGAAACGGCCTGATGACGTCGGTCATGTGCTGGAACCCCCTGTACGGCGCTGCGGCGAGGCTACCGGCGGATCCGCGGGCTGTTCGGAACGCAGCACTCCGTGCCGGCGTGGTGGTGGCACCCCTGACCGACGGTGGGGAAGTGGATGTCGGCCATCCCGACCCCCCCACCCATCCTCCGGCGAACGACGGCGGGTAGCGTCGCCGAGGTGCAGGCTCCGCTCGCCGACCGATAC
Organism: Acidimicrobiales bacterium; assembly: GCA_041918615.1. GTDB lineage: Bacteria > Actinomycetota > Acidimicrobiia > Acidimicrobiales > DATDAH01 > JAEUJM01. The sequence goes on from JAYRVH010000056.1 coordinate 111,953, forward strand.
CGGGAAGCCCCGTTCTGGACCGACGAGGCGCCGCCGGCGGATCGGCCGATCACCCCACTGCCGAACAGTGCCGATGCGGTCGTCGTGGGCGGGGGGTACTGCGGGCTGGCCGCGGCCGCCGAGCTGGCCCGCCGGGGACGCCACGCCGTGCTCATCGAACGCCACGAGTTGGGGTGGGGGGCCAGCTCACGGAACGGCGGCATGGTGATCCCCGAGCTGAAGGCCGGGCCGGCGGGCCTCGAGCGGCGGTACGGGCCGCTCGGCCGACGACTGCACCGCGCCGTCAACGAGGCCTTCGACCACGTCGAGCGACTCATCGCCGACGAGCACATCGACTGCGGCTACGAACGCAGCGGCCAGCTCTACCTGGCGCACCACCCCGGTGTCGTGGAGCACCTTCGCGAGGAGGCCGCCGAGAGAGCGGGGGCCGGTGAGCCGGTGCGGTTCGTGGGGCGCGACGAACTGGGCGCCGAGATCGGGTCCACCGCGTTCCACGGTGGCCTGGTCCTCGAACGCACCGGCGGCCTGCAGCCCGCTCGCTTCCACCAGGGCCTGGCCCGCGTGGCCGGCGACGCCGGTGCTGAACTGCACGAGCACACCGCAGCCGAGCGCATCGAGCGCAGCGGCGGCGGGTTCCGGGTCGAGACCTCACGCGGCGCCGTCGAGGCGACCGACGTGATCGTGGCCACGAACGCGTACGCCGACGGCCTCTCTCCCCGGCTCCGCCGGAAGACGCTGCCCGTGGGGAGCTTCATCATCGCGACCGAAGCCCTGCCCGAGCCCCTACGCGACGACGTGAGCCCTCACCGACGGATGTTCGTCGACACCAAGAACTACCTCTTCTACTGGCGGCTGTCCCCCGACGGCCGAATGATCTTCGGCGGCCGGCGGAGCCTCTCGCCCGTGTCGATCGCCGAGGCCCGCGACCACCTGTACCGGTCGATGGTGCGCATCCACCCCCAACTGGACGGGCTCCCGGTGACCCACGCATGGGGCGGCAACGTGGCGATCACCTACGACCGGATGCCCCACGTGGGCACCGTGGACGGCGCCCACTACGCGACCGGCTGCAACGGGTCGGGCGTCGCCCTCAACACGTGGATGGGCCACCGCGTGGCCGGCATGGTGCTCGGCGACCCGCCCCCGCCCTTCGCGGAGATGGCGCATCCGAACGTCCCGCTGTGGGGGCTGCGTCACGCCTACCTGCCGGTGGTTGGCCAATGGTTCCGGTTCCGCGATCGGCACCCTCGTTGACCACCGACGGTGCCGAAACGTGGCCCGGGCTCCGCTCTGCGTGGTGTGCCCACCGCTGCCCGAGGTTTTCGCCCGCCGAGTAGTAACATCCGCGCGGTGCGAGGTCTGACCGAACGCAGCAGCGCGGCACCGGCATCACCGGTCGGCCGGTGCGCACGGGGGGCTGCGCTCATCACGGCGGTGGTCCTCGTCGGCCTCGGCACCAGGACCGCGGTCGCGCTCGGCGCCGGTGCCTGCCCCGAGGATGGGAATGCGGCCACGGCCACCTCGGCGATCCCATCCGAGGACGACTCGTCCACCCCGGAGGTCGCGGTCGAATCCATCACCGACGACTCCGTCGGCGGCCAGGCCGCCGGCTCCGTCGCATCGGCTCCGTGCGACGAGTCAAGCGGCGCCGCTGAATCGGCGTCCACCACGACGTCGGTGACCTACACCACCAGCACCACCAGCACCACCGGCACCAGCACCACCGAAGCCACACCGACCACCACCAGCACCACCGAGGCCACACCCACACCCACCACCACCACCACCACCGAGGCCCCACCCACCACCACCAGCACCACCGAGGCCCCACCCGCCACCACCACGAGCACCACCGAGGCCCCGCCCTCCGCTCCGCCGCCGACCACCACCGCCCCACCCACCACTGCGCCGCCGCCACCCACCACCACACCGCCCACCACTGCGCCGCCGCCACCCACCACCACACCACCCGCCGCCACCACCACCCCGCCACACCCCACCTACGCCGACGCGCCCCCCACCACGCAACCCGACGCGCAGGTCGCCGCCGCTTCGGCGACGGCCGGCCACGACGGGACCGACGGCCCCACGACCGGCGGCGACGCCACCGGCTCAGACGGCAACAGCGACGCCACCCGCGTCACCGACGGGACCGCCGGGGCCGAGACCGCTCGAAGCGGTGACCGCGAATCCGATGCCGGTGCTGATGGCCGCGACGCGACCACCCGATCCGCGCCCGAGCCCGCCGTGTCATCCCGCCAGGGCGACCCCAAGCCCGTCGATGCCCCCACGCGCGGCGAGGCCAGCCCGGACCGGCCGCCCGATGCCACCAGCGAGGGACCCGTTCCGGGTCTGGTCAGCCCGCCGCCCATGGTCAGCCGGTCCGCCCTCGCCGTCCAGGACGCCCTGCGAGCTGAGCGCCTGCTCTCCGGGCCCCTGCTGGTGGCCGTGCCCGCAGGCCTGCTGCTCGGGCTGATCCTGGTCGGCCTGGGCGTCGCGGCCGTGCGCCTCACCCGTCCACCCGAGCTCCCGCACGACTGAGCATCCTGTCAGTCGTCGGTCGGGTGCACCGGCGCGGCGTCGATGACGATCCGCGCCCGGCCGCTCTCCTTGGCCTCGTACATCGCCGCATCGGCCCGGCTGATCAGCGCGTCCGAGCTCTCGCCCGGCCCGCTGCTCAGGGCCACACCGATGCTGGTCCCCACAAGGATCTCCCTGCCGTCGATCGCCGCGGGGCGCGAGACCTCGCGCATGATCCGTTCGGCGACCACCAGCGCTTCGGCCTCCGACTGCAGGTCCTCGCAGATCACGACGAACTCGTCACCTCCGTAGCGGCCGACCGTGTCCGCTTCGCGCGCCGCATGCTGGACCCGGTCCGCGACCTCTCGGAGCAGGTCATCGCCGGTGGCGTGGCCCCAGGTGTCGTTGACCAGCTTGAACCGGTCGATGTCGACGAAGATGGCAGCCGAACGAGAGCCGTTGCGGATCGAGCGATCGAGCGCGTGGCTCAGCCGGTCGTCGACGATGACCCGGTTGGGGAGCCGCGTGAGCGGGTCATGGGTCGCATCGTGGGACAACCGGTCCTCGACCTCCCGCTGCGCGGTGACGTCATGGCCCGTGATGACCAGGCCGGCCACCGCAGGATCGTCGAAGAGGTTGGTGACGGTGCCCTCGAACCAGACGTGCTCACCGTCCCGAGCACGCACGCGGGCCGTCAGCGGCGCCTTCGGCTGTCGACTCGACAGCGCCTGCTCCACGCCGACACGGTCGTCGGGATGGATCACGTCGAGGAGTGCGGTTCCAATCGCTTCTTCGACGTCCCAGCCGAGCAGCCTCGGCAACGACGGGCTCACATAGGTGATGGTCTGGTCGTCGTCGCTGACCACGATCAGATCGGGGAGGTTCTCGACGAGGGCCGTGAATTGCGCCTCGCTGCGCCGGACCTCGGCCGCGGCTTGCGCCGCATGGCGCAACGCGGTCGACCGGGTGGTGGCGAGGCTCCACACGAAGGCGGCCAGCAGGACACTCAGCGCGGCGCCGGCGACGAGCACGAGGACCGGCTGATAGGCCGTCGCGGCATCTTCGTCGTCGGCCACGACGAGCGACCAGCGCTGACCCGCGACGCTGATCGGCATCGACCGGGAAGCTCCCGCGAGCCGTCGCGCTCGACCGTCGCGCTCACGCACGGACGAGGCCACCAGCGTGTCCTCCGCGACCGCGCCCCCCCGCCCTGAGCCGGCCGACCGGGCATCGGCGTCGGCGCGTTCGAACAGCTGAGCGTCGAGATCGGGGCCTGTCGAGGCCGATGCCTGCTCGAGCAGGTCGTCGGCCGACAGCAACATCATGACCCACCCCCGCAGCTCGCCACCACGGGACTCCAGCGGGGGAACGACGGCGCGGCGATACACCGGGACCACGAGCGCGAGACCGGACCGCGCGAGCGCCGGGCGGGACTCAGCCGCTGCGGCCGGCACCTGCTCCAACCTGTCGCTCAGCAGGGGGGCGCCCTCGATCCGAGCCCTCTCGAGCGCCTCTCGTAGCGCCGGCACGCGGGTGAGGTCCATGCCACGAAACCAGCGACCCGGCACTGCCTGGACCTCGAAGGTGGCGATCAGGTGATCGTCCCCCGCTGCCGGGGTGGAGACGGCGAAGTCGCTCGACCCGTCGCGTTGCACGCGGTCGGCCAACGTCCGGACCCCATCTGCACCCGTGGCGGGCTCCACGTAGGCGACGCCGACGACCACCTCGGGCAGCGCGGCGACGACATCGGTCGCTGCCGCCTCGAACACATCGGCGGGGGGCTCCCCCTCGGGCCCACCGACCATGACAGACCCCACCCGGCCGCCGGCCCGCGACAATTCGTCGACCTGGTCGCCGAGTTCGACGTTGACGGCGGCCACCGACCGGTCGAGTTGATCCTGGGCATGGCGCCCGGTCACACCGCTCCAGGCGACGGCAACGACCGTGCTGGCGGCCAGCCCGCACAGCACGACCACCATCGCCATCGCGAGGGGTCGGCGCCGGGATGTCACCGCGCGAAACGGTACCAGCCACCGGTTGAGGACCTGCCGCGGCCGGCGGCGAAGGAGCCGCTGCGCGCGTTCGCGCCCAGGGCCGTCGCCTACCCGGCGAGCTCGGCGCAGAAGGCGCCGAACACCTCGACGTAGCGGTCGATGTCCGCCTCGGTGTGCTGCACCGAGATCGTCCACTGCTCCTCGTCACCCGGGGTCATGAAGATGCCCCGGTTGATGACCCAGGCCCAGGATGCCGCGAACAGGGTGGCGTTCGTCTCGAGGAAGTCGCGGAAGTTGCGCAGGGGCTCGTGCCGGTAGCAGACGCAGCCCTTGCAGCCGAGGTCGACCACGTTCGCCGGGATGCCGTGGGCCGTGATGGCTGCCCGGCAGCCGTCGGCCAGGCGCTTGCCGAGGGTCGCGAGGCGGGCATAGGCCTCAGGTGTGAGCACCTCGGTGAGCGCGGCCAGGCCGGCCGCGGCCACCAGGGGGTTGCCGTTGAAGGTGCCCTGCTGGGCCGTGCCGTGGGCGATCACGTCCATCACCTCGGCCCTGCCCCCGAACGCGGCGGTGGGCGTGCCCCCGCCGATGGCCTTGGCGAAGCAGGCGAGGTCGGGCTGGACGCCGTAGAGCTCGGTGGCCCCACCGGCGGCGATGGTGGCTCCGCATTTCACCTCGTCGAAGATCAGCACCACGTCGTGCTCGGTGCAGATGCGTCGCACACTGGCCAGGTAGTCCGGGTCGGGAAGGACGAGGCCGATGTTCATCATCACCGGCTCCATGATCAGACAGGCGATCTCGGGCGCCTGCTCGACGAACATGCGCACCAGCGCACCCGTGTCGTTGTAGGGCACGACCAGGGTGTCGTCGGCCATGTGGGCGGGGATGCCGTCGGACATGCGAGCGGACAGGGGGTTCTCACGGTTGCCCATCTCGTTCGTGTCGGGCACCACCGAGAACATCACCGTGTCGTGGTGCCCGTGATAGGAGCCTTCGATCTTGAGCACCTTGTCGCGTCCGGTGAAGGCCCGCGCCACACGGATCGCGTCCATGGTGGCCTCGGTGCCCGAGTTGCAGAAGCGGACCTGATCGAGGCCGAAGCGGCGGCACAGCTCCTCGGCGAAGGCCACCGTGAGCTCGGTGGTGACGGCGAAGTGGGTGCCCCGGCGCACCACATCGGTGACGGCATCGACGACCTTCGGGTGGGCGTGGCCCACCGCGTTCACGCCGAACCCCGAGTGGTAGTCGACGTACTCGTTGCCGTCCACGTCCCAGACGTGGCTCCCCTCGCCCCGATCGAGGTAGATCGGCCACGGCTCCGCGGCCTGGAACGAGGACGCCACACCCAGCGGCATCGAGGCCATGGCCCGCTCGAAGAGCGCAGCCGACCGGGGCGTGCGGTCGCGCATCACCTTGCCCTCCCGCTCGATGATCGCCTGCGCCCGCTCCATCAACTCGTCACTCATGTCGTCTGCTCTCTCGTTCGTCGGTTGCTCGGATGAGGTGGATCAGGCGTGGCTGATCATGACGTGCTTGATCTCGGTGTACGCCTCGAGCGAGTACACCGACATGTCCTTGCCGTAGCCCGACTGCTTGAAGCCGCCATGGGGCATCTCGGGGGTCAGCGGGATGTGGTCGTTCACCCACACGGTGCCGAACTGGAGGGCCTTGGCCATGCGCATGGCCCGACCCACGTCCCGGGTCCAGACACTCGCGGCGAGGCCGTAGTCCACACCGTTGGCCCAGGCGACGGCCTGGTCCTCGTCGGCGAAGCGCTGCACGCTGACCACCGGCCCGAAGACCTCGTTCTGCACGATCTCGGCGTCCTGGGCCACGCCGGCCACCACGGTGGGCGCGAAGAAGAAGCCGTCGCCGGCGACGGGCCCGCCGCCCGTGACGACCTCGCCGCCCTGCTCGCGGGCACGGTCCACGATGCCGGCCATGCGGTCGCGTTGCCTCCCCGTCACCACCGGCCCGAGGTCGACGGCCTCGTCGCCCGGGTCACCGACGGGCAGCGCCGAGACCGCCTCGGCGAGCCCGGACACCAGGTCGTCGTAGAGGCCCGGACCGGCCAGTACGCGACATGCGGCGGTGCAGTCCTGGCCGGCGTTGTAGTAGCCGCCGATCTTCACCGCCTCGACGACCGCCTCGAGGTCGGCGTCGTCGAACACGATCACGGGCGCCTTGCCACCCAGCTCGAGATGCACCCGGGCGAGCGTGTCCGACGCCGCCTTGGCGATGGCCTTGCCGGTCGGCACGCTGCCCGTGAGCGAGACGAGGCGCATCAGGGGATGGGTGACGAGCGAGGCACCCGCGGTGTCGCCCTGACCGGTGACCACGTTGAGCACACCGTCGGGGAGGATCTCGTTCTCGGCGATGAGCTCGGCCATGCGCAGCGTGGTGAGGGGCGTGAGCTCGGACGGCTTGAGCACCACGGTGTTGCCGGTGGCGAGCGCGGGGCCGATCTTCCAGATCGCCATCATGAGCGGGTAGTTCCAAGGGGTGATCGAGCCGACCACGCCGAGCGGGTCACGGCGCAGCATGGACGTGTACCCGGCCATGTACTCGCCGGCGGCACGACCCTCCATGGTCCGCGCCGCACCGGCGAAGAAGCGGAGGTGGTCGATGCCCTGGCCGATCTCGTCGGCCATCGTGTTGATGGGCTTGCCCACGTTCTGGCTCTCGAGCTTGCCGAGCTCGTCGGCGTGGTCCTCCAGCACGTCGGCCAGGCGCAACAGCGCGTTGCTGCGGTCTCCGGGGGTGCTGTCGCCCCATTCGCCGGCGAAGGCAACGGCCGCCGCGGCGACCGCGGCATCGACGTCCTCCTTGTCGCTCGATGCGACCTCGGCCAGGGTGAGGCCCGTGGCCGGATCGACGACGGCGTCCATCTTGGCGCTCTTCGCGGCCACCCACTGGCCACCGATGAAGTTCTGGTCGGGCATGTCCCCTCCGGATGGTTCGACTCGCGACGACGGATTCAGTTGTTGGACGGCCGTCCAGCAGATGAATCAGTTGCGTGACTCTACCAAACCTGTGCGAACCTGATCGCATGGCGAACGCGGGCGATCCGGTTCCTCTCGACGAGATCGACAAGCGGATCATCACCGAGCTGCAGATCGACGGTCGGCTCCCCTATGCCCGGCTCGGGCCGGCGGTGGGGCTGTCACAGGCGGCGGCGCGACAGCGGGTGCAGCGCCTGATCGAGCGGGGCGTCATGCAGGTGGTGGCGGTCACCGACCCCCTCGCCCTCGGCTTCAACCTCGAGGCCATGATCGGCATCCGTGCCGACGGCGACCTGCGCTCACTCGCCCGCTCGCTCGCGGCCATCGCCGAGATCGACTACGTCGTGATCACCTCGGGCGGCTACGACCTGTTGATCGAGACCGTGTGCGAGGGCACCGACGAGTTGCTGACCCTGTTGAACGAGCGAATCCGCTCGCTGCCCGGGGTGCGCAGCGCCGACGCCTTCCCCTATCTGCACCTGGAGAAGCAGACCTACGCCTGGGGCGTGCGTTGACATCTGTCCGGCTCCGCCGGACGCCTTCGGCATCCGGGTCACCAGGTACCCGCTGCCCCGCTCCGCGGCGCAGCGTCACACGCGCGTGAAGTGCTTGCCGAGGGTCTCGACCTGCCCCTGGTAGTTCGACCCGATGTCGGCGCCGTAGAGCTTGGCCGGCGGCTCGATCATGCGCTCGAAGGTGAGCTTGCACACCGGCTGGCGGTGCTCGATGAGGAACGGCACGTCGTGGGCCCGCACCTCGAGGGCCGCCCGGGAGCCGTGCATCCCGCCGGCCCGGTCGTAGCCGAACCCCGGGTCGAAGAACCCGGCGTAGTGCGTGCGCAACTCACCGCTGGTGGGGTCGTAGGCCGTCATCTCGGCGGCCAGGTCGGGGGGCACGCGCACGCTCTCGTCGGAGAGGAGCAGGTAGAAGCGCTCGGGGTCCAAGATGATGCGGTCGCCACCCTCGCGGGGCACCGGGTCCCAGTAGTCGGCAGGTGCATGGGCGCCGATCCGGCCCATGTCGAGCAGCGGCGCGTTCCCCTTGGCGCGGTACCCGACCCGCCCCGAGGCGTCACCTCGGAGGTCGAGGCTGAGGAAGAGGCCGTCGGCGGTGGCGAGGTCCGCGTCGTCCACCGGCTCGCCGCCCCGGAACAGGAACGGCTCAGCGGCATGGCGCTCGTGCAGGTCGGCGTCGCTGAGCTCGGCCCGGCCGCTCACGAGGCGCAACTGGTTGAGGGCGAGCCGGTGCTTGACCCGCACCGTGAACGACAGCGGGACCACCTCGAGCCACAGCCGACCGTGGTACCCGTCGTCGATCTCGTCGAAGCGGTAGCTGTGGTCGGTGATCACCCGGGTGAAGACGTCGAGGCGGCCGGTGGAGCTCTTGGGGTTGGTGCGGGCCCGCACACCCGGCGGCAGCGTCAGTTCCTCGATCAGCGGGATCAGGTAGGGGCGGTTCGTCTCGAGCACCGCGCCCTCGTCGCGCAGGTCGAGCTCGTCCACGATCAGGCTCGCCATCTTGTTCTCGACCGTGTCGTCGTCGGGCAGGAAGCTGCACCGGACGCGGTAGGCCCGCTCACCGAGGCGGAGGTCGAGGCTGGCGGGCTGGATGCTGGCGGGAAGGATCTTGTCGTAGGTGGCACCCACCCACCCCGCGGCGACGGCGCGCTCGAGCAACTGGCTGGGAAGGACCCCTTGTGCACCCGCGGGCAGGACGGCAGCTCCGGCGCCACCCTCGAGGGCGGTGTCGATCGGCCCCTCCGCCGGTTCGGGCGCCCCCTGGCTCATCGGCGGCGATCGTACTCGCCGCCCACCGGGCGGCCGGGCCGGGCGCCCGCCCTCAGCGATTCCGGGCCCGGGCGAACGCCGCGGTGAGCTGCGGCAGCACCTCGCCCACCTCGCCCACCACACCGAAGTGCGCGAGGCCGAAGATGTACGCGTCGGGGTCGCGGTTGACCGCCACGATGGTGCGGGCCATGCGCATGCCGACGACGTGTTGGAGGGCGCCCGACACGCCACAGGCCACGTAGAGGGCGGGCTGCACGGTCTGGCCCGTCTGGCCCACCTGCAGCGATCGGGGCGCCAGCCCGGCCTCGACCGCGCCCCTGGTGGCGGCGACGGCACCCCCGATCGCGTCGGCGAGCTGCTCGACGAGGTGCCACGAGCCGGCACCGCACCCGGCGCCGCCGGCCACGATGACGTCGGCGTCGGCCAGCCGCACGTCGCTCGGGCCCACCTGACGATCGAGCACCTCGACGGCCAGGTCGGACGGCCGGAAGTCGCAGGCGAGGTCGACGACCCGCGACCGGCACGGGTGCTCGACCACGCTGAAGACACCGGGACGCACGGTCGCCATCTGCGGGCGGGCGTCGGGAGAGACACAGGTGGCCAGCACCCCGCCGCCCATCGCCGGCCGGATCTGGTGGAGCAGGGCCTCGTGACGCACATGACGGCGCTCGAAGGGCCCCACCGCCAGATCGGTGCAGTCCGCGGCCAGGCCGACGTCGAGGGCGCCGGCGACGCGCGGCGCGAGGTCGCGCCCGGTGGTGGTGGCCCCGAACAGGACGGCCTCCGGGCGGTGGGCGCCGATCGCGTCGGCCAGGACACGGGCGTGCGGCTGGCACCGGTAGGGCGACAGCGCCGGGTCGGCGGCCCGGTACACGACGTCGGCCCCGAAGCGGGCCGCCTCCTCCGCGGCCCGATCGGGCGCCGCGTCGGCGACCACCGCGGCCACGCCACCGCCGAGGTCGGGGGCGAGCCCGACCGCACGGGACAGCAGTTCGGCCGACACCCGCGCCAGGCCACCCCCGTCGAGCTCACACGACACCCACAGCGCCGGGGACCCCGCGAACTTCTCGCGGGGAGCACCGGCGGGGTCACCCTCGCCGGCAGGTGCGACCGCGGCGGGCACCGACGCCTCGAGGGCGCCGAGCCTGACGAGCTCGGCCACCAGGTCGTCGAGGTCGAAGCCGTCGCCGACGAGCCGGCACGCCCGCTCGGGCAACGGCGCCGGGGCCATGTGGGCCACCTTGGTCGGCGACGCGTCGAGGCCCACCTGGTCGCGGGAAAGGCCCAGGTCGGCCGCGGTGAGCGTCTCGAAGGTGGCCCGCTCGGCCTTCCGACGGCCGGGCATCGTCGGGTACCGGGGCACGAAGCCGGTCTCGGCCACCGTGACGAGCGCGGGCAGGGGGAGGGCCAACCGCTCGTAGCCGCCCTCCACGATGCGGCGCGCGACGACCCGGTCGCCGTCGACGGTGAGGTCCTCACAGGCGGTGGCCTGGGGGACGCCGAGCCGCTCGGCGACCTCGGGCCCCACCTGGCCGGTCTCCCCGTCGATGGCGGTCAGGCCGCAGAGCACCAGGTCGACCCCCCCGATGCGGGTGACGGCGGCGGCCAGGGCGTTCGCGGTCGCCCAGGTGTCCGACCCGGCGAAGGCCCGGTCACAGAGGAGCACACCCCGGTCCGCTCCCCTCGCCACCGCGTCGCGGAGCACCTCCACGGCCCGGGGCGGGCCCATCGTGACCACCCAGACCTCGTCCGCGACCATGAGCGCCGCCTCGAGCGCGTGCAGATCGGCCGGGTTGGTGACCGCGGGCGCCTTCTCACGGGCGATGGTCCCCTCCGCGGTCATCCCCACCGGCACCGAACGCAGGTCGGGCACCTGCTTCACCAACACCACCGCTCTCACGATCGCGATCTTCGCCGGTGATCGCCCCTGCGTGAAGGGCCTTTCGACCCCGACCGCGGTGTTCAGGCGGTAGGAACGACCGGGGTCACGTTCTCGCCCCGTTCCCACGCCTGCAACAAGGGGTAGGTGTCGACCTCGCCCCGGCGGACCTCCCAGTCCTCGGCCGTGGTGGGGTGCGACACCCCGAAATGCAGATGTGGGTCGGTGTCGCGTGCGTTGCCCGAGTTGCCGGTGGCACCCAGCGTCTGACCGGCCTCCACCACGACCCCCGGTGCGATGCCCGGCGCGATCGCCGACAGGTGCGACCCGTAGTAGCGAACGCCGTCGTCACCCACGATGGCGATCGAGAGCCCGCCGCGAACGACCGGGTCGTCGGTGGCGGGGTCCCAGGTGTCGACCGCGGACACGAAGTCGACGGTACCGGCAGTCACTGCCACGAAGTCGCTGCCGACCGGGCAGAAGATGTCGGTGGCCGGGTAGTCGTGGTGGCCCGGGCCGTAGTCGGCGACCGAAGCAGGGTCGATCGGGAACACATGCCGCGCCGGCGCGGCGGTCGTGACGGCAGGCGCCGCGGTGGTCACGGTGGTCGCGACGATCGTGGTGGTCGTCACAGGTGAGTCCGACGCCGGGGGGGCGGTGACGCCGGGGGCCGCATCGGTGGTGGCGGTGGACGGCGCCGAGACGCCGCTGCTGCACGAGACCAGGGCAGTCGCCGCGAGGGCGAGCACCAGCGCCCCGGCTGCCCGTGAAGCTCGACGGATCCCACCTCGGTGCATCAGTCAATGATGGACCACCCCGCCCCTATGCTCGTTTCACCTGCCCCCGCCGGACCGTCGAATGCGCTCGCCCGTGCCGCCAATCCCCCGAAGAGGCTGACGCAAGGATGCTCTTCCCGACGGTCCAGTTCGGGGTCTTCTTCATCGTCGTCTTCGTCGTGAGCTGGCGCCTGCGCCCCAACCGACGGGCGTGGATGGCCTTCACGCTCTGCGCCAGCTACGTCTTCTACGGGTGGTGGGACTGGCGCTTCGTGCCGTTGATCGCCGGCTCGACTCTGTTCAACCAGGCCATGGGCACGGCCATCCACCGCAGCGCGTCCGACCGCACCCGCAAGGCCCTCATGACCGCGGCGGTGGCGGGGAACCTGCTCGTTCTCGGGTTCTTCAAGTACTACGAGTTCTTCGTCGTCTCGGTGGCCAACGGCCTCGCCAAGCTGGGCGTCGACGCGAGCCCGACGATCCTGCGCCTGGTCCTGCCGATCGGCATCTCGTTCTTCAGCTTCCAGGCCATCAGCTACGTGGTCGACATCTACCGGCGCCAACTGGAGCCCGCGACGCCCATCGAGTTCGGCATGTACCTGTCGTTCTTCCCGCACCTCGTGGCCGGGCCGATCGTGCGCGCCAGCGAGTTCGTGCCGCAGCTCCGCCGACGCGCCGACGAGCACCAGGTCCCCGCCACCGAGGCGTTCTTCCTGATCATGGCCGGCCTGTTCAAGAAGGTGGTGATCGCGAGCTACCTGGGCACCGAGGTCGTCGACCCCGTGTTCGCGGTGCCCGGCAACTTCTCGAGCCTCCAGATACTCGGCGCGATCTACGGCTACGCGATGCAGATCTACGCCGACTTCAGCGGGTACACCGACATCGCCATCGGCCTCGCGCTGCTCCTGGGCATCCGCTTCCCCCAGAACTTCGACCGGCCGTACTCGGCGCTGTCGATCCAGGACTTCTGGCGGCGCTGGCACATGACCCTGTCGCGCTGGCTGCGGGACTACCTCTACATCCCCCTCGGGGGCAGCCGTGGGTCCCCGGCGACCATCTACCGCAACCTCATGCTCACGATGCTGCTCGGCGGGCTGTGGCACGGTGCGTCCTGGACCTTCGTCGTGTGGGGCGGGCTGCACGGCGTCTACCAGTGCGTGGGGCACTGGCGGAACGGTCGACGCGCCGCCGAGGAGGCGGCGGGCACGCGCCGGCCGTCCTCGGTGCCGCCCCGGTTGCGCCCGGTGCTGGCGTGGCTGGCCACCTTCAACCTGGTCTGTCTGGCGTGGGTGTTCTTCCGGGCCGAGTCGTTCGCCTCGGCCTTCGCCGTGCTCCGGGGCCTCTTCGACATCACCGACCTCGCGCCGCTGCCCTCGGTGGGGTTGGTGGCCGTCGTGGGGGGCATGCTGGCCGCCCAGTTCACGCCGCGCCGACTGGCCCTGGAGGCCAAGGCGGGCTTCTCCCGACTCGCCCCGGTGCTCCAAGGCGCGCTGCTGGCGGTCGGCTTCGTGTGCATCGACGCCCTCGGCCCCGTGGGTGTCGCCCCCTTCATCTACTTCCAGTTCTGAGAGGCGACCCGACGTGACCGGTGGCCCGACATGAAAGGTGGCCCGACGTGACCGACGACGAGCACGACGAGCGCAAGGCGTCCGACCCGCGCCCCCGGCCGATGTCGGTGCGCCAGATCACGATCGTGGGCATCGTCGCCTTCTCGCTCTTCACCCTCATGAACGCGTCGAGCCTCCTGCGCATCGTCGAGCGCCAGCCGTTCGGCTGGGTGCGAACGGCCCAGGTCGCCCTCGTCAAGCCCATCGACGGCCTGAGCCACCTGCTGTTCCTCGACCGGCCGCGACTCGCGGCCGACGAGGCGCTGGGCCACACGTTCGGCGATGCCTCGGCCTTCGACGACCTTGCTTCCGGCGACCCCACCCCCACACCGTCGACCGAGAGCACCACCTCCGACACCCTCCCCGAGCCCACGGCGGCCGACCCCCTGAAGATCTGGATCGTCGGCGACTCCCAGGCCGAGATCCTCGGCCAGTCGCTCATCGAGCGGGCCCAGTCCACCGGTGTGATGACGGCCACGCTCGGCTTCGAGTTCTCGAGCGGGCTCACCCGGCCCGACTTCTTCAACTGGCCCGCCGAGATCCAGTCCGTCGTCGAGCAGAACCTGCCAGATGTCCTGGTGGTGGTCTTCGGGGCCAACGACGGCCAGGGGATGGAGCTCGACGACGGCGTGTTCCAACCGGGCGACCCCGAGTGGAACGCCGAGTACGCCCGGCGCGTGGACGCGGTCATGACCTACCTGGAGCAACAGGGTGTGCGGGTGTACTGGATCGAACAGCCCGTCGCCCGCGACGCCGACTACTCGGCCCGGCTCCGCAACATGAACGAGATCTTCGCCACGGCGGCCGCCGACCACCCGAACACCACGTTTGTGCCGCTGTACGACCTGTTCCTCGACGAGAGTGGAAGCTACTCCGACTACCTCCCCGGCGACGGGGGCGAGCTGGTGAACATGCGCAACAGCGACGGCATCCACCTCACCCGGGCCGGCGGCGACCGCGCCGCCGACGTCATCTTCGCCAGGATCTCCGAGGACCTGCCCCCGTCCGACCAGGCAACACCCGCGACCACCGCATCGACGGCGCCGCCGGGCTGAGCCCGGCGATCAGCCCGTGGTGCCCGCCTCGGGAGTGCCGGTGTCGCAGTCGAGGACCCGGTCGCAGGCTGCGTCGACCGGGGGGGCGAACGGCACCTGACCGGGGTTGAAGCCGAGCGGCTGGTAGGCGACCGAGGCCACCGCCACCACCTGGCCGTCCTGGTTCAGCACCGGGGCACCCTGCCATGCGCTGCCGACCGGGGCCGTCATCTGGATCCCGTCGGCGCTCTGGTCGAGCACCGTGCCCGGGCTGAAGGTCACACCGGCGGCACCGATCCCGCTGGCCGCGTACACCGGCTTGCCCGTCACGGCGCCGCTCTCGCCCGTCGCCCAGGTGAGGGGCTCGAGCCCGCCGCGGTCGAGGTCGAGCAGCGCCAGGTCGTGCTCCGGGTCCCAGCTGTGCAGACGGGCCACGAGCGGCTCGCCGCCGTTGTTCGTGACCGTGATCTCGGGTGCAGGCGTCGTGGTCGAGGCCGCGACGGCCCGGTAGGAGGTGAGCAGGAACGTGTGGGCGTCGTCGGACGAGACCACGAAGGCCGTCCCGACGGACGGCTGGCCGTTCTCGTCCTGCGTCGAGAGGAAGAAGACCGACGGCATCACCAAGGGCGTGAGGTCGGCCATGGCCACTGCATCGCTCTTCTGGTCGATCAGCGGTCCGGCCCGGTTCTGGAGCTCGGCAAGGGCCTGCTGCTGCGCCTCGTCGATCGACGCGCCGGCGTCGGTCAGGCGGGCCTGCAGGCTCTGGGCCAACACCCCGACCCGATCCTCGTTGCTCGACAGGCGCCAGTCGTAATACGCGTAGAGAAGGGCACCCGAGAACGCGGCACCGACGGCGGCGGCGAGCAGGAGCGCGCTGATGCCGATCACGGTGCGGGGCAGGATCCGGTGTCGGCGCAGCTCGAGACGCGTCCCCCGCCGCTCCTCCTTCGCCAAGCGCGCCGCTGAGCGACGCTCCCGGCGGCTGGTGCGGGGGTCCTCGACCACCGGCCCTGGATCGGCCTCGATCGCTCGGGGCCGCCCGATCGGGTCATCCACCGGGAGCACGATCAGGTCCTGCGCAAGGGACGACAGCACCGGTGGCCTCGTCGTCGGCCAACCTGGCCCGGCCGACGAGAGGTCGACGACGGGGCGCTCACCGATGGTCGGTGCAGCAGGGACCGCGGGCTCGACGGGCGCGCCCTCGATCGCCGGGTCGGCCCACAGGTCGCTCAGCTGATCGACATGATCCACGCCCGCGCCGATGCCACCATCGGCGGGCAGCGGCGACCGCATCTCCTGATGCAGACGCCGCGTCTCGGCCTGCGAGACCCGGTCGATGCCAGCGCTCATGTCCTACTCATCGGCGCGATCGCAAGATCCCTGAGCGCCACGCCCATGGGTCCCCCGGTCATCGGTCGCCCAGGGTCGGGGCCCGGTCACACGGACCACCGCAGTCCGACGGCACCGCGTCGGGAGCCATGGGGTCACCAGGGCCGGTGACGACGGGCGCGGGGGTCGTCACCTCGTCCACCGGCGAGGGCGCCAGAGGCGACGGCAGCGGTCCCGGTGCAACAAAGCCGGCGACCGGCTGATCGGTGAGGGCCGCGCGCATGAAGGCGGCCCAGGTCTGTGCCGGGAAGCCGCCACCGAACACCGAGGCCACGCCCTTGATGCCCACCAGCGGTCGGGGAACGTCCGCGTAGCCCATCCACACCGCGGTGGAGAGCTGCGGCGTGTAGCCCACGAACCAGGCCGCCCGGTGCTCCTGGGCCGTGCCCGTCTTGCCCGCCGCCGGCCGACCGATGTCGGCAGCGGTGCCGGTGCCACCCGAGATCACCCCGGTCAGCAATGACGTGACCGTGTCGGCCACGGCGGGGTCGACCACCTGGTCGCCCTGGGGGACCGTGTTGTCGAGGAGCACGCGACCCTCGTGGTCGAGGACCCGCAGGATGGGGCTGACCGGCACCCGGCGGCCGCGGTTGGCGAACACCGAGTAGCCCGCAGCCATCTCGAGGGGCGACGTCTCGTACGCACCGAGCGCCAGCGAGATTCCGTATTCAGTCCGATCGGGGTCGATCGACCGCACTCCCAGCCGGTGGGCCAGCTCGGCCACGTTCTGCGGCCCCACCTCGGCGATGAGCTGTGCGAACACGGTGTTCACCGAGTGCGCCGTGGCTTGGCCGAGCGTCTGGGTGCCACCGCCACCGGGCTCGGCGTTCGAGATCGTGCACTCGCCCGAACAGCCGGGGATCGTGATCGAGTCGGGCGCCGCATAGCGGTCGTCGGGCCGGATCCCGCGTTCGAAGGCCGAGGCGAGGACGAACGCCTTGAACGACGAGCCCGGCTGCACGCCGAGCGTTCCTCCCAGGGCGAGGTTCACCTGGTTCTGGGCGAAGTCCCTGCCTCCGACCATCGCCTTGACGTGTCCAGTGGCCGGGTCGACCGAGACGAGCGACATCTCGAGTGGCGGCGCGGTGCCGTCCAGCGTCCTGGTCACCGACTGCTGCGCCTCGACCTGGAGCACCGGGTCGATCGTGGTCTCGACACGGAGGCCGCCGCGGTAGAGGGTCTCGTGACCGAACCGCGACAGCAGGTACCGACGCACGTAGTCCACGAAATAGGGGTGGATGGTGGCCACGTCGCTCTGCGGTGGCGCCTGGACGACCGTCGCCGGGCCCGGCGGATCACCGAAGGGCGCATACCAGAGGTGCTCAGCCTTGGATGCCTTGAACTGGGCCGTCGTGAGGTAGCCCTCGTCCCGCATGGCGCGCAGGGCGGTCATGCGGCGTCGTTCGGCCACGGCGGCGTTGACGCGGGGGCCGTAGTTGTTCGGCGAGGCGATGGTCCCGGCCAGCAGCGCCGCTTCGGACGCGGTCAGGTCCGAGACCGGCTTGCGGAAGTAGGACTGCGCCGCCGCGCCCACGCCATAGGCGCCGTCGCCGAAGTAGATGGTCGTGAGGTAGCGGAAGAGGATCGTCTCCTTCGGCACCTCACGTTCGAGTCGGCTGGCGAGCAGCGCCTCCCGGATCTTCCTGCTGAGGCTCCGCTCGCCGGTCGTGTACGTGTTCTTGACGTACTGCTGGGTGATCGTCGAGCCGCCCTCCACGGTCGCGCCGCTCTCGACGTTGGCGATCGCGGCACGGACGATGGCCTCGGGGTCCACGCCGTCGTGGGACCAGAAGTTGCGGTCCTCCAGCGCGACGACGGCGTCCTTCAGCACCTGGGGGATGTCCTCCGCACGCGTCGGCACCGTGAGCTCGAACTCGCGGAACTGGCTGATGGCGTTTTCCTGCGAGTCGACCACGGTCGTCGGCATCGACCGGACCCGCGGGTTCCGGTCCCGGGGCAGGTTGCCCGGAACGTCGGCCTTGATCAGGGTCCAGAATGCGGTCGCCCCGGCGACGGGCATGCAGATTCCCACCAGGACGAGGCACAGCACCGCGACCTTGGCGGTCATCCGGGGGATGGCCCACCATCGCCGTCGGCGCCTCGCCGGTGGGTAGGCCACCGTCCGGGGCGCCCCCGCCCGCCGGGCAGCGCGCGCGCGCCTCACGCCGTCCGCTCGTACGTGCAGGGGGGCGCGGCACCCAGGCTGGCCAGGTTCCTGGCGAAGGTGTCGAGCACGAAGGGGTCGGTGCCGGTCGCCGTCGCCCGGTCGGCACTCCACGCGCCGTCCACCCAGCGCTCGAAGACGAGCGCGCACGACGTCACCGACTCGACGACCGTGTAGGAGCCGGCGGGGAGCGGGCCGTCGAAGGGCGGCGTGAACGTCCGCCCGACCGGGAAGTCCGCCGAGGGCTCTCGGGTCGACGGCACCGTCGAGGCGGGCCGAACGGGCCGGTTGCAGCTCGGGGCCGGCACGGTGACCGACCGGCCGTCGGCCGTGACCACCAGGTCCGAAGGCGAGGCGCCGCCGCACGTCACGGTCCACCGAGCGCCGCCGTCGGCGTCGACGACTGCCTGGGGCTCCGCGACCTCCCAGCCCGCGGCGGCCGAGAGGGTGGCGACGGTCCCCGCGAGCGGGACGCCCTGCACCACACCGTCGGCGTCCACCTCGTGTCGGGTGACGAGGGCGCCGACCGTGACGGGCTCGTCGATCGTCGGCGACGACGTGAGGAGCGCCGCCTGCACGTCCACGCCACCCTGGCTGGTGCCCGCGAGCTCGACGACGAGCGAGTCGTCGGCGCCGAGGAAGAGCGTGGTCGAAGCGTCCATGGCGAGATCGGGCATGCGCCACCCCCGCACCCGGTACCGGCCACCGGCGATGCCGGTCGCCTTCCAGAGGCCGCGGTCGTTCGTGGTCAGATCGAGCGACGCCGACGACGAGCCCACGAAGCGCTCGAGCCGGACGTGCCCGAGAGCCACGGGCCCATCGGGACCGGTGAGGCTTCCCGACAACGAGGCATCACCGCCGAGGACGGTGACCGGGAACGCCACCGCCGGACCCGGGGTGACCGTTGTGAGCGCGACCCCGCGGGTGTCGTCGAAGTGCGGCTCGACGAAGGGCTCGAGGGTCGTGACGGTGGGGTTGCGCAGGGCATCGATCTCGTGACCCGAATCCGTCGCACAGCCCACTCCCGCCACCAGTGCGGCGACGACCGCGAGCGCGGTCACCAGACGCGAGCCGTAGGCCATGTGGACCAGATCGGTCGGTCGGACCCCTGGTGTTAGCCACCGGGCGGTGCCGGTAGATTCGACCTGTCGTGCCGCCCCCGTCCACCGTCCCCGTCGGCCCGGATCCCGGGGTGGACCGCCTGGCGGCCCTGCGGGGCTGGTCGGCCGCGCAGGTCGCCGGGCTGCTGAACGAGTTGCCCCTGCTCGACGAGGGCCTCGCCGGTGAGGGGCCGCTCGCCCGCCGCAGCCGGTGGGGCAACGTCCAGCGGCCACCCCCGGGAGGCCCCACCCTCGCCACCCTCGCCTCGATCATGGGCCGGCCGAACGCGATCGCGTTCAGTCGGGCGGTGCTGCCGCGCTTCGACCTCCAGCTCGTCGACCTCGCCGCGTTCCACGGCGGTGTGATCGACCGCGACCAGGCGCTGGCCGAGGTCGGCAACGCCCACGACGACCAGCTCGACGAGGCCGCCGCCCGGCTGGCCCATCTGCTGCTCTCGGACCCCGACCTGGGGTTCGTCGCACTGCGACCGGGCGTGCGGGAGCTGCTCCACCTGCCGGGCCTCGACCTCCGTGATGCCCTCAACTGGGTGAACTCCGACCAGATCGCCAAGATGCTCCGCTCCGTCGGCGTCGCCAATCCGCCGGGCCGCAAGGCCGAGCGCGTCGACGCCTACGTCGCGGCCATGCGCGATCCCGAGACGCTGACCCAGCTCGTCGGGCGCCTCTCCTCCACCGCACGCCAGGGCTTCACGCGCCTCCTGACAGAGGTCTCGCTGCCCGTCCGGGATCTGGGCGCCGGCTACTACTACCCGTCCCAGACGAGGATCCGCGAGGCCACCCCTCTCCACGAGCTGCTCGCCGCCGGCCTCGTGGGCATCGATTCCGAGCGCCAGCGCGCCATCGTCTGGCTCGATGTGCTCGTCGCCCTCCAGGGCCACCTCTACGCCGACTGGGACCACCCCCTCGACCGGCCCCCCACCACCCCGTTGTCCGACCCTCGAGGTGCCTTCCCCCCCATCCTCGGCCGCCTGGGAGCGCTCTTCGACCTGTGGGAACGCGACCCGCCGGCCGCCCTGCAGACCGGTGGCCTCGGTGTGCGCTCGGTGCGGTCGGCAGCAAAGTCGCTCGGCGTGCCCGCGGGCGAGCTGGGGCTCGGCACCCACCTCGCCGTTCGCCTCGGCCTCCTCGGCTACGTGGAGACGGGGACCACCGGACGTGGTCGGAACCGGGTGACGACCTTCGCCTGGCGGCCGACGACCACCGCCGACGAGTGGGAGGCCCTGCCGGCGCCGAGCCGCTGGGTCCTGCTGGTGCACGAGTGGCGCGGCCTCGACGACCTCGACGAGGGCGAGGGGCTACCCGAACGCTGGGACCAGCCGCAGTCGAGCTCCTGGTCGCGACCGGCCCGCGAGTGCTTCCTGCGCCTGCTCGTCGGCCTGCCCGACGGGACGGGCCTGGCCGAGGCCGACCTGGTCACCTTCGCCCGCAATCGTCACGACCTGCTCGACGAGGCCACCACCCGCGGGTTGACGACCACCGCCCGCGCCCTCGGCCTCGTCCCGACCACGGGACCGGTCGGGCTGACCACGCTCGGTCGGGCCGTCCTCGCCGGTCCCGACGAGGTGGCCGACGTCGCCGCCGACGAGGCCCACCAGTTCACCGTGCAGGCCGACCAGACGGTGATCTGCCCACCCGACCTGGCCGCGGACGTCGTGGCAAGGCTCGAGCGCTTCGTCGACCTCGAGTCGGACGCCGGGGCCCGCATCTACCGGTTCTCCGAGGCCCGCATCGGGCGCGCTCTCGATTCGGGCGAGACCGCTGCCTCCATCCTCGCCTTCCTGTCGGAGCACTCGCCCACCGGCGTCGCGCAGAACATCGCCCACCTGCTCCAGGACTGCGAGCGACGACACGGGCGCCTCCGCGTGGGCGTGGCGGCGTCCTACCTGCACTGCGACGACCCCGGCCTGTTGGCGAGGGCCACGTCGATCAAGCCCGCGAAGCTCACGATCCTGGAACCCACGGTCGCGGTGTCGACGCTCGCACCGACGGCACTGCTCACGGCGCTGCGCAAGAAGGGGCTGATGCCCGTCGCCGACGGCGACGACGGCACCACCGGGACGGCGGGAAACGCGGACCAGGCCGAGGTGCAGACCTTGCACGGCGCGCCCCTGCGCCTGCCCAAGCCGAAGCCGGCACGCCGACCGTTGACGCCGACCGACGGGGAGCCGCCCAAGGGCCTCGTGACCCTGGCGAGGAGGCTCGTCGACGCCGCCCCCGACCCGGAAGAGGACGGCGTGGACGACGGGTCGGCGTTCGACCGCGACCTCTCGGACGAGATCCCCCGCCTCCTGCGCCTGCTCGATCTCGACGAAGAGGACCGCTGAGTGCCCGACCCGCTCAACCCGCTGATCGTCCAGTCCGACCACACGGTGCTCCTCGAGGTGGCCAGCCCCAAGGCCGACGAGGCCCGCTCTTCGCTGGCCCGCTTCGCCGAGCTCGAGAAGTCGCCCGAGCACATCCACACCTACCGCATCACGCCCCTGTCGCTCTGGAACGCCGCCTCGGCCGGCGTGGACGCCGACGACGTGGTGTCGACCCTCACGGAGTTCGCCAAGTACCCCGTCCCGGGCGGCGTCCCCACCGAGGTGCGCGACCAGATGGCCCGCTACGGCCGGTTGCGCCTCCTGGCCGCCGAACCCACCTCGCCCGAGGGCCAGGCGGGTCACCTGCGGCTGACCACCACCGAACCGGCCCTCCTGGCCGAGGTGGCGCACGACAAGGCCGTTGCCGCGCTGCTCGGTGATCGGCTCGACGACCGCAACGCGCTGGTCCGGCTCGGCGACCGCGGCCTCCTCAAGCAGGCGCTGTTGCGCCTCGGGTGGCCCGTGGCCGACGAGGCCGGCTACGTGCAGGGCGAGCACCTCACGGTCGCGCTCACCGCCGAGCTGCGGCGCTACCAGGACGAGGCCGTTGCCACCTGGTGGGCCGACGGGTCAGCGGCCGGCGGCAACGGTGTGCTGGTCCTCCCGTGCGGCGCGGGCAAGACCGTGATCGGCCTCGCCGCCCTGGTCCGGTCCGGGGCCCAGACCCTGATCGTCGTCACGTCGATCCTCGCCGCGCGCCAGTGGATCGCCGAGTTGCTGGCCAAGACCGACCTGGGGCCCGACGACGTGGGCGAGTACTCGGGCGCGCACAAGGACATCCGCCCCGTGACGGTGGCCACCTACCAGGTGCTCACCTGGCGGGATCCCGCCGCACGCCCCGAGTCCGACGCCGAGGTCGGAGGGGACGATGACCAGCCCGAGCCCGATCTGGCCGTGGTCCATCCCCACCTCGGGCTGTTCAACGAGCGGCGGTGGGGCCTGGTGGTCTACGACGAGGTCCACCTGCTGCCCGCTCCGGTGTTCCGGGCGACCGCCCAGATCCAGGCGGTGCGTCGCCTGGGGCTGACCGCCACGCTGGTCCGCGAGGACGCCAAGGAGTCCGACGTGTTCTCGCTGATCGGCCCGAAGCGCTACGACGCCCCGTGGCGCGACCTCGAGGACCAGGGATGGATCGCGCCCGCGGTGTGCACCGAGATCCGGGTCGACCTCGACGCCGAGGCACGGATGGCCTATGCCACGTCGAGCCCCCAGGTGCGCTACCGGGTGGCGGCCACCACCCCGGCCAAGCTCCCGGTCATCGACCGGCTGCTCGCCAGGCACCCCGACGACCGGGTGCTGGTGATCGGCCAGTACCTCGACCAACTGCGGGAGGTGGCGGCCCACCTCGATGCCCCCTTGATCACCGGCCAGACCGCCCAAGGCGTCCGCGAGGAGCGGTTCGCGGCCTTCCGCGACGGCACCCTCCGGCGCCTCGTGGTCTCCAAGGTGGCCAACTTCTCGATCGACCTGCCAGAGGCGAACGTGGCCATCCAGATCTCGGGGGCCTTCGGCAGCCGCCAGGAGGAGGCGCAGCGGCTCGGCCGGATCCTGCGCCCGAAGGCCGACGGCGGCCAGGCCCACTTCTACACGATCGTTGCCCGCGAGACCGTCGACCAGGAGTTCGCCGCCAAGCGCCAGCGCTTCCTCGCCGAGCAGGGCTACGCCTACACGATCGAAGACGCCGATATGGCCCCCTGAGGTCGCAGCCGGGATACTGGGGCCATGTACGAGTGGAGCGAAGAGCACCTGATGCTGCGGGACGCCATGCGGCGGTTCGTGGAAGCCGAGATCGTCCCCAACCTCGAGGAGCTCGAGCACGGCGACACCCCGCCCTACGCGGTGCTGCGCAAGCTCTGGTCCACGTTCGGGATGGACGCCATGGCACGCGACCGCTTCAAGCGCCAGATGGACAAGGAGCGGAGCGACCCAGCAGACAAGGAGCGGAGCGACCCAGCAGACAAGGAGCGGGCGGCCGCGGCCGGCGAGGCCCCCGAGGAGAAGAAGTCGTCTGAAGGAGTCGGGGGCGACGGGTCGCTGACCCTGATCCCGATCATCGAGCTGTGCCGCTACTGCCCCGGGATGGTCACGGCCATGGGCGTGAGCGTGGGGCTCACGGCGTCGGCGATCATGTCGAAGGGCACCACCGCCCAGAAGGAGCGGTGGGCACTCGACCTGCTCACGTTCGACAAGATCGGCTCGTGGGCGATCACCGAGCCCGACTCGGGCTCCGACGCCTTCGGCTCCATGAAGGCCACGGCCCGGCGCGACGGTGACGAGTACCTGCTCAACGGCTCGAAGACCTTCATCACCAACGGTCCCTACGCCGACACGATCGTGTTCATCTGCAAGCTCGACGAGGGCAACCCGCCGCACGAGCGCAAGGTGCTGAGCTTCGTGCTCGACTCGGGCATGGAGGGCCTCGAGCAGTCGAAGCCGCTCCGCAAGATGGGCATGCACTCCTCCCCCACGGGCCAGCTGTTCCTCGACGACGTGCGCGTCGGCAAGGACCGGCTGCTCGGGGAGACCGAGGATCTGCCCTCCGGGGGCCGGGCCGGCGCCAAGGACACGTTCTCCATGGAGCGCACCGGCGTGGCTGCCATGGCGCTCGGCATCGTCGAGCGCTGCCTCGAGCTGTGCACCGAGTACGCCAAGGAACGGATCCAGTTCGGCAAGCCCATCGGCGAATTCCAGCTCATCCAGCTGAAGCTGGCGAAGATGGAGGTCGCCCGCCTCAACATCTCGAACCTGGTCTTCCGCCAGATCGAGATGGCCGCCAACGGCACCGGCATGGACCTCACCGAGGCGTCGGCCTGCAAGCTCTACTCCGCGCAGGCGGCCATGGAGGTCGCCCTCGAGGCCGTCCAGGTCTTCGGCGGCAACGGCTACATGGCCGAGTACCAGGTCGAGCAGCTCGCCCGCGACGCCAAGGTCCTCCAGATCTACGCCGGCACCGACGAGATCCAGATCTCCCAGATCGCGCGGAACCTGCTCGCCTGATCAGGAAAGGCGGAAGCGGGGTTCGGCCTGGGCGGTGCCCATGGCCAGATCGGCCGCCATCCGGCCGATCAGGGGCACGAACTTGAAGCCGTGACCCGAGCACGGTGATGCCACGACCACGGGGCCCCGACGGTCGAGCACGAAGTCGTTGTCCGGTGTGGACGTGAACAGGCAGGTGTCGGCCCGCAGCGGCACCGGATCGAGGCCCGGCAGCCACGCCTCGACGTAGGCGACGAGCCGGGCCAGCGCGTCCTCGCGCACCCCGAAGGGGCCGTCCGCGGGGTCGACCTCGGTCCGCACGCTCTCCTCGCCGACCTTCACGGCACTGCCGGCGGGCCACACCTCGCGACCCCCGTCGATCCCGGGCTCGCCCATCCCGTAGGCGCCGAACGCCGTCGGTGACCCGCCCGCCTCCTGGTAGTGGATGAACGACGGCCAGGGGGCAGCGGGGTCACGCGGCGTGAACCATCCCGGCTGCTCGACGGTGACGCGGAGCCGAGGGAGCGGGACGAGGTCACCGAGCAACGGGGCCGCCCAGCTGCCGGCCGCCACCACGACCACGTCGGCACGCAGCTCACGAGCGTCGGTCTCCACCACGGCGCCGCCGTCACGGAGGTGAATCCTCCTCGCCGGCTCGTCGAAGGCCACCTCGGCCCCGTGAGCGGCCGCGGCGTCCTGTGCGGCCCGCACCGTGCGGTCCGCGAACACCCGCCCGCCGGCGGGGTGGAACACCGCCGGTCCGTCCACCCGTACGGCCGGCCAGCGCTCGGCCACCTGCTCAGGGCCCAGTCGCTCGTGGCCGACCCCGGCCCGTTCGAGCGCCCGAGCGACTGCTTCGATGCGGACCGGATGGCCGTGGTCGAGCGCGCCGGTGCGCTCGAGCAGTGGCTGGTCGGCGAACGCGGACAGCTCGGCCCACAGGGGCTCGGCCTCGAGCGCCAGCCGGACGTACAGGTCGTCCGCATAGGCCAGCCGGAAGATGCGCACCGCGCCGTGGGACGACCCCCGCGAGTGCCCCTGTTCGAACTGCTCCAGCAGGGTGACGTCCGTGCCCCGCCGGGCCAGCCACCAGGCCGTGGCGCTCCCCATCGCCCCCCCACCCACCACCACGGCCCTCACCTTTGCTCCTCCTCCGTCGGAGCGCCTTCGGCATCCGGTTCGCCAGTGGCGCTGCTTCGCTCCGCTCGCAACGTCGCTCGCAGGGTCACGGCTGGAAGACTCCGATGCCGTCGGGGAACGGCAGCCCCTCGTCGAGGACCTCGGGCGGCAGGGGCTCGCCGTCCGCGAAGCGTATGCGGCGCACCGAGCCGGTGTCCTCGCCGGGGCCGAAGCCGTTGACGGGATCGGCCACGACGCCGATGTCGGCGTAGTAGAGCGTGCCGTCGGGGCCGACCCCGATGCCGAGGGGCGTGCCCGTGGAGAACGGCTCGGGGCCGAGCTCCTCGCCGGCGGGCGGCTGGAGGATGGTGCGGACGAAGGCGCCGTCGGCGTCGTACTCGTTGATCACCCCCGTGATGATGCTGGACACGTAGAAGCGGCCGTCAGGTGCCGGCGCCACCGAATGGGGGGTCGAGAGCCCGTGGGGCCCGGCGGGGATGAACACCTCGCTCGTCACGGCGCCGTCGTCGACCAGCGGGGCGCCGGTGCCGTCGGTGCGGCCGCAGCCGCCGGCGGCGTCCGGCCCGGTCGGCCAGTCGCCCGAGTAGCGGAGCACGCCGGCGGTGGGCGGCCGGGCCGAGCCCAGGTAGACGTGGTCGTCGGCGTCGACGTAGATGCCGCCGGCGGTGGCGATCCCGATGTCGACCTTGCAGAACGCCACCTCGTCGAACCCCGCGTTGACGGCGCCGTCGACGTACCCGCCGCCGGTGAAGGGCGGGAACCACACGATCAGCTGCCCGTCGCCGGCGCCGCTGGCCTGGTTGCCCACGTCCGAGGTCAGGACCCGGCCGTCGGACAGGAAGCCGCACCCGTAGTTCTCGGCGTTGTCGGCCGAGCCCTGGTAGGTCGGTGTGAGCTTGCCGATCTGGGTCGCCGCCAACTCGCCCAACCGGTCGCCCGTGAGCTCGAAGATGCCCCAGCCCTGGAGCGGATCGGGCTGGTTGGTGTCCTCACCACCGATGAAGCGGTGCGGGTCGTCGGGGAAGAAGCAGATCTGGGCGTTGAGGTCACGGCCGGTCTCGGGGTCGTCCTCCTTGTTGGTGAAGATGACCTGTGACTCACCGCTCTCGTCGGTGGCGTAGGCCACGAGGTTGTTGCCCTGCCCGTTGAACACCAACGGCGGCGCCGGCGACGTCGCGGTGGTCGTCGTCGGGGCCGACCCTTCGGTGCTGCCGGTACTGCTGCTGCAACCGACCAGCAGGAACGCCGTCGCGACCAGCGCGACCAGCGGCACCCTCGATGGAGCGGGAAGGCACGCGGGCAGGGTCATGGGGCCTCCGGGCGCAGGGGCGGATCGAACGAGATGGTGTCGACGAGGCGGTCGAAGCCTTCGGCGACGGGCGGCAGAGCGGAGGGGTCGTCCACGGCCAGCACGCTGAGGCGGTCGAAGTCGCTGCCGAGGTCGGCGATGGCGCTGCTCTCGCACGCCAGCGCGTCGGGGACCGCTTGCGACCCGCTCCGCGTGTCGTGCACCGCTTCGAGCACGCACACCAGGCCGCCGTTCGGGTTGTCGACCCCCTTCGACAGGAACACCGCGTAGCTCGCGGCCCCGTCCCGCGCCGCCGGGCTGCCGGGCCGCAGCCAGTCCCCGGGTGGCCCGAGGCCCTCGGCCGTGACCTGCACCGAGGCCGGGGAAGGGGTGACCTCCAGCGTCATCTGCGGGCGCACCCCGACGGGTGGCTCCTTGATCGAGAACGAGAACGGGCAGGGCGACCCCACGCAGTCCTGGCCGTCGGGCGCGAACGCGGCGATCATCGACACGGCGGTGGAGGGCGTCGTGACCGCAGTGGTGGTCGTCGGTCGGTCGGCGCCGGGAAGCGTGAAGCGGTAGACGCCGCTGTTCTCGGCCCGGGTCTCCTGACCGGGCTCGCGGAGGCCGGCCACGGCGAACACGTCGTCGCCCTGTACCGCCGCGCCGCCGGCCACCGGCCCGCTCATCTCGTGCGCCCAGAGCACGTCTCCCGACGACGCGTCGAGGGCCCGGAGGGTGAAGTCGGTCCCGCCCGAGAAGGCCACCCCGTTCACCGACGCCGTCGCCGCGTAGGTGGGCGCGGCGAGATCCTGCTGCCAGGCGATCGCTCCCGTCGACGCATCGATGCCGTGCAGGCACGGGCACGGCCCCACGCCGGTGCCTCCCACCAGCAGGGGACCCGAATCGGATTGCCCAGCCTCGCCGCCGGACAATGCCGTGGGGCCGATGAAGCCACCCGTGGAGTAGTTGCCCCCCGGCTCGTTGAGGCCCGGCGAGGTGGCCTCGACGTCCCACACCGCCTCGCCGGTCCGCCGATCGAGGGCGTAGTAGTGGCCGTCCTTGTTGCCGAGCCCGACCAGATCGTGGCCCTCCACCGAGAACAGGTTCGGCGCACCTCCGAAGTCGAGGTCGTCGTTGTTCGGCTCGTGGGGCTGGTAGGACCAGACGGGCTCGCCCGTGCGGAGGTCGAGGGCGAACATCGCCTCGGTGAACGGCCCCCAGCCTTCCGGTGAGGTGTTGCAGTTGCCCGTCCCGGCGAACACGAGGCCGAGCCCGACATCGACCGCCGGCGACGTCCACACGTCGACACAACCGGTGGGCCGGGCGCCCCGGTCGGGGTTGAAATCCCACCGCACCTCGCCGGTCGCGGCGTCCAGGGCCGTCAGCCCGGCCCGCACCCCTGGGGCGTTGTGCACGTCGTACCCGATGATCACCGTCGGCGAGCGGCCCGGGACGTCCACCACGACCGGAGACGTCTCGATCTCGGTCGGGTCGTCCACCGGCCCGCCCGGGTTCAGCTCGTGCTTCCACCGCAATCCCCCCGAGTCGGCGCGCAGCGCATAGAGCGTCTTGCCCCCGCCGAAGTAGACCGTCCGCTCGCCGCCGACATCGGCGACAGCGGCGCTCGACACGATCTGGCCGGCGTAGACCTGCTCGTGCGGATCGGCCCGGAAGGTCCACCGCGGGGTGCCGTCGTCACGCTCGATGGCATAGAAGCGCCCGGTCCAGTCGCCCACGTAGACCGTGTCGCCCACCACGGCCGGAGTGGCCGTGACCACGTCGTCGGTGTTGAAGAACCACGCCTCCTCCAGCCCGGCGACCGTGTCCTGGGTGATGGCGCTGCCACATCGGCCCGGATACGAGAACGTACGGGTCGGTCCACGACCCCACATCGGCCAGTCACAGGGGCCCACCGGCGCGGTGTCCTCGCCGGGCCCGGGGTCGTCACCACTGCACGCCCCCGCCAGCAGGGCGACGGCCAACCCGACCGCCAGCATCCCCCTCATCGTCGATGATCATGACAGCTGCCGGAAGCGGACGCCTTCACCGAAGCCGCCGGGGGGTACCACCGGCCCGAGCGCGGGCTTGGTAGCGTTTCGCCATGCCGGTCGTCGCCGTGGCCAACCAGAAGGGCGGGGTGGGCAAGACGACCGTCGCGCTCGGCCTGGCCGCCGCTGCCGCGCACGCGGGGCAGCGGGTGCTGGTGATCGACCTCGATCCCCAGGCCAACGCCACCACCGGTCTCGGTGTCTGGGACGCCGCCGCCACGGTCGACGACGCCCTTGCGGTCGAGCAGCCCGGTGGGCTCATGGCGGTCGTGACACCCTCGACCTGGCCCGACGGCACGGGAACGGTGCCCGACGTGGCACCCAGCACGCCCGCACTGGCCGGTCGCGAGCTCCAGCTCGCCACCGATTCGGTGGGCGCCCAGGATCGGCTCCGCACGGCCATCAAGGGTCTCCACTACGACCTGATCATCGTCGACTGCCCGCCCTCGCTCGGCCTCCTCACCGTCAACGGCCTGGTCGCCGCCGACCGGGTCGTGGTGGTCACCGAGCCCGGGGCGTGGGCATCCGACGGCGTCGGGCAGATGCTGCGCACCATCGACCGCGTGCGTGACCGCCAGCGCATCGATCTGGTCACGGCAGGCGTGGTCGTCAACCGGCTCGGCCGGACACGGGACGCCCGGTACTGGCACGACCAGCTCGTCGCGTCCTACGGCGACCTCGTCCTCGGCCCGATACACCTGCGCGCGGCCGTCGCCGAGGCCGCGGCCCAGTCCCTTCCACTGCACGCCCTGGGCGCGCGAGCGGGGGCGGACACCGCCATCGAGGAGTTCGCGGACGTGCTGGCGCACGTCCTCCCCGACCCGCCCGAAGAGGACTGATGGCCACCTACGACCCCCAGAAGGGCCACGCCCGACCCAAGCCGGCCGAAGATGCGCCTGTCCCGGTCGACGACCTGCTCGACGCCGCCGGCGACCCCGGCGGGGCACCGGCCCCGACCGAGGTACCCGTGCCGGTCACCCGGACGGCACCCGAGGCGACGGCCACCGCGCCGCCGGGCCCCCGCGGTGGCCCGGCCAAGAAGGTCGGCATCGGTGTCGCCATCACCGCCGTCCTCTTCGCCCTGCGGTGGGCGCTCAAGCGCAAGAAGCGCGACCGGTCCGAGCGGGCCTGACCCGGCGGGCCGCACCCGTGCGGGAGGGCCGGGGCCATGACCCTGTCCCTCCCCAGAAGCACCGAGCCATCACTGTGTGTGGTTGCTTCGGACACCCTGAGCGGGCGAGTATGGGTCGTGCGACTCATTTGCCTGATCCCGGCGGCCCATTCGCCTTCAGCGTGGCCGGACACCGGTCGTTTGGCACACCATGGACAACACACGGACCGAGGATGTGAGTCACGCCAGGATCGGCGACAAGCGGATCGCCGACGAGATGGTGCCCAGGGTCTCCTCGCTGATCGCCGGCGGCGCACTGCTCCAGGATCGCCGCCTCCAGGTGTGCGAGACCGGCGAGGTGCGTTGGGTCAGCACGACGTCCACCTCGAGCGGACTGATGACCCGCGACATCGCCTGACAGAGCGGGCAGGTCGTGACCTCCCCCCGGTGACCGACCGCCAGGTTGCCGAGCGGCCCGCTCCCCGCCCATCGAGGACCCGGGGCGTTCGGGTGGCGGCCCCGTTGGCGGCGCTCCTCTCGCTGGTGGCGGTCGTGGTCGGCCCACCACCTGCGCAGGCCCTCCGGCAGGGTGGCGACGACCCCCGCCGAGCCGAGCAGTACGCCCTGGACCTCCTCCACCTGCCCCAGGCGTGGTCCGCGTCGACGGGCGCCGGCGAGGTGATCGCCATCCTCGACACCGGGGTCGATCCGACCCATCCCGACCTCGCCGCCCACCTCGAGCCGGGCATCGACCTGGTGGACGGGGACGGTCGGCCCACCGACCCGAACGGCCACGGCACCCACGTGGCCGGGATTGCCGCGGCCGTCCGAGGCAACGGCGGCGGCATCGCGGGCGCCGCCCCGGATGCCCGACTGCTGCCCGTCCGCGTGCTGCGCGCCGATGGCTCGGGCGTCGCCCGCACCATCGCAGACGGCGTCGACTGGGCCACCGCCCACGGCGCCGACGTGATCAACCTGTCGGTTGGCGGCGAGGGGCTCACCGACGCACTCTTCCAGAACGGGCCACTCAACCGGGCGGTTCGCAACGCCGCTGCCCGCGGGGTCGTCGTGGTCGCGGCGGCCGGGAACGACGCCGTCTCCGAGAACGCCTACCGACCGACCGTGCCGGTGCTCGTGGTCAACGCCACCGATCGTGTCGGCCGGGCGGCTCCCTTCACCACCTTCGGCGACGCCGGCGCGGTCGCCGCGCCCGGCATGGGCATCACCTCGACCGCACCCACCGGTCCCACGGTTCGATGGCCGGCTGGCACCGACGGCTACGCCTCCATGGACGGCACCTCGATGTCCGCAGCCTTCGTCTCGGCAACCGCCGCGCTGCTGCTCGCCGAGGGTCTCTCGGTCGACGAGGTGCGCCGCTCCCTCACCGACACCGCCCGCAACCCCGATGACGATGCGCGGCTCGGCGTCGGGCTCGTCGATGCCGCCGCGGCGGTGAACATGGCTCGGGAGCTCCATCGGCCACCGGCCGTCGATGGCGAGACGACCCGAGGTTCCTTCTCCCCCTGGTTGGCGCCACTGGCGGTCATCGCCGCCGCCGTGGTCCTTCCCGCCGCCGCGCTCAGCGGGGCCCGCAAGCGCCGGTCGCGCTGACCAGCCGCTCGCAGACGCGCCCGCTCGGGCCACCCGAGCCCGTTGTGGCGGCCGATTCGACCGCCCGCACGATCGAATCGGGCGCCAGGCCAAGGCCTATCCGCTCGGGCCCGGACCGGCGACACCGAGATCGAGGTGGAGCCCGAGGTGGTCCGAGAGGTAGGGCATCTCGTCGAAGCCAGGCGACGCCGGATCACGCGGGAAGAGGGCCCGGCGCACCGAGCGCACATCGACGTTCACGCCGTCGACGGCCGATGGCCGACGCAGCCAGGCGAAGTCGATGCGCTTCGCATCATCGACCCCTGCGCCGGCCAGCCCCACGACATCGACCGGGTCGAGGCAGAGGTCGGGGTCCTGCGGGTCGGCCATTGCGATCGCCTCACGAAGCACTCGGGCGTCGCACGTGTAGCCCGGTCCGGTGCCGTGCTCCAGCCAGAGGTCGACGAACCCCGCGTCGCTCATCGCCGCCGTCAGGTCGCCATAGGCCGCGCTGCCGTCCACGGCGTCGATGTTGAAGTCACCGACGATGAGGGTCGTGTTCCCGGGAACGTGCGTGCGACGGACGAAGTCGAGCAGCTCGTGGCTCTGCGCCTGGCGGAAGTCGGCCACGGCCGATCGGTGGCCACGCTCGCGCCGGAAGAGCAGGTCACCGCCCCAGATGAGGTGCGTGCTGTAGATCTCGACGTTGGCGGCCAGGCCGACGTCGACCTCGACCAGCAACGCGCCCTTGTGGGCCCAGGCGTCCGCGTCGAGGAAGCGATGGCCCCGGCTGCGGTACAGGTGGGTGCCCGTTCGGGCCAACCGATGGCCAGAGACGATGGTGAAGAGGCCGCTCGACTTCAGGCGGGGCAGCCGACGGGCGAGTATGGGCGGGCCGATGGCGGTGCGTGGTCTCGTGCCGGGCCGGTGCCGCCACCGCCGAGCCGCCGCACCGACGCGACGATCGCGCCCGGGCGTCCAGCCGGCGAGGATCGCCCGGCGCTCGCCCTGGTCGAACACCTCGCACAGTGCGGCGACGTGGTAGCGGCCGGCCAGGCGAGCGCCCAACTCGCGGGCACGCTCGTCCACGACGGGCTTGGTGTGCAGGTACCGGGCCGGTCCCGGCAGCGGGAGGCGACCGGCTCGGAGGAGGAAGGTGTTGTAGAAGAGAAGGCGGAGGTCGACGGTGTCGGTCATCGCAGCATCGGTCCCCGCCGGTCACGCACTCACTGGTCGGAGAGGTACACGCTCTTCACCTCGGTGTAGGCCGCCAGCGCGTGAAGGCCGAGCTCACGACCGAGCCCACTGCGCTTGTGGCCACCGAAGGGCATCTGGGGGTGGACGCTGCGGTTCGAGTTCACCGAGAGCACGCCGGTGCGCACCGCCCGTGCCACCCGCAGGGCCCGACCGAGGTCACGGGTCCACAACGAGCCGGACAGCCCGTAGATCGAGTCGTTGGCAAGGCGCACCCCCTCGTCCTCCCCCTCGAAGGCGATGACCGCCGCCACGGGCCCGAAGATCTCCTCCTGGGCGACCGACATGTCGTTCTCGACCCCGTCGAGCACGCACGGCCGCAGGAACGACCCGCCGGCGAGTGCCGGGTCGTCGGGGATCCCCCCGCCCGTACCCACGCGGGCGCCCGCCGCCTCGCCCGCCTGCACGTAGCCCCGCACGATGGCCCGCTGGGCCTCCGAGATCAGTGGGCCCATCTCCGTGGCCTCGTCGAGCGGGGCGCCGACACGCAGGGCCTCGGTGCGCCGGATGAAGGACTCGACGAACTGGTCGTGCACCGGCCGTTCGACCAGCACGCGGCTCCGGGCGCAGCAGTCCTGGCCTGCATTGCCGAACACGGCCCCGGCCAACTCGTCGACGGCGCGGTCGATGTCGGCGTCGGCGAACACGATGCAGGCCGACTTGCCCCCGAGCTCGAGGGACACCCGAGCGATGTTGGGGGCCGATGCCTGCAGGATCGACGTGCCGGTGGCGGTCTCACCGGTGAAGGAGATCTTGGCCACACGCGGATCGGCGACCAGGGCATTGCCCACCTCACGGCCCGGACCGGGCAGCACCGAGATGGCGTCGTCGGGCACGCCGGCCTCGACCAGCAGTTCGCCGAGCATCAGCGCGGTGAGCGGCGTGTAGGACGCCGGCTTCAGGATGACGGCGTTGCCGCAGGCCAGCGCAGGGGCGATCTTCCACGTGGCGATCATCAACGGGAAGTTCCAGGGCACGATCAGCGCGCAGACCCCCACCGGCTCGCGCAGCACCAATCCGAGCCCCGGCGCCGCGATCGGCGCGACCTCACCCTGCAGCTTGTCGGCGGCCCCGCCGAAGTACTCGAGCGTGGCGGCCGCGGCCTCGACCACCTCCCACCGGGCGTCGCCGATGGGCTTTCCCGCGTTCCGCGCCTCGACGACGGCGAACTCCTCGGACCGCTCCCGCAGCAGTGCGGCCGCACGGAGCAGCACCCGCCCGCGTTGCGTGGCCGGCATCCGCGGCCATGCGCCCTCGTCGAACGCGCGCGTGGCCGCCACCAGGGTGTCCTCGACGTCCGCGGGGCCCGCCTGGGCCACTTCGGCCATGACCTGACCGGTCGCAGGCTCGTTGACGGAGAAGGTCGCCCCTGAGTGGGCGGGCCGGCGCCGGCCCCCGATCAGCAGCTCGTGCAGGACGCCGTCGCCCCCGTCGTTGCTCACGGCACGTCCACCGCGGTCGGGCCTTGCCGGTCGCGACTCCTGGCTTCGCTCACGGCGAGACCCTACCCACTGGGTGGCGGAGGCCCGACCGCTCAAGGTCGGCGGACCGCGACCGAAGAGGCACCATGGCCTCCACGACCCCGCTCCACTCGAGGGCCCTCCGCACCGCACTGGTGTCGATGGGCCTCGTACTCGCCCTCGCCGGCTGCACGGGCAGCCAGCTCGACCGGTTCCTCCAGGAGGAGCCACGCCACCACGACGTGCTCACCGATCGCCAACTCCTCCAGTTGCGCCTGTGTGAGTCGAGCGACGACTACGGCGCCCGGAGCGCCAACCACCGGTACTTCGGGGCCTACCAGTTCTCGAAGGCCACCTGGAACGACGTCGCCAGTCGGTACTACCCCTGGCTGGAGGGCGCCAAGCCGCACAAGGCCTCACCGGCCGAGCAGGACGCCATGACCCGGGCGCTCTGGGACGAGCGCGGGGCCGACCCCTGGCCCGTCTGCGGCCAGCGCGTCGGACCCCGCTGAGCGACCGCTGAGCGACCGGCGAGGCCGGCGAATCTAGGCGACGATCGCCACCGGCGTGCCCACCGGTGCAAGGTCCCTGAGGCGCCACAGGTCGTCGAAGCTCACCCGCACGCACCCGTTGCTCACGTTCTGGCCGAGCACCGAGGTGTCGCTCCAACCGTGGATGGCGATCTGACCGATGCCCCCGCCGAAGCTCGACAACGCGTCGGAGAACCCGGCCACGCTGAGGATCCAGGGGGTGTAGGTGTCCTGGGCCACCGAGATGTCCACGAAGAAGTTGCCGAGCGGCGTGGGAGTCGCGTCCTTGCCCACGGCCACGTTGGTCGCCATGACGACCTCGTCGCCATGGAGCACCGTGAGCCGTCGGGCGCCGACCTCGACGAGGATGTGGTTGGGCACTTCGTTCGCGACCACCTGCGACTTGTCGATCCAGGCCTCGCTGCCGTTCGGCCGCATCGGGAGCGCCACCCGGTAGCGGCTGCCCTGCTCCTCGCGGACGAGGAAGGCGAGTGGCATGTTCTCGTGGGTGGGGTTGGGCAGCGAGAACGTCGACTCGGCGGAGGTGGCCGTCTCGAACAGCGCCACGGAGGGGACCGCCGCATGTGCCGCGGTGAAGCTCGTCGGTGTTCCCGGTGGCTCGGGCGCGGTGGTCGTGGTCGTGGGGGCGGGCACGTCGATGCCGGCGACGGTGTAACCCAGGGCCGACGACTGCGCCGACGCATCGTCGGTGGACCGGAGGTAGACCGTGCCGGCCATCACCAGGAGGGCGACCAGGGACAGGGCCAGGATGCGGGACCTTCGGGACACCCCGTCAGGATACCGAGTGGAACCTCCTCGGCACGGTCGGTCGATGATCCCGGTCAGGTGGGTGCGGTCGGTCACGGCGCGGGCGTCCAGGTGGCCACGTAGCCTGCCACGATGCCCCTGAAACCCGGTGAACGTGCGCCCGACTTCGAGCTCGTCGACCAGCGCGGCAACACCGTGACGCTCGACGGCCTGCTCGCCAACGGCCCGGTGGTGCTGTTCTTCTACCCCGCGGCGATGACCAGCGGATGCACACGGGAGGCATGCCACTTCCGCGACGTGGGTGCCGAATTCGACGCGGTCGGCGCCCAGCGCATCGGGATCAGTGCCGACGGGGTCGACAAGCAGGCCGAGTTCGACGACAGGCACGACCTCGGGTACCCGCTGCTGTCCGACGTCGACCGGAAGGTCGCCACCGCCTACGGCGTCGCCCGCCGCGGGCCGCTCCCCAACAAGCGCAGCACCTTCGTGATCGGCGCCGACCACACCCTGCTCGAGGTGGTGTCGAGCGAGATCAACATGAACACGCACGCCGACAGGGCACTCGCCGCCCTCTCGGGGTAGACGCGGTTCAGCGCGTCGGCTTCTGCCAACCCGTGAGGAGCTCGATGAGTTGGCCGTCGGGATCGCGGGCGAACACGGCCACTCCCACGTTGGTGTCGTCGAGCACCTCGCCCCCGTGGGCGCGCACGGCCTCGGCGGCCGCACCGAGGTCTTCGACGCCGAACGACAAGTGGGTGAGGCCCGGCTGGTTGACCACCCGCGCCGGCGCCGGGGCCGTGCCGGGCCCCGCGAAGTGCATGAGCTCGAGCACGAGCCCATCGCGTTCCAGGTAGAGCGCGGTCATGGCGAGCGGTGGCTCGAGCCGGAGGAGGCGGGCAGCCGCGTCGGGCACGCGCAGCTCGCGGACGACGGCGAACCCGAACACCGCCTCGTAGAAGCTGCGGGCCCGGTCGAGGTCGGTGACACACTGCCCCACGTGGTTGACGGTGACCTTGCTGGCGACACGACCGGACATCGACCGTCAGTGTCGCACGTCGAGCCGCCGTCGTGGCTCGACGAGCTCGCGCTGAGGCCCGGGCCGCCCTGGTTGCACATGGGCCTGCGCACGATCGACGAGGCGGACTGGCTCGACATCGACGAGCGCCGCACCGACGAGCTCGCACGCAAGCACGGGCTCCTGGCCTCTCGGCGCGACGACGTCTTCGCCGCCATGGAGGGCACCGACGCCGCCTGCCGCGAGGCCCTCGACCTGATCGTCGGGCATCTCACCCGTCACCACCCCGAGATCGACCCATCCCCAGACCCCGGCATCCACCCGCTCGAGGCGGCCGGCCTCCTGGTGCAGGACGACCTGTGCCTCATGGTCGACCACGACGGGGTGTCGCACCTGGCGGCCGCGTCGCTGTGCTTCCCGTCGCACTGGCGGCTCGCCGACAAGATCGGGGGCTCGGCAGCGGCCATCCACGCGCCCGTCCCCCACTACACCTCGGAGCTGTCCACCAGGGTCGACCGCTTCCTCGCCCGGATCCCCGACGGTCGCATCGCGCTCAGGCGCAACTGGGGTGTGCACGACCACGACGCCCTCTTCGCGCCGAGTCACCCGACGCCGGCGCCCGGGGTGACCGCCGGGTCCGCCGGCGAGCGCCTGTGGCTCCGCAGCGAGCGCCAGACCCTGCGCCGCCTACCCCGTTCGGGGGCGGTGCTGTTCACCATCAGGGTGCAGCAGGCGCCGCTCGCGGTGATGGCCGCCCGGCCCGACCTCGCCCATGCCATGGCCACCACTGCCCGGGCCGCCGCCGATGCCGGCCACCAGCGCGTCACCGGCGGGCACCTCGACGCCGCGGCCACCTGGCTCGACCAGGTCTGAGGGTCAGACCGGGCGGAGGAGGTACTCGCTCATGGTGGCGATGCGCAGGCTGGACAGGTCGGTGAGCTTGTTGACGCTGTCGAGCATGGTCACCAGGTTGGCGTCGAGCTCCTGCTGGGAGGACGCCGAGTAGAAGAGGAAGGGATCGGTGATGTGCTCGGCGCTCGGCCACGCCTCCTCGACGATGCCGCGCCATGGCGGGGCGTCGGCGGTGAGCGGGCGCACGACCTCGTTTCGCACGTAGCGCGTGCGGGGCTGCATGGCCTCGGACATCGGCGACTGGTGGCCGTGCCAGTGCTCGATCCACTCGTGGTAGCTGAGCCCCGGCGGCTTGGTGAGCAGGGTGACGGAGAGCACCCCCGGCGAGCGCTCACCGTCGGGCCAGTCGCGCCGCGACGCGTGCCGGTTCTCGCCGTAGTCGGTGTAGAGCGACTCGACCACGAGGTAGCCGTCGTAGTCGGGCACGAGGTCGTCGAGCAGGGCCTCGACCGGCCCTCGGCGCTGGTAGTTGGCGAGCCACACCGAGACGAGCGCCCGGAACGTTGGCTCGTCCTCCGGGGGCGGGAGCGGCGGTGGGACCTCGGAGTCGGAGTCGTCCACGTCGACGGTGAGCCCGAGCGCGCCCACCGCCAGGAACCGGTCGACGGCCCCCACCAGACCGTCGCGGAGGCCGTCGCCACTCCCCCGTGCCGGATCCCGTACGACGTACATGAGCTTCTCCAACTGCCTGGTGCCTCCTTCGTCGGGACGGCTTCGCCACCCGAGTCGACCGATCGTTCGCTGCTCCGCTCTGCTGCGCAGCCTGACAGGTCCGCCGGGCGCCCGCGTTACGGTCCCGACATGCGCACCGCCGAGGCCAACAAGGAATTGATCGAGCGCTTCTGGGACGACCTGTACCGCCGCGACTTCGATGCCATCGGCGCCTACTTCACCCCCGACGGCCAGTACACCGACGTCTTCACCCCGGACGACGACCTCGCCGTGGGTGCCGAGCAGATCGCCGCACGGCTCCGGCTGGGGCTCGAGCCGCTCGAGTCGATCATCCACCATCACGGGCACGTCGTGGCCGACGACCACGTGGTGATGACCGAACACGCCGAGGAGTGGCACTGGCACACCGGCGAGTCCTTCACCGTGCGGTTCGCCTCCGTCCACGAGATCGACGACGACGGAATGATCACCCGGTGGTGGGACTACCCCGACCTCCAGGGGTTGCTCGCGGCGGCACCGGCCTGGTGGATCGACCACATCATGGAGGGCTACGCCACCTGAGGTCGTCGTCGTCGCCGGAATCCTGCTCAACTGGAGCAACGCGGCCAAGGGGGTTCTCGACGTGTTCGACCTGGTGATCAAGGGGGCGACGCTGGTCGACGGCACCGGCGCCGACGCCCGGGCCGCCGACGTGGCGGTGCGCGACGGGGCCATCGTGGAGGTCGCGCCGGCGATCGGGGGGGAGGCCGCCGAGACGATCGACGCCGCCGGCCAGATCGTCACGCCGGGCTTCGTCGACATCCACACCCACTACGACGGCCAGGCCACCTGGGACACCGAGCTCGGCCCGTCCGCCGGCCACGGCGTCACCACCCTGGTGATGGGCAACTGCGGGGTCGGCTTCGCACCCGTCCACCCCGGCAGGGAGAGCTGGCTGATCCAGCTGATGGAGGGCGTGGAGGACATTCCGGGCACGGCGCTCACCGAGGGCATGACGTGGGGGTGGGAGACCTTCGGCGAGTACCTCCACACGCTCGACCGACGGCACTTCGCGGTCGACATCGGCACGCAGATCCCCCACGGCGCCGTCCGCGGCTACGTGATGGGCGAGCGGGGCGCGAAGAACGAGCCCGCCACCGCCGACGACATCGCGGCGATGGCCGACATCGTCAGGGCCGGCATGGAGGACGGCGCCCTCGGGTTCAGCACGTCGCGCACCATTGCCCACCGGGCCATCGACGGTGAGCCGGTTCCCGGCACCTACGCGGCCGAGGACGAGCTCTTCGGCATCGGCCGCGCCATGGCCGAGGGCGCCCCGGGCATCTTCGAGCTCGCACCGTCGGGGGCCGACGGCCTCGACCTCTCCGAAGCAGCCGGCGAGATGAGTTGGATGCGCCGCCTCTCCGCCGAGATCGAACAGCCCGTCACCTTCGCGCTGCTGCAGGTCGACCTCGCCCCCGACCTCTGGAAGCAGATGATGGACGAGTCACTGAAGGCGGTGGACGACGGGGCCCAAGTGTTCCCCCAGGTCGCCAACCGACCGTTCGGCATGCTCATCGGCTTCCAGACCCACCACCCGTTCGCCAAGCGACCCTCGTACGTCGCCGTGGCCGACCTGCCCATCGAGGAGCGCATCGAGCAACTGCGCCGCGCCGACGTGCGCGCCGCCATCCTGGGTGAGGACGACCTCCCGGCCGTGGCCTTCGACCTCTGGGACGGGCTCCCCGCGTTCCTGCGGTCGATCCCCGGCAAGCTCTTCGTGCTCGGCGACCCGCCCGAATACGAGCCCACGCCCGACCAGTCGGCCCTGGCCCTCGCTCGCGAAGCCGGGGCGACACCCGACGAGATGCTCTACGACCTCTTCTGCGCCGACGAGGGGCGGGCACTGCTGATGCTCCCGCTCTTCAACTACACCCACGGCAACCACGACGCGATCCGCGAGCAGCTCACCCACCCGCGCGCCGTGCTCGGCCTCGGCGATGGCGGGGCCCACTGCGGCATGATCTGCGACGCTTCCCTGCCCACCTACTCGCTCACCCACTGGGCCCGCGACCGCACGCGTGGCGCTCAGCTGTCGCTCGAGTGGATGGTGAAGATGCAGACGCGTGACACGGCCCGGCTCTACGGGCTCGACGACCGCGGCACGGTCGAGGTGGGCAAGCGGGCCGACCTGAACGTGATCGACCACGCCGCCCTCACCCTGCGCGCACCCCGCCTCGCCCACGATCTGCCGGCCGGTGGTCGGCGCCTGCTCCAGGACGCATCCGGATACACCGCGACGGTCGTGGCCGGTGTGGTCACCCGTCGCGGCGGCGTCGACACCGGCGCTCGTCCCGGTCGGCTGATCCGGGGCCGGCGATGAGCCTCACGATGCCCGAGAAGCTCGGGAACGACGACTACGAAGACCAGCTCCGTGCACTCCAGATCGAGCTCGTCAAGCTGCAGCGGTGGGTGATCGACCAGGGTGAGCGCATCGTCATCGTCTTCGAGGGACGTGATGCCGCCGGCAAGGGCGGCACCATCGACCGCTTCCGCCAGCACCTCAACCCCCGCCAGGCCCGGGTCGTGGCGCTCCCCAAGCCCACCGACGTCGAGAAGGGCCAGTGGTACTTCCAGCGCTACATCCGTGAGCTGCCCACCGCCGGCGAGATCGTCTTCTTCGACCGCTCCTGGTACAACCGGGCCGGGGTCGAGCCCGTCATGGGGTTCTGCACCGAGGCCGAGCACCAGTTGTTCCTCGAACAGGCACCCGTGGTCGAGGGAACGATCGTGGACGGCGGCACCCGGCTCTTCAAGCTCTACCTCGGCATCGACCGCTCGGTGCAGGCCGAGCGCATCGAGGAGCGGCGCACCGATCCGCTGAAGGCGTGGAAGATCAGCCCGGTCGACGAGAAGGCCCTCGACCAGTGGGACGACTACACCGCCGCGCTCGCCACCATGCTCGCAGCCACCGACACCGACCACGCCCCCTGGACCGGGGTGAACGCCAACCGCCAGAAGGTCGCCCGCCTCCACGCCATCCGCCACGTCCTGCACGAGTTGCCCTACACGGGCAAGGACCCTGCAGTCGCCACCGCCCCCGACCCCGCCATCGCAGGCCCCGCCCAGACCCTGCTGCTCTGAGACGGCGCCGGCCGCGCACATTCCCGGGCGTTCGGTGGCAGGATCATCGCCAGCGCTACCGAGGGGGATCCGCGTGACCGACACCCAGGCCGGAACCGAGGCCGACACCCGGACACACTTCCGGACGTGCCCGCTGTGTGAGGCCACGTGTGGGCTCGAGGTCACCACGCGGGGAACCGAGGTGGTCCGCATCCGGGGCGACCGGGACGACGTGTTCAGCCACGGGTTCATCTGCCCCAAGGGCTCGACGCTCAAACAGCTCCACACCGACCCCGACCGGCTGCGCGCCCCGCAGCTGCGGTCGGGCGACGACCCGACGACGGCCACCTGGGCCGACGTGGGCTGGGACGAGGCGTTCGCCGAGATCGAGCGGCGGCTGCTGCCGATCATCGACGAGCACGGTCGCAACGCGGTGGCCGTCTACCTGGGGAACCCCACGGTGCACAACCTGGGTGCCGGCATCTACGCACGCGCCCTGCTCACCGCGCTCGGCAGCCGCAACATCTACTCCGCGAGCACGGTCGACCAGATGCCCCGGCACGTCTCGTGCGGCGCCATGTACGGCAGCCCCGACGCCATACCGGTGCCCGACCTCGACCGCACCGACTACCTGCTGATGCTCGGCGCCAACCCCTACGAGTCGAACGGCAGCCTGTGCACCGCCCCCGACTTCCCCGGTCGCCTCGAGGCAATCAGGGGCCGGGGCGGGCGCGTGGTCGTGGTCGACCCCCGGCTGACGAAGACCGCGAAGCACGCCGACGAGCACGTGCCGATCCGCCCCGGCACCGACGGCCACCTCCTGATGGCGATGGTGCACGTGCTGTTCGCCGAGGACCTGATCGCCGCCGACCTCGACACGGCCTCGTATGCGGGCCTCGAGGATGTGGCCGACGCCGTCGAGGCCTTCAGCCCCGAGGACGTGGCCGACCACACCGGCATCGACGCCGACACCATCCGGCGCCTCGCACGCGAGGTGGCCGCCGCCCCGTCGGCCGCCGTCTACGGCCGCATCGGCACCAACACCGTCGCCTTCGGCACCCTCACCTCGTGGGCGGGCGACCTGGTCACCGCGCTCACCGGCAACCTGGACCGCCCCGGCGGGCTCATGTTCCCTCTCGCCGCCACCAGTGCCCGGGGCCGCGGCAAGGGCCGTGGCTTCACCACCGGCCGCAGCGCGAGCCGGGTGAAGGGCCATCCCGAGGTGCGATCCGAGTTCCCCATCGCGACCCTGGCCGACGAGATCGAGACACCCGGCGAGGGCCAGATCAAGGCCCTGATCACCCTCGGCGGCAACCCCGCCCGGTCCGCGCCCAACAGCACCCGCCTCGCCGCCGCGCTCGCCTCGCTCGAGCTCATGGTCAGCGTCGACCCCTACCGCAACGAGACCACCCGCCACGCCGACGTCGTGCTCCCCCCGCCCGACGCCCTGGAGAAGAGCCACTACGACCTGGCCTTCACCACGCTGTCGGTGCGCAACGTGGCCAACTACTCCGCGGCGGTGCTGCCCACGGACTCGATGGCCGAGCACACGATCCTCGCCCGTCTCGCCCTCGTGGTCAGCGGCCAGGGCGCGACGGCCGATCCGGCCCTCATCGACGGCCTGGTGCTCGAACGGGTGCTCGGCCGGGCCACCGGACCGGGCGGGGTGGCCGAGGGCCGCACCACCGACGAATTGATCGGCGAGCTCATCGCCACCGAGCCGCCCGAACGGGTGGTCGAGGCCATGGTGCGCACCGGCGCCTACGGCGACGGGTTCGGCAAGGACCCTGACGGCCTCACCTTCCAGACGCTGCTCGACCACCCCCATGGCATCGACCTCGGTGCGCTCGAGCCCCGCCTGCCCGAGGTGCTGCGCACGCCGTCCGGCCAGGTCGAGCTGGCGCCGCCATCGCTGGTCTCCGACATCCCCCGTCTGCGCGACGCGCTCCGAGCGCACCGCAACGGTGACCTGACGCTGGTGGGTCGGCGCCATGTGCGATCGAACAACTCGTGGATGCACAACATCGAGGTGCTGGTGAAGGGCAGGGAGCGATGCACCCTCCAGGTGCACCCCGACGATGCCGCGACCCTGGGCCTCGTCGACGGGGGCCGGGCGGAGATCACGTCACGCGTGGGCTCGGTGATCGCCCCGGTCGAGGTGACCGACGAGATACTGGCCGGGGTGGTCAGTCTTCCCCACGGGTGGGGCCACGACGACCCGGGCACCCAGATGACCGTCGCCGCCGCCCACTCGGGCGTGAACGCCAACCTGCTCACCGACGATGGTGCCCTGGACCCGCTGTCGGGCAACGCTGTGCTGAACGGCGTGCCCGTCACCGTCACCCCCGCCTGATCGCGGGCACACCGACCCCGGGATCCCGCGTTCTGGCACCGGATTTCGGGGTTCTGGCACCGACATCCAGCTCAACTGACTCTCGTGGGTGGGTAGCGCCTGCTGAGGGCGCGGGGGTTCGCGCGCACGCCGCCCTGTTCCTACGTTCCCAGCTGTCTAGAACCGGCAGCGAGGAAGGGACGACGTGCGCGTCGCCAAGCTAGTCAGGAAGATCTGTGGGTTGTGCCGCGACACGGTGGTGGTGGACTGAGAGGTGACCGGCGAAACCATCGGGTTCGGTCTCCGAGGCTGTCCCGCTCGCAGTTGAGCTCATAGGCCCATTTGCCCTCCGTGTCGGGGTGGCGGCAGGACCGCTAGCTCTGGCGCGCCCGGAACAGATGATCGAGATCCGGCAATCCCTCGAACCGAGAGAACGTTCCTTCGTCCGCGAGTTCCTGCGCGGCACCGAGGAACCCGGCCCATGCGGTGCGCGCCAGCGTGCCCCCGACGCTGATGCGTCG
Source organism: Acidimicrobiales bacterium (assembly GCA_041918615.1). GTDB lineage: Bacteria > Actinomycetota > Acidimicrobiia > Acidimicrobiales > DATDAH01 > JAEUJM01. Next base: position 156,308 of record JAYRVH010000056.1, read on the forward strand.
CACTCCCAGATCCGCCGCCCGAACGCGCTCGACCGCCAGATCGAATTCGTGGAGGGGACCACGTTCGTCGCCCGTGGAGTCTTCGATGGAGAGTCCCGCAATACCCGTGGCAGCAGCGAGCTTCACGTTGGCGGCCACGTGCTCGGGATCGATG
>JAYRVH010000057.1:0-68346 GCA_041918615.1 Acidimicrobiales bacterium
CACCGCATCAAGCACCGCAAGGTCGTGCCCTACGAGGAATCCATCCACGTGCCCCTCATCGTGCGCGGCCCCGGCTTCCCCGCAGGTGTCATCGCCCGCCAGATCGTCGCCAACATCGACATCGCGCCCACGCTCGTGTCGGTGAGCGGGGTGACCGCCGGGCGCACCATGGACGGCCGATCGCTGCTGCCCGTCGCCCAGTCGCCCGCCGTGGCCGCCGACCGCGCCGTGATGGTCGAGGACTGGCCGACCGGGACCTCACCCATGGTGCCGCACTACGAGGGCATCCGGACACCCGGCTGGGTGTACCTCGAATACGACACCGGCGAACGCGAGCTCTACGACCTGAACGCCGACCCGTACCAGCTCACGAGCCTGCACGCCGACCCCGGCGCCGCCAGGGACATGGCCCGCCTCGCCGAAGGACTGGGCCGCCTGCGCCGATGCGCAGGACCCACCTGCGACGTCACCGTCCCCCTCGTCCTGTGACCGTCCGTGGTGCCGGTGTGCTGGGGTGCCGGTACCGGCGTGTCACTGTCAGGGGGGTGGCCGCCGACGCAACGGGCACCGTTCCTCCACACTGGGTCGGTGCCCACCCGTCTCCTCGACCATCTCCGGCCCTCGATGGACGGCGACGAGCTGTTGCTGGCGATCACCGAGTGGGCCGAGGAATCGGCACTCGAGCTCTACCCGCACCAGGAGGAGGCCGTTCTCGAGCTGCTCTCGGGGTCGAACGTGATCCTGGCCACGCCGACCGGGTCGGGGAAGTCGCTGGTGGCGCTCGCGGCGCACGCCCGGTCGGTGGCCGGAGGGGGGCGTAGCTGGTACACGGCGCCGGTCAAGGCGTTGGTGTCGGAGAAGTTCTTCGACCTCTGCCGCCAGCTCGGCCCCGAGAACGTCGGTCTGCTGACCGGCGACACGGCCCTCAACGCCGACGCGCCGGTGATCTGCGCCACCACCGAGATCCTGGCCCATGTGGCCCTCAAGGACGGGCCTGACGCCGACCTCGACACCGTCGTGCTCGACGAGTTCCACTACTACGGCGACCCCGACCGGGGTTGGGCGTGGCAGGTGCCGCTGCTCGAGCTGTCCCAAGCGACGTTCCTCCTCATGTCGGCGACGCTGGGTGACGTCACCTTCTTCCGCGACGAGCTGACCCGGCGGACCGGGCGGCCCACCGCGGTGATCGACGACGCAGTGCGGCCGGTGCCGTTGCGCTACGAGTACCGGCGCACGCTGCTGCACCACACGATCGAGGAACTGCTGGCCAGGGACGCGGCCCCGATGTACCTGGTCAACTTCTCGCAGAAGGACGCGGTGGCCCAGGCGTCAGCGATGGCGTCGGTGACCAAGCTGGACGACGGGGCGAAGGCGATCGTCGCCGAGGAGCTGGGTCGGGCGAAGATGCCGGCCGGCTTCGGGCGTGACCTCGCCCGCCTGCTGCGCAACGGGGTGGGCGTGCACCACGCCGGGATGCTCCCGCGCTACCGCCGCCTGGTCGAGCGGCTCACCCAGCAGGGAGTGCTCAAGGTGATCTCGGGCACCGACACCCTGGGCGTGGGTGTCAACCTGCCGATCCGGACCGTCGTCTTCACCCGGCTCTACAAGTACGACGGTGTCGAGAGCCGACTGCTGACGGCGCGGGAGTTCCACCAGATCGCCGGGCGGGCCGGCAGGGCCGGCTACGACACCGAGGGCCTGGTGGTAGCGCTCGCGCCCGATCACCAGGCGGAGAACGACGCGGCCGAGGCCAAGGCGGCCAATGACCCGAAGAAGAAGCGCAAGCTCAAGAAGGCATCGCCGCCGCGCGGCTTCGTGCACTACGACGAGGAGACGTTCGACCGGTTGCAGGCGGCGACGCCCGCGGCGCTCGAGTCGTCGTTCACGATCACGCCGGGCATGCTCATGGCGCTGCTCGACCGGCCCGGCAACGCCTGGGACCACTGTCGCTCGCTGCTGCTCGACAACCACGAGCCCCGGTCGCGCCAGCGCCGCCACGTCCGCCGGACGATCAGCCTGTACAAGGCGCTACGCACCGCCGGCGTGGTCCGTCAGCTCGAGACGCCCGACGCGTACGGGCGCTTCGTCGAAGTCGATCACGCGCTCCAGGACGACTTCGCGCTCGACCAGCTCCTGTCGCCCTTCCTGCTGGCGGCCATCCCGCAGCTGGACGCCGACGACGAGTCGTACGCGCTGGCGCTGCTCGCCCTGGTCGAGGCCGTCGTCGACAACCCGGTCCCGATCCTCCTGGCCCAGAAGGACAAGGCCAAGGACGAGGCGATGGCGGCCATGAAGGCCGCGGGCGTCGAGTACGAGGAGCGGATCGCCGAGCTGGACAAGATCAACTACCCGCAGCCGATGCGCGAGCAGATCTACGACGTGTTCGACCGGTGGCGGGTGACCAACCCGTGGATCGGTGATCGCAACATCGCACCCAAGGGTGTGGTGCGCGACCTGTGGGATCGGGCCATGGACTTCCCTTCGTTCGTGCGCTACCTGGGGATCAAACGCTCGGAAGGCCTGCTGCTCCGCTACCTGTCCGACGTGTACAAGACCATCTTGCGGGCCGTGCCCGACGAGGCCAAGACCGACGAGGTCGACGAACTGACGGACTGGCTGGGCGCCGTGATCCGGACCACCGACTCGTCACTGCTCGACGAGTGGACGGCGATGTTCTCCCCCGAGGCCACCGTCGACGTCGACGCGTTGGAGGAAGCGGCCGAGCCCGAGGTCGACATCACCACCGACCGTCGCGCCTTCCGCGCCCTCGTCCGCACCCGGGTGTTCCGCTGGGTGCAGTACGCCGCCACCGGCCGATGGGCGGCGTGGTCCGACGACCTCACCGAGATCGGCAACCACGGCTGGAACGAACGCAAGCTGATCGAGCAGTTCGAGCCCTACTTCGAGGCGTATCCCGACGCCGCCCGGAACGAGGCGATCGGCATCGACGGCGAGGCCCGAGGGCCCGACCGCTTCGTGGTCGCCGACGAGGGCCCGAGCGGCCCCTCAGAGCGGGGAACGGGTGACCTCTGGACGGTCGAGCAGATCCTCGTCGACCCCGAGGGTCACGACGAGTGGTACCTCGAAGTCACCGTCGACCTCCCCGCCTCCGCGGAAGCCGGCGAGATCGTCGCCGGCGTGGAGGGCCTGCGCCGGCGCTGACCGGGCCCCGGCCGGCGCATCAGCCTGGCGACGCGTCAGTCGTCGTTCCCAACGCCCAGCCTCCGGACGGGAGCGCCGACTAGGTTGCGGGCTGGGCGCGGTTGCTGGCCGGTCCACCCGCACGCCGAGGAATGGATGGATCATGCAGAGGTTGCTCACCGCGATGGGCCTCGTGGCGATCATGGTGTCGACGGCCGCAGCTCAACCGCACGCCGGAGCCGCTGAGCCGAGCGCGCCTTCGCCGTACGTCCTGTTCGACCGGGTCGACGAGCCTTCGAACCAGTCCGATCGGACCACCGACATCGAGCGGGTCGTCCTCGTCCACGGCTCGAAGGTGCGGGTCGCCGTTCAAGCCCGGGAAGTGATGCCGTTCGAGGACTGGTGGTTCTGGGATCCCCCGACGAACATCAACGAGCTGTTCTCCTTGCGCATCACGCTGGTTGCGAGGAGCGCATCGGGCACCGAGAGCCGACATCTCCTGCGGGTGGGCTCGTCTGCTCCCGGGGCGGCGGCCACTGCATCACTCGACACGAGCCCCGATTGCCCCGTCACCCAGCAGTACCTGCCGTCCCGCCGGCGGTACAGCTTCACGTTCGCCGGGTCGTGTCTCGGGAGCCCGACGACCATTCGGTTCAAGGTCCGCTCCGACATGGACGCCCACGCTGGTCTCGACCTGGGCTTCCACCACTGGGACCGGGCACCCGGATCAGGATTGTCGGCGCCGGTTCGCCAAGCCCCATGAGGCGCTCGCCCCGCCGTGGTCGGCCGGCCCGGGGGTCTGCGACACTCGTGATCGTGTTGGTGGCCGTCGTGGGCCTGTCGGCTCCGTTGAACGCCGTCGCGTCCGCTCAGACGCCCGCGGGTCGGGCGGCATCGCCTTCCCTGCACCGTCCGGCGACACGAGCAGCCGCACGGGTGGTGCCCACCGTTTCTGTCATCGCCGATCCGGCCACGGCCGTGGTCGTCCAGCAGACCAGTTGCGGCGATGATGACCTGATCGAGCCAGGCGCTTTCGTCTTCACCCGCGACGACCCGACCGGCCCCTTGCCCGTGGGGTACACGTTGGGAGGCGATGCGGTCGCGGGTCGCGACTACGCGGCGCTCCCCGGCGAGGTCGCCTTCGCCGACGGTCAGACGAGCGTGACCGTGCCGGTCGTACCACCGCCGACCCTGTCGGGAATGGCAGTCCTCACCGCGGTCGTCTCCGCCCGGCCTGGCTACCGCGTCGGAGTCACCGGCACGGCGTCGGTGGCACTCCATGGCGTCCACGTGGACTGCTTCCCGAACACCTTGTGGATCAAGAACCGGATTCGTGGGGACGCGCCCAACCCGCCGGCGTTCTCGATGCGGCTGCAGTGTTCGGGACGCGGTGGCGCCGAGGAGCACCTGTTGACCTTCACGGACCAGACCGTGCAGACCGTCCGGGTGCCCGCCACGCGCAACCTCTGCGTGCTCAAGGAGATCGACGCCGGCGGCGCCGCCAGCGTCGAGTACTTCGCCAGGTCGGCATCCGGGGACGCCACCTCCGGTCCGAGATCGGCTCGGGTGGAGTTCGGGGCACGCGGCGGCGGATACGCCAGGTTGCGGGTCACGAACCGGTTCTCCGGATCCTGTCCCACCACACCGCCGAACTACTGCTGACGCCGATCACACCTCGACGGTGTCGACCAGCGGCAACCTGACACCGACGTTAGCTACTGTGGGCGGGGACGTCAGCGAACGCGACGACGGGCCGAATGGATGCGCCGTCCCGGGACGAGCCGACCAAGAGGGGACGATGGATCGAAACGGTGGGCCCACGGGCTACGACCCCGAGGCGGTGCGGGCCAAGTACCTGGAGGAGCGGGACCGGCGACTGGTCCCCGGCCGGGCCGACATCCGCGACCTGCGACACGACGAGCGGTTCTCGAGGTACCGCGACGACCCGTTCACTCCCGTCACCGAGCGGGCGCCGGTTCGCGACGACGTCGACGTCGTGATCGTGGGCGCAGGGATCGCCGGGATCCTCGCCGGCGTCGAGCTGCGCAAGGCCGGTGTCGAGCGGGTCCGCATCGTCGACCAGGCCGGCGGCATGGGCGGCACCTGGTACTGGAACCGCTACCCGGGGGTGATGTGCGACGTCGAGTCCTACATCTACCTCCCGATGCTCGAGGAGCTGGGCTACGTCCCGAAGGACCGGTACGCGACCGGTGAGGAGATCCGGCTGCACCTCCAGGCCATCGCCGACCGGTTCGACCTCGTGGCCGACGCCCTGTTCCACACCCGGATCCAGCGTGGCGAGTGGGATGAGGGCGCGGCCCGCTGGCGGATCCAGACAGATCGCGGCGACGAGCTGACCGCCCGGTACTACGTGCTCGCGGTCGGGATCCTCAACCTGCTCAAGCTGCCGGCCATCGGTGGCATGGAGGACTTCGGCGGGCACTCGTTCCACTCGGCGCGGTGGGACTACGGCTACACCGGCGGGGGCCCCGGACAGCCCCTCACCCAGCTGGGCGACAAGGTCGTCGGACTCATCGGCACCGGAGCGACGGGCATCCAGTGCCTGCCGCCGCTGGCTGCGGCCGCCGAGCACGTCTACGTGTTCCAGCGCACGCCGTCGGCCATCGGCGTGCGCGCCAACCGCGAGACCGAGCCCGACTTCGCCGAAGGTCTGGCGCCGGGCTGGCAGCAGGCGCGGATGGACAACTTCCAGGCCGTCATGATGGGCAAACCGGTCGACGAGGACCTCACCGACGACGGGTGGACCCACCACTACGCCGCGGTGCAGCACCCGCCGCGGCACGAGGGCATGACCGTCGAGGAATACCTCCGCGGCGCCGAGGAGCTCGACTACGGGATCATGGAGGAGCACCGGCGCCGGGTCGAGGACCTGGTGGCTGATCCCGACGCGGCCGAGGTGCTGAAGCCCTGGTACCGCTACCTCTGCAAGCGGCCGTGCTTCCACGACGAGTACCTGCAGGCGTTCAACAACCCGAACGTCACCCTCGTCGACTGCCCGGGCGGCATCGAGCGGGTCACCGAGCAGGGCCCCGTCGTCGACGGCCGGCAGTATGACGTGGACTGCCTCGTCTACAGCACGGGCTTCGAGGCCGAGCTCACGCCGCTGTTCCGTCGGGCCGGCCACGACATCGTCGGCCGCCACGGCATCAGCCTGGCCGAGAAGTGGGCCGACGGCGCCGCCAGCCTCTTCGGCATGATGACCCGCGGCTTCCCGAACCTGTTCGTGATGCCCGCGCCGGGCCAGCAGGCGGTGGTCACCGTCAACTACACGCAGCTCGCCGTTCTGGGGGCCGAGTTCGTCGGCCGCACCGTCGCCATGCTCGACGGGCGCGGTGCAGGGCCGTTCGAGGTGAGCGCCGAGGCCGAGGCGGACTGGTCGCAGACGATCATCGATTCCTTCGTGGACGCGAGCAGCGTGATGTCCGCCTGCACGCCGTCGCGGATCAACCTCGAGGGCCACCCCGAGGCGATGAACCCGCGCAACGGCAACTTCGGGCGCGGCTTCGGTGACTACTTCGGCTACCGCCGCCTGCTCGAGGAGTGGCTCGACCGAGGCGACTGCCAGGGCCTGGAGCTCGACGAGGATGGGCGCTCGCAACCTGCACATCCGAGCGAGCCGTAGGAGGAGGAGTGGCGAGCGCAGCGTCGAACGATCGCCAGCGGGTCGCCGTCGTCACCGGCGGCGGCGGCGGGATCGGCGCCGCGATCGCCGAGGAGCTGGGCCGAACGGGGGCGTTCGTGGTCACCCTGGATCCCCTCGTGTCCGTCGACGGCTCGGAGCAGCTTCCGAGCCCCGAGGAGACCACCGCCGGCCGCATCGTCGCCGCCGGCGGATCGGCCAGGGCGTCGTCGGTCTCGGTGACCGACCGTTCGGGGGTCAGCGGCCTCTTCGCCGACCTCGCCGACGAGTTCGGCGGGCTCGACGCGGTGGTGAACGTCGCCGGCATCACCCGGCAGATGAGCTACACCGAGGGCAGCGAGGAGGACTGGCTGAGCGTCCTGTCCGTGCACCTCGACGGCTACCGCAACGTGCTCGACGCCGCCCTGCCCCTCATGGCCGCGGCCGGGCGCGGCCACCTGCTCGGGGTGACCTCCGGCTCGGGGTGGCGACCGGCGGACACCGGCGCATACGGCTGTGCCAAGCGGGCAGTGGCGGCGCTGACGTGGCAGTTGGGCCGCCATGCCCCTCCGGGCGTCGTGGTGAACGCCGTGTCACCGATCGCGATGACCCGGATGGTCGTGGCGGCGATGGAACGCCACCGGGCAAAGGCCGCCAGCGAGGTCTCTTCGACCACCGGCAGCCTCGCGCTCGGCTCGTTGATGCCCACGCCGCAACAACTGGGGCCGTTGGGTGCGCACCTCGTGGGCGAGGGGTTCGCGGGATGTCGCGGGCAGGTGCTCTTCATTGCGGGCTCCGAGCTGGCGTTGATCGACGAACCCCGGCTCCTCGAGGTGCTCGGCACCGAGGGCCTGCCCTCGCTGGCCCAGGCGCTCGAGTTGGTCACCCCGGGGGCGCTGGTGCCGGCCGAGGTGCACCAGGTGAGCAACGGCGGCAGCAACCCCCGCTTCGCCCCAACCGTCGTGGCGACGTCCGGCACGACGCTCCCGCCCTCGGCGGTGCGCTCGTGCGCCATCGTGGCCGACCGCCCCGGGACAGCCACCGCCGTGGTCGCCGCTCTCGACGCTCGAGGGGTGCCGGCCATGGTCGTGCCGACCGACGGCCTCGTGCCCGGCTTCGAGGGCGCGGCCGCGGCCCTGGCCTCGATCATCGACGCCAACGGCCAGGTCGATGCCCTGGTCATCGCGTTGGCCGGCGACCGTCCCGCCGCGGGGGTCAGGAGCGAGTGGGAGCGTGTCCTCGCTGAGCACGAGGGGATCGTGGACCACGTCTGTGCCGACGCCGCGTGGGCCAGGGCCGTGGCCGACCACGCGGTGCGAACCGACACACCGATGCGCCTCGTGACCCTCACCGAGGCCGCCACCGCTGGTGGCCTGAGCAGGGCCCAGGCGGCGGCACAGCACGCACGGTCGGCTCGGGGCGCCACCGGCGGCCTCGTGGCGCACTTCGCCGTCGGCGTCGAGTCGCACGGGGCCGCCGCCGCATCGTCGGTCGGGGAGCTGGCCGCCCACCTGGTGTGCAGTCCCGAGGCGCCGCCCCTGTCGGGGGCCGAGCTGGTGGTCGGCGCCGGCACCATCGGCCTGCGCAGCCACCCGCGGGTCGGAGCCGGCATCACCCTCGGTGGAGCCGGCGTCCCGCGGTGGCTCGACGACGTGCTCGACAGGAGCGCTCGATGACCGGACGACCGACCCGGATCATCGACGCCCACGTGCACCTGTGGGACCCGGCCAACACCGATTGGTACCCCTACCTGTCCGGGCGTCGGCAACTGGACCTGGGCGACATCTCGGGGATGGCACGGCGCTTCGACGTGCCCACCTACCTGGCCGAATCCAGCGGGTGGAACGTCGAGAAGCTGGTGAACGTGGCGGCTGCCACCGGTCCCCACTCGATCGACGAGACGCTCGAGATGGACCGGCGCGCCGACGTCGACGGCCACCCTGCCGCGCTGGTCGGAGGGGTCACGCCGACTGAGTCGACCGCGGGGGCGGTGGCGCAACTCGACCGTCAGATGGCCGCGTCTCGCTTCAGGGGCGTCCGTCCGATGGGGCAGTTCGACGGCCCGCTGCCGTCGGCCGAGGTGCTCCACGAGGTGCAGGACCGGGGCCTGGTGTTCGAGCTCATGGCCCATCCCGATCAGCTCCAGGTGGCGGCCCGAGGGCTCGCGCCGTTCGACGACCTCGTGGTGGTCGTGGAGCACGTCGGCTGGCCGCGGTCGGCCGAGCCCGACGAGCAGGCCCTCTGGAGGGAGGGCCTCGCCGCCCTCGCCGGCCTCGGCGACCGGGTCGCGTGCAAGTTGTCCGGGCTGGCCATGCCCTTGGGGTCGACGCGCGTCGACGTCCTGCGCCCCTGGCTCGAGCACGCCATCGACACGTTCGGTGTGGACCGATGCCTGTTCGCCAGCAACTTCCCGGTCGACGGATTGCACGGCACCTTCGGCGAGCTGTTCACGACCTATGCCACGGTGACGGCCGGCCTCGACGAGGTGTCGCGCGACAAGCTCTTCGCCGCCAACGCCGAGCGCATCTACCGCTGCTGACAGCGACCATGGGGCGGGGGCCTCTCCTGCGCCTGACCAACGCTCCTACATGACGGAGATGTTAGATTCGGCGGATGACGACGTTCCGCGCCATCGCCGCCCCCGAGCCGGGCCCGGCAACCCTGCAGGAGTCGACCGATGCCGACCTGCCCAGCGGTCGAGTCGTGATCGACACCATGGTTTGACCAGGCGACCCGACGTGCACCGACGCGATCCACAGGGAGGGCATGCGTGGAAGTCACGCTGAGCGACGATCAGGAGTTCTTCCGGGACACGACCCGTCGGTTCCTGTCCACCGAGTGCCCGATCGCCCAGGTGCGCGCCCTGGCCTCGTCGGACGACGGCTTCGACGCGGCGTACTGGCGCCAGGGCGGAGCGCTCGGGTGGACCTCGATGCTCGTGCCCGAGGCCCAGGGCGGCGGCAGCGTGAGCGGGAACGGTGTTGTCGACCTGACCATCGTCGCTGACGCCTTCGGTCGTCATGTCGCCCCGGGCCCGCTGGTGCCGACGAACGTCGTGGCCGCCGCCATCGCCCGTGCGGACGCCGACGAGCACCGCTCTCTGTTGGCCGGGCTGCTGGCAGGGGAAACGGTGGCCACGTGGTGCGGCGCGGAGCACGCGCTGGGTGACGGCGCCCTGGGGGCCGTGCGCGCCGGTGACGGCTACCTGCTCTCGGGCTTCTCGACGCCAGTCGAGGCGGCGGCTCAGTCGTCGTCGTTGCTCGTCACCGCGCGGGCCGACGACGGGCTGGTGCAATGCGTTGTCCCGACGTCGACTGCCGGCATCGCCATCACCCCGTTGGCGGGCCTCGACCTGGTGCGGCGATTTGCACGCGTGGACTTCGCCGACGTGGAAGTCCCGGCGAGCGCGGTGCTCACCAGTGGCCAGCCGGTCGTCGCCGACGTGGAGCAGCAGTTGCGGCACGCACTGGTCATCCAGTCGGCTGTCCTGGTCGGTGCCGCGGAGCGGACCTTCGACTTCACGGTCGAGTGGGCCTTCGACCGCTACTCGTTCGGGCGCCCGCTGGCGTCCTACCAAGAACTGAAGCATCGCTTCGCCGACATGAAGATGTGGCTCGAGGCGAGCCATGCACTCGCGGCGGTGCTGGCCCGCGAGGTGCAGGCGGGAGCCCCCGGCGTCGAGGAGACCGCCAGTGTCACCAAGGCGTACCTCGGCATGCACCTCACCGAGCTCATGCACGATTGCGTGCAGATCCATGGCGGCATCGGCCTGACCACCGACCACGACCTGCACCTCTACCTCCGCCGGGTCGTGACCGAGCGGTCGTTGTTCGGCACCCCGGCCGCGCATCGACGACGTGTTGCAGCCATCGCGGCAGAGGCGGCGGCGTGACCGCCGCCGAGATGGAGTCGGTCGAGTCGTTCGCCGACCGCGCTCGGGCGTGGTTGCCCGACCACCTCCCGCTCGCGGATCCGGTCGACGCGGAGAACGGCTTCGGCTCCGACGAGGAGGAGTTGGCCGCCGTGGCCAGGATGCGGGCCATCCAGCGGACCCTCTACGACGGCGGGTTCGCCGGGATCTGCTTTCCGGTCGAGTACGGCGGCCTCGGACTCACCCCGGCGCACCAACGGGCGTTCAACGAGGTCTGCGTGCCCTACGACATGCCGACGCTGATCAACGTCCCGACCTTCGTCCCCTGCGGCGCGGTGCTGCTCGAATTCGGCACCGAGGAGCAGAAGGCGACGCACCTGCCCGCGATGTTGAAGGGCGAGGAGCTGTGGATGCAGTTCCTGTCCGAGCCGAGCGGGGGCTCCGACGTCGCCGGGGCGATGACGACCGCGGTTCGCGACGGCGACGAATGGGTCGTCAACGGATCGAAGGTGTGGACCACGGGCGCGTGGTGGTCCGACTACGGCCTGTGCCTGCTCCGCACCAACTGGGAGGTGCCGAAGCACCGGGGCCTGTCGGTGTTCATCATCAAGATCCGCCAGGCCGACATCGAGGTGCAGCGGATCGAGATGATCAACGGCTCGCGCGAGTTCTGCCAGGAGTTCATGACGGACCTGCGGATCTCGGACCGAGCGCGGGTCGGGGACATCGACGACGGCTGGACCGTCGGTCGGCGCTGGATGTTCCACGAGCGCAACGCGATGGGCGGAGGCTCGCCTTACACGAGCGGGAGGGCCCCGGGCCACGGCGCCGAGGCCACCGGCCGGGACCTGCTCGTCGAGCTCGCCCGGGAGACGGGACAGCTCGACGACCCGATCGCCCTCGACCTTCTCGGCGAGGCGAGGACCCTGCGGCGAGCGGCCAGCGAGCTGAGCGCGCGCATCGCGGAGGGCATGGGCGCCGGCGTCATCCCCGACACCGCCGCGGCCGTGCCCCGGCTCATGAGCGGTGTCGTCAACGAGCGCATCCTCACGATCGGCCTCGAGCTGGCAGGGTCGTCCGCGGCGGCCTGGACCGATCACGATCCGGCGGCCGGCGTCGGCATCAAGTTCCTCATGCGTCAGTCCGGCAGCATCGCCGGGGGCACGCTCGAGATGGCCCGGAACAACATCAGCGAACGGGTGCTCGGCATGCCCCGCGAACGGACCCTCGACAAGGACGTCCCGTTCCGCGAGGTGCCCAAGGGGCCACCCGCAGCGGGCGGCTCGTCACGGTGAGGGCGCAGCCATGAGGTTCTCGGTCACCTACCCGTTGGTGACCCACCCGCACGATCCGACGCTCGTGACGGGTGACGCCATCACCCGCTTCGCCCGGGCGGCCGAGCGGGCGGGCTTCTCGGGCGTCGGGTTCACCGACCATCCCGCCCCCACCCACCGGTGGCTGACGTCGGGCGGTCACGATGCCCTCGATCCGTTCGTGGCGTTGACCTACGTCGCCGCGGTCACCGAGCGGATCCGGCTGATCCCGAACATCCTGGTGCTTCCCTACCGCAACCCGTTCGTCGTCGCCAAGGCGGTGGCGACGCTCGACGCGTTGTCGGGTGGCCGGTTCACCCTCGCGGTCGCGGCCGGGTACCTGAAGGGCGAGTACCGGGCGCTCGGCGTCGACTTCGACGAACGGAACCTGCTGTTCGACGAGGCCGTCGAGGTGATGCGGGGCATCTGGACCACCGACGACTACGCGTACGAAGGGCACCACTTCACCGCGCACGGCCAGACCGCCAACCCCAAGCCGGCCTCGCCGCCGCCGATCTGGATCGGCGGGAACAGCAGGCGGTCGCGGCGCCGTGTCGCGGAGTACGGCGACGGATGGCGGCCGTTCCCGGCGCCGCAGGCCCTCGCCACGACGGCGAAGACACCTCCGCTCGAGAGCGTCGAGGACCTCGCGCTGATGCTCGACCACCTGTGGCAGGTCGTCGACGAGGCCGGACGCGACCGCGCCGACATCGACGTCTCGTACGGCACCGGTGCCGGCGGGCACCCGGGCCGCGCCGAGTTCGACGCCGATGCGAGGCTCGAGGCGCTCGATGGGCTGGCCCGCCTCGGGGTCACCTGGGCGGACGTGCACATCCCCGGGGATTCGATCGACCACGCCGTCGAGGCGATCGAGCAGTTCGGCGAGACCGTCATCGCACGCAGCGCGCGCGGGCCCGACCGATGACCAGGCCCGGTCCGCTGCTGCCCGCCGACGAGGGGCTCAACCACCAGATCGTCGACACGTTCGCCCGGGTGGTCGAGTCCGACCGTTCCTGGACCGAGAAGATCTGGGCCATGGCCGCGGCGCGTGACGGGTCGCTCAGCATCGCCTTCGGGTTGGGGAAGTACCTCAACCGCAACGTCATGGACGGCTTCGCGGGCGTGTCCCGCGGCACCGAGCAGTGGACGGTTCGGGCGAGCCGCCGACTGGCCCCGGACGTCGAGCGGAGCGAGATCGGTCCGATCGGCTACGACGTCGTCGCGCCGCTCGAACGCACCCGGTACCGCCTCGACGCCAACGACATCGTGCCGGTGAGCTTCGATGTGGAGATCGAGGGCGTGGCCCCACCGGCGATCGAGGAGCGCGAAACCCACGTCAGCCGAAGCCGGTCGCGGATCGACGCCGACATCATGCGCTTCCACCAGAGCGGCGTGGCCCGCGGCTGGGTCGAGGTCGACGGTGAGCACATCGAGGTCGACGACCAGGCGTGGGTCGGCGCCCGCGACCGATCGTGGGGGGTGCGCTACGGGGTCGGGAAGCCGCCCGAGGACCTCGAGCCCACGCCGATGCCGGACGGCACCGCCGGCATGTTCGTGTGGATGCCCGTCACCATGACCCGCCCGGACGGCCGACCGTTCACCTTCTTCGTGTACTACCAGCGCTACCACGGCCCGGGTTGGTCGACGGGGAGCGCACGGGGCTCCGTCGAGTTGCCCGACGGACGCATCAAGGCGTTCCACGACGTCGTCCCCGAGCTCGAGTTCCGCGACGACAACCGGCGGCTCACCGGCGGGACGATCCGGGTGGTGATGCCCGACGCCACCGAGCGGGCCTACCGGGTCGAGCCCCTCTCCGACACGGGGTTCCACCTCGGCACCGGCCTGTACGGCGGCTTCGAGGGCCACTTCCAGGGCGAGTGGCGTGGCGAGCTCCACGTCGACGGCGAGCACGTCCGGGACTGCCACACCGTCGACGTCGCGCGCCGGCTCAAGCAGCACCGGGACTGCATCGTGCGGGTCACCGATCTCGCCGACGGCTCCACCGGTGTCGGCAGCATGCAGTCCAACGTCGTCGGTGCCCACCCGTCGATGGGCCTCACGGCCGAGGCGTCCTTCGCGTGACGATCCGTCCGGTCGACGAGATGCTCACCGGACTGATCGCCTGGCTGGACGAGGCCGCGGCGCCCGCCACCCACGAGGTGGACGGGATCGAGCGCCCGGCCGCGGGCTACTCGAGCGAGACCATCCTCGTCGACGTTCGGCGGTCGGACGACGACGGTGTGCACGGACAGCGGATGGTGCTCAAGGTCCCGCCTGCCGGACCGGCGATCTTCTCCCGCTACGACTTCCCGATGCAGGCCCGCCTGCAGGAGGCGGCCGCTGCCGCCGGCATCCCGACGGCGGTGCCGGCGCGGGCCGAGCAGGACACGCGGTGGATCGGCGTGCCCTTCCTGACGATGCCCGCGATCGACGGACACATCTTGGGTGAGGTTCCGGCGCTGGACCGACGCCTGTCCGGGGCCGAACCGGTTGCGAACACGCTGCTGCACACGACGTTCCTCCACCTCGTGGCCGACATCAACCGCATCGACTGGGCCTCGTCGGGCCTCGGCGACGTGGTGCCGCACCGCGACAATGCCGCCGAGCTCGCGTACTGGCACGACTACCTGGCCTGGTACGCGGAGGGTGACGTGATCGTCCCTGCCCTCGTCGCGGCCCTCGAGTGGTGCGACGCCAACCAACCCGGTGACGAGCCCGAGCCGTCCCTGCTCTGGGGAGACGTGCGGATCGAGAACGTGATCGTCGACGACGCCTGGGCGCCGCTGGCCGTGCTCGACTGGGAGATGGCGACGATCGGCGCCGCCGAGCACGACCTGGCCTGGCTCCTGACGTTGCAGGCGACCCAGGACGTGCTCGTGGGACGGACCGTGCCCGGGTTCCTCGACCATGACGACGCGGCGCGCTGCTACGAGGCCCGGCTCGGCCGGCCGGTGCAGGACCTCGACTGGTACGAGGTCGTCGCGGTCGTGCGCACCACCGCGATCCTGTCCCGGATAGCGCACCTCAACGAGCAGCGGGGCGAGCCGAACTTCTTCCCGATTGCCGACAACCCGATCCTCGACCTGCTTGCCCAACGGATCGGAGGCGGTGGTCGATGACCAGCCTCGATCTGGTCGACATCGACCCCCGCACGCCGGGCTTCTCGCTTCGAGCGGACTACTACGACGTCCTCGCCCGGCTGCGCGCCGAGGCCCCCATCCACGAGTTCGCGCCGGGGATCAGGACCGTCGCGCGCTACGACGACATCCGCGAGATCAGCCGCGATCCCGGCCGGTTCTGCTCGAGCAGAGGGGTGCTGGTCAACGACCCGATCCGCGAGGGGCTGTCGGTCGAGGGGTCGATCCTGCACATGGACCCGCCGACGCACAACCGCTGGCGGCGGGTGTTGCACCGCGACTTCACCAGCCGGGCCCTCAGCCGGATGGAAGCACGGGTGCGCGAGATCACGGCCGCACTGCTCGACGCCATCCCGAGGGGCGAGGTGGTCGACCTGGTCGAGGCGCTCACCGCCCCGCTGCCCGTCCTGGTGATCTGCGAGCTGCTCGGTGTGCCCGAGGCCGACCGATCGGCCTTCCGCCGGTGGTCCGACGCGACGATCGTGGCCTCGGACGGCCGCGCCGCGCTGTCGCCGGAGGAGGCCGTGTCGCTGATGGAGATGGTCGGGTTCCTCGGCGAGCTCGCCGAGGCAAAGGCGGCCACCCCGTCCGATGACATCATCTCGCTCCTCGTGAACGCAGACATCGACGGGCATCGCCCGACCCCTGGTGAGCTCCTCACCTTCAACATGTCGCTGGTGGTCGCCGGCAACGAGACCACCCGGCACCTCATGTCCGGCTCGTTGATCGAGTTGGCCGCGCGGCCCGACGATCGGCGCCGGCTCCACGCCCACCCGGACCGCATCCCTCTCGCGGTCGAGGAGTGCCTGCGTTGGGTCACGCCCATACAGCAGTTCGCCCGCACCGTGACCGCCGACACCGAGCTCTCGGGTGTCCCGCTGTCCGAGGGCGACTACCTCGTGATGCTCTACGCCTCTGGGAATCGGGACGAAGCCGCGTTCGGTCCCACGGCCGCAGCGTTCGACCTCGCCCGCGAGCCCGCCACGGCGAACCTGGCCTTCGGGTTCGGTGAGCACTTCTGCCTCGGCGCGGCGCTGGCCCGGATGGAGGCGCGCGTGCTGTTCGAGGAGCTCGCCCGCCGCGACGTCGGCTACGAACAGGCCGGCGACGCCGTCTACCTGCCGTCGAGCCTCGTTCGGGGACCCGACTCCGTTCCGTTCGTCTTTCCCTGATTGCCCTGCACCCCGCGGGCCTTGAATCTAACACCCATGTCAGCTAGCGTTCGAGCTGATACGCGACCATGCGCCACGCTTCGGTTCACGACGTGCCACCGCACAGCGAAGGGATTCCCATGCCGTCACGAGTGCTCGACTTCCCGGTCTTCGACGTCGACAACCACATGTACGAGACGCCCGACGCGCTCACGAAGTTCATCGCCCCCGAGTACGCCGGGATCATCCAGTACATCCAGGCGAACGGTCGCACCAAGATCGCGGTCAAGGGCCAGATCAGCGACTACATCCCGAACCCGACGTTCGAGCGGGTCGCGGCGCCGGGCGCGCAGGAGGAGTACTTCAAGGTCGGGAACCCCGAGGGCAAGCCCTACAAGGAGATCCTCGGCCGGGGCATCGACGCCCTGCCGGCCTACCGCGACCCAGCGCCCCGCATCGAGCTGATGGACGAGCTCGGGCTCGACCGGGCCATCATGTGGCCGACCCTCGCCAGTCTCGTCGAGGAGCGGCTGCGCGACGACCCCCTCGCCATCCATGCGGTGGTGCACGCGCTGAACCAGTGGATGCACGAGCACTGGACGTTCGACTACGAGGGCCGCATCTTCCCCACGCCGGTCATCACGCTGCCGGTCGTCGACAAGGCGATCGAGGAGCTCGAGTGGGTGCTCGAGCGGGGCGCGCGCGTCATCCTCATCCGCCCGGCGCCGGTCCCCGGCTTCCGGGGCCCGCGGTCGTTCGCGCTCACCGAGTTCGATCCCTTCTGGGAGCGCGTGCAGGAGGCCGACATCCTGGTCGGCATGCATTCCAGCGACAGCGGCTACCAGCGCTACCTGAACGAATGGGAAGGCGTGCGCGACGAGTTCACGCCCTTCACCGGCCGGTCGGGGTTCGATGCGATCGTGGGCCATGGCGGTCGGCCGATCATCGACACCATGGCCTCCGCGATCGGCCACGGGCTGTGCACGCGGTTCCCGCGCCTCAAGATCGCCCCGGTCGAGAACGGCTCGGCGTGGGTGCGGTACCTGCTCGAAGCGATGCAATCGGCCTACGCGTTCAACCCGCACGCCTTCGCCGAGGATCCCGTCGAGGTCTTCAAGCGCAACATCTTCGTCCACCCGTTCCACGAGGAGGACACGTCCGGCCTGATCGACCTGATCGGTGTCGACAACGTGCTGTTCGGCTCGGACTACCCGCACCCGGAGGGGCTCGCCGACCCGATCTCGTTCGTCGACGAGCTCGACGGGCTCTCGACCGGCGACGTCGCGAAGGTCATGGGTGGCAACCTGGCCCGGCTGATGCACGTCGACGCCGGCAAGGTCTGACGGGTGCTCCGCGTCGCGATCGACGCCGATCGTTGCAGCGGCCACGGCCGGTGCTATGCGCTCGCGCCGGCGGTCTTCGAGCCCGACGACGAGGGATACGGCCAGTTGGTCGCCGCGACGGTGCCGGATGAGCAGGCCGAGGCCGCCCGGCTCGCCCACAGCAACTGCCCCGAGTACGCCATCACCGTCACGCCGGGCTGATGCCCCACCAGGTGACCCCTGGGCGACGCGCCCTCGTCACCGGGGGCAGCAGCGGGATCGGGCTGGCCGTGGCCACGATGCTGGTCGGGCGCGGCTACGAGGTCGTCCTCAACGCTCGTCGCGCCGGCCCGCTGGAAACGGCGGCCGAGTCGATCGGCGCCCGGTTCGCAGTCGGCGACTGTGCCGTCGAGGCCGATGTCGCATCGCTCGTCGAGGCCGCCGGCCCGGTCGACCTGCTGGTCCACGCGGCGGGGATGATGGCCGGCACGTTCGTCCGCAAGGAGTCGGTGGCCACCTTCGACGCCGTCGTCGCGGCCAACCTGCGCTCGGCGTTCCTCGTCAGCGCGGTGGTGCTGCAGGCGATGCCCGCCGGCGGGCGCATCATCTTCCTGTCGTCCTCGTCGGCGCACGCCCCGCAGCCGGGCAAGGCGGCCTACTCGGCGTCGAAGGCCGCGCTCAACGCCTTCGCCCTGGCCCTCGCCGGCGAGGTGGAGCGCGACGGCATCGCCGTGCACACCGTCACCCCCGCGCCCGTGGCCACTCCCATGCTCGATGATGTCCACTTCCCCATGCACGCGCTCGATGCGGACCAGGTCGCGGCCGCGGTCGTCTGGCTCGACACCCTCGACCCGTCGGTCGTCCTCCCCGAGCTCGAGCTTCGCGCGGCGACCGTCGGGCCCTTCGCCCCCGAGCTCTTCGTCCCCGACGCCGCCCTGGCGTTGGGCCGCACCGAGGCCCCCTGACGAGAAGAGAGTGGGCTCCTACCGACCGATGACCTGAAGGTCGAGCCCCAACTCTGTCGCCGCCTGGCGAAAGGGTCCCGAGGCGCTGTCCGCTTCGGCGAACAGGATTCGCCAGTCATGGATCACCGCGGCGGCGATGGTCTCGGCCTGGAGCAGCGACAGGGCGTAGGTGTTCTGGATCGCTGCAGCGGCGCGAATCGTCGGCCGTGGGTCGACGATGGCGAGAACTGCGGGGTCCGGATCAGCGAGCCGGTCGTGCAGGATGGCCTGATCCGTTGCTGACAGGGCTTCGACCAGGCGGCTGAACCGTCCACGCACCGCCAAGCGACCTGGCCCCGGATCGAGTAGCGCCCGGGTGAGCCGGTACGCACGACTGTAGGTCAGCGCAAGGGTTTCAGATTCGACCTGTTGTGGTGCCTGTTCGACCAGTCGGAGCAACGCGAGGTACTCGTCGGCGACGATCATGGGGACCTTGGGCCCCCGGTCAGCCTGCGAGCTCGGGTTCGTTTGCGGCGAGCTCGGCGAGTGCGGCCTTCAGCGTCCCGTCGGTGGCCACCCTCGCGAGATACTTGGAGCCTTCCTGGCTCAGCTCGCCAGGGTGATCGAGCGTGTCATGGCCACCGCTCGGTTCGGCCAAGCTCCGAAGCCAGTCGCGCAGCTCACGATCCATGGTGTCCATTGTGCCCGCTGGGGCCGAGCGCCGTCGATGGGTGCCGAGGTCAGGCGATCCGGCCGCCTCCTGTGAGAGCCCAACCAGCCCTCGGGGCTCGGGTCAGGTCTGGACCCGGGCGCCGGCGGTGAGGTCGGCGGCCAATGCCGCGAGCGCCCTTCGGTCGGGCTTCTGGCTGGTCATGTAGGGGACGTCGGCGGCGGCGATGGGGAAGATGTGCGCCGGCAGCTTGTACGACGAGAGCAGGTCCCGGAGCTCTGCCTGGAGGGCGGCGGGCGCCCGCGCGGACACGACCAACGCCACCACCTCCTGGTCGTGGACGGGGTGGTCGGCGCCGAAGACGAACGCCGCGCGCACGTCGTCGAGCGACAGGATCGCATTCTCGACCTCGGCCGGGGCCACGTTGGCGCCCTTGGTCTTGATCAGGTCGGACTGGCGGCCGGTGAAGAAGAACCAGCCGTCACGGAACAGGCCGCGGTCGCCGGTGTGGTACCAGCCGTCGGCATCGAAGACCTCCGAGCGTTCGCGCTTGTGGAGGCCGAGCATCATGCTGTAACCCCGCACCCAGACCTCGCCCTCCACTCCCTCGCCGACGTCGTTGCCCTCGGCATCGACGATCCGGTGCATCACCCCGGGCACCTCGTGACCGAACGTGCCCCGGTACTGCTCGGTGGTGCCGTGGAGATCCTCGTCGCGGGTCCAGAAGGTGTGGGGCCCGCCGGTCTCGGACATCCCGAGCGCGGTGACGCCGAGACCCGGGTCCGTGGGACGGGCCTCGGGCGGGCGGCCGCCGTAGAACGTGCCGAGCCGGAGCGCGGACAGGTCGGTCGTGGCGAAGTCGGGGTGGGCGGTCAGGGCGTCGCCCATGCTGGGCCACGCGCTCACACACGTCACCTGCTCGCGTTCCAGCAGGGCGAGGGCGCTGCCGGCGTCCATGCGGTCCTGCGTGACGAACGCGCCGCCGACCGACAGCGCCCGCAGCAGGGTGAACGAGAAGCCACCGACCCAGCACAGCGGCATCGGGGTCCAGATGCGGTCGGTGGGCTCGAGCCCGGACATCGCCGCCAGGTTGCGGGCATGGCGCAGCAGGGGCCCGTGGCCGTGCACCACGCCCTTGGGCTCGCCGGTGGAGCCCGACGTATAGGTGATCAGCATCGGGTCGGCCGGGGTGACATCGTCCTCCATGGCCCGCACGACCGCGGCCAGCGCTGGGTCGACGGGCATCGCGAGATCCGTGTCGAGGGTGGCCCCGACGCCCGTGGGCGCCCACGGCACCTCGGCGTCGTCCCAGAACAGGACCCGCCGCAGCTGGGGCAGCTCGGCCACCAGGTGGGGTGCATCCGGGTCGCCATCGGCCAGCCCGGGGGCGATGTCGAGCAGGCGGGCCACGTAGTCGTGGGGGGCGAATCCCGGTGTCGCTATGAGCGTGCCCACGTCGGCGTGGCGCAGCATCGTGGCCAGCTCGGGCGTCTTGTAGAACGTGTTGACGGGCGTCGATACTGCGCCGATCCGGGTGATCGCGGCCCATGCCACCACCCAGCCCACGCCGTTCGGCAGCAGTGTGCCGACGTGGGTGCCCTTCCCGACGCCCAGGGCCACCAGCCGAGCGGCGAGGGCGGCCGACCGGCGGTCGAGGTCGGCATAGGTGAGCCGCTCGTCGAGGTCGGCCGCCGCCAGGTTGTCGGGGTGGCGGGCCATCGCATGTCGGAACAGCCCCGGCACCGTCGGGACGTGCTCCGGCCACGTCGGATGGTCCGACCCCGACCAAGCGGCCCCCGCGGCCGTCCTCCTGACCTCCATCTCTGCAAGGTAGTCGGGGGTCATCCGGCGATGAGGGCCGCCACCGCGGTGCGGTCGACCTTGCCCATCGCGTTGCGGGGGAGTGAGGCGACGATCACCAATCGCTCGGGAACCTTGTACCGCGCCAACTCGCCGCGGCAGCGGTCGAGGATCTCGTCCTCGGTCAAGGCGCTGCCCTCGTCCAACTCGACCACGGCCTCGACCCGTTCGCCCAGGCGCTCGTCGGCCGTGCCGGTCACGGCGCTACCGGCCACACCGTCGATCGCGTGGAGCACGCGCTCGACCTCGGCGGGGTAGACGCTCGCGCCACCCCGGACGATGACCAGGTTCTTCCGGTCACGGAGGTGCAGCCACCCGTCGCGGTCGAGCATCCCGACATCGCCGGTGCGTACCCGGCCGTCGGCGAAGGTGGCCGCCGAGGCTTCGGGGCGGTTCCAGTAGCCGAGGGGCGGGCGGTAGACGCCCGCAAAGGGGCCGTCCGACGTCGGCGCCAGGCAGATCTCGCCCACGCCGCCGGGGGCCACGGGCTGCCCGTCGTCGGCCAGCACCCGCACATCGAGGTGGGGGAGCACCCTGCCGCTGGCGCCGGGGACGTGGGTGCCGTCCGGCGGGTCGATGCTCACCACGGTGGGCGCCTCGGACAGGCCGTAGGTGCCGATCGGGGGCAGGCCGAACTTCGCGGCGAAGGCGGACCGCAGCGCCTCGGGCAGTTCGGCGCCCCCCGACCACACCTCCGAGAGCGTGGCCAGGGCCTCCGGCGCGACCGTGTCGTGGTGGGCCAGGCTGTGCAGGATCGGCGGGGGGCCATTCCACACCGTGACCCGCTCGCGCTCGACCCAGTCGGCCACCCCCTCGGCGTGGACCTGGTCCATGACCACCGTGGTGCCGCCGGCCTGGGCGACGAGCAGGGTCGTGAGCACCATCATGTTGAGGATGGTGAGCGGGAGGCAGTCCCCCTTGCGGAGGCTCGGGTCATAGCCGCGACTGGCGACCAGCACCCTGCCGGGGGTCAGCAGGTTGTACTGCGAGAGGACGGCGGCCTTGGGCCGACCGGTGGTGCCGCTGGTGTAGGCGAGACCGGCGGGCGCATCGACATCGACCGGGGGGAGGTCGTCACGTCGGGGTGCCGACGTCCATGCGGCCCGCCACTCGCCTTCCGCGACGACGAGACCGAGGTCGGCGAGGCCGTCGCGTCGGGGGTCGAGCGACGTCATGGTGGCCGCGTCGCACAGGAGCAACGACGATCCCGAGTCGGTGAGCAGGTAGGCCTTCTCCGGGGGCGCCAGTGCCTGGTTGACCCCCACCCAGATCGCGCCGAGGCGCATCGCACCGTGGAACGCCAAGACGATGTCGGCCTCGTTGGCGAGCGAGGCGGCCACGCGGTCACCGGGTCGCACGCCGAGGTCCGACAGCGCCCCGGCCGCACGTGCGCACGCCTCGTCGAGCTCGGCATAGGTCCAGCGTCCCCGTCGGGTGACCAGCGCTTCACGGCCCGGGGCCTCCGCCAGTGCCGGGGCGAACACACGGGAGATGCCGTCCCGTCTTTCGAACACCGGCGTCATGTTCGTATGATCGTCCATCGGGAGCCTCTGGTCCACGTGGAGCCCGCGTACGACGAAGGGGGAGCGCGAGTCGATGGACGATGACCTCGGGCGCGCCACGATGACCACGTTCGCCGGCCCGGCCCTGGACACGGTGGACGGGATCGGCGCGCTCACCCTGGGCGGGTTCCTCACGGAGGTGAGCGCCGCGCACGCCGACCGCGAGGCCCTCGTCTTCGACGACCCGCTCCTCGACGGCACGACCGTGCGCTGGTCCTACCGCGATCTGGAACGGGAATCCCGTCGGATCGCGGCAGCACTGGTCGAGCGGGGTGTCGGCCATGGCACGAGGGTCGCCATCGTGATGGGCAACCGTCCCGAGGCGGTGGCCGCCATGTTCGGCATCGCGCTCGCCGGCGGGGTGGCCGTGCCCCTGTCGACCTTCTCGACGCCGCGCGAGCTCCGCGACCTCGTCGCCGCGTCTGCGGTCACGGGCGTGCTCACGCAGCGGATGCTGCTGGGCGCCGCGCTCGGCGCCGACGTGGACGGACTGGTGGGCGATCCGCACCTGCCCTTCCTCCGGTGGAGCGTCGCGGTCGGCGCCCCGGGCTGGGAGACCTTCCTCGCCGGTGGCGGACCCCACGCCGCGGTGGTCACGGCCCGCGCGCCGGCCATCTTCCCCGGCGATCCGGGCCTGGTGCTGTTCAGCTCGGGGACGACCAGCACCCCCAAGGGCATGGTGCACCTGCACCGTGCCCCCACGCTGCAGTTCTGGCTCCACGCCGACATCTTCCGGCGGGTGCCTGGCTCGCGGGTATGGGCACCCCTCCCGCTGTTCTGGACGGCGGGCCTCACCACCGCCCTCGGGGCCACGTTGGCGGGCGGCGGCTGCTTCGTCATGCAGGAGACCTTCGACGCCGGCGACGCCCTCCGCCTCCTCGAACGTGAGGCGGTCACGGAGCCCTACACGCTGCCGCACCAGGCGGCCGCCCTGGCCGAGCACCCCGACTGGGAGGCCACCGACCTGTCGTCGCTGCGCGAGGTGTACGGGAAGTCGGTCTTCACCCGCCACCGCACCGTCGAGGGCGACACGACGTGGACGATGCCGATCGCCTACGGCCTGTCCGAGACCTGCGCCAGCATCGTGAGCCACCGGTGGAGCAACACGCGCGACGAGATGAGGGCCAGCACCGGTCGGCTCCAGCCCGGGGTACGGCTCCGGATCATCGACCCCGCCAGCGGCACGGTCCTCGGTCCCGGCCAGGGTGGCGAGCTCGCGGTCGCCGGCCCGACGGTGATGGACCACTACCTCGGCTCGACCCGCGAGGAGACGTTCGACGCCGACGGGTTCCTGCACACCGGGGATGCGGGCTACGTCGACGCCGACGGTGCCGTCCATTGGACGGGTCGTCGCACCGAGATGATCAAGACCGCCGGCGCGAACGTGTCCCCGGCCGAGCTCGAGTTCGCGCTGCGCGCCTTCCCGGGCCTCCGGCGGGCACGAGTGCTGGGTCTGCCGGACCACCGCCTGGGCGAGGCGGTCACCCTGTGCGTCGAGATGGTCGATGGCGCCACGACCACCGCCGAGGAGCTGCGGTCGTTCCTCGCCGCCCGCGTCGCGACGTACAAGGTGCCGCGCCAGGTCCTGTTCTTCGGCCCGGGCGAGCTGCCCACCACGGGCAGCGACGCCAAGGTCCGCGATGATGCGCTCATCGCCATGGTCATGCGCCGCCTCGACGCCCAGGCCGACACCCGTCCGAACACCGATCTCCTGAACACCGATCTCCCGACGACCGCAAGCGAGGAGCCCTGATGCCCGATCCCGTGCTCGACACGTCCGACCTCGACCGCCACATGGGTGTGCCGATGCGCGCCGGCGAGCTCAACGACGATGTCGCCGCGAGCGACATCCGCCGGTGGGCGCAGGCGATGCACTACCCCAACCCGCTGCACTACGACGCCCGCTGGGCGGCCGAGAGCCGCTTCGGCGGCCTGGTCGCCCCCCAGTCGTTCACCGTGGCCACCGACACCAGCCACGGCTGCTCACCGGCCCAGGTGGGTCGCATCCCCGACTCGCACCTCATCTTCGGCGGCGACGAGTGGTGGTTCTTCGGGCCGCGGATCGTCCCCGGTGACCATCTCGTGTGCCACCGCATGCCGTACGACTACAAGGTCACCGAGACCAGCTTCGCCGGGCCAACCTGCTTCCAGCGGGGCGACACGCTGTACATCAACCAGCGGGGCGAGCGGGTCGCGCAGCAGCGGTCGACCGCCATCCGCTACCCGGTGCGAGAGGCCAAGCAGAAGAAGGTCTTCGACGAGGCCCGTGACCCCGAGTGGACCGATGCCGACCTGGCCGACCTCGAGGCCCGCAAGCTGGCGTTCATCGACCAGATCCAGTCGCTCGGCCACGACAAGCGCCCGTTCTCGTCGGTGGCGGTCGGCGACCGGCTGGCCGAGCACGTGCTCGGACCACACAGCCTGGCCAGCTTCACCACCGAGTGGCGGGCCTTCCCGATGACGACGTGGGGGGGTATGAAGACCGGTCCCACGACGGTGAGCGCGCTCGAGCTCGGGTACACCAGGGAGATGGCCGGCCACGAGGGTGACAAGCGGATGGAGCGCACCAACCCCGAGCTGACCGACGGCGCGTACCACGGGCCCTCCCGTGGCCACCTCCAGCCCCGCTGGGCGCAGCACGTCGGCATGGCCCGCGGCTACGGCTATGGCGCATCGATGGGCGCGTGGGTCATCGACTACGTGGCGGCGTGGGCGGGGGAGTGGGGCGAGATCGTGCACTCGGACGCGCAGTACCGCAACCCGGCGTTCACCGGCGATGCCACCTTCCTCGCCGGCGAGGTCGTCGACACGCGGGTCGAGCGGCGTCAGAGCCTGGCCATCGTCAAGGTCGAGCTCACCAACCAGACCGGCGCGACCATGGCCAAGGCCACGGTCGACGTGAAGCTCCCCGTCGATTGACGGGTGCGGGGCCGGGCGCGGACGTGGCGCCGGTCGCCGGGTCGGCCGGCTGACCCGTCGCGCCGAGCGGGATCAGGCGGGGACGGCGGGCGTCGAGCCGCTCGAACCGAGGATGCCCCGCTCGATCAGGTGCTGCGCGGCGGCGATCGCGGGCGCCTCGTCGAGGTCGCTCAGCACCACCACGGTGTACGGGACCCGTTCGATGATCGCGAGCAGCGCGACGGCGTCGACGGCGGTGTCGCCGAATCCCCGGGTGTGGACCAGGCGTCCGAGCCGATCGAAGAACACCACCATGAGCTCGAGCGACATGGTGGACACGCCGGGGTCGGCGAGCTCGATCTCCTGCCAGGCGCTGATGACGCCCCCGTTCGACCGGTAGGCGTCGAACCACAGCCGGAGCCATTCGTCGAGGGGGCCGTCGGGTGCGGTGGGGAACGAGTCGACGAGGTCGGCCATGTGGCGGCCGGCGTCGAGTGCGAGGGTGCGGAACAGGTGGTCGGTGCTCTCGAAGTACTGGTAGAAGGTGCCGTGCGAGCAGCCGGCCTCCTCGACGACGTCGTCGACCCGGGTGGCGTGATAGCCGCGTCGGGGCAGCACCGTGCCGGCGGCGTCGAGGAGCCGCCGGCGGGTGGCGATGCCTCGGGGGCGCAGGTGGCGGTCCTGTTGGCCCGCCGTGGATTCTCTCGGCCACGTCGGCCACGCCTTCGACGGTGGGTCGACCGTCGGCCCGGCATTGACGGCGGCGATGGGCCCGTGGATCACCCGATGGACGGTCGACGCCAACGCTCGGGTGAATCGTGGGCGGGGGATCGAGAACAGCCCGAGCAGCCAGTAGTGGACGCTGCGGAGGATCATGGCGACGGTTGCCTCGGCCAGCACCCGCACATCGAGGCCGCTCGGCACGCCACCGTGTCGGGGATCAGCATCGTCGAGCACCTGTTGCATGCGGATCGTCAGGGGTCGGGGCAGTGGTCGGTCGGGCCGGTTGTCACGGAACGCGGTCGGGAACGACACCAGGACCGGCCGGTAGGACTGCTGCAGTTCGACCAGGGCATCGAGCCAACGGTCGAGGGTCGCCACGCCACGCTGGTCGGGAGCGATCTCGGCGAGTTGGTCGGCCAGGGCGGCCAGCTCGCGTCCCAGGTGTCCAGCGAGGTGCCAGAAGACGTCGTCCTTGCTGGCGAAGTACTGGTAGAACGCGGGACGCGAGCACCCTGCTGCGGTGGCGATGAGCTCGACCTTGGCGTCGTGGAAACCGTGTTCGGCGAAGACCGCCATCGCGGCGGTCAGGATCGATTGCTGGGTGGTCGCCCCACGAGCCCCAACCTCGGGGTTGTCGCCGAAGGGCGACCTCCGCACGACCGCCCCGTCGTCCATGGTGGCCACGGTAGTGACGGTCGTGTCGGCCGACGGGCCTCGGCGTGCGTGGGGCGACACCGGCCCTACCCGATGGCGCCCGACGCCTTGAGGGCGATCAGCTGCTCCCAGTCCAGGCCGAGCTCGAGGAGCACGTCGTCGGTGTGCTCGCCATGGTCGGGGCCGCGGGTCATCTCGGCCGGGGTCTCGTCGAACTGGGCCGGGCTGGCCACCAACTGCACGTCCTGGCCGTTCGCCGCGGTCATGGTGGGGAGGTAGCCGTTGGCGATCACCTGTGGGTCCTCGTAGAGCTCGTCGAGGGTCTGGAACGGGGTCCAGGCGCCGGCGAACTCCTCGAGGACCTCTCGCCAGTGGTCGAGGGGATGGGCGGCGAACGCTTCGTCGAGCAGGGTGATGCACTCCACGCTGTTGGTCGCCCGCGCCGCGGCGTCGACGAAGCGCTCGTCGGTGGCCATCTCGGGCTTGCCGAGGCGGTTCACCAGATCGGCCCAGAACTTGTCGCTCTGCAACAGGATCAGGCTGATGTAGCGGTCGTCCCCGGTCCGGTAGGTGCCGACCCCCGGGTTGGGTGACTTCTTCCGGTCACCGCCGTGGGGGATCTTCGAGAAGCCGAAGAGCTTCGACGCCACCACCAGCGGCGAGATCTGCCACATGGAGGTGGCCATCAGCGACACGTCGACGGTGCTGGTCTCGCCGGTTCGCTCGCGCTTGAACAGGGCGGCGCCGATGGCGCCGGCGATCGCGAGGCCGCCCATGACGTCACCGAAGGCCGGCGCCGCCTGCCCCATGGGCCAGCCGTCGTTGTCCGGCATCACCGCGGCCATGCCGGCCCTGGCCCAGTAGGAGGTGCCGTCGTACCCTGCCTTCTCCGCATCGGGCCCCTTGGTGCCCTGGCCGGTGCCCCGGGCGATGATGATGCCGGGGTTCCGTGCCCGGATGTCGTCGGTGTCGATCTGCAGCTTCCGGCGCACCTGGGGCAGGTAGTTGGTGAGGAAGACGTCGGCGGTCTCGACCAGCTTCAGCAGGGTCTCGCGGCCGTCGGGCTTCGAGATGTCGATGGCCACCGATCGCTTGCCGTGGTTCGGTTGCTCCATCATGAAGTTGACGCCTTCGGCGCCACCGGGGAGCAGGCCGGACGCGATGAGCCCCCGCTGCGGGTCGCCGGTCTCGGGGTGCTCGATCTTGATGACCTCGGCGCCCTGGTCGACCAGCACCGCCCCCGCCGAGGGGACGAACGTCCAACTCGCGACCTCCACGACCCTGACGCCCTCCATCGGTCCGGCCATGACCTAGGCCTCGGCTCGGACGGTGGTCTTCTCCGCCCGGACGACGGGCGGGGCGCTGCGCCAGTCCGCCACGCCGTCGGCGACCTGGGCGGCGGGGAACTTGTCGTCGTGGACCTCGGCCCAGTGCGAGTGGTTGAGCTGGTGGAGGGAGAAGCAGGCGTTCAGAGCGTTGTGGAAGCCCTGGTTGTCCTGGGTCTGGTTCACCGACTCCTTGATCATCAGCGCGGTCATCGTCGGAAGGGCGGCGATGCGGCGTGCGAAGTCGAGCGTGTCGTCGGCCAACTCGTCGGGGCGGTACACCTTGGACACCATGCCGAGCGCATGGGCCTCGTCCACGTCGAGGCAGTCGCCGGTGAGCAGGAGCTCCTTGGTCTTGCGGGCGCCGAACTCCCACGGATGGGCGAAGTACTCGAGGCCGCACATCCCGAGCCGCACCCCGACCACGTCGGCGAAGGTGGTGCCTTCGGCCGCGGTGATCAGGTCGCAGGCCCACATGAGCATGAGGCCGGCGCCGTAGACCTTGCCGTGCACCTGGGCCACGGTGATCTTGCGGAGGTTCCGCCACCGTCGCGTGTTCTCGAAGTAGTAGTGCCACTCCTGGAGCATCCGCGCCTCGGAGCCGTTGCGGGTCGCGCCGTTGATCTTCGATGTGGGGTGCGACCGGTATTCCTCTCGGGCGACGTCGGAGCCCATGTCGTGCCCGGACGAGAACATGGGGCCCTCGCCACCGAGGATCACCACCCGGACGGTGTCGTCGGCCTCGGCCCGCAGGAACGCGTCGTCGAGCTCGACGAGCATCCCCCGGTTCTGGGCGTTCCTCGCCTCGGGACGATCGAGCATGATCCGCGCGATCGTGCCGTCGTCGAGCGTCTCGTAGCTGATGAACTGGTAGTCGGTCATGTCGGCTCCGTTGATGGCGGGTGGGACGGGTCGAGCGTGTCGGGGATCACGACGGTGTGGGCCGGCGAACCGCAGGGTGCGGTCGGCGGGCTGCCTACCGCATGGCCGGTCGGGCGAGCGTCATCGGGAAGTCCTCGATCGAGCGGATGCCGGCGGTGTACTCGAGCTCCACGCCCTCGGCCACGGAGTAGTCCGGGATGCGACGGTGCCACTCACGTAGGGCGATCCTGAGCTCGAGCCGGGCGAGGTGCGAGCCCAGGCAGCGGTGGATGCCCCCGCCGAAGGCGATGTGACGATTGGACTCGCGGTCGAAGCGCACCTCGTCGGCGTCCTCGAAGAAGGCGTCGTCGGTGTTCGCGGAGCCGATCAGCGCGATGACGTGATCGCCCTTGGCGATCGGGCAACCGCCGATCTCGGCGTCGGCGACGGCGGCCCGGACGATGCCCATGACCGGCGTCTCCCAGCGCAGGAGCTCTTCGACCGCGGCCGGGATGACGCCGGGGTCGTCGACGAGCTGGCGCCGGTGGTCGGGGTGGTCGGCGAGGAAGGCGAACATGCAGTCGAGCGTGGCGGTCACGGTGTCGAGGCCGGCGATGAGGAACAGGAAGCAGATGTCGAGGATCTCGTGGCGGGTGAGCGGGGTCCCGTCGACCTCGGTGACGAGGAACTCGCTGAGCAGGTCGTCCCGCGGTTCGCGCTCGCGCTCGTCGAGCACCGAGTCGAAGTACCGGTAGATCGAGTCGGCCGTGGCCTTCTGGTGGGCCACGGCCTTGTGGGTCCCGAACGGGGTGCCGACGACGTGGTTGGGCCGGATGATCCCGTCCTTCATGGCGAGGAAGGTGGGCAGGTCGTCGAGGGGGAGGCCGAGCAGCGTCAGGAAGACGTGCGTCGGGAACCGCGTGGAGAAGTCGTTGGCGAAGTTGATGTCGGTGCGATCGCCGAACTGGTCGATGAGGTCGTTGACCAACTCGGTGACGGGCGCCTCGAGCTCGGTCATCTTCCGGGGTGCGAACAGCGGATCGAGGACCTTGCGGTACTTCTTGTGGTGGGGCGGATCGATCTGGAGCGGGATAAGGGGGCGGATGTTCTGGAGGTCGACGGCCGACATGTTCGACGAGAAGACCTCGGCGTTCTGCAGGGCCTCGTCGATCTCGGCCCGTCCGCCGAGGACGACGCTGCCGTCCATGGGCACGACCCGCATCGCCGCCCGCATGTCCCGGTAGACCGGCTGCGGGCACCGCGCCATCGCCGGATCCATCTGGCCGAACGGGTCCTCGTCGCCCGACCCGGCTTCGTCGGCCGTTTCGGCGGTTTCGGCGGTCTCGCTCATGGTGTTCCTCGGGTCAGGTGATCTCGCCTGGCGTGCTGGCGTCGCGTCGCCTGACGCTACGACCTTCTAACGCGAGCGTCAACAAACGGGGGACGAGGGTGCCACCCGAGATGAGCGGTCGGGTCGGCGTCGACGATCGGGGCCGGCTCGGTTCCCGGTAGCCTCGACGGGCCGCCGTCGAAGGAGCCCCGCATGCCCGAACCGTCGTCACGTGCCGTCGTCCTGGGTGGGGGAGGCCCGGTCGGGGTCGGTTGGGAGCTCGGCCTCGCCGCCGGCCTGGCCAAGGCCGGCGTGCACCTGGCCGATGCCGGCCTGGTGATCGGCACGTCGGCCGGCTCGCTGACCGGGGCCATGCTCACCTCCGGTGACGACCCCGCCGTGTTGGTGGCCGAGGTCGAGTCGATGTTCGAGCAGGGTGTCGGCGACAGTGGCGTCGACCAGGTGGACATGGCCGGGCTGGCCGGCCTGATGGAGTCGATGCTTGGCCCGGTCAGCGATGCCGGCGCAGATGTCGATGCCCCCACCGAGCACGAGCGCCTCGCCCAGGTCGGTCGTATCGCCCTGGATGCCACCACGGTCAGCGAGGACGCCTTCGTGGGCACCATGGCCTCGGTCCTGGCGGGCCGGCCCTGGCCCGCGCCCTTCGCCTGCACCGCGGTCGACACCGCCACCGGGGACCTCCAGGTGTGGGACGCCACGACGGACGCGCCCCTCGAGCGGGCGGTCGCCTCCAGTTGCAGCGTGCCGGGAATGTACCCGCCCATCACCATCAACGGTCGGCGGTACATGGACGGTGGCGTGCGCATGATGCACAACGCCGACCTCGCCGAGGGCCACGCCTCGGTCGTCGTGGTCTCGGTGATGATGACGAAGCTCCCGCCGGGCATCAGCGATCCCCGCATCGAGGCCTTCTTCGCCCACCAGCAGGCCGGCGTCGACCACCTGTTGGCCACCGGGTCGCAGGTCGAGGTGATCGAGCCCGACGTCGAGTTCCTCACCCTGTCCGGTATGGGCATGGCCCTGATGGACTTCAGCCTCGTGGCCGCGGCCGCTGACGCGGGCCTGCGCCTGGGTGAGCGGGAAGCCGACCGCATCGCCGCGATCTGGTAGCCGGCGTCCGCGGGAACGTGACGACCACGGCGCTGTTCGCCTTCGACAACTCGTATATGCGAGAGCTGGCCGAGCTCGGGGTCGAGTGGAAGGCCGCTCCCGCCCCTTCCCCGGCAGGCCTGGTGTTCAACGATGCGCTGGCCACCCAGCTCGGCGTCGACCCCGCGGTGCTCCGGTCGGAGTCGGGCGTGGCGGTGTTGGTCGGCAACGTCGAGCCGGCGGGGTCCGACCCCATCGCCATGGCCTACGCCGGCCACCAGTTCGGCGGCTACTCCCCGCGTCTCGGCGACGGTCGTGCCCTGCTCCTCGGTGAGGTCGTCGACCAGGGCGGCATCCGTCGCGACCTACACCTGAAGGGATCGGGCCGCACGCCCTTTGCCCGGGGTGGCGACGGCAAGGCCGCGGTCGGCCCGATGCTGCGCGAGTACCTGTTCGCCGAGGCGATGCACGCCCTCGGCGTGCCCACCACCCGGGCGCTGGCGGTCGTGGCCACGGGCGAGCAGGTGTTCCGCGACGGGCCGCTGCCGGGTGCGGTGCTCACGCGGGTCGCGGCCAGCCACCTGCGGGTCGGAACCTTCGAGTACGCCGCCCGGCTCGACGACCCCACCCTCGTGCGGCGCCTGGCCGACTACTCGATCGCCCGCCACTACCCGCAGGTCGCCGACGCCGCCGACCCGTCCCTCGCGTTCTTCGAGGCGGTGCTCGACGCGCAGGCGGCGCTGGTCGCCCGCTGGATGCTGATCGGCTTCGTGCACGGCGTGATGAACACCGACAACACGACGATTTCGGGCGAGACCATCGACTACGGGCCCTGTGCGTTCATGGACCGGTTCGACCCCGCAACGGTGTTCAGCTCCATCGACCACGGCGGCCGGTACGCCTACGGCAACCAGCCGGTGATCGTCCAGTGGAACCTGGCAAGGCTCGCGGAGACGCTGCTGCCGCTGATGGTCGGCGACCAGGAAGCGGCGACCGAGGCTGCCATGGAGGTCCTGCTCGCATTCCCCGACCGCTATCGGCGGCACTGGGCTGATGGGATGGCGGCGAAGCTCGGCCTCGACGGTGCTGCCCCGGGCGACGACGAGCTCTTCGACGAGTTCCTCGGCTTGCTCCAAGTCCACCAGGTCGACCACACGAACAGCTTCCGTGCCCTGGCCGGCGTGGTGCGCGGCGACGAGCAGCGGTGGCGATCGTTGTTCGACGATCGGCACGAGGCCGACGAGTGGTTGTCCCGCTGGCGTGATCGGCGTTCGGGCAGCGGCCGCGATCCGCACGCCATCGCCGCGGCGATGGACCAGGTGAACCCGCGCTACATCCCGCGGAACCACCTGGTGGAGCGGGCGCTGGACGCCGCCACCGCCGGCGATCTGGTCCCTTTCGAGGATCTGCTCGAACGCGTCACGCATCCCTTCACGGAGCACTCCGGCGCCGAGACCTTCGCCGCGCCGGCACCGGCGTCCTTCAACGAGACCTTCCAGACCTTCTGCGGGACGTGACCGCACGGGCGGCCCCATAGTCTGGCCCGACCGACGAAGGGGGCTGCTGTGGGGTGGGATTTCGAGACCGAGCCCGAGTTCCAGGAGAAGCTCGACTGGGCCGACCGGTTCGTGCGCGCGGAGGTCGAGCCGCTGGACATGGTGTGGGGCGGCCTCGAGTTCACCCCGCTCGACGACGTGCGCCGGAGGGTCATCGACCCGTTGAAGCAGCAGGTCCGCGACCAGAAGCTGTGGGCCACGCACCTCGGCCCCGACCTGGGCGGCGAGGGCTACGGCCAGCTCAAGCTGTCGCTGCTCAACGAGATCCTCGGTCGCTCGTCCTGGGCGCCCGTCGTGTTCGGCTGCCAGGCGCCAGACACCGGCAACGCCGAGATCATCGCCCACTACGGCACGCCAGGGCAGAAGGAGCGCTACCTGCGCCCACTTCTCGACGGCGAGCTGTTCTCCTGCTACTCGATGACCGAACCGCACGCCGGCGCCGACCCCACCATGTTCACCACCCAGGCCACCAAGGACGGCGACGAGTGGGTGATCAACGGCTGGAAGTTCTTCTCGTCGAACGCGAGCACGGCGTCGTTCCTGATCGTCATGGTGGTCACCAATCCTGACGTGAGCGCGTACAACGGCATGTCGATGTTCCTGGTGCCGACCGACACGCCCGGTGTCGACATCGTGCGCAACGTCGGCCTGGGCGGCGAGCCGGAGGGGCACGGCTCACACGCGCTCATCCACTACGACGACGTGCGCGTTCCCGGAGAAGCGCTTCTCGGGGGCGAGGGCCAGGCCTTCGCCATCGCCCAGACCCGCCTCGGCGGGGGCCGCATCCACCACGCCATGCGCACCATCGGCATGGCGCAGAAGGCCATGGACATGATGTGCGAGCGGGCCCTCAGCCGGGAGACGCAGGGCAGCCTGCTGGCCGACAAGCAGTTCGTGCAGGGCTACATCGCCGACTCGTACGCCCAGCTCACCCAGTTCCGGCTGCTCACCCTCCACACCGCCTGGTTGATCGACAAGCACAACGACTACCGCAAGGTGCGCAAGGACATCGCCACCGTCAAGGTGGTCATGCCCACGGTGCTGCACGACATCGCCTGGCGGGCCATGCAGGTGCACGGCGCCCTCGGCGTCAGCAACGAGATGCCGTTCCCCGGGATGCTGCTCGGCGCCAGCATCATGGGCCTGGCCGACGGCCCGACCGAGGTGCACAAGGTGACGGTGGCGCGCCAGGTGCTGCGCGACCACCGTCCGAGCGACGACCTGTGGCCCACTCAGCACCTGCCCAGGCGCCGCGAAGCGGCCCGGGCCAAGTACGCCGCCTTCCTCGAGTTGGAGGTGGGGAACCTGTGATCGACAGCCCGACCATCGACAGCCCGACCATCGACACCGGGCGCCTCGCCAGGTGGATGGACGACGAGGGCCTGGGCCCGAAGGGAGCGCCCATCGAGCACGGCTTCATCTCCGGCGGGTCGCAGAACGAGATCTACGAGATCCGCCGCGGCGACCTGCACGGTGCGCTGCGGATACCGCCGCGCACGGCCCCCGAGAGCCGAGACGTCGGGATCGTCCGCGAGTGGCGCATCATCGAGGCCCTGGACGGCACCGACGTGCCGCACACCGCGGCCATCGCGGTCTGCACTGACACCGACGTGCTGGGTCGGTCCTTCTACCTGATGGGCTTCGTCGACGGCTGGTCGCCGATGGGGCTCGCCGGGGGCAAGCCGTGGCCGGCGCCGTTCGACACCGACCTCGAGGCGAAGCGGGGCCTGGCCTTCCAACTCGCCGAGGGCATCGCCCTGCTGTCGAAGGTCGACTGGCAGGCCAAGGGCCTGGCCGACCTGGGCCGACCCGACGGCTTCCACGACCGCCAGGTCGACCGCTGGACCGCCTTCCTCGAACGCATCAAGGGCCGCGACCTGCCTGGGCTCGAGGTGGCCTCGACCTGGCTGCGCGACCACCGGCCCATCGACTTCGTGCCGGGGCTGATGCACGGGGACTACCAGTTCGCCAACGTGATGTTCCGCCACGGCGCGCCGCCGAAGATGACCGCCATCGTCGATTGGGAGATGGGCACCGTCGGTGACCCGAAGCTCGACCTGGCATGGATGCTGCAGGGCTGGCCGGACGACACCCAGGCGACCGAGGCGGCCACGTCGGGCTACGTCGATCTGCAGCACATGCCGTCGCGTGACGAGTTGGCGGCCCACTGGGCCGAGGTGGCGGGCCGCCAGGTCGACGACATCGACTACTACCTCGTGCTCGCCAAGTGGAAGCTGGCCATCGTGTTGGAGCAGGGCTTCCAGCGCTCCGGTGACGACGAGAAGCTGCTGGCCTTCGGCCCGATCGTGCTCGACCTCATGGCGGGCGCCGCGGACCTGGCCGAGAGCACGGACTACCGCCGGTGAGCAACGCCGACGGGCCGGTGCATGCCGGCGTGGCGGGGGCATGGGGTGGCCCGCGTAGGCTCCGGCGATGGACTCCCCGGCGGCACCGAACCAGCCCGAGCTGACCACCCTGCCCCTGACCACCCTGCCCCTCACCACCCTGACCCTCGAGGTGGCCGATCGCGTGGCCACGGTCACCTTGAACCGGCCCGAGGTCTACAACTCGTTCAACCCGGCCATGGTGGACGAGCTCGCCGCCGTGTGGCGCTGGGCGAAGACGGCCGACGACGTCGGCGCCCTCGTGATCACGGGTGCCGGCGAGAAGGCGTTCTGCACGGGGATCGACCGCAACAGCGTCGAGGAGTTCGCCTACGACGTCTTCACCTACGAGGACCCCGGCAAGCTCATGGGCCCCAAGAGCCAAGGGCTGTGGAAGCCGGTGATCGCCGCGGTGAACGGCATGGCCTGCGGCGGCGCCTTCTACCTGCTGGGCGAGGCCGACGTGATCCTCGCTGCCGAGAACGCCACGTTCTTCGACCCGCACGTCACCTACGGCATGGTCGCGGCCTACGAGCCCATCCTCCTGCTGCGCAGGATGCCCTTCGGCGACGTGCTGCGCATGGCCCTGACCGGCGTGCACGAGCGACTGAGCGCGACCACGGCCCGCGACGTGGGCCTGGTGAGCGAGGTCACCCCCGCCGACGAGCTGGCGGAGACGGCCCACCGGCTCGCGGCCACCATCGCGTCGCAGCCGGCGCTCGCCGTTCAGGCCACCCTGCGCACGCTGTGGGCGGCCAAGGACCTGCCCGTCAACCACGCCACCGAGCTGGGCAACGTCTTCCTGCAGATCGGCACCTCGGTCGACGCCCTCAACGAGGGTCAGGAGACCTTCCAGTCCGGCGGCCGCATCGAGCCCCGCACCCGCTGACCGGCATGATTCGGGTCGATCGCCTCGTCGGCGCACTCGCGCTCGAGCCCACCGGGCCGGGCCTCTACCGCGCCACGAACGTCGAGGCCGGCCACGGCGTGGTGTTCGGCGGTCAGCTGCTGGCCCAGTCGCTGATCGCCGCGCTGGCAGGCCACGGGGCCAAGCGGGCGAAGACGCTGCACACCGTCTTCGCCCGGGCCGCGTCGCCGGACGCGTCGCTCGACATCACGGTCGACCCGATGCACGCGGGCCGGGCCTTCGCCAGCAGCACGGTGACGATCAGCCAGGGTGACCGGCTCTGCACCCGGTCGATCGTGCTGCTCACCGCCGACGAACCGGACTTCATCCGCCACGCCGATCACGGACCGGCCTGGGCGCCGCCGGACACCGAGCCGGGTGGGGAGTGGCAGGTCCAGATCGTGGGCGACGTGGACGTTGCCGAGCCGGACCTGGTCGGCCCGCCCGAGCTCGACGTGTGGACCCGCTTCCCGGGGGCACCGGACGACCCCGCCATCGCTCAGGCCTTGCTGGCGTTCGCCACCGACGGCTTCCTGATCGGCACGGCGATGCGCCCGCACCCGGGTGTGGGCCAGTCGCAGGCCCACCGCAGCCTCACCACCGGCGTGGTCAGCCACACGCTGACCTTCCACGAGCCCTTCACCGCGGCCGACTGGCTGCTGCTCGCGCACCGCAGCCCCCACGCGGGCCACGGCCGCAGCTACGGCCGGGCCGACGTCTTCACCCCCGCCGGCGACCTGGTGGCGTCGTTCGTGCAGGACGCCCTGATCCGCCCCATGCCCCCGGAGAAGCAGGCGAATGGCTGAGGCGCTGACCGCTCCCACCGATCCCGAGCTGCGCGCCGAGATGATCGCCACGGTCCGGCGCTTCGTGGCCAACGAGGTCATCCCGGTGGCGGCCGAGATGGAGCGCAACGACGAGTTCCCCGCCGCCATCGTCGCCGGCATGCGCGAGCTGGGGTTGTTCGGCATCACCATCCCGGTGGCCCACGGTGGCCTGGGCCTCGACCTGCTCACCTACATCGGCGTGATCGAAGAGCTGGCCTACGGGTGGATGAGCCTGTCGGGCGTCATCAACACCCACACGATGGCCGCCACCTTGATCATGACGCACGGCGACAACGAGCAGAAGCAGCGGTGGCTGCCGTCGATGGCGGCGGGTGACCGCCGCGGCGCACTGTCCCTGTCCGAGCCCGACGCCGGCAGCGACACCCGCAACATCTCCTGCAAGGCCACCCGTGACGGCGACGAGTTCGTGATCAACGGCACCAAGGCCTGGGTCACCAACGGCGAGCGGGCGTCGATCATCGCCCTGGCTGCCCGCAGCGCGGAGGGCGTCAGCGCCTTCATCGTCGAGAAGGAGCCGGGGCCGAGCTTCGAGGGGGTCAGCGTCTCGAAGAACGTGGGCAAGCTGGGCTACCGGGGGGTGGAGACGGTCGAGATGGTGTACACCGACCACCGCGTTCCTGCCGCCAACCTCATCGGCGAGCTCGGCCGGGGCCTGGCCCAGATCCTCGGTGTGCTCGAGGTGGGCCGCATCAACATCGGCGCCCGTGCCGTGGGCGTGGCCCGCGCCGCCTACGACGCCTCGCTCGCCTACGCGCAGGAGCGGGTCACCTTCGGCAAGGCCATCGCCGAGCACCAGGCCATCCAGCTCAAGCTGGCCGACATGGCCACCCGCCTCCAGGCGGCCCGACTGCTCACCCGGGACGCCGCCGAGCGCAAGGACGCCGGCCTC
Organism: Acidimicrobiales bacterium; assembly: GCA_041918615.1. Lineage (GTDB taxonomy): Bacteria > Actinomycetota > Acidimicrobiia > Acidimicrobiales > DATDAH01 > JAEUJM01. The sequence continues at coordinate 38,097 of JAYRVH010000057.1, forward strand.
CGCTGCGATGTCGAGGCCGGCATGGCCAAGCTCTTCGCCAGCGAGACCGCCTTGGAGCTCGCCACCGAGGCCATGCGCATCCACGGCGGTGTCGGCTACACCACCGAGTTCCCGGTCGAGCGCTACTACCGCGACGCGCCGCTCATGGTCATCGGTGAGGGCACCAATGAGATCCAACGCCTCGTCATCGCGCGGGGCTTGCTGGCGAGGGCGCGGGGCCGGTCAGCCTAGGAAGGCCTGTCCCGACCGAAGTTCTCGCTCTCGTTCAACCACGGGGCGCACGACCGCGGCGCGACCGGGCCCGTGATTGGTACGAACGCCGACGCCGTGCCCACCCGTCGGCCGGTCAGAACTTGCCCTCGAGGAAGTCGACCGCACCGCTGGCGCCGGGGTATGAGCCGGTGATCCCCGAGGCCTGGTAGCCGGCGTCGGTGATCATGGTGACGCCCGTGATGCCCACCGCCGCGTCGCTGCAGAGGAACACGAGCGGGTACGCCTGCTCGGCGGGGGTGGAGGCCTCGATGCCCGCCTCGTCGCGGTAGTCGGCACCGAAGGAGAGCCAGGTGTCGGCGTTCGCCTGGGCGAGGGGCGTGTCGGTGGGGCCGGGCATGATCGCGTTGATGCGGATGCCGTTCTTCAGCAGCCCGAAGGCCTCTTGGGCGACGTAGGTGTTGATCGCGATCTTCGACCACATGTAGTCGGCCTTGTGGTTCTCGCGGGCCCAGGCCGAGGCCTCGTCGAAGCCGTCCACGGCGAGGTACTGCTGCGCGACCTCGAGGTTCGCGCGCCACCCCATGCCCGCAGCCGACGAGATCATGCCGATGGCCGAGCCGGGGGGCAGCGTGCCGGCGGCCAGCAGGAGGTCGATGAGGTGGCGGTGGCCGAGGAAGTTGATCCTCTCGATGCCGGGCGTGCCGTCGGCCACGCCCGCGCAGGAGAAGAGCGCGTGGATCGGGCCGTCGACCGCGGCGGCCAGAGCCTCGATCGAGGCCTGGTCGGCCAGATCGACCTGATGGGCGGTCACGCCCTCGAGGGTGACCGGCGCGCGGTCGGCGACGATGACGTCGGCCCCCGCGTCCTTCGCCAGCGCGGCAACGGCGGCACCCATGCCGGTGGCGCCGCCCACCACGAGCGCGCGCTTCCCGTCGTACCGGAATGCTTCGAACGGCGTCATCTCGGGGCTCCTTCGGGTGGTCGCCAGAGGTCGCCAAGCTTGGCACACGGCCCAGACCGTTCGAAGAAGTGGACTGCCGCTCTCGAACGGCGGCGTCACCGCTGCGCTAGCCTGCACCGCCCAACGGTCAGCCAGGAGGGATCAGGGGTCGATGGAGCCACGAGCCGGCCAGAGGCTGCAGCCCGCCGCGTGCGACGCTCGTCCATCGTCGGCCGATTGAGACCGCGGTCGTGAACCTGCTGCTCCTGGCCGACATGGCCGCGGCCGGCAGGGGAGACGAGGTCGCCTTCCAGGCCGACGGCGAGTCCTTCACCGCCGCCGAGCTGCTCGCGGGTGCCTGGGCCGTCGCCGCCCTTGTCGACGACGCCGCCGCGCTCGCCTACGTGGGCACGAACGGCCCGGCCTTCCCGCTCGGCCTGTTCGGCGCCGCCGCCGCCGGCGTGCCCTTCGTCCCCCTGAACTACCGGCTGAGCGACGAGCAGCTGCACGACCTGCTCGTTCCGCTGGGCCACAGCCTGGTGATCGCCGAGGGCCCGGTGGGCGACGCCCTGCGCGCCCGGGGCCACCGGGTGCTCGACGCCGTGGCTCTTGGGGCCGCGGCCCGTTCCGGCGCGCCGATCGGCGCGGTGCCCGACGACGGCGAGGGCCCCGCCGTCCTGCTCTACACCAGTGGCACCACGGCGGCCCCCAAGGCCGCGGTGCTGCGGCACCGGCACCTCACGTCCTACGTGCTCGGCAGCATCGAGTACGGCGGGGCGGGTGAGGATGAGGCGGCGCTCGTGAGCGTGCCGCCATACCACGTGGCCGGCATCGCCAATCTGGTGAGCAACCTGTACCTGGGGCGCCGCATCGTCTACCTGCGCCAGTTCGACGCGCGCGCGTGGGTCGAAGCCGTGCGCCGCGAACGCATCACCCACGCCATGGTGGTCCCCACCATGCTGGCCCGCATCTGTGACGTCCTCGAGGCCGACGGCGAGGGCCTGCCCAGCCTGCGGGCCTTGTCCTACGGCGGGTCGCGGACTCCCGGCACCGTCCTGCAGCGGGTCATGGGCCAACTGGCCGACGTCGACCTGGTCAACGCCTACGGGCTCACCGAGACCAGCTCGACCATCGCGGTGCTCGGCCCTGACGACCACCGGGCGGCCCGCGACGGCGACCCCGTGGCCGTGGGCCGGCTCGCCTCGGTGGGTCGGGTGCTGCCCACCGTCGAGGTGCAGGTCCGCGACGTGGCCGGCTCGGTGCGGGCGTCGGGCGGCGTTGGCGAGATCTGGGTGCGGGGCGACCAGGTCTCGGGCGAGTACGCCGGCCAGGCCGCGCCGCTGGACGACGAGGGCTGGTTCCCCACCCGTGACCGCGGTTGGGTCGACGAGGACGACTACCTCTTCGTCGAGGGTCGCAGCGACGACACCATCATCCGGGGCGGCGAGAACATCGCCCCCGCCGAGATCGAAGAGGTGTTGCTGGCCCACCCCGACATCGCCGAGTGCGCGGTGGTCGGCGTGCCCGACGAGGAGTGGGGTCAGCGCATCGCCGCCGTCGTGGTCCTGCGCCCCGGGGCCTCGTCCGACGCGGATGCGGTGCGGGACTTCGCCCGCTCGTCGCTGCGGGGCTCGAAGACGCCCGAGGTGGTGGTGTTCGCCGACACGCTGCCCCACACCGAGACCGGCAAGCTGCTTCGCCGCGTGGTCCTCGACGACCTCGCCACCCACCTCGACCCCGCCACCTGATGGCCCGCCCCCCCCGGACGTAGCTGAGGTCGGGGTTGGCGGCGCGGATCTGCTCGACGTCGAGGCGAACGCCGGTGCCGCTACCCCGGTGCGTCGAGGAGCGCGGTCCGCAACGCGGCCACGTAGCGTCGGCGGAATTCGCGGGACACGCCGGCCCTGGCCTGCACCCGGTCGAAGGCGTGGTAAGCGCCGGGCGCGACGTGAAGGTCGCAGGGGATGCCGGCCTCGATGAGGCGCTCGGCGTAGGCGACGTCCTCGTCGTGGAAGAGGTCGCAGGTGCCCACGCCGATCCAGGCGGGCGGCAACCCCGGCAGATCGTCGCGCCGGGCAGGAGCGGCGCAGGGGTCGGTGGCCTCGCCGCCAGGCTCGCCGCCGAGATAGGACCGCCAGCCGAAGTGGTTGCTGCGGGTGGACCACAGGCGCAGCCGGGACTCGTGGACGTCGGTGCGGGCCACGGTCCGGTCGTCGAGCATCGGGTAGATGAGGAGCTGGAAGGCGAGCGACACCTCGGCGTGGTCAGCGGCCATCAGGGCCAGCCCGGCAGCCAGGCCCCCGCCCGCGCTGGCGCCGCCGATCGCGAGGCGATCGGGCCGCAGGCCGAGGGTGCCGGCCTCGGCGTGCACCCAGCGCAGCGCGGCGTAGCCGTCCTCGATCGGGGCCGGGAACGGGTGCTCGGGCGCCAGCCGGTAGTCGACCGAGGCCACGGCGATACCGAGCTCGCGCACCAGTGCCAGGTTCACCCTCTGGTCCTGATAGGCGTCGCCGATGATGAAGCCCCCGCCGTGGACCCAGACCAGGGCGGGCACCGGCTCGGTGGCGGCACGTGGGCGGTACAGCCGCAGGGGCACGTCGGGGGCTCCGTCGGGACCGGGTGCGGACAGGTCCTCGACCGCGACGTCGTCGAGCACCGGCACCTTGGGCATGCCCCGAAGGGCGGTGAGGCGGCGGAGCATCCGCAGCTTGCGCTCGGTGAAGGAGAACCGGGGGAGCAGGCGCGCCAGCGGCAGGAGGTCGGGGTGGAAGCCGGTCGCGGTGTCAGGGCTGGTCATACGGGTCGATGTCTAGCTCGGATCGACGCGAACGAGGAGTAGGGCCGTGTCCTGCCCGCGGCACGGCCTCGTGGGAGGCTGCGGTCCGGACCGGGCGCACCGCGGCCAGCCTATGGTGACCGAGTCCTCGCTCACTTCCTGGGGGTTGCCCCGTGCTCGTCGCCATCCCCGCGGTTTCTGCGGCCGAACGCCTTGCCGGCGCGGTCGTCGCCGGGGCCGCCGCCGTATGAGCCATCTCCTCCCCGAGGGGTTGCGGTCGTTCGACCTCGATGGCCGGGTGGCGGTCGTGACCGGCGCGTCGTCCGGGCTCGGGGCCGGCCTGGCCCGGGGGCTCGCCTCGGTGGGTGCAACGGTGGCCCTCGTGGCCCGGCGTCAGGACCGCCTGGACGCACTGGCCGACGAGCTCGGAGGTGCGGCGGTCCCCTGCGACCTGCTCGACGCCGACCGGGTGGCCGAGGTCATCCCGCGCGTGGCCGACGCCCTGGGCGGCCCCGAGATCCTGGTGAACGCCGCCGGCAGCCTCTTCGGCAACGGGTCGGCCGAGCACGAGACCCTCGACGACATCCGCAAGACGCTCGACCTGAACCTGGTGGCACCGTTGCTGCTGTCGCAGGCGGCCGTCCCACACATGATCTCGGCCGGGCGGGGCTCGATCGTGCACGTGTCCTCCATCGGTGGTCGCGTCGGCGTTCCCGGCATCCCGCAGGCGTCGTACGCAGCCAGCAAGATGGGCCTGTCGGGCCTCACCGTCGAGCTCGCGGTCCAATGGGCGCCGCACTCGATCCGGGTGAACACGATCGCCCCCGGGTTCTTCCGGAGCGAGATCACCGAATCGCTGTACGACGACGAGAAGGGGCGTGCCTGGCTGCAGCGGAACACGCCCCTCCCCATCGAAGGTACGGTCGACGACCTGGTCGGCGCGGTGCTCTGGCTCGTCAGCGACGCCGGGCGCTACGTCACCGGGCAGACGATCGTGGTCGACGGGGGCTGGACCGCCCGCTGAGCGCGGTCTCGGCGGGGAACGAGGAGGACGGGATGGACTTCGAGATGGGGGCCGCGGTAGCCGATCTCCGCGCCGAGCTGCGCGGGTTGATCGACGAACAGGTCCCGCCCGCGTTCCTCGGTGCCTTCACCGATGACCCCGCGGACCTGGAGGTGGCCCAGTCGTTCTGCCGCCTGCTCGCTGATCGCGGCCTGCTCTGCCTGGCCTGGCCCACCGAGTTCGGCGGAAAGGCCGCCTCGGCGTGGGAGCAGACAGCGGTACGCGAGGAGATGTGGGCCCACCACGAGCCGAGGGGCGCGCAGTACATGGGTGTGAACTGGGTTGGTCCCACCATCATGCGCCACGGCACGCGCGAGCAGCAGCAGGCCCACCTGCCCCCGATCGCCCGCGGCGAGGTCATCTGGTGCCAGGGGTTCAGCGAGCCCGACGCGGGCTCCGACCTGGCTTCCCTGCAGACCGCGGCCCGGCGTGACGGCGACCACTGGGTGGTGTCCGGCCAGAAGATCTGGACGTCCTACGCCACCATGGCGCAGTGGTGCTTCCTGCTGGCCCGTACCTCGAAGGGCGAGAAGAAGCAGCAGGGCCTCACCATCTTCCTGGTGCCGATGTCCGCGCCGGGCATCGAGGTCCGCCCGATCGCCACCATGCTCGGCCCGCACCACCTCAACGAGGTGTTCTTCGACGACGTCCGGGTGGCCGAGGCCGACGTGCTCGGGACGGTGGGGGAGGGGTGGCGGGTGGTGCAGGAGGTGCTCGCCTTCGAGCGGGTCGGCATCGCCCGCTACGCCCGCTGCGAGCGCCTGCTGCAGGGTGCGCCCGAGGCCCTCGGTGACGCCTGGGACGACCTGCCCATGGAGCTGCGCGGTCGCTGGGCGCGGATGCTCACCCACTGCCGGCGGGCCCGCCTGCTGGCCTACCGGGTCATCTCGCTGCAGTCCACCGGCCACGTGACCCCGGGGGACACGGCCTCGTACCGGATCGCAGTCACCCGGCTCGACCAGGAGGCCGCCGAGGTGCTGCTGGAGATCCTCGCCCTCGCCCCCACCGTGGGGGGCGATGCGGTGCGGTTCCGGCGGGCCGCCGAGGATCACTGGCGCTACGCCCAGGCGTCGACCATCTCGTCGGGCAGCATCGAGATGCAGCGGATCCTGCTGGCCCGGACCATGTTGGCGGCACCCGAGGCGGCACCGTGAAGGCGGCATCGTGGACATCGACCTGAGCGACGAGGCCCAGGAGTACGGCCGTCAGGCCCGGCGGGCCTTCGAGTCCGCCGGCGGCGACCTGCTCGTCCAGCAGGCCGAGCGCGAGCCCGGGCGGCGGGGCGACCTCGTGTCCCCGGTGCTCGCGGAGCTCGGCGCGTGGGACCTCGACCCTCGCGGCGATGCCGACGAGCTGGAGGCGGGCGCGGCACTGTGCCGCGCCGCCGGGTACTGGGCCGTCCCGTACCCCGTGGCCGAGTGTCTCGCCCGCCCGACGGGCATCGAGGCCGACGGCCTGTTGGTCATCGCCGACACCAACCCGTGCGGGCCGGCGGCAGGGCTGGACCTGCGGTGGGTGGCGGTCACCCTCGACGGGCAGCGCAGCACGGCCATCCCGCAGCCGTTGGGAGGGTCGCCCCGTGACACGGCGTTCGTGGCGGGGCTCGAACTGCAGCCGCTCGACGGCGGCGGCATCGGTGACGTGGCCCTCGGCCTCGCCTTCTCCAGCTGGACGCTGCTCGGGATGCTCGACAGGGCCATCGACCTGACCCGCCGGCACGTCCTCGAGCGCCAGCAGTTCGGCCGGCCCCTTGCCGCTTTCCAGAGCGTCCAGTTCCAGCTCACCGACGCCGAGGTCGAGCGCAGCGGCGTCGAGATGCTGGCCCGCTACGCGCTGTGGGCCATCCAGACCGACCGGCCCGAGGCCCTCGACGACGCCTTGGCCCTGCGCATGGCCGGGCTCGAGGCCGCCGAGGTCGTCTTCCGGGTGGGCCACCAGCTGCACGGCGCCACCGGCTTCTGCGACGAGACGAGGCTGTCATGGGTCTCGCGGTACAGCCAGCCGCTGCGCCGGCTGCCCTTCGGGCTGTCGGCCACGCGCGATCACCTGACCCGCCGGCTGGGCCGGCACGGTCTGGCCGGGCTGTTCGGATGACCTACGACCTCCCCGACGAGCTCACGGTCGAAACGGACGGGCCACTGCGCACCGTCACCATCAACCGGCCGAACGACCTGAACGCGGTCAATGCATCCCTGCACTGGGCCCTCGCCAACGTCTGGCGCCAGCTGGCCGCCGACCTCGAGGCCGAGGTGGTGATCCTCACCGGCGCGGGTCGGGCGTTCAGCGCCGGGGGCGACCTGGACTGGATCACCTCGTTCCTGGACGACCCCGTGGCCCGGGACGAGAGCCTGCGGGAAGGTGCGCAGATCATCGAGGAGATGCTGCGCTTCCCGCTGCCGGTGATCGCCGCGGTCAACGGGCCGGCGGTCGGCCTCGGGTGCAGCCTGGCCGTGCTGTGCGACATCGTCCTGATGGCCGACACCGCCCACCTGGCCGACCCCCACGTGGCCGTGGGGCTGGTGGCGGGGGACGGCGGCGCGGCCTTCTGGCCGCTGCTCACCCCCATCTTGCGGTCGCGTGAGTACCTCTACACCGGCGACCGCATCCCTGCGGCCACGGCGGTCGAGTTGGGCCTGGCCACCCGCACCACCGCGTCCGACGACCTCCTCCTCGAGGCCCGCCGCCTGGCCCAGCGCCTGGCGGCCCAGTCGCCGGCCGCGCTCCAGGGCACCAAGCGGGTGTTGAACATGCACCTGGCGCAGGCGCTGACCGGCGCGATGCAGGCGGGCTTCGCGGCCGAGGCCGCGACCATGGCGTCCGACGAGCACCGCGAGCGCCTGCTCGCCCTGCGCCACCCGCCCGCGAACTGATCGCGTCGGCCGCGTCCGACCTCGCCGAGCTGCGCGCGGCCGTCCGCCAGTGGCGCCGGGTGCATCCTGCGGTGAGGGAACGGGCACGCAGTTCCGGCCGGGGCACGGCGCGTTATCGTCCCGGGCTGATCCGCCATCCACCAGACGGGGACCACCATGAAGACGATCGGTCACTGGATCGCCGGGCAGCCCGTGGACGGCACCTCGGGGCGGACGACCCCGGTGTACGACCCCGCTCGCGGGCAGCAGACGGGTGAGGTGACGCTGGCCTCGGTGGCCGACATCGACCGGGTGGCCGCGGTCGCCCGCGAGGCCGCTGCCGATTGGGGCGCGTCCCCGTTGAGCCGGCGGGCGACCCTGCTGTTCCGCCTGCGCGAGCTGCTCGACGCCCACCGGGGCGATCTGGCTGCACTCGTCACCGGCGAGCACGGCAAGGTGCGGTCCGATGCCGAGGGCGAGGTGGCCCGGGGCATCGAGTGCGTCGAGTTCGCGTGCGGCATCCCGCACCTGCTCGGGGGCTCGCACAGCGCCGAGGCGTCGACCGGCGTGGACGTCCACACGGTGCTGCGGCCGGTGGGCGTCGTGGCCGGCATCACCCCGTTCAACTTCCCGGTGATGGTCCCGCTCTGGATGCTGGCCAACGCGGTCGCCTGCGGGAACGCGTTCGTGCTCAAGCCGTCCGAGAAGGACCCGTCGGCCTCGCTGCTCCTGGCCGATCTGCTGCAGCGAGCGGGGTTCCCCGACGGCGTGTTCAACGTCGTCCAGGGAGACGCCCGGGCGGTCGAGGCGTTGCTGGGCCACCGCGACGTCGATGCCGTGTCGTTCGTGGGCAGCACGCCGGTCGCCCGCCACATCTACGGGACGGGGACGGCGAACGGCAAGCGGGTCCAGGCCCTCGGCGGCGCCAAGAACCACATGGTCGTGCTGCCCGACGCCGATGTCGAGGTCGCCGCCGACGCGGCCGTCTCCGCCGCCTACGGCTCGGCGGGGGAGCGGTGCATGGCCATCTCGATCATCGTGGCCGTCGGGGCGGTCGCCGATCCGCTGGTCGACGCAATCGCGGCGCGGATCCCCGACATCGTGGTCGGCCGCGGCGACGACACCCGCTCGATGATGGGGCCGCTCATCACCCGGGAGCATCGCGACCGGGTGCGCTCGTACGTCGCGGGGGCGCCGGGCGAGGGCGCCCGGGTCGTGGTCGACGGCGCCACGACGGCCTCGAGCGACGGCTTCTTCCTCGGGTGCGCCCTGCTCGACGGCGTGACGCCGGGGATGCGCGTCTATGACGACGAGATCTTCGGCCCCGTCCTCGGGGTCGTGCGGGTGGCGACCTACGACGAGGCGATCACCCTGGTCAACGCCAACCCCTACGGCAACGGCGTCGCCCTGTTCACCGGTGACGGCGGCGCCGCCCGGCGCTTCGAGCGGGAGGTGCAGGTGGGCATGATCGGGATCAACGTGCCCATCCCCGTGCCGGTCGCCTGGCAGTCCTTCGGCGGGTGGAAGGCGTCGATCTTCGGCGACGCGCCGATGTACGGCCCCGAGGGCATCCGCTTCTACACGCGGCCGAAGGTGGTCACCTCCCGTTGGCCCGACCCGGCCTCGAGCGGGGTCGACCTGGGGTTCCCCACCACGACCTGAGCGGGCGCGCGGCCCGTCTCACTGTCAGTCGGCGAAGACCGGCAGCGTGTCCCATCCCCGCACGGTGGACGAGAGGCTCTGCCTGGCGTTGAGGGTGTCGATCTCCCACTCGGGCCAGCGCTTCAGCACCTCGTCGAGTGCCACCCGGCCCTCGAGCCGCGCCAGCGCGGCGCCGAGGCAGAAGTGGATGCCGTAGCCGAAGCTGAGGTGGTGACCGATCTGGCGGTGGATGTCGAAACGGTCACCGTCGGGGAACTTGCGCTCGTCGCGGTTGGCCGAGCCGTTGAGCAGCATCAGGATGCTGCCCTCGGGAACCGTGTGGCCGTGGTGCTCGACGTCACGGCTCACCAGGCGGGCCTGCGCCGGTGACGGGGCCTCGAAGCGCAGCAGCTCCTCGATGGCCTGCGGGATGAGGCTGCGATCCTCGGCGACCTCGCGGCGCTGGTCTGGGTGGTCGGCCAGCACCTTGCCCGTCCAGCCGATCAGCCGGGTCGTGGTCTCGTTGCCGGCCCCGGCCAACAGGTTCACGTAGGTGAGGATCTCCTCGCGGGTGAGCGTGCGGGTGGTCCCGGTCTCGTCCTCGAACTCGGCGTCGATGAGCTCGGTCATGAGGTCGTCGGACGGGTGGTCGACCCGCCAGTCGATGTAGTCGCCGAACATGTCCTGGCCAATGCCCTGGCCCATGTCCTCCTCACGGAAGGTGGGGATCTCGCCCTCCTCCATGCGCAGGCCCTCGTCCAGCCGGTCCCGGATCGCCTGCTGGTCTGACTCGGGGATGCCCAGCAGGTAGCCGATCGTGCGCATGGGCATCTGCGCGCCGAGGTCGGCGATGAAGTCGAACCCGCCCGTGCCCACCAGGGGGTCGAGCGTGCGGGCGCAGAACTCCCGGACCAACGGCTCGATGGCGTTCATCCTCCTCGGGGTGAAGACCCGCGAGAGCACACCTCGGTGCACGTCGTGGACGGGCGGGTCCTCGAACAGGATGATCCCGGGCGGCAAGCTGATGTCGGCCTTGATGAGCTCGAGGATCGTGCCCCTGCCCGACCGGTAGGTGTCCCAATCGATGAGGCCCTTCTCCACGTCGTCGAAGCGGCTGAGCGCGAAGAACCCGTGCGTCTCGTTGTAGTAGAGCGGCGCCTCGTCCCGAAGCCGCTTCCAGACGGGGTACGGGTCCTTGTCGATCTGCGCGTCGTAGGGGTCGTAGTAGACGTCGTTGCCGCTGGTCACGGGGACGGCTCACGCTCCCTTGCTCGTTCCGTGCGAAACTAACAGCCGTGTCGAGTCTGCAGGACCGCTGACGCTGAGGAGCGCGAATGCCCGACGTTGATTCCGTGAACCTCGCCCTGCTGGGCCTTCGACTGATCCTCGGCGCGGTGATGTTGGCTCACGGCATCAACCACATCATCGGTGGCGGCAAGATCGCGGGCACCGGCAGGTGGTTCGAGAGCCTGGGCATGAAGCCGGGCCTCCTCCATGCCTGGCTGGCCAGCGTCACCGAGGTGGCCGGCGGTGCGATGTTGATGCTCGGCCTGCTCACGCCGCTGGGGTGCGCGGCGGTCGTGGGCGTCATGCTGGTCGCCCTCATCACCAATCACCTGAAGAACGGCTTCTTCATCTTCCGGCCGGGCGAGGGCTACGAGTACGTGCTCACCCTCACCGTGGTGGCGACGTGCCTGGCCATGCTGGGCCCGGGGGAGTGGTCGCTCGACGAGGCCCTCGACATCGGTGACCTCGCCGGTTGGAGCGGCCTGTGGATCGTGCTGGTGGCCGGCGCGGGCGGCGCGGCCGCCCTGCTCGCGGTCTTCTGGCGCCCGCCCAAGCCGGACGCCTGATCGCCCGACGTCACTGCCTGGTAGCGTGATCTGACGCCGTCGTCAGTTATCGGGGGAGGTCCGTGATGGACATCAACGACATGGTGCTGGTGAGTGTCGACGATCACGTGGTCGAGCCGCCGCACGTCTTCGAGGGGCGGTTGCCGGCCAAGTACGCCGACCTGGCGCCCAAGTTCATCACCCGCGACGACGGCACCAACGCGTGGGTGTACGAGGGCCAGGAGATCTCGAACGTCGCCCTGAACGCGGTGGCCGGTCGGCCGCCCGAGGAGTACGGCCTGGAGCCGACCTCGTTCGCCCAGCTGCGAGCGGGCTGCTACGACATCGACGAGCGCGTCATGGACATGAACGCCAACGGCGTCCTGGGCTCGCTCTGCTTCCCCTCCTTCCCGCACTTCTGCGGGCAGCTGTTCGCCCGGACGGAGGACAAGGAGGTCGCCCTGGCGATGGTGCGGGCCTACAACGACTGGCACATCGAGGACTGGTGCGGCACCCACCCGGGCCGCTTCATCCCCTGCTCACTGCCCGCCATCTGGGACCCGCAGCTCCTGGCCGACGAGGTGCGCCGCACCGCCCGGATGGGCGCCCACGCGGTGACCTTCTCGGAGAACCCCTCCAAGCTCGGGTGGCCCAGCTTCCACTCCGACCACTGGGACCCCTTCTGGACGGCCTGCAGCGACGAAGCGGTCGTGGTCTGCCTGCACATCGGGTCGTCGTCACAGCTCGTGATCACCGCGCCCGATGCGCCCATCGACTGCCTGATCACCCTGACCCCGATGAACATCGTGCAGGCCGCCGCCGACCTGGTGTGGTCGCCCGTGCTCCGCAAGTTCCCCGATCTCAAGATCGCCCTGTCCGAGGGCGGCATCGGGTGGGTCCCCTACTTCCTCGAGCGCATCGACTACAACTACCGCCGCCATCACGCCTGGACCGGGCAGGACTTCGGCGACCGGTTGCCGAGCGAGGTGTTCAACGAGCACGTCCTCACCTGCTTCATCGACGACCGCTTCGGCATGGCCAGCCGTGACTTCCTGAACATGGACCACGTGATGTGGGAGTGCGACTACCCCCACTCGGACTCCACGTGGCCGTTCGCACCCGAAGAGGTCGACGGCCATTTCGCCGGGATGAGCGACCCGGACATCGACCGGGTCACCCACCGCAACGCCATGAGGCAATTCAGCTACGACCCCTTCGCCGTCCTCGGCGGCCGGGAGAACTGCACGGTCGGCGCGCTTCGGGCCGAGGCGGTCGGCCACGACGTCGCCACGCGGTCGGTGGGCGCGCCCGTGGGCGCTCACGCCACCCTGGCCGCCGACCTTGGTTCATCCGTGTCCCGCTGAGCGGCCGGGCATCCCGCTCGTCACGGCCGACGACCTCGGCACCTCGGGCCGCCGCCTCGAGCGGGACGGGCCGGTCGGGTCAGCCGCTCGGGACGAGGCCAGGGGTGGGGTGGATCTCGCCGCCGCCGTCGAGCACCAGGTTGGCGCCGCTGATGTACGCGGACAGCGGAGAGGCGAGGAAGACCACGGCCTCGGCCACGTCGGCGGGTGTCCCCATGCGGCCGAGTGGCACGGTGGCCGCCACCCGTGCACGGACCTCCTCGTCGCCGTAGTACTCCCCGTCGACGGTCTCTATCAGCCCGGCCGACACGCAGTTGACCCGGACCTTCGGGGCCCACTCGAACGCGAGCCCCTTGGTCAGCGCGGCCAGCCCGGCCTTGGCGGCGCCGTACACCGCGGCGCCCGGCGAGGGGCGCAGTCCGCTCACCGAACCGATGTTGACGATCACGCCGCCGTCCGCCTGGCCCTGCATCACCCTATTGGCCGCCTGGCTGACGAACATCGGGCCGGTCAGGTTCAGAGCGACGATCTTCTCCGAGAACCGAGGTGACGCGGTCGCCGCATCCGCGTAGGGGGCGCCGCCGGCGTTGTTCACCACCACGTCGAGGTGCCCGTACCGGGCGGCCACCTCGGCGACCAGGGCAGCCACCTGCTCGGGGTCGCGGACGTCGGCGACGAAGAACCTCACGCCCGCAGGGAGGTCGTCGGGCTCATTGCGCCCGCACACCGCAACCTGTGCGCCAGCCTCGGCGAAGCGCTCCGCGATCCCCCGGCCGATCCCCCGTGTGCCGCCGGTGACCAGAGCGACACGACCCTTGAGCGCAGTGTCTGCATCCATCGTGGCGCGAGCCTACGACGTCCAGGTGAAAGCTTCCGACGACGGGCGACGAGGAGCCCCGGGCCCGGGGAGGGCTGGGGTCAGGCCGGCTGGGTCTGCAGCGCCGAGCCCGCCACCTGGCCGGTGCGGATCCATTCGCGCGCGAGGGCCTGCTTGACCTCGACCAGGCGCTTCACGTCGCGGGCGTCGATGTCGTAGCGGTCACGCCGATAGCTGGCGATGTGGCCCGGCGTCCAGAGGTGGGCGCGATGGGCCTCGAGATCGAGGTAGGCCTCGCGGAGTTCGTCCTCGGTTGGTTGGGCCTCGAGCCATTCGAGGAAGGACCGGTTGTTCCAGTCCGGGTTGATGCTCATCTGTCGTCTCCGTTGACGGTTGCCTTTTCGTTGCTCCGAGACTAACGACCACCTCGGTCCGATGGTCGGCGGATTCGGTGAAACGCCCGTGAATTCGTCCCCCTGGGGCGGAGACGTTGTCGGATCCAGTTCCGGGAGACCCTACGACTGATCTTATCGTAATGCAACATAAGGTCCATAAGGTTTGATAACCTCGGTCGAGATGGATGAGCTGACCAATCCGTTCCGCCCCGGTGCCGGCACCAGCCCGCCGGCGCTGCTCGGACGCGACCAGCTGATCGATCATTTCGGCACCACCGTCCGGAGGGCCGTTGCGGGCCGTCCAGGCAAGAGCCTGATGGCGGTCGGTCTCCGAGGTGTCGGCAAGACCGTGCTGCTCAACCGCTTCGGGGAGATCGCCGAGCAGGAAGGGCTCGCGGTCGGCTTCATCGAGGCTCCCGAGTCCGGCGACTTCGGTCCGCTGCTCGCCTCCCGGCTCCGCAAGATCCTCCTGGGGTATGACACCCGCAAGAAGACGTCCAAGGTCCTGAAGGCGCTGCGCGTGCTGAAGACCTTCTCGCTCCAGCTGCCCGATGGCTCGTCGGTGTCGCTCGACGTGGATGCGCTCGTCGGCTCCGCGGACAGCGGGAACCTGTCCGATGACGTGACGGACCTCCTCGTCGCGGCGGGTGAGGCAGCCGGCGAACGCGAGAGCGGCATCCTCCTCGCCGTCGACGAGGTCCAGTACCTCACCGCAGTCGAGCTCGGGGCACTCATCACCGCGATCCATCGCACGACTCAGCGGGACCTGCCCGTGGTTCTGGTCGGCGCTGGGCTGCCGCAGCTCCCCGGACTTGCCGGCGACGCGAAGTCCTATGCGGAGCGCCTGTTCGAGTTCCCCTTCCTCGGCTCGCTCGAGCCCGGGGACGCCCGAGCAGCCATCGAGGTGCCGGCAGCCGAACAGGGCGTGGAGTTCACCGACGATGCGGTCGACGCCATCATCGACCTCGCTCAGGGCTACCCCTACTTCCTCCAAGAGTGGGGGTATCACGTGTGGAACGCTGCCGACGAGACCCCGGTCAGGCGTAGCCTCGTGGACGGAATCACCCCGAGTGTCACGAGGCACCTCGACGAGAACTTCTTCCTGGTGCGCTTCGACCGCCTCACGCCGTCAGAGAAGAAGTACCTCCGGGCGATGGCGGCGCTGGGACCGGGACCGCACCGATCGGGTGACGTGGCGAGCCAACTCGGGGTGAAGGTGGAGTCCGTGGCGCCCCGCCGGAGCGCGCTGATCTCGAAGGGCATGGTGTACAGCCCGGCTCATGGCGACACCGCGTTCACGGTTCCGCTCTTCGACGAATTCCTTCGTCGCCGGATTCCCGAGGCGTGATCGCCGCCGGGCTCGGCATCTTCGCCATCCGGCGGCGATGGCGCCAGGGCACCGAGCGCACGACCTGCCGCCACGCACGCGAGCGCAACATCCAGGAGCACCAGCAGACGGATGACGATCACGGTCCGGTACACACCGAAGTCGACGTAGAGGAACATCGGGAACTCGCCGACCGCGATGCTCAGGGCGATGACGAGGGTGTGCCCCGCCGCCAGTGCCAGCAGTAGGAGCAGCCCGGGCTGGCGCAGGGGGGTCCCGGCGAGACGGCCAAGCACGACGATCAGCAGGATCGCCAGGGCGGACAGCCCCACGAGGGGGCCCAATTCCGAGCGCAGGAGCGGTATCGCCTCCATGAACCGGGCGTGGACCTCGGACCCGGGGCGGAACACCTCTCCGACCTTCGACCAGTCCGTCTCGCCCGACACCGGCGCGTCGGCAACGGTGGTGACGAGGAGCCAGGTGCCGATCGAACCGGCCAGCGCCAGGGCGACCGGACAGGCCCGCCGCCAGGCGCGACCGGAGCGGGCAACGGTGAGGGCGAGCAGGATCATCCCTGCCCCCTGGGCTTCGAACTTGATCAGCACCGCCGTTGCCAGGAGCAGTGCTGCGACCCTCGTCGTTCGCCTGTCGGTCGGGCCCGCCAGGAGAAGGACCGCTGCCGGAGCGAAGAACACCGCCCAGGTCAGATCGACGAGCCCGTTGAGGCCGACGGTGGCGTTCGACCCCCAGCACACGGCGGCGACGAGCGATGCTGCAACCATCGCGCCGCGTCGCCCGAGCCGAAGCGTGGCCGACACGAGGAATCCCGTCGTCGCCACGCCGGCGGCGGTGAAGAGCTGCGTGACCCTGAGGGCGAGTTCTCGGTCATAGGCCCCGGCCACGTGCCAGACCGCAGCAATGAGGCCGGGAACGACGGGCGGGTAGCCCGTCTGGGGGTAGTCGAACTGCACCATCGCCTGGCGCGTCACGTCGCCGCCTTCGCGGAACCATGCGGCGTGGAACCACCAGATGAGCCGCGGATCGGCCTCGACCAGGGGAAGGTCGACCAAGACCACAGGTGCGACGGCGGCGATCGCGGCCACGAGCAGCACGCCGCCACCGGGGGCATCGGAAACGGCTGCGTGGCGGGGCTGCCTCCTTCGTTGCACCTCCGCGGCCCAGCCCGCGATGCCGATGACCAGGAGCCAGGGCACCATCGATGTCCTCGTCAGGATGCTCACTGACACACTGGCGGCGCAGGCGAGACCGGCGGCAGCGGGTGTCGTGGCCAGCACCCACGACGGCGAGCGAGCGACCCTGCGGGCCAGGGGCCAACCGAGCACGAGGCAGACGAGGGCAAGCAGCAGGGCCGCGACCACGGGCAGGTTCATCGGCGCTCGACCTCCAGGTGGAAGTCACCGCAGGCTTCGGGACCCGGCCCGGGGACCGGGTGGATGCTCACCGTCCACGGGTGCTCGCGGTCGGCCATCGTGAGCCGCGGAAACGCGAACTCCCGGAAATGGCGGAGGAAGTACCCATCGGAGTCCGAGGTGATCTCGACGCTGGTGCCGTCGGGGATCGGCTCGAGCCACTGGGCCAGACAACGCAGGTTCGTCTCCGCCAGCGCATTCGTCGAGGGACGGAGCTGCCAGACCGACACCAGGCCGGCGATGACGGATGCGACGAGCAGGAGCGGCGTGAGGACGGCGACCCCTCCGAGCGCTGACCGGGCGAGTCGTTGCCCGAGGGTCCGCGGCTCGCGCGGTAGCGGTTCCGGGCCAGGAGCTGCTGCCGACGCCGAGCGACGATCGACGACGAACGCAAGCGCGATGCCGATGGCGAGACCGAAACCGGCGGCGACCAGCAGGCGGTTCCGGAGGTCGGGTGAAGCCGGTTCCTCGGGGATCTCGGGAGGCACCGTGACAGTCCCCGCCCCCTGCTCCATCGCGTGGACCGCGGACTCAGCGGACCTGAGCTGCTCCCGGAGGTCGGCAACGGACACGGACTCGTCGGTCGGGGGAGGGGAAGCCCCTGCCGCCGCCTCGAGGGCGGCGATCTGACCGCGGAGGTCCTCCGCACGGGCGATGGCCTGCTGCACCCGGCCCCACGCCAGATAGCCGTTGGCCACCGAGTAGGCAGAGACATAGGCCCGGTCGGCCGAGTCGGACCGCGCGACGAAGCGGATCGTCGAGGTCCCGATGTCGCCTTCGACGGAGTAGCTGAACGGGAACGACAAGGCGGTGACCCCCTCCCGGAACGCACGCCCGCTCGCCGCGGCGACATCGCCGGCGATGGCCGCTTCCGCGGTCGGCACCGCGGGGCCGGCCGAGTGGAGCCCGGCAACCTGCAGGGGATCGAGCTGCACCGTCGCCGTGGCCTGCCACGCCTTGGGCGAGAGGTACGCAACGGCGGTCACCAACCCCATCGCCACGAAGACCGCTCCCGCGATCACGTAGCGCCGCCGCCACACGAGTACCCCGAACCGACCGTGCATGCGACCATTCCCTGCGGAGGATGCGAGAAGTCAGAGAAGCTACCAAGATCCAGCCGGCCGTCGCGCGACAGGCTGCGAGAACGACGACTCGGATCGACCTCGACCTCGGTATCGTCCTCATCCACGCCGGGTCCGCCCCGCTCGAGTCGGCCGAGCTCGTCGTGGGCCGGCCTCGGGCTAGGGTGCCCGCCCGCGTCACACGAGGTTGTGCACGTTGTTGTTCCTCGACGATCACGACAATCCAGCGCCCGGCGGCGAGCCTGAAGCCACCATGGCGCCTCGACGGCGTCCCCTCAACCGCCTGCTGGTCCTCGCCGGACTCTGTGGCTTGGCGGTGGTGCAACCCGTGCTCGATCTCCTCGGCAACAACCCGACGGCGTTGCGGTTCCGAGGCGTCGAGGGCGCTCAGATCGCGCTCTTCGCCCTCGCCGTCGTGGTCGTGCCGCCGATCCTGCTGTGGCTCGTGGGCCTGGCCGCGGGCCTCGTCGATCGAACGATCGGCTGGTACGTGCACCTCGCCACCGTCGCAGGCCTGTTCGCCCTCGTCGGGGTCCTGCTCTCGAAGGCGCTGGTCGAGAACACGGCGGTGAACGTGCTGGGCGCCGTCGCTGCGGCCGGGGCGGGCACTGTGGCCTATCTGCGTGTCGACGCGATGTATCTCTGGCTCCGGTTGTTGGGTGGGGCGAACGTGGCGTTCCTCGCCTACTTCCTGTTCCTGGCTCCCGTGTCCGACTGGATCACCTACGACACCCAGACGGCGGCCGCGGCCTCCTTCGCCGACGCCGACGGGGCACCGGCGTCGGTGCTGATGGTGGTGCTGGACGAGTTGGCTACCCAGTCGGTCATCACGGGCGACGAGCGCATCGACGACGTGAGATTCCCGAACCTCGCGCGATTCGCGGAGGATGCCACCTGGTACCGCCACTTCTCGACCGTCAGCCCGTTCACCCAGAGCGCCGTGCCCGCGCTCCTCGACGGCCAGGACCCCCACGGTGAGCCGGTCTGGACCGACCACCCCGACAACCTCTTCAGCCTGCTCGCGGACTCCCACCACCTGACGGTGTCCGAGTCGCTCACCAAGCTCTGCGGCTTCGAGGCCTGCAGCGGTGACCCGAGGCCACCACCCGACGCTGCCGGCGGCGAGGCCGCGTCATCGTCGTCGCCGCAGTGGGGCGGGATGCTGGCGGACACCCGCGCGCTGTGGATCGACCGGCTCACCCCGGGGTCGTCGGGGGCGGCCGAAGCGTTCGACGACTTCGCCGAGGACCTCGGCCCGACAGGACAGGAGCGAACCGGGCCCGATGGCCCGGGACCGGGGAGCCGGGACAACGGTGCCGTCGTCTCGGTGCCCGAGTCCCAGTCGCTCGACGGCTTCTTCGCTTCCAGCATCGCGTCCCAGCCGACCCGCCTCGACGCGTTCGTGGACGCGCTGCGGCCCACCGCGGAGCCCTTCTTCGCCTTCCTCCACCTGGTGCTGCCCCACCAGCCGTGGCTTGCGCGGGAGGACGGCACTCGATACGCGACCCCCGGGGAGTACGAGGGCCCCGACATCACCACGCAATGGCGGGCTCGGGTGACCCGGCAACGTCACCTGCTCCAGGCCGAGTACACCGATCGGCTGGTGGGCGTGATCCTCGACAGGATGAAGGAGGTCGGCGAGTACGACGATGCCCTGATCGTGGTCGTGAGCGACCACGGGGTGTCCTTCGTGCCGGGCGGGTCGGTGCGGTCGCTGAGCGGGGACAACCTGGACGAGATCGCCTATGCGCCGCTCCTCGTCAAAGAGCCCGGCCAGGCGAACGGGACCGTCGACGACGCCAACATGTTGTCGGTCGACCTCGTGCCGACCATCGCCGACATCCTCGGCACTGCGCCCGACTGGGACGTCGACGGGGTCCCCGTGGGCGACACGGCCGCTGTTGCGGCGCGGGGTGGCGACAAGTACCTCTACTCGTACACGGACGCGTTCAGCTACGAGTTCCTGGGCATCGAGGAGTTCGCCGACGACAGTCGATTCCGGGCGATGGTCAGGGGCCGTTTTCCCGCCGTGGACGCGGACGAATCCCGATTGGCCGGCCTCTACCGCGGTCAACCCGGCGCCGGCCTCATCGGCGCCTCCGCGGCGGACGTGTTCCGACCCGGAGCAGGTGCCGCGCTGGTGCGGGACCTCGACGGGCTGCGGCGACCAACGGGCCCCGCCCTGCTGGCCGAGGTGGCCGGCCTGGCCCCCGACGCGAGCCCCGGCGACACGGTGGTCGTCGCGGTCAACGGAACCGTCGTGGGCGTGTCGCCGCTGTTCGCGAACGACCGGACCGCCAACCAGTTCGTGGTGCTGCTCCCGGCCGGCGCGATGCGGGCCGACCGCAACCGCATCCAGGCCGGCCTCTTGACCGCGGACGGCTCGGGTGTCGCAGCGCTGCGCCTCATCGACAGCGACTGATCTCGCTTGCCGGCACCGACGCCTGCGCCGACGGACTTCCACCGGCGATCTGGCGTCCACAACCAGCGCTCAGCGACAGAGATCGACGCCAGATCGGGCGGAGCGCGGGGAAACCGATGCGAGGTCGGGGAGCGGGCTACGGTGCCTTGTCACCTGCAACCGATGCAGGCCAGATCACAGAAGTCGGGGGACTTCATGTTGACGACACTGGCCACGCTGCAAGACGCCACCGCCATGGCGATCGACGAGACCCGGGGCTGCGTGTGGGTCACCCAGCGTGACGGCACCCTGCTCGCGGTCGACCTCGCGGGAGGCGGGTCCACCGCCCATCAGGTGCTCGCTCCCGCCCCCGCCGGCATCGACCTGCGGGGATCGGTCCTGGCGGTCGTCGACACGTCGGGACGGGTCTCCACCCTCGACCCCGATGCCCCTGCCTCGGCCGCCACCATGGTGGGCTCGGTCGGCGGACGACCCGGCCAGCTGGCGCTCACGGCAGTCGCCAAGCGGGCCCTGGTGGTCATGCGACCTGGGCGACGGCCGGGGCTCCCGGGACCCGCCGGCCCTCCGGGCCTGACCCCGTCCAACACTCTCGGGATGGTCGACCTCGCGTCGGGTGCCGTTTCGCGGGTGCGGCTCGACGGCCTGACGGGCGTCGCCGTCGCCGGCGGCGCCACCTACGTCGCCCGTACCTCCCGAACCACCGGGCGGGGCAGCGTAGCGACTCTGCGGGGCCGCATTCCGCGGGTCCTCGTGCCCGATCTGCCTCCGACGGGGCGCGTGGGCACCGCCGGTACGACGATCCTCGTCTGCCACCCCACCCTGGGCTCGCTCACTGCGGCGGAGCCCGCGACCGGCGACGTGACCACGGTTTCGACCGTCGGCGTACCGGGCACCCCGGTCCAGGCCCAGGGCCTCGCCGACGGGCGCATCGCCGTGCTCACCACCGACGCGCTCGCGTTGGTCGACGACCTGGCCGACCTGGCGAACCAGCCGTACATCGAACCACTGACCGCGCCACTCTTCGTCGCCTCGTGGACGCCCGTGCGTTTCTCGCTCACTGGCACCGCGCTCACACCGGCCGAGGTCCACTTCGTGGTTCCCGACGGGCCGGAGGCGGGCGTCGTGTCGTACGCCCGGCCGTCGGGAGCGGAAGATCCCGAGCCCCTGCTGATCGCGGGCGGCCGGGTGGGGGGCTACCGCATCGACCTGGTCGAGACCGCGTCGGCCACGGTGCTGGCATCGACCGCCTTCGAGGTGACCGACCACTGGGACGACGAGGAGACGGGCCCCTCGGGCACCTACGTCGGCGCCTCCTCGTTCGACGGCGTAAGCGGCTGGGGCGGCGGCCTGGGCACACCGCAGAACCAGGGCGTGCACCCCCACGTGGGGTCCTGGCGGTCACTCGTGCTGATGGTCGACACCAGCACCGCCCGCTGGCCGACCGCCGCGGCGACGATGACGGCGAACCGCACGGCCATCCTCGGTCACGTCGTCAACGGGGTGACGTTCAACGGTGCCAACCGATCGGCCCGGGCGTACTACGAGGAGAACTCCCGCTACGTCGCACCGGCCGGCCCCAACCCGGCTCGGGGCCTGACGCTGACCGCCCGCAACAGCCAGGTCTACGGGCCGGTGAACCTGCCGAACGCATGGACGAGCTACTTCGAGCAGAAGAAGAAGAAGGACGGCACCGTGATCGACGACCGGTGGTCGTCGAAGGGCACGACGGTGCAGACCGTCATCAGCCGGGCCCTCTCGGACGGCGTGGTCACCACCGCGGACCTGTCCGCCGTCGACGTGTTGATCATCGTCCCGTTCTCACCCGACGCCACAGGTGGCCGGCCCGCCCGGTTCGTTTGGCCCCACGCGCACGACCCGGTCAGCTTCCTGGCCGGCACGAACCCCGCCACCGACATGCGCAACCTGGCCTATACGTTCGTCCCGCTCGACTTCGACGTGCACGACGGGCGCCAGGCGCACTCCACCCTGTCGCACGAGCTCGGGCACACGCTGGGCCTGCCCGACCTGTACGACTTCCCCGAGTACGCACCTGACATCACCGACCGGCTCACGACCGACTGGGACATGATGGCCGGCTCGCGCGACCGGCTGCCGCACTACACCCTGTCGAACAAGATGCGCATGAACTGGGTGCCGTCATCGCAGTTGAAGCTCTACAACTTCCAGGGCTCGGGCGGCGTCAACGACAACATCACCCTGCACGCGGCGGAGCTGGGCGACCCGCCGGGCGGACGAGTGCGCGGCATCGAGATCCGCCTCGGCGACGGCTGGAACTACTACGTGGAGTACCGGTCGGAGCAGGCGGGCTTCGTCAGCGATGATCTCGTCACCGACCGGCGCGTCGTCATCACCGACGTCACGTCCGACACGTTCGCCGCGCCCGTGGCCCGCCCGCCCATCGTGTTCGTGCAGGACGATGCCGACGGCGATGGCCCCCTCCTCGGCGTCAACGCCGACCTCGAGCAGGTTGACCCCGGCACGCAGATGGATCTCGTGGTGAAGGTGGTCTCCACGGCGGCGGACAACGCGGTGGTGAACGTCAAGTACGGCGCGAACGGCCGACCCGAGCCGGGCATCCGACCGTGGACGGGTGGCCCCAACTGGCAGAGCCCCGACATCGAAGTGCGCAACGACCGGGCCGCCGCGGACCCCGGCAGGTGGTTCAACGTGCCCTGGCTCGGGCACGACAACAACGTGGTCGCCAAGGTGAAGAACTCGGGGGACCTGCTGGCCAAGGGCGTGACCGTGGACTTCTACGTCACCGAGTACTCGGCGGGCGACGGCCCCTGGATTCCCCTCGGCAACGACAAGCACGACGTGCCCGCCGGCGCGACGGTCGAGTTCACCACCACCTGGGCGCCCAGCGCCGCCGACGGCAGGCACTACTGCGTCATCGTCCGCATCAGGAACTACCGGGACCCCGCCAACGCGGCGATCGGCGAGCAGAACATCTACGACAACGAGGCCCGGTCGAACTACACGAAGTTCGTCTCCGCGTCGTCGTCGCCGTCGACGCGTGCGGGCACCCAGGTGCTGCTCGGCAACCCGTTCGGCGAGTCCACGCTGGTGCACGCGTACGTGAGGCAGACCCACGGCCAGCACCGGGTGTTCCTCGAGCACCAGTGGCTGCGAGTGGACGGAAAGGGCACCCGACCGGTGGCGGTGTGGGACGAGGCGCTCTACGGCACCCCCGAATGGGACCTCGTGTCGGAGGCCGACGAAGGCGAGCGACCCAACTTCTTGTGGGAGGTGCCGAACCACGTCAGTGTGACGGGATGGGCCAGGCGCCCCTTCGAGGCGGACTGCGGCGCCCAGACGCTGACCGGGGGCGTGGCGTTGCGGGTCGACGCCGGGCGAGCCACCCGGGTGGAGTTCGAGGAGCAGAGCCGGGACTTCGCCATCGGCAACGTCCGGTACCAGGAGGACGGCGCCCCGGTGACCTTTGGCACGGTGCTGGTGGAACTCAGCGTCGAACCGGGCAAGTACGTCACCGCCACGTCCGACGTCCGCAACGACGGCACCTTCCGGGTCGAGCTGCCCAACCCGTTCGGTCCCGACGCCAGGACGATCGAGGCGCACTTCCTGGGTGCGTTCTCGGCGGCAGAGTCGACCACCGGCCCCGTGCCGGTGAACTGACGGGCCTGGGTCGACGCGGGAGGCGGGCCGGTCGGATGACCGAGGAGGCGACTGCTCCTACGTGAGGGTTCCCCGCAGCAGGCTGTGACCGGAATGGGCGGTCTCGCCGTTCCGCTGCAGCGAGATGTCCACGACGTCGTAGTCCCCGGTGTCGAGACCGCTCGGGATGGCAACAGTGCGGCTGCCGGTCATCGGGCCGAGCGAGACGGGCTCGTCCGCCGACCGGTCCAGGAGCCACAGCTCATAGTGCTGGCCCGCGGGCGCCGCCGACATGTCATGGGGCTCGACGACGAGGCGCAGATCGCTGTCCTGCCGCACCAATCGAGCGTCGGCGGTGGCCGTTCCCTCCAGTGGGCGGAGCGACGCGCTCGCCACGACAGAGTCGGTGGGGGACGGGTCCAACCGCGTGATCAGCAGGCCGGCGGCCAGCGCGACTGCGAGAACAGCGGCGGCGACCAGCAGCCGGTGCATTCGCCGTGATCGGCGATCATCCAACGACACCACCGTGGCCGGTGCGACCCCCGGTTCCCCCGAGACAGCTTCCGCCGGCGGGTCGATCGACGCCGAGATCCGATCCCAGAGCCCCGGCGGCGGTTCCGACCGCTCGAAGTCGGCGTCGTCGAGTTGGGTGGCGATCCTGACGACCCGATCGAACACGGCCGTGTCCACGCCTGACGCCTCGTCATCTCGCGGCATGGTCGAAGCCTCCCAGGTGGCGGCGCATCTGCTCGAGGCCGCGCCGGATGTCGCTCTTCACGGTGCCCAACGGCACATCACAGCGCTCGGCGATCTGCGCGTGGGTGAGATCTTCGAAGAAGGCCAGGCGAACCATCTCCCTGGCGCGCTCCGGCAGGGCCGTCATCGCCTCGGCCACCAACATGCGCTCGCCGATCGACGTCACGTCACCGGGCTCGAAGACCGGGTCGCTCGTCGAGGCGTAGGGCTCCCGCGCGGGCGAGGGTTGCCGGCCTTCCGTGCGCAGGGCGTCCATCACCTTGAATCGGGCGATGCCGAGCAACCAGCCGGCCAGCGTGCCGGCGTCGGGGCGGTAACGCTCGCGGGACCGCCACGCGGCCAGGAACACTTCCTGGGTGGCGTCGGCGGCGCGTGCCGCGTCGAGCGTTCGGCCGCAGTACGAGTACACGAGCGACCGGTGGGCGGTGTACAGCGCGTCGAGGGCCCTGTCCTCGCCTGACGCGAAGCGAGCGGTCGCCTCGGCGACGGCCGACTCGCGGGTCCCGGTCATTCCCGGCACGGTACTCACTTCGGTCGATCCTGCCGCCGCGGTTGTCCGCCAACGGGCCCTGCTCAGGCCCGCCCCTGCACGTCGACCGCCACGGCGTCGTCGTCGGGGAAGACCGGCGCCGTGTAGATCGAGTAGCGCCCACCGGGCTCGGGCTCGCCGGCCTCTCCGGCCCCTTCGACTCCGAACGCGCCTGAGACCCGGGTCGGTCATTCCTGGGTGGGCTGCTGGCACACTGACGACCGCCCCACGGTCGTCCAGGTAGGAGTCGAGCTGCGCTGAGCATGATCCTGATCGACGCGCACGGGCTCGCCATGAGCCGGCCCGGGCGGCCCCTCTTCGAGGACCTCTCCCTCACGATGTCCACGGGCGACCGGATCGGGGTCGTGGGCCTCAACGGGTCGGGCAAGTCGACCTTGTTGCGGGTGTTGGCGGGGCACCTCGCGCCGGAGGCGGGCACGGTGCGGCGGGGCGCCGACATCGCCATCGCCGTACTCGACCAGGGCGACGACCTGGGTGCGGGAACCGTGCGTGAGGTGGTGGGCGGCGACTGGCGGGCCGAGGCGGTGCTCGACCAGTTGGGCCTCAGCCCCATCCTGGGCATGGACATCGACGACGTCTCCGGTGGTCAGCGCAAACGGGCGGCGCTCGCCCGCGCCCTGTCGGCGGACAGCGACCTGCTGATCCTCGATGAGCCCACGAACCACCTGGACATCGACGCCATCGCGTGGCTCGAGGAGTGGCTCGCCGACTACCGGGGCGGGCTCCTGCTCGTCACCCACGACCGCCATGTGCTCGACCGGGTCACCACCCGCATCCTCGAGATCGACCGCAGCGGGTCGTACCTCCACGACGGCGGCTACAGCGGCTACCTGCAGGGCCGCGCCGAGCGCGCGGCGCGCTCGGAGGCGGCCGAGTCCGTCCGCGCCAACCTGGCCAAGCGCGAGCTGGCCTGGTTGCGCCGCGGCGCGCCAGCCCGGACGTCGAAGTCGAAGGCCCGGATCGTCCGTGCCGAAACGCTCCAGCAGGTCGTCCGGGTCGATGACGTCCGCTCGGCCGACCTCGACCTGCACCTCGGCATGCCCCGGCTCGGCAACTCGGTGATCGAGATGAAGGGTGTCAGCTTTGCCTACCCGGGCAAGGACCCGCTGCTCGCTGATGTCGATCTGCTCCTCGGTCCCGGCGACCGGCTGGGCGTGGTCGGTGCCAACGGCGCCGGCAAGAGCACCTTTCTCGGGCTCGTGGCCGGCACCCTGGAACCGCAGGCCGGGATGATGAAGACCGGTTCGACCGTGCAGCTCGCGCTGTACGACCAGACCAGTCGCGAGCTCACACCCGGGCTGCGGGTGCGCGAGGTCATCGCCGGCGACGATCGCGAGCCCAGCTGGCAGGCGGCTCGGCTCATGGAGCGCTTCTGGTTCGACTCCGACGCCCAGAAGGCCCCCGTCGAGCTGCTGTCGGGTGGCGAGCGGCGCCGCCTGCAACTCGTGCAGGTGCTGATGCGTCAGCCGAACGTCCTGCTGCTCGACGAGCCCACCAACGACCTCGACCTGGACACCCTCCGCGTGCTCGAGGACTTCCTCGACGACTGGCCCGGCACCCTCGTCGTCGCGTCGCACGACCGGGCCTTCCTCGAGCGCACCGTCGAGGAGGTGATCGTCCTCGACGGCGCCGGCACCGCGGCGCGACGCATCGGCGGCTACGAGGCCTGGGCCCGGGAGCGGGCCGCCGCTCGCAAGCGGGGGAAGGGCGGACCAGGCGAGCGTGTCACCCAGCCGACGAAGCCGTCTGGGCCACAGGCGCCCAAGGCGCGGTCTCGGAGCACGCTGACCCGCCTGATGCGAGATGCCGAGAAGGAGGTGGCGAAGCTCAGCCGACGACGTGACCGCATCCACGACCAGCTGGTGGCGGCCGCCACCGACCACGTCGAACTGACCCGCCTCGGTGCCGAGGAGGCGGCCGTCAGCCAGGAACTGGCGGCGGCCGAGGACGCCTGGATGGCCCTCGCCGAGGAAGCAGAGTCGGTGTAGGTGACCGGTACGGATCGTGAGGGTGCCGGCAGGCGATTGTCAGGTCGCGACGGGTGTGGCCCCTGTGCGACCGCGGGTGAGGACCGCCAGGCTCAGCAACGCGAACGCAAGGGTGCTGGCGGCGAACCATGCGAACCACAGCCAGGTCACGACGTCCTTGCCGGAGAAGAGGTCGCGGTGGGCGATCGAGGCCAGCAGGAGGCCGGTGAAGATGATGACGGCGGGGATGGCCGGGGCGACCTGCCGTCGGTAGCGGGCACCCACGCAGCAGGCCATGTAGACGCCGCCGAAGGCGTAGAGCGCACCCACGAACTCCGCGTGCAGCGTCGGCAGCGACGCCCACGTGAACGACTCGTCCATCCTTGCCGGGGCCGCCCATCCGAGCCACGAGACGAACAGCGCGGCAAGGGCGATCACGCCGAAGTACAGGCGCTCCGCGACGGCGATCCCCCGGGGTGCCGGACTCGCGCCCGAGGCGCCATCGGTGCCCGGTGTGGCCATGTCCAATCCCCCCGTCGGTCGGACGCACGACCGACCTGGCCCCACGGTAGTGCCGCGCTACCGGCCCGGCTTGCGAGAACTGGCTAGCGTGCGTCCAAACCGAGCAAGGAGCGCACCACCATGTCGAACACGCCACCCCCTGTACCCATGCCGGGCGCCTCCGCGCCGAACAACCAGATGGCCGTCTGGTCGTTGGTGGCGAGCTGCGTCGGTCTCCTCTGCGGTATCGGCTCGATCGTCGGCATCGTTCTCGGCTTCATGGCCAAGAACCAGATCAAGGAGTCCGGCGGCACGCAGGGCGGCGACGGCCTCGCCACCGCGGGCATCGTGATCGGCTTCCTGTCGATCGCCTTCGGCATCCTGTACTGGTCGGTCCTCCGCTGAGGTCGAGCCAGTAGCGTCCGCCCCCGGTACACGTGGGGCTGGCGGCGTTCGACGTGATCTGTAGCTCGTCGAGCGTCGCTACTCGCCGGGGTAGGCGTCACACCCCGTGTCGGCGGCGGTCTGGTCGGGCCCGCAGATGTCGAACCCGGGACCACCCTCGTAGTGGTCGTCGCCGGGCCCGCCGATCAGGAAGTCCCAGCCGTTCTGGCCCCGCAGGATGTCGGGCCCGTTACCGCCCCACCCCGAGTCCGGCCCGCCTCCCAGGTTGAGCGTGTCGCCGCCGGCGCCGCCGCGGACCCAATCGCTGCCGGGACCGGCGTTCACCAGGTCGTCACCGCCGAGCGCGCAGACGAAGTCGTTGCCGGCGCCGGCGTTGATCTTGTCCGACCCTTCCGTGCCCTGGATCACGTCCGATCCCGCGGTGGGGACCTGCCCGGCACCGAGGTCGACGGTGACGACGCGACCCTGGCACTGCTTTGCTCGTCCCGACACCGAGGCGCTCGCCGTCGCCGGGCCGGCCACGGCCAGGAGTCCGCAGGCGATGGCAACGGTCCAGCGGGTGCATCGATGGGTTCGGATCAGGTTCATGGCGGGTGCTCCGTGCGTCCGGTGGGTTGGTCACCGTCATCGAACCACATTCCGCGCCATCATGGCGGGCTTGGTGCCCGCGGGCCGACCTCGTAGCGGCCGGGTCAGGAGCCGTGATGTAGCTCTACGCGTCCCGTGGTGGCGGGCGGACAACGGTTGGCCCCGGTTCCCTCGCAGGCGGGGGATCCCGCTGCTACGGTCGTCGGATGCGTTGGCGGGCGGTGCTCTTCGTTCCGACGCTCGCGTGCCTGGTGCTGCTCGCTTCGGTGCCTGCGGCGATCGGGCGTGCCGTCCCGGGGGAGGCGTCGGCCCTTCCGCCCGACGTTCCTGCCGACGCGTGGTATCGGGCGGGGGTGCTCTGGGCATTGGAGACGGGGACGTTTTCCCTCTCGGCCGGCGGTGCGTTCCGGCCTGAGGCGTCGATGACCCGTGCGCAGTTGGCGAAGGTGCTGTGGCGGCGGGCCGGCCGTCCCGTGGGGGTGCCGACGGCCGACCTTGTCGATGTGCCATCGGGGACTGGGTACCGTCGTGCGGTCGACTGGGTGGTCGATCGTGGTGTGATGGAGCCGGTTCATGACCGCACGTTCGGGCCGGGCGAGCCGGTTGTCCG
The DNA here is from genome assembly GCA_041918615.1 of Acidimicrobiales bacterium. GTDB lineage: Bacteria > Actinomycetota > Acidimicrobiia > Acidimicrobiales > DATDAH01 > JAEUJM01. The sequence goes on from JAYRVH010000057.1 coordinate 67,261, forward strand.
GTCGTTGATGGGTTTGGCGTTGTGGCGGTGGGCGGGTTCGCCGTCGGGCTCGCCGGTTCATCCGTTCAGTGACGTGGCTGCTGGTGCGGTGTTTCAGGGCGCGTTCGACTGGTTGGTGGCCCGGGGTGTGGTGAGCGCCCGGTCCGATGGCACGTTGCGGCCGGGCGGGCGGGTCACGAGGGCGCAGGTGGCCATGGCGCTGTACCGGTTGGAGGTGGCGCACGGGAACGACCCGCCGAACATCGTGGTGATCCTCACCGATGACCAGACGCTCGAGTCGATGCGGGTGATGCCCCAGGTGCAGCGTCTCCTGGCGGACCAGGGGACGACGTTCTCGAACGCGTTCGTGACGTTCCCGTTGTGCTGCCCGTCGCGTGCGACGCTGCTGACGGGCCAGTACAGCCACAACCACGGGGTCAGAGACAACGCCCTCCCGAACGGGGGTTACACCGCGCTCGACCACACGAACACGCTGGCGACCTGGTTGCGTGACGGCGGTTACGCGACCGCTCATGTCGGCAAGTACATGAACTGTTACGGGAGCACCAGCCCCATCTGTGGCACCGCGGGCCCCGACGTGCCGCCCGGGTGGGACGACTGGTTCGGGCTCCCCGACGCCGGCATCAGGGACCTCAGCTATTTCGACTTCGACGTGTTCGACAACGGGACGCTGCGCCATTTCGGGCCGTCCCCCGAGGTGTATTCGACCGACGTGCTCGCCCAGAGGGCCGTGGCCGACGTCGGTCGGTTCGCCGAGCGCCCACAGCCGTTCTTCGTGAACATCTGGCCGAGGGCCCCGCACGCGGGGCTGGGGCCGACGGCGCCGAACGGTTCCTCGCCGGCGCCGTCGCGGGACTACGCGGGGACGATGGCCGACGAGGTACTGCCGGCCTCGCCGTCGTTCGGCGAGGCCGACCTGTCGGACAAACCGACCTACGTGCGCAGTTGGTTCGCGGCCCGCTGGGGCCAGAACGAGCTCCCGGGGATCACCGCGGCCTACCGGGCCACCCTCGAAGCCCTCCAGTCGGTCGACGACCTCGTCGCCGACGTCGTCGGCGCCCTACGCGAGGCCGGTGAGCTCGACAA
>JAYRVH010000058.1:0-47221 GCA_041918615.1 Acidimicrobiales bacterium
CATCGCCGCCTACGTGGTGCCCGACACGGGCGACCTGCTCGACGCCTCGTTGGCGAACAGCGGCACCTTCCTCGGCGGCCTCTGCTTCTTCTGGGCCGCCCGCCTGCTGCTCGACGAGATGGCAGGGAAGCAGGAACCGCTCCCGTCACCGCAAGAGTGATCGCAGACCGTCGTCGAGCCTGCTCGTGGCGCTCTGCACCCGCACGCTGCCGGGGAACTGCGGGCACTCACCCTCGGACGGTTCGAAGGCAGGGGCGCCGACGTTGCCCATCGAGATACCCGGTGTCCTCCTGGCGGCCCTCGCGACGCTCGGCCCGGAACTCGAAGCGGATCCCGTCCATCGGTCGAGCCTCGCGCCGTTCGGCCGGGCGACCGACCAGACTGTGGGCGTGAGCCCGCAGAACTCGTCGACGATCCTGGCAACCGCGTGACCTACGACGACTTCATCTCGGACGTGGTCAAGGGGGTCGAGGCGCTGGGGGTGGCGATCATGGTGATCGGCGGGTTCGTGGCCCTGGCCGTCTACGCGATGGCGATGGTGCGGCCGACCACCCGGCCCGGCGCCTACCAGCACCTCCGCCAGAGCCTGGCCCGGGTGATCCTGCTGGGGCTCGAGGTGCTGATCATCGGCGACATCGTGCGCACGATCGTGGTCGACCCCACCTTCGAGAGCGTGGCCGTGCTCGGGATGATCGTGGTGATCCGCATCGTGCTCAGCTTCGCCCTTGAGGTGGAGGTGGAGGGCACCTGGCCGTGGAGCCGGTGGCACCTCGACACCCAGAGGGGCTGTCAGGTCGACGGCGACCCGTTGTAACGACCACGACGGGACGTTGACCGCCCGGCTCCTACTCGACGAGATGACCGACGAGGAAGAACCCTCGCCGTCGGTGAGTAGGTTTGGGACCATGCGCAGCGCCTCGCTGTGGTTCTTTGCCGGGTTTATCGGCGCAGTTCCCTGTGTCTGGCTGGCATCGAGCGCCGGTGCCGCGCCCGCAGCGGTCGCCGCTCCCGAGACCGAGATCACGGTGTCGACCGAGGCGCAGTACCGCGCCGCGCTGACCGGCTTGTCCGCAAACGTGTCGGGACTCCAGACCGTGGTCCTCGACGACGACATCGAAATCATCGGCGCGGGCGACCCCATCTACAGTGGCTCCCAGCCGCTGCGCATCGACGGGCAGGGCCACGCGTTGGACGGTGCCGGTGCTCACCGGCACCTCGTGGTCACGACCGATGCCGACCTCACCATCGTCGACCTGTCGCTGGTCTTCGGTGCTGCCCAACGCGGCGGTGACGGCGGCGCCATCGACTCGCAGGGCCACGTCCTGCTCGACCACGTGACGCTCTCCGAGAATGTGGCCGGAGGCGACGGCGGCGCGGTCCACGCCACCGGAGGGCTGTCCGTGGACGAGAGCGACATCGAGCGGAACCGCGCGACGGGCGACGGCGGCGCCTTCTCCGTGAGCCGGGCTTCCACACCCGACGACCCCGCCTGGCTCGACGGCGCCTGGGCCGGTCTCCGGTCGTCGGAAAGCAGGGGTGACGCCATCGTGTTGGTCGGGTACTCGACGATCGCGGGTAACGAGGCCGAGGGCAGCGGGGGAGCCATCTCGGCCGACGGGGCCGTGTGGACGCTGAACTCGACGCTGACCGCCAACCGGGCCGGGGTGGATGGTGGGGCCGTGTCGGCCCCGGGCACGTCGATGTGGCTCATCTACTCGACGCTCGAGGGCAACCAGGCGCCGGCTGGTGCCCATGTCGTCACCCCTCGCCTCCGGAGCACCCTGTCGGTGCTGGCGGGTGCGATCGGCGGTCCCGGGTGCGCTGTGGATCAACCGACCGATGCCGAGACCAGCTACGACACCGATGGCTCCTGCGGGTTCGCGGGCGCAGGCAACACCTCGGATGGCTCCGACCCCGACCTGGGGGTCCTGTCGGACAACGGAGGATCGACGCCGACGATGGCGCCGGACCCTGGGTCCCCCCTCATCGACGCCGTCTCCTTCCCCTTCCGCGGCGGCTGCCTCCGCGAGATCACGAAGGATCAGCGGGGCGCCCCCCGCAGCGCTGGCGCCGGCTGCGACATCGGTGCCGTCGAGGTCGCAGCGGTGGCCCCGCCAGACCCGGCCCCGCCAGCCCCGGCCCCGGCCCCGCCACCCCCGACCCCGGCCCCGCCGATCGCCGTCGCCCCCACCTTCACCGGTTGAACTGCCGCCCGGTCGGTCCGGCCGGCCTCTTCGTGGGATCAGTGCGCTCGTACGCTCCTGCGCTCCGGTTTCCGAGGGGACCCTGTTCCGACAGTCGTGCCTCGTCTTCGCGGCAATCCGAGGGTCAGACGTACTCGTGCTTGCGGAGCCAGGAGAAGGAGAACCAGCCCCAGATCGGCGACAGGTAGGTGGTGAACATGCGGGCGGTGAAGGTGGCGGCGACGGCTTCGGCCTGGGGGATGCCGGCGGCGGTGAAGCCGGCGATGAGGCCCGCTTCGGTCACGCCCATGCCGCCCGGCACCGGCACCGCCCCGCCGATGAACGAGGCGAAGCTGTTGATCACGATGAGCTGCATGAGCGGGAGCGACTCGCCGTAGGCGTGCAGGGCCGCGCCGAGCACCATGCCGAAGATGATCTGCGACACGAGGTTCCCGCCGAAGAGCTCGACGGCCTTGCGGGGCGTGGACAGGATGCCCCGCAGGTTCGCGACCGCCTCTCTGATCTGGCTCTCGACGACGTTGCGGATCCTGCGGCGCAGCCGCGGTACGGCCACCGCCAGCACGAGCGCGATGACGAGGACGAGGACGAGTGCGATCAGCCAGGTGGGGGCCCCTTCGCCGCTGCTGCTGGTGCTCAGCCCGTAGGACAGCCCCGTCACGGCCACCCCGACGATCACCAGCACCGCCTGGGTGAGGAATCCCGCCAGCGAGTTCAACACACCGGAACTGACGGCGACGGCAGGGGCCAGGCCGCGCTTCTGGAAGAACCGGATCGAGAGCGTGGCGTTGCCCGCGGTGCCGCCGACGAGGCCGGTGAAGGCCTGGGCGTACTGCACCGCGACGACCGGGCCGAGAGGAAGCGGGGTGGCGACCGAGCCCAGCATCGCGACGGACTGGGGCAACGGGGGGAGCACCGCCAGGAAGAAGGTGAGCGCGACCCACCCCCAGATCGCCCCCCTGAAGATGTCGCCCATCGCGGCCACGCCGGCCAGTTGCGCCACGAGCAGGTAGAGGCCGAAGGCGAACGCGACGGCCAGGAAGATGCTTGCGAGGGAGAACCGGCGGAGCGTGGCCGGCCTCGGCGTCTCGGTGCCCGTGCGCTCGGCGCCGGCCTCGCGCAGGCCTGCCAGTGCCGCCTTGGGGTCGGCAAGCTCTCGTCTCGCCGCGCTCGACAGCGCGGTCGGCTGGAGCAGCGGCAAGAGTGCCGCGACCTCGTCGTGGCCCAGGGCTCGTTCGGTGGCGGCGAGGGCCCGCTCGTCGTCCACGAGCGCCGCGGTGGTGGCGAGCAGCTGCACGCAGTCGAGTCGCGTGCGGTCACCGGAGGCCGACGTCACCGCGTCCGTGAGGTCCACGAAACCGGTGGTGCCGTCTTCAGCGAGGCGGGTGTTGCCGGCACTCATGTTGCCGTGGGCGATGTGCGCCTCGTGCAGGCGGCCCAGGTTGGCCCAGGCGTCGTCGAGCACGGCATCGGTGATGCGTTCCGGCTCGACCTCGGTGAGTGGGTCCCCGCCTGGGTTGCGGACCACCAGGACGGCGTCGTCCCGCGCGCCCGCCACGCCCGCGGCCACCACGTCGGGGAGGCGGGCACCCGACCGTTGTGCGAGGAGCAGGACGTAGGCCTGGTGCTCGACCTGGTTCTCTCGGGTCAACGACAGGGTCGGCCCCGAGTCCTTGTACCAGAGGAAGTGCCAGAGCTTGGCGAACAGCCGGGCATCGGTGCCATCCCGACCGACCACCTCGACGCTCAGGCGCCCGTCCTCACCGGCCCGATACCGGGTGCGACCCCATGTCTGGCAGTCGGCGAGCTCGAGCCCCGCAGCGTCCACGCCGAGTTCACGGAGCGACCCCGTGACCTGGCGCAGCGAAGGCGTGGCCGCGGGCGAGCCGAAACCCAGGTGGGCGAGCGCCGCGATTCCCCACCCCAGGACCAGGCTGGCCAGGACCGCCCCGGGAAGGCCCGCGGCGAGGCAGATCGCGCTCAGCGCGCTCAACCAGAACACGGCCTCGAGGAGGCGGCGGGCCGGGCGGGTGAGGTAGGGCCGCGCGGCGAGGATCACCGCGGCCACCGCCGCGAGGGGCACGACCGGGAAGCCCGGTCGGTGGCCATGGAGCTGGGCGCCGGCGTCGGCGAGCGCGTCGGGGAGGTCGATCAGATGAGCGAGGCCCTCGGAGACGGCCCAGGCCAGCCCACCCGCCAGGAGCAGGGTCAGAAGGAGACGCGGGCGGCGTGCGACGAGCGCGGTGACCACGAGCACCGCGGCAACCACGACGCCGAGCCCGTAGAGGAAGGCGAACAGGCTCCCGAGGCTGTCGGGAAGACTGGCCAGGAAGTCGAGCACGCCCTTCTCGATCGAGGTGCCCACCTGGGCGGCGGCGGCGGTGAGGCCCACCACCACCAGGGCGGTGAGCACTCTCGCCACGTCGCTCGGGCGGCGGCGGACCGACCCCTCGGCCACGATGCCGAACACCGACGACGTCCAGCGCCGCTGGATCACCGACGTGAGCACGGGGAGAACCCCGGCCGGTGGTCCCTCGGCGGCGGTCGTCGTGGCCATGGCTGGCCGAGAGCCTATGGCGCTCCGGAGGCGGGCGTCAGCGACGGGTTAGCGTCCTGACGGGATGGACTCCACCAGCGCTTCCTCGTTGACCCTGATCATCGTCGTTGCCGTACTCGCGCCGCTTCTGGCCGAGTGGTTGAAGCGGTTCCGGGTCCCGGGCGTGGTGCTCGAGATCGGCCTCGGCATCCTCATCGGCCAACAGGTGCTCGGCTGGGCCAGCGTGACGACCGTCGTGGCCAGCTTCGGCAACCTGGGCCTCAGCTTCCTCATGTTCCTGGCCGGCTTCGAGATCGACCTCGACCGCATCAAGGGGCGCCCTCTCAACCGGGCGACCATCGGGTGGTTCGTCTCGCTCGCGGTGGCGCTGGGTGTGGCCGCCGTGCTCGTGGTCACCGGCTTTGCCATCTCCGACCTGCTGATCGGCCTGGCCCTCACCACCACAGCCCTCGGCACCCTGCTGCCGATGCTGCGCGATGCCGACGCCCTCGAGTCGGAGTTCGGGGCGCTCGTCCTCGCCGTCGGCACGGTTGGCGAGTTCCTTCCGATCGTCGCCATCGCCCTGCTGCTCACGAGTGACAACCCGGGTGCCACTGCCCTCCTGCTCGTGGTGTTCATCGTCCTGGCGGTCGGCGCCACGCTCGTGGCCACCCGCGCCCGTTCACCGCGAGTCGTCGGGTTGATGCAGAAGCACCTGAACTCGAGCGCGCAGTTGCCCGTGCGGACAGCGGTGCTGATGGTCGTGGGCCTCGTCTGGGTGGCCTCGCACCTCGGCCTCGACGTGCTGCTCGGTGCGTTCGCCGCCGGCATCATCGTGCGGCTGTTCACCGCAGGCGAGGACCAGCACGATGTCGGGAGCAAGCTCGAAGCCATCGGCTTCGGGTTCCTCGTGCCCATCTTCTTCGTGGTGAGCGGCATGAAGTTCGACCTCGATGCGCTCACCAGCGACCCCACCACCCTGTTGCGCGTCCCTCTGTTCCTCGCGCTGTTCCTGGTGGTGCGCGGCCTGCCGGCGCTACTGCTCTATCGCAAGGACCTGCCGCGCCCCGACCGGGCGGCGCTCGCCTTCTTCTCGGCCACGGCCCTGCCCCTCGTCGTGGTCATCACCGGCATCGGGCTCGACACGGGCCGCATGAAGCCCGAGAACGCTGCCGCGCTCGTCGGGGCGGGCATGCTCTCGGTGCTGCTCTTCCCGCTGATCGGCTTCGCCATCCGTCGCCGGGCCGGATCGTCTCCGGGCATGGCTGACGACGCCGGGGCGGCCACCCTCGAGGGTCCCGGGCCCGTCACGCCGGCGCCGTCGTGAGTGATCGGGCCGGGAGTCGCTGACCATGACCGAGGCCCACGAGACGGACGAGAGCGACGACCGGGCCGACGACCCGCGCGGCGAGCGCCGGCTGCCCCCGACGCTCGCCCTCCTGGTGGCGATCGTCCTACCGTTCCTGATGCCTCAACGGCTGAGCGGCGGCCCCCGATGGCTCATCCCCGCTCTCGAAGCAGCGATCCTCGTGGGCCTGGTGGTGGCGGACCCCGGCCGCATCGACCGTCGATCGGCCGTGATCCGGCAGTTGTCGATCGCCCTGATCGTGGTGCTCGTGGGCGGCGCGGGGTTCGCCACCGTGAAACTGGTGGAGCTCCTGTTGCCCGGCGGGCCCACGATCGACAGCGCCGGCGACCTCTTGCGGACCGGCGCCATCGTGTGGATCTACAACAACCTCGCGTTCACGTTCCTCTACTGGCACGTCGACGGCGGTGGGCCCGCAGGTCGCCTGCACCACCAGGCGACCCATCCCGACTTCGCCTTCCCCCAGCAGCTCAACCCCGAGCTCGCTCCCGATGGCTGGCGGCCGGTGTTCGTCGACTACCTCTATCTGGGGTTCACGAACGCGTTGGCCTTCAGCCCCACCGACACGCTCCCGCTCGCGCACTGGGCCAAGCTCGCCATGGCCCTGCAGTCGATCGTCTCGGTGACCATCCTGAGCCTGGTGATCGCCAACGCCGTCAACATCTTGAGCTGACGTTTCTGCCGACCTGCGCAACCAGGGTGGCCCCGGTTGGTGGCCCCGGTTGGTGGACCTGATGCAGGTGATGCGTTATCTTGGGCATCATGCGCACCACGCTGGCGATCGATGATGTCCTTCTGAAGATCGCCAAGCGTCGGGCCGCCGAGCAGCAGCTCACGTTGGGTCAGCTGGTGGAGGAGGCGCTCCGCCACGAACTGGCGCGCGACGCATCGAGGGGACCGCGGCCCGAGGTGCCCGTCTTCAGGGGCACGGGTGGCCTGCGGCCGGGGGTGGACATCACGTCGAACCGGGCCTTCGTCGAGGTCCTCGACGAGGGGGTCCCGTTCGAGCAGCTCCGGTGATCCTGTTCGACGTCAACGTCGTCCTCGTCGCCCATCGGGGCGACCATCCCCAGCACGGGGCCGTCCGGGCGTGGTTCGACGCCGTCATCGAGGGTGATGAGCCCTTCACGGTTCCCGACACGGTGTGGGCGTCGTTCGTGCGGCTCGCCACCAACCGCAGGGTGTTCGAGGCCCCCACCCCGGTCGAAGACGTCTTCGCCTTTCTCCGCGCGGTACGGGCCCAACCCCACCACGTCACCCTCGTTCCTGGTGAGGAGCACCTCGTGCTCTTCGAGCGCCTGGTGGTCGAGGCCGATGCGGGTGGCGACCTCGCCGCCGATGCCTACCTGGCCGCGCTCGCCCTGGAACACGGCTGTTCGCTCGCATCGCTCGACCGCGACTTCGCCCGCTTCCCCGGGCTCGACTGGGTGCGCCCGCTCGCGGGAACCTGACCAGCGCGGACGTCAGGGCGCCTGGACGCAGCGGGGGGAGATGCCGCAAGCTCCCTGCGATGGTGGACACCGTCGTGAGGTCGCAGCCCGACAGGTCGGAGCCGACGGCGGACGGACGATGGGCGGCTCACCGGCCGTGGCAGAGCTTGGCCTTGCGCCCGCTGCCGCAGGGGCAGGGGTCGTTTCGTCCGGCGCGGGCGAAGATGCCCGTGACCTCGTCGGCGTAGCGGCCGGCCCGCAGCAGGTCGGCCATCAGCTTCATGGGCCCGTCGATGTGGGTGAAGAACGCCTTGTAGCCGGCGCAGAGGTAGTTGAGGCCGGGGTCGCCGTCGGGCGTGAGGGTGAAGCGGTTCTTGGGGCACTCGCCGTGGCAGGCGAAGCGCACCTCGCAGTCGAGGCAGTACTGGGGCAGCGTGTCGCGCTTGGCCTCGCCGAACGCCCGCTGTTGCGGTGACGCCATCAGCTCCACGAGGTGCGTCGTCGTGATGTTGCCCAACAGGTGGTCGGGCTCGACGAAGTGGTCGCACGAGTAGAGGTCGCCGTTGTGCTCGAGGGCGACCGCGTTGCCGCACGTCTCGCCGAAGATGCACAGCGATGCCGGGGCGCCGACCCACGAGGCGAGCGCGGCGTCGAAGTGGGGCACGAACACCGAGCCCACGTCGTGGCGCAGCCACTCGTCGAAGACCGCGATGAGAAACCGGCCCCACGCCTCGGGATCGACCGAGCGGTGCGTGACGCGCTCGCCTTCCTGGAACCCGGTGTCGTTGTCGCGCTCGACGATGGGGATGAGCTGGATGTGCTCGGCGCCCAGGTCGTCGCGGAAGAAGCGGTAGACGTCGAGTGGGTGGTGCTGGTTGGCGGCGTTGACGGTGCACAGCACGTTCCAGTCCACGCCGTGAGCCTTCAGCAGGTCGAGGCCACGGATGACCTTGTCGAACGTGGGCTCGCCCCGCTTGTCGACCCGGTAGGCGTCGTGCATGGCGGACGGGCCGTCGATGCTGATGCCCACCAGGAACTCGTGCTCGGCCAGCAGCTCGCACCACCCGTCGGTCAGCAGCGTGCCGTTGGTCTGGATGCTGTGCTCGAGGGTCTGGCCGGGGCGCTTGTAGACCTCGGCCAGGGCGACGGCCCGACGGAAGAAGTCGACGCCCATGAGCGTGGGCTCGCCGCCCTGCCAGGCGATCGTGACGGTTGGGGCGTCCTGTGACTCGACGAGCTGGCGCACGTAGGTGTCGAGCAGGTCGTCGGACATGCGGAAGCGGTCGCCCGGGTACAGCGCCTCCTTGGAAAGGAAGAAGCAGTACTCGCAGTCGAGGTTGCAGATGGGCCCGGTGGGCTTGGCCAGCACATGGAAGTTGGCCGGAGCCGTGAGCGGCCGGGGGTCGGGCATGGCGGGCGACGCACCGGGCGGGGACGCATCGGCTTTCGCGCCGAGTGAGACGGGCACCGAGGGCACCCCACAGAGGCTACGGACTCCGTGCCCGGTCAGACGGGCTCGGCCATGGACTGGACCCGGCCGCTGGCGATGGCATCGACGAGGGCCTGGTGGTCCTTGGTGTTCTGGGCCGCGTAGGTGCGGGAGAAGGCGGCGATCGACTTGTCGAAGGCGGCGCTCTTCCCCAGGTAGGCGGTGATGGCGATGGGGTCGCCCGAGCGGGCGTGGGCCCGGGCCAGCGTCCACGCGCACATCTCGCCGTACATGCCCATCATGTGGTGCGTCATGGTCTCGATCGCCGCCGAGCCCTTGCCGTCCCAGAGTTGGCGGAAGTAGTAGTCGTGGTCGCGGCCGTCGAGCGCGAGCGTGCCGGGGATGCGCTCCCAGCCGAGGAAGATGTCGCTGGCGGCCTGCATGAGGCGCTGGCCCTCGACGACCCGTTGGCCCTGCTCGGGGTACTTGCTCGGCGCGAGGAAGCGCTCGAGCACCGATGCTTCGGCCTCCTTGATCTGGAGGATCAGAGGGTCGTCGTTGTCGCGGCCGAGGTAGAGGGCCACCCAACACCGCGTGCCCACCGACCCGACGCCGACCACCTTGCGGGCCAACTCGACGAACCGATAGGTGCCGAGCAGGTGGCGACGGTCGGCGCTGAGCGTGTCGCGGTACGACTCGAGGGCGTTGACGACCACGTCGTGGATGCCGGCCGTGTCGCTCCCGGCCAGTTCCTCGAAGGGCACGAGCAAGGGCGGGTTGCTCAGGAAGCGCACCTCGCCGTCGACCACGTGGGTGAGCTTGGTCAGGGCCCGGAGCCGGGTCTTCGACTCCGCCTTGGTGACCGACTTCTGGAGGCTGACGGTCTCCTTCGCCTTGATCTGGGTTCCCCAGCGGTCCTGGATGCCCTCGATGTCGAGGGTGGTGTACCAGGTGTCGAGGTTGCTGGTGGCCGCGAACGATGCCATGGCCTCGCGGTACGACCGGACCGTCTGCTCGACGATGGGGCCGGTGATGGTCGCGGGGAAGCCCCGGGACTGCCCGGCGATCTCGATGCTGGCGGCCAAGCGCTTCACATCCCACTCGAACGGGCCGGGCAGGGTCTCGTCGAAGTCGTTGACGCTGAACACCAGCTTGCGTTCGGGTGAGCGGAAGGCCCCGAAGTTGGCCAGGTGGGCGTCACCGCAGAGCTGGACGGTGAGGTCGGAGTGCGGGCCGGCGGCCAGATCGGCCGCCATCACGAGCGCGGCGCCCCGGTAGAAGGCGAACGCCGAGGCGGCCATGCGACCGTGGCGCAGCGGCACGAGCTCGGGCACCCGGGTGGCGGCCTGCTCCTCCATGAAGCTGATCGGGTCGGCCCGGTCGGGGGCGGGCGCCCACTCGCCGTGGCTCTTGCGCGACACCTTCTCGCGGGCGGCCTTGCCGAAAGCGGTGCGCTCGTCGATGGTCATCTGCGCCTGCTGGTGCGGCTCATCCTCCGGCGACGGCGCCGCACGCCGTGGCTCGGCAGTTGCACGCTTTGCGGCTGTCCGTTTCGCGGCAGCCGGCTTCGCGGCAGCCGGCTTCGCGACCGTCCGTTTCGCGGCAGCCGGCTTCGCGACCGTCCGTTTCGCGGCAGCCGGCTTCGCGGCTGTTCGCTTGGCGGCAGCCGGCTTCGCGGCTGTTCGCTTGGCGGCAGCCGGCTTCGCGGCTGTTCGCTTGGCGGCAGCCGGCTTCGCGGCTGTTTGCTTGGCGGCCGCCGGCTTGGGGGACGACGCCTGCGCTGACGGTTCCGTGGGGTCCGGCGGGGTGGCCATGGTGATGCTCCTAGCTGGTGGTTTGGCGGTACGCGGCGACGGCGTCCGAGACGGTGGGGTACACGGCATCTTCGCCGATGAGGTCGATGAGCCCATAGCGGTCGAGCTGGGCGCGGACGTCGTCGAGGGTCTCGGCGATCACGAAGCGCACGTGGTGCTCGGCGAGGGCGCCGTGCACCTGCTGCAAGGTCTGGGCGCCGCTGTAGTCGACGTCGGCCATCACCGCGGTGTCGAGGCAGAACCAGCGGATGGGGTCGGTGTCGTCGGCCAGGAGCATGGTGACGTCTTCCATCAGGTGGTTGGCGTTGGCGTAGTAGAGCGTGCCGGCGAACCGGTAGACCACCAGGCCGGGAAGGGTGCGGGCCCCGGCAGCGAGGGGCACCGCTCGCCAGGCGGGGTCGCCCTCGTGGGGCACCAGCACCGACGTGGCCGGGCGGTAGGAGCGGCGCAGGTGATCGAGCAGCGAGAGGATGATGGCGAGCACGATGCCCTGCTCGACGCCGAGCACCACCACGGCGAGGGCCGTGATTGCGGCGACGACGAACTCGTCACGCCGGAGGCGCCAGATCGTGCGCATGCCGAGCAGGTCGACGAGCTCGATGCCGATGAGGAACACGACTGCCGCGAGCACCGCCGTGGGCATGTACTGGATGGGGGCGGTGAGGAAGAGCAGCACGATCAGGACGATCCCGCCGGTGGTCACCTGGGCCAGCTGGCTGCGACCGCCCGCACCGTCGACCATCTGGGTCTTGGTGGGGCTGCCGTTCACGACGAACGTGCCGGTCAGGCCGGCGAAGAGGTTGGCGGCGCCGAGGCCGATCAGGTCCACGTTCTCGCTGAACGGGTCGTTGTAGCGCGCCGCATAGGCCCGCGAGGTCGCCGCGCTCTGCGCCAGGATCAGGATGAAGATCGATGCCGCGGTGCCGACCAGCGCCGGGATTTCCGACAACGCCACCGAGGGCAGCCCGAAGCTCGGCAGGCCGCCCGGCACCTTGCCCAGGGTGGCCACCCCGTGGCTGGCGAGGTCCCACTTCCAGCTCACGAACATCGATCCGATCACGGCGATCAGGGCGCCCGGCACCTTCCTGGTCACGTACTTCGTGCCGAGGATCACCACCATGACCGCAGCAGAGACGGCGACCGTGGTCATGCTCATGTCGCCGGCGCCGTCCTTGAGCGTGCTGACCAGCTTGCCGACCGTGCCGCTGTCGGTGCGGCCGAACACGGTGATGCCGGTGCCCTCGGGGATCCCCAGCAAGCCGCCCACCTGGCCGCACGCCACCTGGATACCGACGCCGGTGAGGAAGCCCACCAGCACGGTGCGCGACAGGAAGTCGGCGAGGAAGCCGAGCTTCACGATGCGAGCGAGGATCAGGAAGGCGGCGGCCATGAGGGCGAGCAGGCTCGCCAGGGCCACGTACTGGGTGGAGCCCGTGGCGGCGAGGCCGACGAGACCGGCGGCCATGACCGCCGCGGTGGCCGAGTCGGCGCCCACCACCAGGTGGCGCGACGAGCCGAAGACGGCGAAGGCGATCATGGGGACGAGAATCGTGTAGAGCCCGGTGATCACCGGCATTCCGGCGATCGTGGCGTAGCCCATCACCTCGGGGATGGCGAGGGCGGCCAGGGTCACGCCGGCGAGCACCTCGGTGGGCACGCGGGCCCGGTCGATGGGCAGCACGCCCTCGAGGATCGGGAGTCGTGGTTTGGCGTCCGACGAGTCGCGGGGCATCGGGCGAGCGTAACCAGCCGTGTTCAGCGGTGGGGGCTGGTGTCCAGCGGGCGCCGGCTGAAGAAGCGGGGTCGCCCGACCTGGAGGGCGCGGTCGGAGGTCCAGGGCGCCGGATGCGCGTTGGTGCGTCCGGCGAGGCCGACGAGGGCGGTGTCGTAACCCGATCGGAGCCAGACGAACCGGCGCCAGCCGCGCTCGGCGTCCACGGCGCCGAGCACCGGCGCCAGCGCGGCGAGGGCCGCGTCGTACTCCTCACGGGTGACCGAGATGGGGGGAAGGTCACCGTCCACGAACGCGGCCAGGTCGACCAGCGGCGCTGGGTCTTCCGCGTCGAGCCCGGCGCTGCGTGCCACCCTGGCGAGCGCCGGGACGCCGTGGGCGAGCACGAGCACCGGCGCGGCCACGTGGGCCTCCGCGGCCATCGCCCCCTCGTCTTCCATCACGGGCGCCTTGCCGTCGAAGACCGAGAAGCGGATCGCGGCGGCATCGAGCACGGCGCCTGCGGTGACGACCCACGACTGCTTCGGCTGCTGCGACGGGAACGAGCAAAGTGCGGGGAACGCGGTGTGGCTCTGGGCCAGGGCCACGAACCACTGCGATGCCGGCGACCAGACCGTGGAGGCGTCGACCGAGTGGGCGAAGTGCAGACGAGCGAGCATCTGGACGCCTGATGGGGGGTTGCCCACGAGGGGCTCGAGCAGGCCCACTCCTCGTTCGCGGTCGGAGTAGGCGGCGTAGAGGGTGGGCAGGAAGCTGATCAACAACGCGACGAGGCCGAGGCCGACGGTGGCCTCGATGAAGGTGAGCCAGGTGAGGCCGGCACCGGCGGGCTTGGCGAACCCGAGCGTGAACAGCGACGAGCCGCTCACCACGAAGGCGTCGTAGAAGGTGCCGGCGTCGAGGCCCCAGAAGATGAGGGCGAAGGCGAGAGTGACGAGCATGCACCACACGAACGGCAGCGACACCAGGGCCACCGGCGCGTAGAGCGACGAGAAGCGCTTCGGCAGGGGCCGGCGCTGCCCATGGCTCACGAACACCCGGTCGGCCAACGCGAAGACGAAGCGAGTGATGCGCGTGTACCCGCCGCGGGGCAGCACCACGGTCTGCAGCGCCGAGAACAGCACCATGGCCGAAAGCACCACACCGAGGGCCACCGCGAGGGCGTGGACGGCATCAGGCATGGCGCGAGTATTGCCGGTGCCCGCCCGTTGCTCCGCACCGCTCGGTTACCCTTCCGCCGACGACCAGACGATCAAGGGAGTTGCCGTGTTCACCCACAGCCAGAACGACCCCGACGACTCGCTCGCCCCGGCCTATGGCAGCCGGTCCCTGTCCGAGCCGGTCCCCAAGTACCGCCTGCCCGAGGGCGACATGCCGGCCCGGCTGGCCTACCAGCTCATCCACGACGAGCTGGCGCTCGACGGCAACCCCGCGCTGAACCTGGCGACCTTCGTCACCACCTGGATGGAGCCCGAGGCCAAGGCGCTGATCGTCGAGAGCCTCAACGTCAACAGCATCGACCAGGACGAGTACCCCCAGACCACCGAGATCCAGAACCGCTGCGTGAGCATCCTGGCCGACCTCTTCCACGCCGACGACTCCGAGCACGCCATGGGCACGGCCACCGTGGGGTCGTCCGAAGCCATCCACCTGGCCGGACTGGCCATGAAGTGGCGCTGGCGCAAGCAACGGGCGGCGGCGGGCAAGCCCACCGACCGCCCCAACCTGGTCATGAGCGAGACCGTGCAGGTGTGCTGGGAGAAGTTCATCCGATACTTCGACGTCGAGCCCCGCTTCGTGCCGATCACCCCCGAGCGCACGGTCATCGACCCCGAGATGGCCATGGCGCTGGTGGACGAGAACACGATCGGCGTGGTGGGCATCCTGGGGTCCACCTACACCGGCGAGTTCGAGCCGATCGGCGAGCTGTCCGACGCGCTCGACGGGCTACAGGAGCGCACCGGCCTCGACGTGCCGTTGCACGTGGACGGCGCCAGCGGCGCCTTCGTGGCGCCGTTCACCCAGCCCGACCTGGCCTGGGACTTCCGCCTGCCGCGGGTGAAGTCGATCAACGCCTCGGGCCACAAGTACGGGCTGGTGTACCCCGGTGTGGGCTGGGCGCTGTGGCGGGACAAGAGCCAGCTGCCCGAAGAGCTGATCTTCCACACCAACTACCTGGGCGGCGACCAGCCCACCTTCGACCTCAACTTCTCGCGGGGCGCCGGCCAGATCATCGCTCAGTACTACAACTTCCTGCGCATGGGCCGGGCGGGGTACGTCGACGTCATGACCCGCCTGTCGGACACGGCGGCCTACCTGGCAGAGCTGGTCGACGCCAGCCCCTACCTCGACCTGATGAGCAAGCCGAACGCGTTGCCCCTGGTGTGCGCCAAGGTGGCCGACGGGGTCGGGTTCACCGCCTACGACGTGAGCGCCAGGATGAAGGCCCGCGGCTGGATTGTGCCCGCGTACACCCTGGCAAAGGACGCCGAGCACGTGGCGGTGCTCCGCGTGGTGGTGCGCGAGGGGCTCAGCCGCGACATGGCCGACCTGCTCGTCGCCGACTTCCACCGCGTGGGTGAGGAGCTGGGTGCGCTGCCGCCCGAGGTGCGTTCGGCCGTCGCCCACCGGCCCCACAAGAGCGCCAAGGTCTGCTGACGGTGTGAGCGCCGAATCCAGCGCACCGGACGGCTACGAACGCGAGCGCAAGTTCCTCGTCTCCGATCAGGGGTCTGCCCTCGCCGGCAACACCGACGGAAGTGACATCGCCCAGAGCTACCTGCAGAGCGCCCCGGGGCTGAGCGTCCGCGTTCGTCTCGTCCCCGGCCGGGGGTGGTTCTCGTTGACCGTCAAGGGGCCCCGCGTCGGGATGACCCGCCGCGAGGCCGAGTGCGCCATCGAGCGTGACGTGGCCGAGCTGCTCTACGAGGCCTGCGGTCGCCACGTCATCGACAAGACCCGGTATCCCGTGCACGGCGAGGACGGGATGTCATGGGTCGTCGACGTGTTCCGAGGGGCCAATGCCGGCCTCGTCCTGGCAGAGATCGAGCTGCCGAGCGAGACGACCGAGTTCGCCAGGCCGCCCTGGTGTGGCGACGAGGTCACCGATGACGACCGGTATTACAACGAGTACCTGGCGCATCACCCGTTCTCGACCTGGTGAGTCGTCCTTCGCCGGAGGACCGACATGGGCAGGGCGAAGAGCGAGGAGGCGTCCAGCGCCGCTCAGCGACTGGCAGGCTCAGAGGCGGGCTTTGACCTCGGCCCACAGGGCCCGGTAGGCGGCGGCTGAACGCGAGCGGGGGGCGAACGCCGGGAGCGGTGCCCGGTGTACCCCCATGCGCTCGATGTCGCTGGCTGACGGGATGGCCACGTCGAGCACGTCGGCACGGCTGGGACCGACCGTCTCGACGTGCTCGCGGTGCAGCTTCTTGCGCTTGTCGACCATCGAGAAGAAGGCGAGGACCACCTGCTTCTCCCGGCCGGGGTTGTCCTCGAGGAACGAGTCGAGCTGCGCGAACGTGCGCATCGAGAGCGTCGTCGGTATCAGCGGCACCAGCAGGGCGTTGGCCGCGCGGAACACGTTCTCGCTCACCAGCGAGATGCTCGGCGGACAGTCGAGGAACACGTAGTCGTAGTGCTTGGCCATCGGTCGTAACAGCAGGTCGATGCGGCGCATGCGCTTCTTGGCCTCGTCGAGGTCCAGATCCATGTTGCGGTACGAGAAGTCGGCGGGGATCAGGTCGAGGTTGTCGTAGTCGGTGCCCTTGATCGCCCGATCGAGGTCACGCCGCCCGGCGATCAGGGCCTCGCTCCCACCCTTCACCTTCGGCTTCACCCGGAAGTAGAAGCTCGCCGCACCCTGCGGGTCGAGGTCCCACACCAGTGTCCGGGCCCCCTCGGCGGCAGCCAGATAGGCCAGGTTCACGGCGGTGGCCGTCTTCCCCACCCCACCCTTGATGTTGTACGTGGCCAGGACCTTCATGCGTCGTCTCCCGTCGCTCGGCTCTCGTCGGTCCGGTTGTCGATCCGCGCGGCGGACTGCGGTCCGAAGAGCCGGCGGAACCGCTTGCGGTTGCGGTGGGCATCGAAACGGCCGAACCGTTCGGCGAATTGGCCCCGGGCGACACGCTCACGCTCGTCGATCTGTTCGATCAGGTACCCCATCGCCATCAGCGCCGGCGCCGAGCCCGCTCCGGCCTCGGCGACCATGTCGATGCCGAACCCATGTAATGAGCCCTTCTGGACCTCGCAGTCCTGGAACTCGCCGAGCACGTCCTGGACGCCCTTGAGCTCCTTGACCAGGGGACGGATCCCCTCGGCCGGGAAGAGACTGCCGAAGCACTCGAGCGCGTACCGGAGCTTCTTGGCGTCCTTGCGCAGGTCATGCAGTGACTCGGGTGGCGAATCGTGGGTGATGCGGCGACCGTCCTTCACGAGGCCCCGGTAGGCCTTCCAGGTTCGGGCGGCGGCGAACTCGGCGGCGGGCCGCTCGGCATCGGGCACCCGAACGGCATCGGTCGCACCCGTGTCACGACGCGGCTCGGCGAGCCACGTCTGGTAGCGGTCGAGCAGTGCGGCATAACGACTCGAGTCGAGGTCGCCGACCAGCTGGGCGTGCGCGCGCCGCTGGCGCTCGACCAGAAACGAATGCAGGGGTCGCAGGTCGGCCCGCAGCGAATCGGGCAGCCTCGCCTCGAACTGCGGATAGGTGAGCAGATACACGTCGAAGTCCCGTGTCGGCGTCGTGATGTCGCCGAGCCACCTGAACTCGCGGCGCAGATGGTCGAGCAGCGGTCCGGGGACGACGCCCTTGGCCATGCCGAGCACCGAACGGGTGCGCCTCACCGCAACCCGGTAGTCGTGCAGGAACTCCGAGTCGAGATCGTCGCGGGTTCCCGGCTCGTTGACCGCCATGGTGGCCAACAGGGCTTGGAGCACGGCGACGACCGCATCGAGAGCGTGGTCGGCGGGGTCGAGGCGCAACCCGAGCTTCGAGCGGTAGTCACCGGGATGCAGGCCGGCCAGGGCGAGGGCTTCGCCGATGACGCCCCGCTCGACCGGCCGCAACATGACCTGAGCGGCGAGCAGCTCGGTGACCCGGGCGGCGGCCCGGGGGTAGCCCCGTACGGGGACGACCTCGACCACCGGCGTCAGCGGCTTCTCGGCGCCCGGCACGCGGCCCTGGGTGATCAGCACCCGTGCCTCGGTCTTGCCCTCACCGTCGAGCAGCCGCAAGCTGATCTGCTCGACGTGGACGGTCACGAGCCGTCGCAGCGCTCGCATCTCGAGGATCGACGCGAGCCGGTCGGCCATCGCCCCGCCGGGGAGGTCCCAGGCGAAGGTGGGCACTTTGTCGACGGCCACGCGTCCGAGCACTTCGCCGGTATCGGTCGAGCGCCACAGCAGCCGGCGCACGACCGGCGCGTCGGCCTTTCGGGGTGGGGACCCACCGATCACCAGCTCGTCTTCGAGCACGGTGCCCTCGGCGTGGAGCCGCCAGTCGAAGGTGTCGTAGGCGGTCCGCTCGAAGGTGCGGTCGGGTTCGCGTTCGAACGGCGCCCGCTGCTCGAGGCCGGCGACGAGCTTGGCGATGTCACCTCCGTCCTCGAGCGCGAACCGGCGCCCCCCGGTCACGGTGGGCTCGCCCCGCACTGACCGGCCCCCGGCCGGTCCCTGCCGTCGGTCAGAACGCCTCCGGGACGTGGTGGAGCGGCCGGTTCGGCTCGACGTAGCCACCGGCGCTCTGGCGTTTGGGCAGTTTCGCGCCCGGGTGCGCGAGCGGCTCGTAGGGGATCTGGCTGAGCAGGTGGGTGATGATGTTGAGCCGGCCCCGCTTCTTGTCCTCGTTGTTCGCGACGAACCACGGCGCCCACGAGGTGTCGGTGGCGGCGAGCATGGCGTCGCGGGCCCGGGAGTAGTCGTACCAGCGGCTGTAGGACAACAGGTCCATGTCGGACAGCTTCCAGATCTTGCGCGGGTCGTCGATCCGGCTCTCGAGCCGACGGGTCTGCTCGTCGGCGCTGACCTCGAGCCAGTACTTGATCAGGATGATGCCGGTGTCGACCATCGCCTTCTCGACCACCGGCGCCATGTCGAGGAACCGCTCGGTCTGCTCAGGGGTGCAGAAGCCCATGACCGGCTCGACCCCGGCGCGGTTGTACCAGCTGCGGTCGAAGATCACGATCTCGCCGGCCGCCGGGAAGTGGGCCATGTAGCGCTGGACGTACATCTGGGACTTCTCGCGCTCGGTCGGGGCGGGCAGCGCCACGTGGCGGAACACCCGCGGGTTCGTCCGCTCGGTGATCCGCCTGATCGTGCCGCCCTTGCCTGCGGTGTCCCGTCCCTCGAACACGATGCAGACCTTGGCGCCAGAGGCCTTGACCCATTCCTGCATGGCCACGAGCTCGCCCTGCAGGCGCCGCAACTCGCGCTCGTAGTGCTTCTTCTTCATCTTGGGCCTCGGGCCGGAGGTGTCATCGGCCGCGGCGCCCGACGACGGCACGGGCACATCTGACCCCGTCGCGTGTCTTGCCTTCTCGGCGCCCTTGGACTTCTTGGACTTCTTACCCATCGGCCCCTTGCTCCTTCGGAGATCACCGTGATGGCACGGCGCCGACAGGGCGTTGTACTCCGAGCCTGTCGTGCCGACTGTCGGCGTCAAGCCTCCCACCCGATGGGTCGGATCGCCTCATCCCGCTCGGGCGATCCCGTGCGCCCGTTGGCGCCGCTACGTCGTGCGATGGACCTCGACGCCGAGGTTCTCCAGCTTCAGCGCAACCTCGAGTCGTGGCGAGGGGGCGCTCAGGAAGACCTGGGCCCGCAGAAGGGCGGCGGCCGCGAGGGCTTCGAGGCCGAGGATGTTGAGCTGATGATGTTGACGGTGCGTTGCGATGGTCGGCGCGAGCTCGCGGAGACAGATCAGGCCGATCTCGGCGGGCAGCTCCAATACCGCGTTCAACGCTCTCTCACGCAGCTCCTCTGGCAGCTCGGCGAACGGTCGCGACAAGACCCCTTTCCGCTCGTTGGCGCCCAGGACGGCCTGACACAGACGCACGTACCAGCAACCCGTCGTGTAGAGCTCCTTCGATGCGAGAGATCGGGGTGCGCGCCCTCGTAGGACTCTCCCGAGAAGCTGATCGTCGATGAGCGCGACGGTCACTCGTTGGCCAGCTCCTCATCGCCGAACCCCGTGCGGGCGCGGTCCCAGTCGGTGTCGGTCACTGCATCGAGCAGGTTTCGGCGAAACGCGCTGGCGCCGCCCGGGACGATGACGATGGCGTCGCCGAGATCGAGATACCCGACATCACCGCCCTCATCGAGACCCCAGCGATGCCTCGCCGAGGAGGGGAGGCTCATCTGGCCCCGGGAAGAAACGCGGAGGTCACCCGTCGGAGTCATGGACCTCACATTACAAGGTGGAAGGTGGGTCCGCCTTGTGCGTGGGCTCGGTGGACGGAGTACCGCCGATGCGAGGTGGCGCGGTTCGGAGCCCGAACCACCGCCTCGAGGTGCCGACACGGGTGGCGCCGAGGGCCTCGCGGACCGCCAGAAGCGCGGCGTCGAGCCGTTCGAGCGTCTCGTCCACCGACGCCTCGGTGTGCGCGTAGCTGGCCAGCGCGTTGCCGTCGGTGAGGACGCCGTGGACGAGTGCCTGCTCGAGGAACAGGCGCCGGGGCTCGCCGTACGGCGCCCCAAGCTGCGCATCGAAGTCGAACGACATGCGTGCCGGCGGACCGAGGAGCACCGCCCGCAGCCCGTGGCGCTCAGCCGACGCCAGGTAGCCGTCGCGCAGCCGAGTGCCCATGGTGGCCAGGTGACCGGGCACGTCCTCGGCGTCCAGGACATCGAGGACCGCCGCAGCGGCCGCCAGCGAGAAGGTCTCGCCGCGGAACGTCATGCCGTACCCCACCGTCGGCACGAGGTCCATGTAGCGGGCGCGGCCGACCAGCGCGGACAGCGGCAGCCCGTTGGCCAGGCCCTTGCCGAGGCATGCCAGGTCGGGCACGACGCCGAAGTGCTCTTGCGCGCCCCCGTTGGCCAAGCGAAAGGCGGTGACGATCTCGTCGAACACCACGAGCGCTCCCTGCTCGTGCGCGAGGTCGACCACGGCCTGCAGGTACCCGGGATCGGGTAGGTACTGGTTGGTGGGCTCCATCACCACCGCTGCGACCCTTCCGCGGTGGTGTGCGAACCGCTCCCGGAGGGCGTCGATGTCGTTGTAGGGGAACGGGTCGACCAGCGATCGGTACACCGACGGGATGCCGGCCACGCCGTCGTGCACACACGTGTACCACTCGTGGAAGCCGTGGAAGCCGTGTTGCAGCACCACGTCACGCCCGGTCGCAGCGCGGGCCACCCGCACCGCCGCGTTCACCGAATCGGAGCCGTTCTTGCCGAACGCCACCCGCTCGGCGCAAGGCACCATCTCGCACAGTCGCTCGGCCACCTCGACCTCGAGAGGATGCATGAGTGACAGGGTGGGGCCGGCGGCGAACTGTCGATGCACCGCCTCCTCGACCGCGGGATGGCGGTACCCGAGAAAGACCGGGCCCCAGCCGTTGAGCCAGTCGATGTGAACCCGACCGGTCGAATCGGTGACCTCGTAGCCCTGCGCGGCCACGGCGAAGTGCGGGTACAGGGTGCCATCGTCGTGGCGCAGAGCCCGATGGGCCATCCCGTCGAGCCCGCCGTAGGCGAGGACGCGGTGCGCACGACTCAGCAGGTCGGCCGTCCGGTCGATGGTGTCGTCGGACGGTTCCGGAAGCGCCGGTGTGCGGGTCATTTCGGCCCTTGCTGAGCGTCGACGACATCGGGATCGTGCGAAGGTGCAGGTGAGTGTACCTCCACCACAAATACGATCACGTGTTCGACCCGGGTGGTCCTCCGACGGTGAGCTACCTGGTGTGCTCCTTGCCGCGCTCGGGCAGCTCTCTGCTCTGCGAACTGCTGTGCACCACCGGCGTCGCCGGTGCCCCGACCGAGTTCTTCGACCCCGGCCAGATGCACGAGTTCGCGAGGGTATGGGCGACGTCGGGCTTCGACGAGTTCCTCGGGCGCTTGCTCGTCCTCAAGACGAGCCCGAACGGAGTCTTCGGCGTGAAGGCGCACTTCCCGCAGCTCGACGAGGCCTTCGGCGAGCGTGAGCCCACCCGTTTGCTGCCCGACCTGCGGTGCGTCTACATCACGCGGCGCGACCACGTCCGTCAGGCGGTGAGCTACGCCCGGGCGGTGCAGAGCGGTCGTTGGGCATCGACCCACGAGGCGCGGAGCAAGGAGCGGTACCGGCGGCGCCTGATCGAACAGCTACTGGTCCGGATCGAGCACGAGGAGCGGGCCTGGGAGGCCTGGTTCGCCGACCGTGACATCCACCCGCTTCGCCTGGACTACGAGACCCTCGTCGCCGATCCCCTCGCCGGAGTCGGGGCGGTGCTCGAACTGGTTGGCGTCTCGGGCGACGCACCAGTCGTCCAGCCCCCCACGCTCCAGCGCCAGGCCGACCAGCGCACCGAAGCATGGGTTCGACGCTTCCGCCGATCTGTGTCGTGACCCGCGCCGCCAGAGCGGCGACCCGCGACACCATGCAACTGATCGCGACACCATGCAATGATGCTGCCGTGCACGTGAGGGGAGGCGCGGCCACCGAGCCGACGGCGGCCCTTCCACGTCTGTCCCTGGCGGACCGCCACGCACAGGAGCGCCGGAGCCGCCGACTGATCGAGGCCGACCTGCTCGACGGGTCGACCCTCTGGCGGGGCGGGCCCTACGAGGCGCACGTCCAGTTCTCGAACTACTGCAACCTGTCCTGCATCATGTGCTGGGACGGCGAGAACCCCCCGCTCAAGCGCATCGATCCACGGGTGCTCGCCCGCCTCGATGAGCAGGTGGCCCCCTGGTTGTCGGTCGTCACCCCCCACGACGGCAGCGAGCCCCTCGCCCTGACCTGGGAGCTCACCCGCGACCTCGCCATCCGGTGGCAGTGGGGGCTGAGCCTGGTCACGAACCTCTCGCTCCTCGACGAGCGCCGGCTGCGAGAGGCCATCCCGATCACCGAGACGCTGTTCCTCTCCATCGACAGTCACGTTCCGGAGGTCTTCGAGCACCTGCGGCCCGGCGCCTCGGCCGAGAGGATCTTCGCGAACGCCCGGGCCGCGGCCTCCGCGAGCCGCGAAGCCGGTCTGGAGTGCTTCGTCAACCTGGTGCTGATGGTGGAGAACGCACCGATGCTCCCGCAGACGATCGAGTGGCTGCACGACATCGGCATCGACTCGGTGAACGTCATCCAGATGCTCGACATGAACCAGAAGTCGTCGATCCACGATCCGTTGGTCCACCTGTCCGCGGACTTCGTCACCAGCGTCCGTGAGACATCGATGGCCACGGCCGAGCGGCTCGAGATGCGTCTGGTGTGGCTGGTCGGGCCCACCCGGACAGTCGACGCCCGGCTCCGTCGGCGCCCCACCGGGCCACGAGCCGTCGCCCGGGCCCGGGCCCATGCCGCCTCGCGTTGGTCGGAGCGCCTCCGGCTTCGGCACCCCGGCTACTGCCCCAAGGTCTTCGACCGCCTGCGCATCAGCGCGGAGGGGGCCGTGGGGCCGTGCTGCTATGCGGTCAACGGCGAGCTCGACTTCGGGCAGTTGGCGACCGACGACTTCGACGCCATCTGGAACAGCCCGTCGGCACAGGACCTGCGCCGTGGGATGGCCACCGACGACGTGCCGGTGCTGTGCGCGTCATGTCGCTGGCACGACCTCCCCGCCACCAAGCCGGACCTGCCGTTCACCCGCGCCATCGCTGCCGAGTTCGGCCTCGAGTCGGCCACTCCGGCGGTGGTGCTCGACCCCGATCACTGCGAGCGGCGCACCGACGCCCCCGTGTTCTCGCTGCGCGCACCCGACGCCGCCCAGCGCCGGTGGCACCTGGCGCTGTCACTCGGGGGCGAGGCCACGGAGGTCCACCGGTTCGACGTGGTCCCCGAGCAGGGACCGGAAGCACGGATGGACTTTCGTCTCCCGGACGACGCATGGGAGGGTCTACGGCACAACGTGGGCTACTGGTGGGCAGTGTGGGGGGTGGACCCATTGGGGGGCGTGGTCCGCTCCGACGTCCTCCGGTGCGTCATCCGCCACCGCCCGATCGCCCGCATCCACGGCAGCCATCTCGCCTACCCGGGCACTGGCGCACGGCCCACCGTCGACCTCGGCGGCACCAAGGAGCACGGGTTCCTGGACCGTGACGAGGTCCAGCACCGGCCGGTGGTGGCCGGGTCCCCACCCCCACCGCCACCGCCACCTCCTTCTCCGCCTCCTCCTTCTCCGCCTCCTCCTCCTCCTCCTCCTCCTCCAAGGCCGCCCGCCGGGCGGCGCATCGGTTTCGACGCGCGCCGGCGTCTGAAGAACACGTTCCCCGGCCGCCCACGCCTCGGTTGAGCCGCTGAGCCAGCGGGATGGGGATGAACGTGACGATCTGATCCGACCTGAGGCAGGGTCGATTACGTCGGGGCGGGCCCTTCGCGTGGTGCACCCCATCGCGGGCGTGGTCCCAGTCGGCGTCGGTCACTGCATCGAGCACGCTTCGGCGAAACGCGCCGGTGCCGCCCGGGACGATGATGATGGCGTCGCCGAGATCGAGGTACCCGACATCACCGCCCTCATCGAGGCCCCAGCGGTGCCTCGCCGAGGAGGGGAGGCTCATCTGGCCCCGGGAAGAGACGCGGAGATCGCCGGTGGGAGTCATGGTTTCATCTCACAAGGTGAGATGTAGTGCTGCTTTGTGAGTGGTTCCCCAGCCCGAATCACCCGTCGGTTACAATCAGAGGGTGCCGTGCGCTCGGCGACGATCCAGGGAGAGAAGATGACCAAGGCCTTCAACGGCAAGATCAGCATCGACATCCGCGATTCCGAGCCCGACTGGCAGCCGTACCTGGCGCCGAAGGCGCCCGAGGGTGCGCCGAACGTGCTGATCCTCGCCTGGGACGACCTGGGCTACGCCACGATGGACACGTTCGGTGGCCCGGTCGAGTGCCCGAACATGGCACGCATCGCGGCGCGGGGCGTGAAGCTCGCGAACTTCCACACCACGGCGCTGTGCTCACCCACGCGGGCATCGCTGTTGACCGGGCGGAACGCCACATCGAACGGCATGGCCACGATCGCGGAGTTCGCCTCGGGGTTCCCGGGCATCTCGACGCGCATCCCGTTCGAGAACGGGTTCATCTCCGAGGTGCTGGCCGAGCGCGGGTACAACACCTACTGCGTCGGCAAGTGGCACCTGACCCCGGGCGAGGAGTGCAACCTGGCCGCGTTCAAGGGCCGGTGGCCCCTCGGTCGTGGGTTCGAGCGCTTCTACGGATGGCTCGGCGGCGAGACGAACTCGTACTTCCCCGACCTGGTCCACGACAACCACCCGATCGAGCCTCCCGGCCGTCCCGAGGACGGCTACCACCTGGCCGACGACATGGCGGACAAGGCCGTGGAGTTCATCCGTGACGCCAAGGTGATCGACCCGGACAAGCCGTTCTTCATGTATCTCGCCCCTCAGGCCGGCCACGCCCCGCACCTGGTGCCCCTCGAGTGGGCCGACCGGTACAAGGGGGTCTTCGACGAGGGCTACGAGGCGATCCGCGCCGGGATCCTGGCTCGTCAGATCGAGCTCGGCCTACTGCCCGAGGGCACCGAGCTCTCGGCGATCAATCCCCACGGTGAGCCCGGTCGTACCGGCCCCGACGGCCAGCCGTGGCCACTGCTCGACACGGTGCGGCCATGGGACTCACTCACCGACGGCGAGCGGCGCCTGTTCACCCGGATGGCCGAGGTGTTCGCCGGGTACATCTCCTACAACGACGACCGCCTGGGGCGGGTGCTCGACTACCTCGAGGAGTCGGGGCAGATCGACAACACGCTCATCGTCGTGGTGTCCGACAACGGCGCCAGCGGCGAGGGCGGGCCGAACGGCAGCTTCAACGAGTGGCGCTTCTTCAACGGCGTGCCCGACACCACCGAGGGCACCCTGCCGCACATCGAAGAGCTGGGCACGCCGGCGTCGAACAACCACTACAACACCGGCTGGGCGTGGGCGTTCGACACGCCGTTCCCCTACTGGAAGCGCTGGGCGGGCGCCGAGGGCGGTGTGGCCGACATGTGCCTGGTGTCGTGGCCGGCCAGGATCGCGGCATCGTCGGACCCGCGGCCGCAGTACGTCCACGCCGTCGACATCGTCCCGACGATCTACGACCTGCTCGGCATCGAGCCGCCCGAGGTGATCAAGGGGCACCCGCAGAGCCCGATCGAGGGCGAGAGCTTCGCCGCCGCGCTCACCGACCCGACCGTGCCGGGCAAGTCGACGCAGTTCTACACGATGCTCGGTCAGCGCTCGATCTACCACGAGGGCTGGCTCGCCTCGACGGTCCACCCGCCGCTCTCGAGCTGGGGCAACTTCGACCACGACGAGTGGGAGCTGTTCCACCTCGAGGTCGACCGGTCGCAGGCCCACGACGTCGCCGCCGAGCACCCCGACCGGCTCGAGACCCTCAAGGACCTCTGGTTCTACTACGCCGGCATCTACAACGGGCTGCCCCTCGACGACCGCAGCGCGCTCGAGCAGGTCCTGTCCGAACGGCCCCGTGGCGCACCCGACCGCGACCGCTACGTGTTCTACCCGAACTGTGCCGACGTCCCCGAGTCGGCCGGCCCGGCCATTCCCGGCCGCTCGTACACGATCGCCGCGGGGGTGCGCGTGGACTCGGCGGAGGCCGAGGGGGTGGTCTGGGCCGCGGGCGGCGTGCCCGGGGGCCACAGCCTCTACGTGAAGGACGGCCGCCTGCGCTACACGTTCAACTGGATCGGCACCACGCTCCAGGACGTGATCGCCGACAGCGTCCTCATGCCCGGCAGCCGTGTGCTCGCGGCCGAGTTCACCGCAGCCGGTCCGAGCAGCGATCCGGCGATGCCGGGCACCGAGGGCACCCTCACGCTGTACGTGGACGGCGAGGCGGTCGGGTCCGACACGATCGTGACCCAACCGGGGTACTTCTGCCTGACCGGTGACGGCATCTGCGTCGGGCGCGACAGCGCGTCCGCGGTCTCGCCCGAGTACCAGGCGCCCTTCCCGTTCACGGGCGGCACGATCG
This sequence comes from Acidimicrobiales bacterium, assembly GCA_041918615.1. Classification (GTDB taxonomy): domain Bacteria; phylum Actinomycetota; class Acidimicrobiia; order Acidimicrobiales; family DATDAH01; genus JAEUJM01. Next base: position 26,637 of record JAYRVH010000058.1, read on the forward strand.
ACAAGGTCGTGGTCGACGTCTCCGGCGACCGCTACGTCGACCACGAAGCCCAGGTGCGGGCGTGGTTCAGCATCGACTGACAGCCGGCGATGGCCCCTGATCCCGCGGCCCATGCCCCGCTGACCGGGTCGACTCTCACCGATGTTTCTTCCGCTAAAGTGGCTCTCACGGATATTTCTTCCGAATAGACGATGCCCCGCCAACCTTCCGAACCTTGGCCGACCGTTCCAGGATCGGTGTTCTTCGGTGACGCTGCCAGCGGCGCCACGCTGTCTCGCGCCGTCAAGGATGGCCGAATCCGTCGACTGGCCAGGGGTCTCTACAGCGCCGACCTGCGAGCTGAGCCGGCTGACCTCGTCGCCCGGAACCGCTGGCCTGTTCTCGCTCGACTCGTGCCGGACGCGCTCATCGCGGATCGCTCTGCGGCCGAGGGGGGCATGCCGAGTCAGGGGGTGCTCACGGTGGTGTCCTCACAGCGCAAGGAGAGGTTGGACCTCCCTGGCCTGGTCATCGCTCCCCGCGCTGGTCCGGGACCGCTCGCCGATGACCTGCCTTGGGCATCGGACCTGCGCCTGACGTCGGATGCCCGGACTCTTGTCGACAACCTCGCCATCTCCAGAGGTCGCGGCGGGAAGGTTGCCCGCACCCTCTCACGCGCTGAAGCAGAGGACTGGCTCGTGCGGAAGTCGCAAACGCAACCGGGTGGCTGGTTCGCTGACCTGCGCCGCCGGGCCTCGGAGATCTGCGACGAGCTCGGGGTGTCCGAGCGGTGGGTGCTCGTCGAAGAGGTCATTGGGGCTGCGGCTGGCACCCGCGGTGCCCGGGCCGGCGCGGGCCCGCTCCTTGCCGCCCGGGCCTCCGGACACGAATACGACCCCGACCGAATCATCCGGTTCGACGAGTTGGCCGACTTCCTGGCCGCGATCCCCGCAGATCTCGATGTCCCGTCGGAGATGGCAACACGGCCTGACGAACACACGACCTCCCTGGCGTTCTTCGAGGCCTACTTCTCGAACTTCATCGAGGGAACCGAGTTCTCAGTGGACGAGGCCGAAGCCATCGTCGAAACCGGCGACATACCGCCGGGTCGACCCGCCGACGCGCACGACATCCTCGGCACCTACCAAGCCGTGCGTGATCCCGAGCTCCGTGGTGAGGTTCCATCGACCGTCGACGAGTACTTTGCCCTCCTCGAGCGACGCCACCGTCTCATCATGAGTGGACGCCCCGACAAGCGTCCCGGCGAGTTCAAGGTGAACCCAAACCAGGCCGGTTCCTACATCTTCGTCGCACCCACGTTGGTCGAAGGAACGCTCGGGGAGGGATTTCGGCGCCTAGCTGACCTGCCTCCTGGCTTCCCACGCGCCTTGTTCGAGCTGTTCCTCATCACCGAGGTGCACCCCTACGACGACGGCAATGGGCGAGTCGCGCGTGCCGCTATGGGCGCCCAGCTCACCGCGGCGGGCCAGGCACGGATCGTGGTGCCGATCGTGCTTCGCAACGAGTACCAGACCGCCCTACGGAGCGTGTCCCGCGATGGTCGAGCCGAGCTCTACGCGCGCACTCTCGCGCACGCCTGGCGCTGGACCGCCGGCATGCCGTGGCATGACCGCGGCGCGGTCGACGGCTACCTGGCGGCGACCAACGCGCTCACGGACTCGACCGATGCTGAACGCACAGGTGTTCAGTTGGAGCTGCCCTGATCGCGGAGCGCACACTTGGGGTACTGACGGGCGCCGCCGACCCGTCAGCCACGCCAGGACTCGCCGGCGCGGACGACGCCGACGCCCTTCGGGCTCTGGAGCACGCGAGCCCCGACCATCCCTACGAACGGATCCCGACAAGGTAGGCGGTGGGTGCTACCGCCGGCGCGTGACCTTGGCCTTGATCCCCTCTCTCGCCAGTGCCGCTTCGAGCAACGGTGACGGCGCGCTGATGAACACCTGAGCGCGAAGCTGCGTAGCGGCTGCGAGAGCCTCGATGCCGAGGATGTTGAGCTGGTGGCGTTGACGCAGCCTCGCGATCGTTGGGGCGAGGTCTCGCAGGCTGATCAGGCCGATGTCTGGTGGTAGCTCGAGCACCGCGTTCACCGCGCTCGCCCGCAGTTCGGGGGACAGTTCGGCGAACGGACGGGACAAGACCCCCGTCCGCTCGTCGTCGTCGAGCACTGCCTGACACAACCGCACGTACCAGAGTCCGGTGGTGTAGAGGTCGTGTGAAGCGAGTGACTTCGGCGTTCGCCCTCGCAGAACCTGGCCGAGATGCTGATCGTCGATCAGCGCCAGGGTCACTGGTTGGCCACCTCCTCGTCGCCGAACCCGGCGCGGGCGCGCTCCCAGTCTGAGCTGGTCAGTGTGTCGAGCACCTGCCGGCGCAACGCGTTGGTGCCGCCGGGAACGATCACGATGGCGTCGCCGAGATCGAGGTACCCGACGTCACCTCCTTCGTCCAGCCCCCACCGGTGCCTGGCCGAGGAGGGGAGGCTCATCTGGCCTCGGGAGGAAACGCGGAGGTCACCGGTCGAAGACATGTCGCACAGGATACAAGGTGAGAGCCACCGGTGCCTTGTGCGGCCAACGGGCGTCGCCGGTCAGTCGAGCTCGTCGTCGGTGGGGCGGAAGGCGTCGCGCAGGCGGAGCTCGCGGTCAGGGGCGGGGAGCGACGGCGCCGCGCCGTCGGTGAGCAGCTGGGGGTGCCCGCCGCGGACGATTTGGCCGATCGATCCGGGATCCTCCGCGAGCACGGCGCCGGCGCAGGCGCCGAGGATCACACAGATGGCCGCGCCCGAGAACCAGGTGACCAGGGCCAGAGCCACCCCGAAGAACCCGAACTGGGCGTTGTTGCGCTCGACGACGTTGGGCATCCACACCGACGCGGAGAAGGCGTAGGACGACTGGGCGAGGCCGGCGATCACGGCGCCGGGGAGCAGCACCCGCCAGCGCACGTGCCCCAGGAGGAGGAACCACGCCGTGAACCACCACCATGCGACCGTCGACGCGAGGGCCACCGCGAGGAACAGCACCGTACCGAGGCCATCCCCGAGCAGACCGCGCACTGCGCCCATGACCGCCATGTACGACAGGAACGCGAGCAGCCAGGTCGGCCCACGGGTGTAGGCGCCGACGTTGACCCCGCGCGGGCGCCGCCACGCTCGGAGGTAGGTCCGCTGCAGCGCGGTCGTGAACGACGTGGCGAAGACGATGGTGAGGGCGAGGCCGAGCAGGCCCGTGGCCTGGCGAATGTCCTGGGTGGAGCGGAACGACTCCTTCGCGAGGGTGAGGGCGTCGCCCGTGATGCCCAGCCGGTTCGTCAGCGTCGAGAGGATCGACGTTCGGACCCGCGGGGGCATGAAGGCGGCGACCACGATGACCAACGGGAAGAAGGACACGAACGCCTTGCCGGCGAGGGCGATGCTGCGGTCGACGAACTCGATCTCGAGCATGCGCTCCCAGACCTGTCCAGCGAGTGTTTCGCGCGCCCGGTCGCGGAGCGTGTCGACGCGCCGACGCAGGGTGGAGATCGAGGTCGAGATCGCCATTCCGGAGCATGCTACGGGCGACCGCAGCGACCGTGGTTCAAGGCTGGCCGAACCGCTCGGCATGTTCCCTACGGGACAACCACCTCATGGTCGCCGCGGAGCCTCGATGCCCGCGTGTGCAGCCTGCACTGACCCCGAGGATGATGGCGGTCCCTGGGGACCCCAAGGGTCGAAGGTCCCTGGTCCCCGGGTCGGCTCGCGTGCCAGGATCGTGGCGCCCGACCGGCCAGCCGGCGATGAGGAGGGTTTCGAATGAAGCGGTGGTTGCCGTTGGTCGCACTCGCGACCGCGCAGTTCGTGATGGTCCTCGACCAGTCGGTGATGAACGTGTCGATCAGCACGCTTGTCGCGGACTTCGACACGACGGTCACCGTGATCCAGTCGGTGATCACCCTCTACTGCCTCGTGATGGCCATGTTCATGCTCACCGGCGGGAAGATCGGCGACATCATCGGCCGTCGGCGGGCGTTCGTGATCGGCCTGGTGATCTACGGCTGCGGGTCGGCCATGACCGCCGTGGCGCCCACGGTGGGTGTGCTCACGCTCGGTTGGTCGATCCTCGAGGGCCTCGGCGCCGCGCTGGTGCTGCCCGCAATGGCGGCGCTCATCGCCGGCAACTACGAAGGATCCGAGCGAAAGGTGGCCTACGCGGTGCTCGGTGGCGTGGCCGGCGCCGGCATCGCCATCGGACCGATCCTCGGTGGGTGGGCGACCACCGAGCTGAGCTGGCGGGTGGTCTTCGCGGGCGAGGTGGTGCTCGTCCTGTTCATCCTCGCCATGTCCGGAAAGGTCGCCGACGCTCCTCGGAGCGGGAAGGCACCCCGTCTCGACGGTGTGGGCACGGTGCTGTCGGCCACCGGGCTCGGGATGATCGTGCTGGGCACGTTGCAGTCGAGCAACTGGGGGTGGGTCCAGCCCAAGGAGTCGCCGGTCGAGCCCCTCGGTTTCTCGCTGACCCTCTTCGTCATCGGCGGCGGTGCCGCCTTGATCTGGGCCTTCGTGTGGTGGCAGCGCCACCGCGAGGCGAGGGGTGACGACCCGTTGGTGCACCTCGACCTGATGAAGATCGTGCCGCTGCGCTCGGGGCTCATGGGCCTGTTCACCCAGAACCTCATCCTGATGGGTGTCTTCTTCACCGTCCCCCTCTACCTCCAGATCGTCCTCGGTCTGGACGCCCTGGAGACCGGCATCAAGATGCTGCCGGTCTCCATCACCATGTTCATCGCCTCCGCTGTCGGCTCGCGGCTGTCGGCCCGCTTCCCGGTGCGCACCATCGTCCGGGCCGGCCTGTGGACCATCGTGGTGGCCGTCCTGGCCCTGCTCGCAACCGTGCAGCCCGACCTGGCCGAGGGCTCGTTCGCGGTCGCGATGGCCGTCCTCGGCATCGGGATGGGCCTGATGGTGAGCCAGCTCGGCAACGTGGTGCAGTCGTCGGTCGATGCCTCGGGGCGGGGTGAGGCCGGTGGTCTGCAGTACACGGGCCAGCAGTTGGGCTCGTCGCTCGGCGTGGCCCTCATCGGGGCGCTCGTGCTCACGGGGCTCACCGGCGCCTTCGTGCGGGGGGTCACCGCCGACGAACGCATCACCGACGAGGTGGCGGCGCAGGTGTCCGTCGCCGTCGGGAACGGCATCGACTTCGTGGCCTCCGACCAGGTCGAGGCGGCGGTGAGGGATTCGGGCCTCGACGAGGCCCAGACCCAGGCCATCGTCGACGACTACGAGACGGCGATGCTCCAGGCGCTGAAGGCCGGCCTCTTGGCGGCCGCCTTCCTGGCGTTCGTGTCGCTGGCCACCACCAAGGGCCTGCCCGACACCGTGCCATCCGACGACGAGGAGCCTGCCGGCGACCACGCAGACCCCGAAGCGGTGCCGGCGTAGGCCCCGTCGTGTCACCCCCCGCTGATCTCCGCTGCCAACCCCCGAGGTGCCGATGATGACCACGTCCACCGGAACGCCGACCACCCTGCGACGGGTGGCGGCGATCGCCTCGATGCTGGTGATCGTGGCGGTTGCCGCGGGCACGCTGCTGCGGGTGGTCGACGAGCCGCCACGGGTCGCCGCCGAGGTGACCCTGCTCCTGCTGCTCGTCGCGGCCGGTTGGGTGGCGCTCACCAGGGAGGGGAAGCGGCGGACGGTCGCGGTCGTCGTGGGGGCCGCCGCCGTCGTGGCACTGGTGGTCAGCCTGGTCAACGCAGAGGGTGCGGTCATCCTCTCGTTGGCTGCCCGGATCCTCGCCGTGCTGGGTGCGCTCCGGCTCGCGAAGTACGCGCTCGGCGCCACCGACCTGGCCCTCTCGCAGAGCGAGACCCCGGGCACGCCGGTGCCTGCCGCCGCCCGCGGCGTGCTGTTCATGAACCTCAAGTCGGGGGGCGGCAAGGCCGAGACCTTCCACCTCGTGGACGAGTGCACGCGGCGGGGCATCGAGCCGGTCGTGTTGGGCCCGGGGATGGACTGGCTCCAGACCGTGCGCGACAAGGCCGCCAGCGGTGTGGACGTGCTGGGCATGGCCGGCGGCGACGGCTCGCAGGCCATGGTGGGCACCGTGGCCGCCGAGCTCGGCCTGCCGATGGTCGTCGTGCCCGCCGGCACCCGCAACCACCTGGCCCTCGACCTCGGCCTCGACCGCGCGGACGTGGTCGGGGCACTCGACGCCTACGGCGAGGCGGTCGAGCGCGAGATGGACCTGGCCGACGTGAACGGCCACGTGTTCGTGAACAACGTGTCGCTCGGCCTGTACGCGGCCGTGGTGCGCTCGCCCGAGTACCGCGACGCCAAGGTGGACACCACCCTGGCCACCCTGCCGAAGGCGCTCGGCCCCGAGTCCGAGCCGTTCGACCTGCGCTTCACCGGGCCCGACGGGGTTGAGCACGGCGGCGCCCACGTGATCCAGATCTCGAACAACCCGTACGGCGAGACCATCGCCGGTCAGACGAGCCGGCCCCGCATGGACACCCACCAACTCGGCGTCGTCAGCCTGGTGCTCGACAAGCCCGGTGGCGCTGCCGCGTTCCTCGCCGCGCTGGCCACCGGCCACCCCGAGCGCTTCCCGGGCTTCAACTCTTGGGCCACCCCCACCTTCGAGGTCGCCTCCGATGCCCCTATCGATGTCGGGCTCGACGGCGAGACCAAGGTGATGGAGTCGCCCCTGCGCTTCTCGATCCGCCCCGTCCCGGTGAGAGTGCGGTTGCCCAAGCACGCCATCGGCTACTCACCGGCGGCCCGGTCCCTCGGCTGGCGGGAGGGGTTGCGCCAACTCTGGGGCGTCGTCCTGGGCCGCCCCACGCGTCTCCGGCCCTGACCGCGCCGCTGTCAGCGGGCGAGCTCGAACAGGCCCTGCACCAGGCGGTGAATGGTCGCCTCTTCGTCGTAGCCGGGCACATCGGCGAAACCTGACGCTCGTTCGACGAAGGGAGCAAAGATGATCCAGCCGAGCATGAGTGCGGCCGCGGCCGCCACCGTGACCTCGGCCGTCTCGCCGGGTGGTCCCGGGTGTGCCTCCTGCTCGTCGGCCAGGACATCGCGGATGTGTTGGGTGGCAGCGTGCTCGGGCCATATCTGGTCGACGGGGTAGCCAGACAGGATTGCCCACGCGAGCAGGCGGACGGTCGCCCGCTCGCTGAGGAGGGTGCTGATGACCGGGGTCAGGTCCCGGGTGGAGCTCACGCCCGCCGAGATCGAGGCGAGCTTCTCGGCGGTCTGGGCGAGCACGAGGCGCAGGAGCTCGTCCTTGGTGCCGAAATGCCGGTGGATGAGCGCGTGGTTCACGCCGGCGCGCTCGGCGATCTCGCGGACCGTCACGCTGTCGGGGCCCTTCTGCGAGAACAGGTCGGTGGCGGCCGCCAGCACGGCACCCATCACCTCGTCGCGACCGACGGGCTTGTCGTCGTCAGCCAATGCGATGTGGGCAAGGACGACAGGGGGACATCGCCGATCATTCTAGGCGTGGGCCTCCATGGCGGCGGAGAGGAGACCCAGGAAGGTTGCCGGCCGGGCTCGTCGGGTGGCCCCGCACCCGGTGGCCCCCGGTGGGGACACTCTCCATCAGGTCGTCGGGCCGGGTGTGGGCGCCATACCACCGCGAGTAGCGCGCCGCCCACGGTGCGGCCGTGAGGCCGTGGAGCAGCACGCTCAGAGCCACGGTGATCGCGACCACCTGGACGATCTCGTCGCGCTGCGAGAGGCCCGAGTCCTGCACCTCGCCGAGCGCGAAGACGATGGAGGCCAGGCCACGCGGTCCGAACCACCCGAGGAACCCGACCGTGGCGGGTCGGGCCCTGCTGCCCACCAGGCTGACGGCAACGGGGATCATGCGGACGACGGTGAGGCTGAGCAGGGAGTAGAGGAGGATCGACCAGCGCACGCTCGCGAGGGCCGGGCCCAGGATGACGGCGCCGAACAGCACGAAGGTGAGCGCGCCCAGCACCTCGCCCGACTGGTCGTCGAGGAAGGTCCGGACCGGTTGGAGGCTGCGGGACACGGCGCCGAAGGTGATGCCGGCGACGAAGGCGGCGATGAACCCGCTGCCGCCGAGGGGCGCGGCGACCCCGAAGGCGAGCACGGGCACCGCCAGCAGGGCGATCTGGCGCCAACCCGCGCTCAGCCAGCCCCGACGCTCGGACCAGCGCAACAGGACCGCCCCGGCGCCACCGGCGACCAGGCCACCGAGCGCCCCGAACCCGATCTCCTCGATCACGAGCCGCAAGGCATCGGTGCTCGTGAGGCCCTGGTCGGCTTCGGCGATGATGAGGCAGATCAAGAGGAGCGGCACGCAGATGCCGTCGTTGAGCCCGCTCTCCACGTTGAGTCCCTGCCGGATGCGCGAGGGCAGCGACGGCAGGGTGACCACGGCCTGGCCGAGGGCGGCATCGGTGGGGGCCAACACGACGGCCAGCACCGCTGCGGGCCAGAGGCTCAGGTCGAACACCACCATTGCTGCTGCCGTGCCGAGCACGATCGTGAGCGGGAGCCCGATGCCGAGGAGTCGGGCGGGCACGCCGAGCTCGCGACGGAGCGCGCCGAGGTCGATGCGGACGGCATCGGCGAAGAGCACCACCGTCAGCGTCGCGGTGGTGAGCCCCCGCAGCACCTCGCCCGTGGCCGACGTGTCCACCAGGCCCAGCGCGTCCACGCCGACGATGAGCCCGGCACCCACGAACAACATGGGCGGGGTGACCACGGTGCCCTCGAGGCGGCGCGAGACCAGGGCGTAGCCGATGAGCAGCGCAGCGATCACCGCCAGGCTCCACTCGCTCATGTCTCACGCGCCCGGCACGAGTCGGTCCTTCGGCCATCGAGGCGGCAGGCCGCTCGAGCCACCGCTCCGCTGATGCGTCCCGCTCTCGGCTGCGCCACCGCGGCGCACGTTAGCCAGCCTCCGGGTGATCCCCCGAGTGCGCCCTGTCGCGGTGGTAGCGTGGGCACCGTAACCGAGTGCCCACAGGGGCGAGAAGGGGGAAGACGACATGACCGGAACGCAACGAGAGGTGACCGGCTGGGTCGGTTGGGTGGCCTTCGCCGGCGCCATGATGCTCATGCTGGGGATCCTGCAGATGATGGTGGGCATCGCCGCCATCGCCAAGGACGACTTCTGGGTCGCGGGCGACCAGGGCATGTTGGTGCTGAGTGTGCAGCAGTGGGGCTGGGTGCAGCTGATCATCGGCGCCCTGATCACCATCGCCGGCTTCTCGGCCTTTGCCGGCAAGTTCTTCGGGCGCCTCGTCGGCATCGTGCTCTCCATGGGCGTGATGGTGGCCAACATCACCTACATCGTCGTCACGCCCATCTGGTCGATCACCGTGATCTTCATGGCCGTGTTCGTGATGTACGCCCTGCTCGTCCACGGCGCCGAAGCCAAGGCCTGACACCCAACCCGTTCTCGACGACAGAGGGCCCGGGTTCCGGCCCCTCTGTCGTCGAGTTCGACAGAGCTACTCGAGGCCGTGGTCGAGGGCGTATCGGACCAGCTCGTGGCGCCGGTTGAGGTGCAGCTTGCCCAGGATGTTGCGGACGTGGTTCTCGACGGTCTTGGCCGAGATGTGGAGCACCTCGCCTATCTCTCTGTAGGTGTGGCCCCGGGCGACGTGCTGGAGCACCTCGCGCTCGCGCGCCGACAGGGTCTCGGTGGGGCCGCCGGCCTTGGACAGCCGGCGGAACTCGCTCAACACGAGCGCCGCGAGCTGGGGCGAGAAGACGGGCTCACCCTGAGCGGCGCGCCACAGGGCGCGCCGCAGCTCGTCGGGCGGGGTGGACTTCACCAGGTAGCCCACCGCGCCGGCGGCCACGGCGTCGAGCAGGTCGCGCTCGGCCTCCGACACGGTGAGCATCACGATGCGGGACTCCTGGCCACACGTGCGGGCCACCGTCAACCCGCCACCACCCGGCATGTGGAGGTCGCACACCACCAGGTCGGGAAGCTCGCGTCGGATCACCTCGACCGCCCCGGGTGCATCGCCCGCCTCGCCGACGACCTGGAAGTGCTCACCGAGGTCGCTGCGGAGCCCCGTTCGCCAGATGGGGTGGTCGTCGGCCACCACCACGCGCACGGGCCCCATCAGAACGCCGTCGAGCCGGGCGGTGTGCCAGGCGGCGGGGGCGGCGGTGGTGGCGCCGCGGTGGGAAGGGTGTGGACCTCGGTGACGGGCTGGAAGCCCGGCGCCGCCGGGTTCACGGGAAAGGATTCGCCCGGGTGGGGGACACCCGTCGGAGCGAAGGCGGCAGCCGCGGCCTCGGTGGCTGCGGCGATGGCGGTAGCTGCGTCGGCGGGCCGCTGCTCGTTGGCGGTGGCGTAGGCCGCCACGGCCCGGCGGTCGATCTCACGGTTCCCGCGGGCGAAGGCGTCGGTCGACACCGTCTCCTCGGTGGTCTCGAACCACAGCAGCTCGCTGCGCCAGTTGTTTCGCTGCACCCGCCTCGGGTCGGCGCCGATGCGGTCGAGGGCCCGGCCGAGGCCCAAGGGGTTCTTGCACAGGTGGACCGCCACCACGTCGGCCACGTCGTCGGCCTCGCTGCGGATGCGGTGGCTCATGCGGGACAGCAGGAACGCGGCAGCGCCGCCCAGTGCGGCCATGGCAGCACCGAAGGCGGCCGCCGAGGGCAGGAAGCCGCCCTTGTCGGCCAGCCAGAGGACGATGACGACGATGCCCACCCCGGCGCCGGCCACCATGGTGGCGTAACGGCGAGCCCGCTGCACCGAGGCACCGGCGGCGGTGACCCACTGGGCGTCCGAGGCGTGCAGATGGGCCATCTCGTGGGCGCACACCGCCTCGAGCTCGTCCCGGGGGAAGGTGGTGAGACCGATCGTGATGGCCAGCACCTTGCGCTTGCGGCTGCGCAACGACAGCGCGTTGGGCGCCGGGTCGTCGATCAGCCACAGCTCGGGCGGGTCGCCGCCGACGCCGAGGCCGATGGCCAGGCCGTCCACGACATTGTCCACCTGGTCGAGGATCCCGGGGTTCAGCTGTTCCGCGCCGACCGCCTCGAGCACCTGGTGGGGAGCGGCCGACACCACGTGCACCAGCAGGTACAAGGCCGACAGGGCGAAGGCACCTGCGACCATCAGCACCGCGCCCACACCCAGGTAGTCCCACAGCGGCGAGTCGGTGAACCCGTCGCCGCTGGCCCACGACCAGAAGCGGGCCGCGCCCGCCAGCGCCAGCAGCACCAGCGAGGCGTTGAACAGCGCGGTCATCATGGTGCCCACCACGAACCAGATCGGCGCACGCGCCCGCGCCCACGCGCGCCGGGTGTCCAGGTCGCGGATGCGATCGGGAACCGTGGAGCTCACCAGCCCATTGTCGCACCGTCTCCGATCGCTGCGACCACGACGGGTCACGGCCCCCGGGGCCATTCACCGAACGGGACCGTCCTCAGGCTCCGAGAGGGGCCCAGAGCCTGACCTCGGTGCCTCGGCCGGGGTGGCTGTCGACCTCAGCACGGCCGCCGACAGCGTCCAGTCGGCCGCGGATCGAGTGAGTGATGCCCGTCCCCTCGGCGGTGACGTCCGGATCGAAGCCGGCACCGTCGTCCTTCACCGAGCAGAACACCCCGTCGGTCCCGCCGGGGCTGTCACCAGGCTCGGCGTACACCGTCGCCCGTCCGGCCCGACCGTGGCGGCCCGCGTTGGCCAGGGCCTCGCCAACCGCTCCCGCGAGGGCGTCGACCACGTCCGAGCCGGGCTCGGGCAGGTCGTCGGCCAGCACCACGTCGGCCCGTCCGCCGTAGCGGTCCTCGAACCGGGCGGCCGCGGCTCGCAGCGCGGGACCCAGACCGGCCGAGGCTTCGCGGCGTCCGGCCAGGAAGTCGCGTAGGTCGCGCTCCTGCTCGTGGGCGAGGCGGGCCAGGTCCGGGTCGTCGGTCCGGCGCTGCACGACCGCGAGGGTCTGGAGCACCCCGTCGTGGAGGGTGGCCGCCACCTCCGCTCGGGCTCGCGCCAGCGCGACCTCCCGCTCGGCCCGGCGCAGGCGGGCGGCGGCGAAGCCCGCGGCACCGCCGGCGAGCGCGTAGAGGACGACGGTCGACAGGGCCGAGAGCGTCCGGGCGTCGGTCCACGGCCCGCCGGCGACCAGATCGCCGGCCAGGCGGGCGAGGCCGACCACGATCCCGGCGGCGGCACCCCCGACGGCGCCGAAGGCGATTCCCGCGGACAAGATGCCGGCGAGGGGCCAGGCCGAGCCAAGCGACTGCGAGTGCCCGTCGGCGTAGGCGATGGGGTCGGCGAGCGACAGCGCGATGGCCACCACCACCTCGGTGCTCACCACCACCGGGCGCAGCAGGCGGTCCGGGTCCGCCCGCAGCAGCAGCGTGTCGGCCACCGTCACCGCCAGCGCGGCAGCGACGAGCACGAGGGCGACGCCGGGGCGCTCCAGCTCGTCCCGGTCGACCACCACCACGGTGGCCATCCAGGCCCACGCCGCCCACCGGTACGCGACGACGCCGGTCAGCATCCCCCGCGTGAGCGACGACGCCTCGTTCACGGCGTCATGCCGGGCGGCAGCTTCACGACAGCGGCGATGCCCGGGTCCCTTCCGGTCCGAGATCCCGTCGCCGCGTCTGGACGTCATGCCGCCGCCTGGACACCATTGGACCAATGCCGTGGGGCACCGCGGTGAGGCGCACCGAGCGATGGTACCGGAGGCCTCTCTCGCGGCTCACCCAGACGACGCCGCCAGCCCCGACAAACCCGAGGCTTCATCGGCGCGACGGGAGCGTGACGGCTAGTCGGCCGTGACGAGCTCCACGGTGGGGAAGTAGGTGGCGTAGCGGGCCCGGTCGCGGGTCAGAAGGGCGTGCCCGGCGACGGCGGCATGGGCGCCGATGTAGAAGTCCGGAAGGGGTGATCGGCGGGCACCGCCGCGTCGCCGGTAGATCACGAAGCTCTGACCGGCGAGGAATCCGGCTCGCCAGGGCAGGGGCTCGCGCCGATACGAGGCCGGTAGCGCGTCCTCGAGCGCCTCGATGTGAGTGAAGGCGGCGGCGACCTCTGCGTAGATGATCGGGTTGATGACGAGCATGCCCAGGTCAGCACAGCTCGCCAGTGCCAGAGAGGAGCGTTCGAACCAGTCAGGATCCTCGGTGAGGACGTCGATGATCACATTGCTGTCGACCAGCGTGGACGGCACGGGCTCAGTCGCCGCGGGTGAGGGCCATGATCTCATCGGTGGTCATCGCCCGCTCGGCCCGACCCCGCATGTGGTCGATGAGGGCTCGCCCGCGTCCTCCGTCCGGCGCCGCCACGATGCGGACACCGTCGCCGTCGACCACGAAGTCGACCTCGGTCTCGGGAAGCAACCCCAACTCCTCCCGGATGTCGATCGGGATGGTGACCTGTCCCTTCGAGGTGATGCGCATCGACCTATCCTACTCCAACCGGTCTTACTCTTACTGGCGGTGGCGACGTCAGGCCGCCGCCCGGACGCCGGCGAGGAGGTGGTGGGCGGCTTCGCCCAGGCGGATGGCGGCGGTGGCGTGGGGGAGCGGGTCGAGGCTGGCGATGGCCGAGGTGGCGTACGCACCGGCGGTGGCCAGCGAGTCGGCGACTGCGTCGTTGGCCCGAACGAGGGCACGGGCCTCGTCGAGCGGGCCGGCCTCGAGCGGGCCGCCGAGCAGCTCCTCGAGGCCGTCGGCCTCGCCCGATGACAGGGTGCGGATGACCGGGAGCGTGTAGACGCCTTCGACCAGGTCGTGGCCGGATGGCTTGCCGAGCTGCTCGTCGGTGGCGGTGACGTCGAGGATGTCGTCCACGATCTGGAAGGCCATGCCGAAGCGCAGGCCGAATTCGGTGAGGGCGTCGATCTCGGGTCGGGGTAGGCCTCCCACGATGGCACCGATGCGACACGCCGAGGCGAAGAGCGACGCGGTCTTGCCCTCGATCGAGGACAGATAGGCCGCCTCGGTGCGGCCCACGTTGTAGGTGTCGCGCAGCTCGCGCACCTGGCCCTCGCACAGGCGGCCGATGGTGGCGGCGAGCAGGCCGGCCACCTCGGTGCCGAGCGACGCCGCGATCTCCGATGCCCTGGCCAGCAGGAAGTCGCCGGCGAGGATGGCCTGGAGGTTGCCCCACCTGGCGTTGACGCTCTCGACGTTGCGGCGGGTGGTGGCCTCGTCCATCACGTCGTCGTGGTACAGCGACCCCAGGTGAACCAGCTCGACCGACACGGCACCCATCACCACATCGTCGGACACGGTCATGGCGGTGGCGTCGGCCGCGCTGCCGCCACCCGCGGTGGCAGCAGCGAGGGCGAACGCCGGACGGACCCGCTTGCCGCCGGCGGTGATCAGGTGACTGGCGACCTCGGTGAGAAACGGGTCGTCGGACACCACCGACGACCGGAGCGCCGCTTCGACCCGTGCCAGGCCGGCTTCCATGCCGGGGATAGCGAGCAGCGGATTGGCGGCGGCCACGAGCAGAGCGTACGCGGCACGGTCGAGATCGCCCCAACCCTCACCATGCCCGACCGGGCAGCGCACTGCGATGCCGCGCCACGGCCTCGATGCCGTGGCCGACGGCGCCGCTGGCGACGGGGAGCCGAAACAAAGGCCTCCAGAGGAAGCTCCGAACGACCGACGTGCGGAGGGGGAGTCCACCGGTAGACTCTCGGTACGTAACCCCTGTGGTAGGGAGGCAGTTCTCTTGTTCGAACGGTTCACCGATCGAGCCCGTCGAGTCGTCGTGTTGGCCCAGGAAGAGGCGCGACTGCTCAACCACAACTACATCGGCACCGAGCACATCCTGCTCGGGCTGATCCACGAGGGCGAAGGTGTCGCGGCCAAGGCACTCGAGTCGCTCGGCATCTCCCTCGAGGCGGTGCGCAGCCAGGTCGAGGAGATCATCGGCCAGGGCGGCTCGTCGCCCAGCGGCCACATCCCCTTCACCCCACGCGCCAAGAAGGTGCTCGAGCTGTCCCTCCGCGAGGCGCTCCAGCTCGGCCACAACTACATCGGCACCGAGCACATCCTGCTCGGCCTCATCCGTGAGGGCGAGGGCGTCGCCGCCCAGGTGCTCGTGAAGCTCGGCGCCGACCTGTCCCGTGTCCGCCAGCAGGTCATCCAGCTGCTCTCGGGCTACTCGGGCCCCGGCGGCCAGGAGAAGGCCGGCGCCACCACCGGCAGCGGCAGCGAGGCCGGCGGCCAGTCCGGCTCGCTCGTGCTCGACCAGTTCGGCCGCAACCTCACCCAGCTCGCCCGCGACAAGAAGCTCGACCCGGTCATCGGCCGCGCCCGCGAGACCGAGCGGGTCATGCAGGTGCTGTCGCGTCGCACCAAGAACAACCCGGTGCTCATCGGCGAGCCCGGGGTCGGCAAGACCGCCATCGTCGAGGGCCTGGCCCAGGCGATCGCCGCCGACTCGGTGCCCGAGACCCTCACCGGCAAGCAGCTCTACACCCTCGACCTCGGTGCCCTCGTCGCTGGGTCGCGCTACCGGGGCGACTTCGAAGAGCGGCTCAAGAAGGTGCTCAAGGAGATCCGCACCCGTGGCGACATCATCTTGTTCATCGACGAGCTCCACACCCTGGTGGGCGCCGGTGCCGCCGAGGGCGCCATCGATGCGGCGTCGATCCTCAAGCCGATGCTGGCCCGGGGCGAGCTGCAGACCATCGGGGCCACCACCCTCGACGAGTACCGAAAGCACCTCGAGAAGGACGCGGCCCTCGAGCGCCGCTTCCAGCCCATCAAGGTGGAAGAGCCCACCGTGGCCCACACCATCGAGATCCTGAAGGGCCTCCGCGACCGCTACGAGACCCATCACCGGGTCACGATCACCGATCAGGCGCTCGTGGCCTCGGCCAACCTGGCCGATCGCTACATCTCCGACCGTCACCTGCCCGACAAGGCCATCGACCTCATCGACGAAGCCGGCGCCCGCCTGCGCATCAAGCGCATGGAGACCCCGGCCGACTTCAAGGAGCTCGAGAACCAGATCGCGCAGGTCGTGTTCGAGAAGAAGGAGGCCGTCGAGGCCCAGAACTTCGAGCAGGCGGGCCAACTCCGCGATCGTGAGAAGGAGCTCCTCGGCCAGCGCGAGGACAAAGAGGTCGAGATGAAGGCCTCGGGGGTCGACCTCTTCGACGAGGTCGACGAAGAGGCCATCGCCGAGGTTCTCTCCATCTGGACCGGCATCCCCGTCTACAAGCTCACCGAGGCCGAGACGGCCAAGCTCCTGCGCATGGAAGACGAGCTGCACAAGCGGGTCGTCGGCCAGGAGTCGGCCATCAAGGCGGTGTCGCAGGCCATCCGCCGCACCCGTGCCGGCCTCAAGGACCCCAAGCGCCCCAGCGGCTCGTTCATCTTCCTCGGCCCCTCGGGTGTCGGCAAGACCGAGCTCGCCAAGACGCTCGCCGAGTTCCTGTTCGGTGACGAACAGTCGCTCATCCAGCTCGACATGTCCGAGTACATGGAGAAGCACACGGTCAGCCGCCTGGTGGGCTCGCCCCCGGGCTACGTGGGCTACGAAGAGGGTGGCCAGCTCACCGAGGCCGTTCGCCGCAAGCCCTTCTCGGTGGTGCTGTTCGACGAGATCGAAAAGGCCCACCCCGACGTGTTCAACACGCTCCTGCAGATCCTGGAGGAGGGCCGCCTCACCGACTCGCAGGGTCGCTCGGTCGATTTCCGCAACACCGTGTTGATCATGACCTCGAACCTCGGCACCGCCGACCTGCGCAAGGCCAACGTCGGCTTCGGCACCAACGACGGCGCCGTCACCTACGAGCGCATGAAGGAAAAGGTCAACGACGCCCTCAAGGCGCACTTCCGGCCCGAGTTCCTCAACCGCATCGACGACACGATCGTGTTCCACGAGCTGTCGAAGGACGAGGTGATCCAGATCGTCGACCTGATGATCAAGCGCCTCACCGTCCAGCTGCAGGGCCAGGGCCTCGGCCTCGAGCTCACCGATGCGGCCAAGATCAAGCTCGCCGACGACGGCTACGACCCCACCATGGGGGCCCGTCCGCTGCGTCGGGCCATCCAGCGCCTGGTCGAGGACCCGATGTCCGAGCGCCTGCTCTGGAAGGAGTTCCGCGCCGGTCAGATCATCCTGGTCGACGCCGAGGTCGACCCCGAGTCGCCCAAGGGCGAGACGGTCATCACCTTCACCCCGCGCGATGGCTTCGAGCCGCCCAGCCTCGAGATGGCCGAAGCGGCCGATGGCGCCGGTCCCGCCGTCGAGTAGCACGGCACCCTGCCCCACCCGACGTTCCCCGAACTCGACGCAATAGCTGTCGGAATCCGACAGCTATTGTGTCGAGTTCGCGTCTTCCTGGCCGTGGCGGCGCTGATCGCGGTGCTCGCCGGCTGTCAGGTCGACGCCCAGGTCGACGTCACCATGGCCGAGGACGGCTCGGGCGAGGTCGTCGTCACGGTCGTTCTCGACGAGGACGCCGCCGCGCGTGTGCCCGCGCTGGCCGACGACCTGCGGGTGGCCGACCTCGAGGCCACCGGCTGGGAGGTCGCCGGCCCGTCCGACACCGACGACGGCGGGGTCGAGCTCACGGCCGCCAAGCCCTTCGCCAACGCCGAGCAGGGCCGAGCGGTGCTGCGCGAGGTCGGCGGACGCGGGGGGGTGTTGCGGGGCCTCACCCTGGCGCGCGACCACGCGTTCGGCGAGACCACCTGGGCCTTCGCCGGCCGGCTGGACTTCTCGAGCGGCCTCGCCACCTTCAGTGACGCCGACCTCGACGCGGTGCTCGGCGCCGAGGCTTTCGGCCAGGATCAGGCCGCCCTCGAGGACCAACTCGGTGAGCCCCTGTCGGATACCATGAGTATCTCGATCACGGCCCAGCTGCCCCCGGGTGGCTTCGACAGCAACGGCGAGCAAGACGGGACGGCGCCCCGGGCCTCGTGGCGCGCCGACCTCGGCGACGAGCCCGTGGCCATGGAAGCCAGCTCCAGCGAGCGTGACACCAGGGCGCTCGCCTTCGCAGCCGGTGCCCTCGCCGCGGCGGTGCTGCTGGTCGTGCTCCTGCTCGTTCGCGTGATCCGGGGCCGTCGCCGCCGTCGTCGAGAGCAGCGTGCCGCCAGCATTGCCAAACCCGGCCCATCGACCACGCACGCCGGCGACTGATCGCGCTGAGCGCGTGCCAACGGGGCCGCCGGCGGGGGGTCTCCGCGAACTTGTCAGTGGGTGGGCGTACGTTTGTTCGCATGAGCGGAGCGATGGCCCGAGCGGCCTGTGAGCGGAGCGGACAGGAGCGGGGAACATGGCCCGTGTGAAGACCGTGTTCCGGTGTGGCGAGTGCGGCGGCGAGTCGCCGCGATGGCTGGGGCGCTGCCCGGCGTGCGAGGCGTGGAACACACTTGTGGAAGAGCTCCACCAGCCGGTCGCTGCATCGGCCGTCGTTGTGGCCGGCGGCCGGTCGGGAGCGGGCCCGATGCCCATCGACCAGGTGCCGGCCGACGAGTGGGTGGCGGTGTCGAGCGGCATCGACGAGCTCGACCGGGTGCTCGGCGGGGGACTCGTGCCGGGTTCGGTCACCCTGCTCGGGGGCGAGCCGGGCATCGGCAAGTCCACGCTGCTCCTCCAGGCGGCGGGCGAGCGGGCTGCGGCGGGCGACCGGGTGCTCTACGTGTCGGCCGAGGAGTCCCGCCAGCAGGTCCGACTGCGGGCCGGGCGGCTGGGTGCCCTCGACCCCAACCTCTGGCTGGTGTCCGAGACCAGCCTGCCCGTGGTGCTGGGCGACCTCGCCGAGGTCGACCCCGCGCTCGTCGTCATCGACTCGGTCCAGGCGCTCGCCGACCCGCAGCTGTCGTCGGCGCCCGGATCGGTGGGTCAGGTGCGCCACGTGGCGGCCCGGTTCGTCGCCGAGGCCAAGCGGACCGGCGTCGCGGTGGTGCTGGTCGGCCACGTCACCAAGGACGGCACGTTGGCCGGGCCACGGGTTCTCGAGCACGTGGTCGACACGGTCTGCACCTTCGAGGGTGAGCGTCACCACGCCCTGCGCATGCTGCGGGCGGTGAAGCACCGTTTCGGGCCAACCCACGAGTTGGGCCTGTTCCAGATGACCGACGGCGGGCTGTTGGGTGTTCCCGACCCGAGTGGCCTCTTCCTGTCCGACCGACGCCGCGGTGTGCCCGGCTCGGTGGTCGTGCCCACCCTCGACGGTCACCGGCCTCTGCTGGTCGAGATCCAGGCGCTCGTGACGGGCTCCGACCTCGGCAACCCCCGGCGCTCGGCCCAGGGGGTCGACGGCGGTCGGCTCAACATGGTGCTGGCGGTGCTCGAGGAGCGGGCGGGCGTCGTCATGGGCCGGTCCGACGTCTACGCGCTCGCCGCCGGGGGCCTGCGGGTCGTCGAGCCCGGAGCCGACCTCGCCCTGGCGCTGGCCGTGGTGTCGTCGGCCACCGACACGCCGATGGCCGACGACCTGGTGGTCTGCGCCGAGCTGGGGCTCGGCGGCGAGCTGCGGCAGGTTGCCCGGCTGGACCGGCGCCTCGCCGAGGCCGCCCGTCTGGGTTTCGGGCGCGCCCTCGTCGCCCCGGACGGACCCGAGCCGCCGCCGGGCATCCAGACCATCCCCGCCGCCACGCTGGCCGACGCAGTACGCCTCACCCACGGCGGCGGGCTCAGCCGACCACTCATTGCCGCCGTCTGACCGCGGTCGGGGCAACTAGTCTGAGGGTGTGGCGCAGCCAAGCGAAGCGCTGAGGGCCGCCCTGGGGGCTTCCGCCCCCGGTCGACCGTTGCGCGAGGGCCTCGACCGCATCCTCCTGTCGGGCATGGGTGCGCTCATCGTCGTCGGCGACGGCCCCGAGGTGCTCAACGTCTGCTCGGGCGGCTTCCTGCTCGATGCCGCCTTCACCCCGCAGCGCCTCTCCGAACTGGCGAAGATGGACGGTGCCATCATCCTGGCGTCCGACGCCAGCCGCATCGCCCGGGCCAACGTGCACCTCGTCCCCAACCCCAACGTGCCCACGTCCGAGACCGGTACCCGGCACCGTACCGCCGAGCGCGTGGCCCGGTCGATCAACGTCCCGGTGATATCGGTCTCCGAGCGCATGGCGGTCATCGCCGTGTACGTGGGCAACGAGAAGCACCCCCTCGAGCCCATCCCGAGACTCCTCGACCGGTCGAACCAGGCCCTGCAGACCCTCGAGCGCTATCGCACTCGCCTCGACACGGTGTCGAGGTCGCTCTCGGCGCTCGAGGTCGAAGACCTGGTCACGCTCCGCGACGTGGTCAGCGTGATTCAGCGGGCCGAGATGGTGCGCCGTATCGCCGACGAGATCGACAGCCACATCGTCGAGCTGGGCGATGACGGCCGCCTCGTCCGCCTCCAGCTCGAGGAGCTGTACTCGGGGGTCGAGAGCGACCTCCGACTGGCCGTCCACGACTACTTCTTCGCCCACGACGGCTACCGCCTGCCGGATGCGCTCGACGCCCTGGCCGAGCTGACCACCGAAGCCCTGCTCGACAAAAAGGGGCTCAACTGACGCCTTCGTGGGTGGGTAGCGCCTGCTGAGGGGGTGGGGGTCCGCGCACGCACGCCGCCCTCTTCGTACGTTCCCAGCTGTTCAACGGTTGGCAACGAGGAAGGGACGGCGTGCGCGTCAGCAA
>JAYRVH010000059.1:0-2975 GCA_041918615.1 Acidimicrobiales bacterium
TGCCGGGCACCTCGGCCCATTCGGCCGCGGGCTCGATCGTGTCCCTCGCCCGCTGCCCGGTGGTCCACGGCCCGCCGACCACCTCGATCCCCGCGTCGAGGTCCGGCGACACCCGCATCGTGTGCATGCGGTGGGGGTGCCTCACCCACCCGTAGCCGACCGACGCGAGCAGCGCAGAGGTGGGCATCCCCGCATTGTCACAGAGGCCGTCCGCGTGACCCCGTTCAGGCAGGCGCAACGATCCGCCGCAGCCGGAAGACGCAGATGTCGCGGTCGGTGCGCGCCACGTAGGTGTGCATCTGGGGGATCGTGGTGGTGATCGCCGGCCAGAGACGGGCCTTCTCGTCGGGTGGCAACAGCGTGGCGTACGCCCTGAACGCCGCGCCCCGCACCTGCACCGACACGTCGGGGTTGGCCTCCAGGTTGTAGCGCCACGCCGGGTGTCGCTCCTGGCCCATGGCGCTCGCCACCACCAGGTAGTCGCCACCGTCGGCGTGGAACGCCAGCTGCACCGTCCGCGGCTCGCCTGACTTCCGGCCGACGACCGTGAGGGCGAGCATGGGCAGCGTCGGCCTGCCGGTCATGGTGAACCGGCCGTTCGTCAGCCGGAAGATGGTCGGGTCGACCTTGGCGGCCACGTGCTTCACCAGCCACGAGCCGACGCGGGTCGCCGAGAAGCGGTTGACGAGCCTCGAGTACACGTTGGTCACCCCCGCCCGATCGGTCGCCGGACCTCCTGGGGCCGACCGTAATCGCGCCGGTCGGGACCCGCGGTCGGGCACCGGGCTCCACAGCAGCCGACGGCGAAGCCGGGCCGGTCGCGACTTGTCGATGGGCCCGCCGACCGGCTCCAACGCCCTCTGGTCACTGGGGTCGGCCCGTCGCGTTCATCACCAGGCTGTTCCCGATGAGGGGTCCCGACGGCCGAGCGGCAACGGGTCGACGGCGGACGGGTGGGCCCCGGGGCGCGGCAGGGTCAGGCGCGCGCCCGGCGGCGGAAGCGCTGCCACGGCGACATCGGCGCGCGGGTCTCGCACTGGCACCGCTCGTCACTCGGCACGTCGCCGAGCACTTGTTCGACATGGTTCCCGCAGCCGGCGTAGGTCGGTCGGCCGCACTGCCCACAGGAGGTTCGTCTACACATACCCCCCAGGGTATCACCGGGCGCGCGCGACGGGTCGACCGGCGGCCCGGATCTGGTCGGCTGCCAGACCCGTCGGGCGGGGTTCACCGATCGCGGATCGGTGGTGTCGACGCCGTCGCCTGGCGCTGGGGCGTCGACCTCAGCGGCGCGAGAACAGGCGCAGGACGTACCAGAAGAGCAACATGACCGAGGCGAACAGCTGGACCGCGGCCCCCACGTGGGCCTCCTCGGGATACCGACGCATGATGGCCTGGGTCTGGTAGAGGATCGAGCCACCGGCCAGGGCGATCATGGCGAGCGTGAACCACACGCCGAGCTCGAGCCCGAACAGCACGGCGGCGACGATGACCACGAGCGCCATCACCCCGGCCCACATCACGAGCGGTCGGAGGAACGAGAGGTCGCGGCGGGTGAGCAGGCCAATGGTCGTGAGGCCCGCGAAACCAAGTGCCGTGACGACCGCGGCACTGGCGACGGTGGCGCTGCCACCCGCGCCGTCGACGTTGAACACGTAGTAGAGGAACGGGGCGAAGATCAGCGCCTCGGCCGCGGCCAAGCCGAAGAGCCCGGCGTACTGGCGTCCCGGGTTCGTGAGGTCGTGCGCCGCCGACGTCGCCAACCAGTTCACCACCATGAAGCCGCCGAGGACGATCAGCCAGGTGGCCCCACTACCGGCGACGAGGTCGTAGATGCCTCTGGCCGCTCCCGTGGCGAACAGCAGCGTCTCGAAGGCCACGAAGGCCACGACCGCGGCAAGAAGGTGCTGGTAGACCCGCACCAGGAAGGCGCCGCGGGTGTCGGCGTCGAGCGTCGCAACTGGTGCGGGGTGGATGCCGGCCGTAGCCATGGGGGTCTCCTCTGCTGCGCTGATCGGCGGACCGTTCCAGCGTAGGGCCGGCCGGAGCGTCTACCGCCGCGGGCCTCCCCGGCGCCGCACCCGTGCAGGACGTGCCCTCAGCCGGCGGGGCCCTCAGCCCGGGCTTCGTCGGCAGTGGCAGCGGCGGTCCCCCGTCGGCAGTCGGGGAGCTGAGGGCCCCGCGACGCGGACGCCCCCCTACGCTCGAGGCGCGCGCGGAGCCGCTCGAGCAGGCCCTCCATGGTCTCGGGAGGCACGAATGCCAGATACGCGACCAGGACGACCCACGAGAACAGCCCGGCCCGCAGCGTGGCGTCGATGCCGAGGTGGAGCGCGACGCCCAGACCGAGGACCCATGGCCGGGTGCGCCGGTTCCAGACCAGGACGGGTATGGCGGCCTCGATGGCGAGCGTGCCCCACGTGAGCAGATGGGCGGCGGGCACCGAATCCGACACCCAGGACGGCGTGGTGAACCGGACCATGTCCGGGATGCGGAGCGGGTAGGAGGCCGCCGTGCCGTTCGGCCACGAGGCTCCCCGGAACTTGTGCCAGACGGCCGCCGCGTACATCACCGTCACCTGGATCTGGACCAGGCGCAGCGGCCACACCGGCCGGAGCGGGAACCGCCACACCGTTCCCTCACGCCGCAGACAGTCCACCGACAGCGCCGCTCCGGCCGGGGCGAGCGCGACGAAGAGGGCCAGATAGCGGAGCAGGTTGTCGCCGGAATTGAATACGAAGGGGTTCACCGCGGCCAGCTCCGCGAGGCAGAGGAGCACCGCGACCGACGCCAGGCGCGTGCGGAAGCCGACCACCAGCAGCACGGCACTGAACAAAAGGGGCTCAACTGACGCCTTCGTGGGTGGGTAGCGCCTGCTGAGGGGGTGGGGGTCCGCGCACGCACGCCGCCCTCTTCGTACGTTCCCAGCTGTTCAACGGTTGGCAACGAGGAAGGGACGGCGTGCGCGTCAGCAA
>JAYRVH010000060.1:0-46960 GCA_041918615.1 Acidimicrobiales bacterium
AACCCCAACGACGCCGAACGCATCGCCAGCACCATCACCGACGACAAGGCCAAGAACCAAGCCCTCACCTTCGTCGTTGCCGCACTCGCCGCCGCGGACCCCGACCACGCCGAACGCATCGCCAGCACCATCACCGACGACAAGGCCAAGAACCAAGCTCTCACCTTCGTCGTTGCCGCACTCGCCGCCGCGGACCACGACCACGCCGAACATATCGCCAACACCATCACCGACGACAAGGCCAAGAACCAAGCCCTAACGGCACTCATCGCCGCCCTCGCCCCCACCGATCCCAATCGCGCCGAGCGCATCGCCATCACCATCACTGACGGGAATGACAAATCCAAAGCCCAAACTGCCCTCGCCGCCGCCGTCGCCCCCACCGACCCCGACCGCGCCGACTGGATCGCCTACACCATTAGGAACCGCAGGGCTAGAGCCAACGCTCTCATCGAAATCGTCACCGCCCTCGGCTCTAACGACCCCGACCATAAGGCGGCAAGCCGCGCTCTCCGAGCCGCAAACTCTATTGCGAACCGCGCCACAAAGGTCCAGGCACTTACGAAGCTTGTCGCCACGCTCGCCCACCACGACCCTGAGTTGGCCCGCAAGATCGCCGACGATATTGAACCGATGGTCACCGTCACCGCCAGGTACAACTGGTTAGCCGTCGAAGAACTCGACGCTCTCGTCGCCGCACTCACCCCTGCGGACCCCAAACGAGCGGAACGGATCGCCAACAGCGCTGCGAACGTGATAGCCAGCCAGCTCGGGGAAGGCCGATTCTCGAGAGTTGCCGCACTCGTCGCCGCCCTCGCTCCCGACCGCGCCTCCCAGATCGCGACGGCCATATGGGATGTAGCCGCCAGAGCGCACGCCCTGACCTACCTGGCCGCCGCCCTCGCCCCCGCCAACCCCGACCACTCGCGGGTCCTCGCCGAACAGGCCGAGCAAGTCGCTCAATCCATCACGGACCTAGTCGCAAGAGCCCACGCCTTCACCTACCTCGCCGCCGCCCTCGCCCCAACCAACCCCGACCACTCGCGGGTCCTCGCCGAACAGGCCGAACAGATCGCTCACGCCATCACCAACCCCACCGCTACGACCCCCGCCCTGATCGCACTGGTCGCCGCCCTCGCCCCCACCAACCCCAACGACGCCGAACGCATCGCCAGCACCATCACCGACGACAAGGCCAAGAACCAAGCCCTCACCTTCGTCGTTGCCGCACTCGCCGCCGCGGACCCCGACCACGCCGAACGCATCGCCAACACCATCACCGACGACAAGGCCAAGAACCGAGCCCTAACGGCACTAATCGCCGCCCTCGCCCCCACCGATCCCAGTCGCGCCGAGCGCATCGCCATCACCATCACCGATCGAGCCGCCAAAGACCACGCACTAGCCAGACTTGCCGCTGCACTCGTCCCTACTGACCCCGACCACGCCGAACAATCCGCCCTGGCCATCACGGACCGTGCCGCCAGAGCCCACGCCCTGACTGAACTGGCCGCTGCACTCGCCTCCACCGACCCCGACCGGACACGCGCCCTTGCCAAACGCGCCAGACAAGCCGTCCACAAGATCACCGATCCCGGAACAAAGACTGAGGCGCTCACCGCCCTCGTCGCCGCCCTCGCCGAGGTCGATCCGAAGCACGCTCGTACCGTCGCCGACCAGGCTGAACAAGTCGCCGACACTCTCCGGAATCCGATGGACAGAGTCACTGCGTTCGTCGCACTCGTCGCCGCCCTCGCGCCCGCCGCTCCCGACCGGGCCCGTACCAGCGGGATCCGCGCCAAACAACGGGCCCGCCTAATTGCGGACGGCATCACCAGGGCCCACGCGCTCACCGCACTCGTTGTCGCTCTCTCGCCAGCGGACCCCGTTCGCGCCGAACAGATCGCCCACACCATCCCCGGCCCCACCGCAAGGGCCCAAGCCCTCACCGCACTCGTCGCCGCCATCGCGCCCGCGGACCCCGATCGCGCCGAACAGATCGCCCACACCATCACCGACCCCACCGCAAAGGCCCAAGCCCTGACCGCACTCGTCGCCGCCATCGCCCCAACCCGCCCCGACCACGCCCGCACCCTCGCCGACCAGGCCGAGGTGATCGCCACGACCCTCACCGACGCACAGGACCAAACCCAAGCCCTCACCGCACTCGTCGCCGCTCTAACCCCCACTGACCCCGACCACGCCGAACAACTCGCTACCGCCATTCCCCGAGGCGAGGACAGGGCGCGAGTCCTAGCAGCAGTAGGTCTTCGTCTGAGTGAGGGCGGTGGCATCGATCGCGCCCGAGGACTCGCGGCTCAGGCAGTCGGCCTAGCCGACGAACAGGTGTGCGTCGACTTGCTCAAGGCTGTTGAGGTTCAGGCGCTCGTCGCTGCCGCCGAGGAACGAGCCCGGTGAGGCCAGGTAGCGACAAGAACGGTTTCGTGCCGTCCATCCCCCAGCCACACGATCGTCGGTCCACAGGGAGGGCCGTCTACACGACCGGCGCAGTTCCTGGCCGCCGCCCTCGCCCCCTCCCGAAGTCGACGACGCCGAGACCGCCATGCTCGCCGTGGCCGCTGGCGAGGTCGACGAGGCATGGCCCGCCTCCTGGCTGCGCGAGCGAACCCGTGAGATGGGCCAACCTCACAGCGGATAACTTTGGCCCTTACGCTCACCGGCCCGCCGCTCCAGCACTGGCATCCGGGGAATCCGCACAGCGCTCAGCCTCGGATACTTACGAGTGAGCTGCTCTGCCGACTGAGCTACCCGGGCGGGTAATCCCCGTGGTGCCAAGGGGAAGGTGAAGGTCGCCCGATCGTACTCGGTAGCACAGCGCTCACAGACCAGAATCATCGAGTCGGGTTCGGGATGCGGAGCGACGGCACGAATTCGCTCGACAACCTGGTGAGTCATCCCCGGACACGACTGAGTGGCTAGGTTTCGGGACCACCACATGATCGGGGTAGGCGGATGAAGATCGCGCTTGAGGAGTTCGTCGGGGAGCTTCGCCGGGAGTTGTACCGGTCGATGCTGGCCGCCCAGGACCAGCCGTTGCGTCTCGACCTGACTGGCGTGGAGATCGAGGTACAACTCGTCGCCGAGCGAACCGACCGAGCCGATGGCGGACTCAAGTTCTGGGTGGTGAACCTCGGCGGTGAGTCGGCGGCCACGGCGGGATCGACTCAAGCGGTGCGGCTCTCGTTGACGCCACGACTGATCGACTCGCAGGGGCCGTCGCCCGTGACGCCATACATCGATGACGAGGCGCTACCAGGTGAGCGGTAGATCGTGTCGACCGTGGGTCCTGATCGGCGTCGGGTGGCTCTGGTCCGGTCGGGTGGTCGGGTCCGGTCCGGCTATCTGGTCAGAGCAGACCTGGTCCTGACAGCAGCTCACGGGCTAACCACCGGCGACACGGTCGAGGTCACGGTTGGTCCGGGTGAGCTCAGCGAGGCGCGCCTGTCGGGGACATGCGCGGAGTCGGTGTTCGACGACCGGGTCGACATCGCAGTCATTCGCACTGAACATCCGTTGCCTGGCCAGGCCGATTCGGAGCGGTTCGGTCGAGTCGGCGACCACGCGGCGCTGCTCACGGCGCAGGCTGTCGGATATCCCCGGTCAGGTCTCCGCAAGAACACCGGGGGCCCGTTCCGGGACACCACCCACTTGTGGGGCGAGATCGCCAGCCTGTCCGGGAGCCGCTCGGGGACGTTGCAGTTGCGAGTCCCCGAGCCCCCCACACCGGTACCTACCGCTGACGAAGAGGACGGGGAGAGGCAAGGCACCCAGCCCGATCCGAGCCCGTGGGCGGGCATGTCGGGCGCGTCGGTGTGGGTGCGGGACCGCATCGTGGGAGTCGCAGGCCAACACGACGGACCCACCTGGCTGCGGGTGGGACGCCTCGACGCGCTCTGGGACCAAGACCGGTACACCCCGATCCGGGTGCTCCTGTCCTTGCCCGAGCGTGCAGTCGACCTCGTCGATGTTGTGCCCCCGACAGTCGCGGAGCGCACCACCACGGCCTACCAGGCACTGGTCCGTTCCATCGCTCCGAACGCACTCCTGGGAAGATCCGAGGAACTGGCGGCCATCAACCGGTTCTGCAGTGGGGGTGAACCCTATCAGTGGCTCCAGGCGGGCCCGTGGGCGGGGAAGAGCGCTCTGACGAGCTGGTGGGCGCTCCACCCGCCTGACGGCGTCGACGTGGTGTCGTTCTTCGTGTCCCGACGCAAGACCGGCCAGGCCGACTCCACCGCGTTCCTCGAAGCCGTCACCGAGCAGCTAGCAGCCGTGCTCGGGCAGGACTACAACACCCCCAGTCCCAACAGGCTGCTAGCCGAGTACCGCCGCCTGATCGAACTGGCTGGCAACAGCGAACGTCGGTCGGTGCTCGTGGTCGACGGGCTCGACGAGGACACCAGCGCCGAACGGCAATTGCCATCAATCGTGTCGCTGCTACCTGAACGACTGGGCCGCAACTTGAAAGTCCTGGTGACGAGCCGCCCCCGTCCTGGCCTCCCGACCGATGTCGATCCGGCCCACCCTGTCCGCCGCCAAACACCCGTGCCGCTCGCCCCGTCAGACTATGCGGCAGGGCTCAAGCAGCGCGCCGGGCACGAACTCACCGAGAGCTTCCGAGTGGCCGACGAGCGCGTGGACATCATTGGCTTGATGAGCGCCTCAGGTGGCGGTCTCACCAAGGCCGACCTAGTCGAACTGACTTGGTGCCGCCCACCAGCCATCCAAGCCCTCCTAGACAGCAGCTTCGGACGAATCCTCGACACTCGGCTAGGACCGGCGGGCGACCCACCCACCTACGTATTCGCGCACGAAGAGCTACGCGCTCAAGCCGCCGAACAACTCCACCCCGACACCAGCCACCTCGACCAGATCAACCAGTGGGCCGACCACTACCGGGATCAGCACTGGCCAGACACGACCCCGGAGTACCTGCTCCGCCCCTACGCCGAGATGCTCAACGAACGAGCCCACGACGACAAAGACCCAGACAGCCGGCGACGGCTCACCGGCCTCGCACTCGACTGGGACCGTCAGCAACGCATCCAACTGGTCGACCACACATGGCGTCACACCATCGACGAGATGAACGACGCACTCGGGCAACAAACCCGAGCCGACAACCCCGACCTCCAGGCGTGCGTCCGCCTCGCCATCCGCCGAAACGACCTCGCTCAACGCATCGGGCAGGTCCCCGTGGATCTCCTCATGCTGTGGGCAATGCTTGGAGAGATCGACCACGCCGAGTCCCTCGCAATCGCGATCACCGACGACGAAGGCAGGACGCAGGCACTAACCGACTTGGCCGCTTCGCTCACCCCAAGCGAAGCCGACCGCGTACAGACCATCGCCGACCACGCCGAACAAGCCGCCAACACCATCGCTTGGGAGTGGCTGAGGACCCGAGCGGTAGTGAGACTTGTCGCCGCCATCGCCGCGAGCGTCCCCAACCGGGCCCGCAGCCTCGCCTGCCGCGCCGAACAAATGGCCGTGAACCTCACCTCCGACGCGTTGACGGCCCGGGCCCTGACCGAGCTGGCTGCGGCAGTCGCCCAAATTGACCCACGCCGCGCGGAGAGCCTCGCCAACCACGCGGAACAGATCGCAAAGTCCACCGACTACGGCGAGGCCGAGCAGATGACCGGGGCGCTGACAAGGCTGATCGCCACGCTCGCCGTCATCGACCCCAACCGGGCGCAACGGCTCGGTAACTTCGCCGAACACACCGCCATGGCCATTACGCGTGATGAGAACAGGGCCAGAGCCTTGACAGGCCTGGTGGAAGCACTGGTCCTAATCGACCCACACCGCGCCCAAACCCTCGCCAGTCGAGTCGAACACGCAACCAGCGCCATTCGCGACCCCTCGGCCGAGGCGAGCGTCCTCACCACCCTCATTCGTGCAGTCAGAGCAGCGGACCCCGATCGCGCCCGAGCCATCGCTGATCGCGGCGAACACGCTATGGCGAGAATTTCCGACGGCATATTCAGGGCCGAAGCCCTGACTACTCTGGCTGAAACACTGGCCCCGATCGACCCTCAGCGAGCGCGTGTCCTCGCCGAGCAAGCCGAACGGGCAGCCACCGCTAATTACCCACCCAGCCACGATCTGATCCAAGCGGCGGCACTAGCCCGGCTGGTGGCCGCTCTCACGTCAATTGACCCCGAACGCGCCCTAACCCTCGCCGACCATGCCGAACAAGCAGCCAACGCCATCCGCAGTGACGTTCTAAGAGATAGAGCCCTCTCCAACTTCGTTGCCACGCTCGCTTCCATCGACTCGCTCCGCGCAGAACGGACCGCCAAAACGATCACCGACGGAGGAATCAGGACCCACGCTCTTGCAACGCTGGTCGCCGCACTGACCTTGATCGACCCTCCACGGGCGACGATCCTCGCCGACCACGCCGAACAAGCCGCCCTGGCTATCAACCACGACGCGTCAAGAGCCAGAGCGCTGACGAGTCTCGCCAAAGCCCTCGCCTCCACCGACGCGGCCCGAGCTCGTTCTCTCGCCGACCGAGCTGAGCGAACAGCCACCGATGGCGACCGGCACAACAGTTACGAAGTCCGAGCCGTGGCATTGACCCGGCTTGCTGCCGCTCTCGCCTCAATCGACCCCGAACGCGCACTCACCCTCGCTGACCACGCTGAACAAGCGGCCAACGCCATCACCGGTGACGCCGCTCGGGCAGAAGGACTCGCTGCGCTGGCGGCCGTGCTTGACTCCTTGGACACTACGCGCGCCCGCAGCCTGGCCGATCAGGCCGACCAGGCCACCAGCACCATCACCGAGGCGTTCGCGAGGGTCAGGGTCCTCACCAAAGTCATCGCTGCTCTGGGCTCCATCGAACCTCACCGGGTCGAGATCCTCGCCGACCGCGCCGAACAGACCGCAAGCACAATCAACTTCTGGGACAGGTCCACGGTGCTCTCTGAGTTGGTTGTCGCCCTGGCTCCCAACGACCTCAACCGAGCGCGCCGCCTCGCCGATCAAACCAAACAGGAAGCGATCCACATCGTCGACGAGGACAAGGACCCCGCCCTCCTCGACATTGTCGCTGCCCTCGCACCGATCGAGACAGACCGCGCCGAGAAGACCGCTTCAGCCATCACCGACGACTGGTACAGAGCACGAGCCCAGACCCACATCGTGGCCGCCCTCGCCCGCACGGAGCCCCAACGCGCCGAGCGAATTGCCGCAGGCATCACCCATCCGGGGTCCAGGGCCGAAGCTCTTGTGAAACTGCTGGCCGCTGTCCACCCCACCGACCCCGGCCGCGCCCGCAGCCTCGCGGACCAAGTCGAACAGGCAGCCACAAACCTCGCCGACAACCGAGAACGGGCCGAAGCACTTACCAACCTGGCTGCAACACTAGACCCCACCGACCCCGACCGCGCCCGCAGCCTCGCCGACCGAGCGGCCCAAGCCGCCATCACCATCACCAACGACTGCGACAGGGCGCAAGCCGTCGCGAGGGTAGGCATTGCTGTAGCAAGAAGCAGCCTCCCACGCGCACGTCGACTCGCTGCTCAGGCTCTTGCCCTGGCAGACGAGCAAGAGTGCCTGGATCTCCTCAGGATCGTCGACCCGCAGGCGCTTGTCATCGCCGCGGAGGAACGGACTGGGCGGTCCTATGTCACCGAGCCCGCGAGGGCGACAGAATGAACCACAGCAGCCCAGGACTCACTTACGCCTCCAACCGCTCCCCAGGCGCTAAGATCCGCTCTCGGCGGCTCTGAGCAGATCTCAGGTGCAAGCCAACCCCCACTCGCGCAGGTGCCACTTGAGCCCCGAGGTGAGAGCGAGTCATCGACACCCAAACCTCGTTGGAGCGACACCGGGGAGCTTTGGCCCCTACGCTCACCGGTCCTCCGCCCTGCTGCTGGCATCCGGGCGATCCGACAGACAGGGCCGCCACGACAGCGGATTACTTTGCCCCTTACGCTCACCCGCTCGCCGCTCCACTGCTGGCATCTGGGGAATCCGCACAGCGCTCAGCCCCGGATACTTACGAGTGAGCTGCTCTGCCGACTGAGCTACCCGGGCGGGTCCGCCCACGTTACCGGGGCGGCGGCGTGGACCCGAAGCCCGATCTGCCGGAGTGACCACCCGTGCCGACCCGATGCCGCAGACCGCGGCGGCCAGCCACTTTCAGATCGGGAGGCGACGGATGCGCAGGCGCTCGTCCTCCACGACGACGATCGCCCCACTGTCGAGATCCGCCGCGACGGTGTCGAGATTGGCGAGCAACAGGTCGGCGAGTTCGACGGCGCTCCGCGGACTCCTGAGTCGGATCAGCAGCAGCGACGGATCATCGGTCCGTTGTGAGGCGAGAAGGGTGCCGAAGTCGGTATCCGCGGAGATGATCACCCGAGCCTCCTTGCGCGCCACGAGAAGGATCTCGATGTCCTCGGCGGTGGCGAGATCGACGTCGCGGAGACCATCGTTGTGCTCAGGCCCGCGTCCAGGCCGCGAGCTTCCCAGAAGTGCCCGGAACGGCCCCGTAGCGACCGGATCTCAGATCCGTTCAATACCGGGCCTCTCGGGGGTTTTCGTAGTGCCCGGATGCCCCAAAGCGGCCTTCTGGCAGATATGTGCGGCTATCAGCGAACGAACCTCACAGTTGTCGTCAGAAGCCTATGAGCCTGCTGACTCCAAGAGTTCCACCGCGACAGGGATGACAATACGGCAATACTCGTTGAACTCCGAAGTGCCGCTGAGCCCGACGCCATGCTCGGACAAGGAGTACCACCAGGAGGACGCGTAGTACGCCAGGGAGATCACCAACTCTGGGTCCTCTCCAGCGACACGTCCGAGTCGCAAGACCTTCTCATGGGGCATCTCAGGCCCGCCCATCCCCCGCGCCCAGTCGTAGGCAAGCCGCTGGTTCATCTGAATGGGGTGAACGACATCGCCTCTGACTAAGCCGGTGATCCACCGGTCAAAAGCCAGTGAATCAGCGTGATCCTTCCACGGAGGCAGCGGAGGTGCGTTCACAGAGGAACCTTATTCCAGCACAGGCGAGCGTTGGGCACGAGGATCGCGGAGTCGGGAGTACCCAGAGCATCGTTCGTCACAGCTGTCGACGTTCAGGTAATCCGGCCCTACGCGTTGAACCTGGGACTTGAGGTGTGAGGGTCCACCGTTGAGGTGGGGGCCTCCACGAATCTCGTGACTGCTTGAAGGTCCGAGACGGAGGAGGCCCCCGGTGGCAGAAGGTAGTAGCGGCGCGGTGTGGTTCGGCGCGCCCGGGTTCGAGGTGCTCGACGTGTCCGACGCGGGCAGCGAGCTGGTGGTGGAGGTGCAGACCACGGCGACGACGGTCGTGAACCACAACGGCCGCTACGCGTCGGACCGTTCCCGCGACCGGCTCATCTTGAACAGCGGCGTCCAGACCCATCGCATCCCCATCGAGGAGACCCGCGACCGCTCCGACCTGGTCGAGGTGCTCCGTCACCCGATCTGGCAGGTGTGCAAGATCGATGTCCGGCGCCTCGATCTGTGGTGGGACAACGCTCCCGGACGCGGCGCCGCATAGGCGGCAGCCAGGGCTGACCCGTGTGCGGTTCAGGCATTGGCTCCCGAGACCACCGGGTGGGGGCTCCGGTTCCTGGCCGGTTGCCACCTGAAGCGTGGGCAGGCATACGCCTTCCGGTAGTTGGCCAGGTGGGCATTGACAATCGGCTCAATCCTGGGCCGAGGGCTGAAGTCCCAGTAGCCGTTCGGGTCGCTGAGCCCTCGACGCCGCCATCGGCCGTCGCCGGCGTTGAACACTGTGGGAAGGCTGGGGAAGGACCCGCTGACCAGGCCGGAGGCCGGGAACCAGTCCATCCAGGAGGCGAGGTGGATCTGGGCTCGGGCAAGCTCGAGGTGTCGCCACATGGCGCGCCGCTCGTCGCTGCTGAGGCACTCCTGGCTTAGCGCGCGGGTGTAGGTGTCGCGCAGTAGGCGGGCCTGCATCCGGTGTTCGCGCTCGATGGCTGTGAGGCCGCCGCTGTTGGGGACCGCGGCGTTGACGAACACGACGAAGAGGCCGGTCTCGTTCCAGTGGTGGTTCATCAGCAGCCGCCCCCAGCGGCGCATCTTGAACTCGATGTCACCGGGGTGTCGGGCCCGGGTGATCTCGATGACGATGCGCAGCCCGTCGGCGCGCAGCAGTGTGAGATCGCCACGCCACGTCTCCTTGCGCCCGAGGTGCCTGAGCAGCAGGGAAGGGCTGGACACGGATTCGGGGAACACGGCGACCACCCCGGGGATCAGCTCCAGCGCTCGGATGGCGAGCTCGGCGGCGAGCAGGTCGTGGCGCACAGCGGCGCCGGCGGGGACGGGAGGGATGCCGATGGTGACCGAGTACCGGGTCTCGTCGTCCAGCAGCCCCAGGAACGTGCGCAGCGGCTTGTCGATCCGGAGCCGGTGCAGGTAGTTCGTGTGCAGGAACACCTGCTCCTTCGGGTAGTGGCCGCGCTCGACGATGCCGAGCTCGAAGAGCGGCTTGAGGACCTTCGACAGCTTCGTGAACGGGTAGCCGACGATGGCGGAGAGCTGCTTGCTCGACAGCTGGTGCCATCCGGCCAGCGCCGCCACCACCCGCTGTGCTGCCAAGAGCCCGGCCATCCTCCGCATCAGCGTGGTGTCGGTCGAGAAGTCAGGGACCCGCCTGGCGCCGCCAGGATCGCCTGGTGAGCTCCGCTCGCTCTTCCAGCGGGGCCACCAGGGAGCGCTGCCTTCGAAGATCCCTGGTGCGTAGAACGGGTCGTCGCGTTCCCACAGGTGCATGTGGGCCCCCGTGCTGGCGGGGGCAAGCGGGCGAAGCGGGAGCGTCGCTCCGTCCCCGACCGTGAAGTCCTCGATAGTTCGGCTCATGGCCCGTGAAGATGCCGCGCCCGCGAGCAAAGACTGGTTGTACGGACCGCTGCCCACGCATCCCTGGCAGGTGGAGAAGGACTGAGAGTGGCTGAACGTTCTTCTAGGTCGGGGCGACTGGCGGGGTAGACGATTAAGACGCATAGCACCGACGGGGGCTTTGGGCCGGGAAAAGGCGGATTCGGTCCAGCGCGGGTACCCCTCTGTTGCGGGTGGGAAGGTTGGTGGGGGGCACGCTGGTCGTTGGGCGAGCCGGTGCGGGCCCGGCCTTGGTGATCCTGGGCGGTTGCTGCTGGCCAGGGGCGGGTCGGCTGGTGGCCGCGGGTGCCGGCGGTCAGGGCGGTTGCTGGGCCAGTTCGCGGGGTGGCGGCGGGGTGTGCCGGGGTGCGCCGGGGTGCGGATGGCATCGTGGGCGTTCCGTTGCCGTTCCGAGTCGAGTCGTTCGGGTCGTCGGGCAGGGGCAGCGTCAGGGTGCCGGGCATCAGGGGGTGGAGGTCAGGAGGGTCGGGGAGGGCGGCAGGTGGCAGCAGGCCGAGGAGGATGATGCGAGGGAGGCAGTGGGATCGATGGCGGGAGATTGCGGGCGACCGGATCAGGGCAAGCGAAGAGAGCCACAAGCGGGCGGGGACGATTCGTGGCCGGGAGTCGAGCTGACCGAGCATCGACCGGCCGCCGGTGCGGGTTCGTCCGTTCGGAGTCGGGATCTCGACATCGAAGGCCGTGGACCGAGGGCATGTGGGCACCGTCGGTTCTTGTGGGCGGACTGTTGGTCGTGTCCGGGTCTGCCCGTGTACCGGTTGGCGCTGCCTCGGGCCTGCTTCGGAGATGCGTCGGCATGGCGTCTGACCCCGCCGCTGATGTCCTCAGGTGGCGCTGCTGCCAACACCCTCGGGGTGTCCCACGAGCCGCAGGAGCGTGGCCTGCGGAGCTGATGCGGGCATCTGGCAGGGGATTCCTGACGGGCACCACCGTCCAGCCGGCAGGCTCGCGGAGATGTGTCGGTCGGTTCGTTGCGGTCGGTTCGTTGCGGTCGGGGTCGGAGCGGGGCGGTTCGTTGGCGTTGCGTGCCGAGCCGAGGTCCTGCCAGGCCTCGCGGTCGTGGTGTGCGGCTGAGCGTCGACGGGACGGACGTGACGGAGAGCGAGGCGGGCGACCCGACGAGCAGCGCACCCGAGGCCGTCGGTGACAACGGCACCAGCAGCCGGGTGGGCAACACCGGGAGCCCGGCAACGCATGAGGCCACGGCGGGCACGGCGCCACTCCGGGCCGCCGTGCCCGCCGGGCGTGAACCGGGCTTCATCGGGTCAACCGCGTAGCACGCGGCACCCAGCGCAGACGGGGACCACCAAGGCAGCGGGACCCCTGGCTGTCGCGACCGCCGCGACGGCGAGGCTCTTGTCAGGCGGGCTGGGGGCCGGGTGGGCGCTCTCGGGCGGGTGTGGGGTCGGACGTCGATCTGGCCGGCGGGTGCATGATGGGGTGGTGGGGGAGCGGGCGGTGAGCGGGTGACCGAGGACGAGTTGTTGGCTCGCCTCGCGTCGTTGCGCACGGCGCCGCTGGCGAGCGGGCGGCGGGCGCCGCACAAGCCGCTGCTGTTGTTGTTCCTACTCGGGCGGCTGCAGACCGCAGGGGCCTCGGCGGTGAGCTACGCGGAGGCGGAGGAACCGGTGAGCGCGCTCATCGACGAGTTCGGTCCGCCGGCGCGTTCGCGGCGGCGGGCGGCGATGCCGTTCTTCCATCTCGAGGGGGATCTGTGGGACCTCGAGGGCGACCCGGGTGTTGAGCTGACCGATCAGGCGGGGAGGCTGGCGAAGGCCCGGGCGCGGGGCCGGTTGCGTCCGGAGGTCGAACAGCTCTTGAGGCGCCCGGAGGTTCTGTCGAGGGCGGCGCGGCTGTTGTTGGACGACCACTTCACCGACAGCTACGTGGACCCGATCACCAGCGCGGTGGGCCTCGACCTCGACGCCGATCTGGAGGCGGGTCTGGTCACGCGGGTGTCGGTAGTGCGGCGCCGGGATCCGGCGTTCCGGGAGGCGGTGCTGGCCGCGTACGGGTTCACGTGCGCGATGTGTGGGTTCGACGGCCGGCTGGGCCGCGACCCGGCGGGGATCGAGGCGGCGCACGTGCGTTGGCATGGCCACGGCGGCCCGGACAGGGTCGACAATGGCCTGGCGTTGTGCAGCCTGCACCACACGTTGTTCGACCTGGGTGTGCTGGGGGTCACCAGCGATGACCGGGTGCGGGTCTCGCCCCGGTTCGTGGGCACGTCTGAGACCGCCCGGGCCCAGGTGCACGGCCTCGACGATCAGCCGTTGGGGGAACCGCCAGCCTGGCCGGCCGGGCCCCGACCCCGGCAACGTGGACTGGCACACCGCTGAGGTGTTCAAGTCGGTCCCGGTTGCTGCCTGAGCCGCGTGGCGGGGCTTGGTGGTCAGGGGAACTCGAAGTCGGCGACGAGGGGGGCGTGGTCGCTGACCTCGTCGATCAGCGGGTGGCGGACGGCGCCACAGGTGGTCATGGTCGTGCCGGTGGTCGGGTCGCAGAACAGGTGGTCGAGTTGGTAGGGGTGGGTGCCGGGGCGCAGGAAGGTGCGTTCGTCGTTGGTGCCGGCGGCGCATTCCCACCAGCCGGCCTTGGCAGCGCGAGAGAAGAACAGTGTGTTGGTGATCTTGCCGTCGCGGTCCTTGGCGTCGAAGAGGCGTGAGGTGTTCCAGTCGCCGCCGATGATGAAGCGGTCGGTGGTGTTGCGTCGCAGGGCTTCGAAGGCGATGTCGAGTACCCAGGCGTCGTCGCCGGGTTGAGCGATGCGGGCTAGGTCGCCGGCGTCGATGACGCCGGGGATGCCGTCGGGGCCGCCGAGGAAGTCAGCTGCGGTCGAGGCGACGGTGTGGGCGCTGGCGACCAGGGCGGTCTTGCCGTCCGGTAGGTCGATCTCGCCGACGACGACGTAGTCGTAGAGCAGGCAGAGCCAGGGGTCCTCGAGCAGGTCGGGACGGGGCCGCAAGTTGAGTGCGGGGTCGGCGACGATGGCCGATCCCCACCGGTAGCTCTTGTCGCAGGTGCCGATCTCGCCGAGGAGCAGGTCCCACCGTTCGGGTACCCAGGCCGGGATCTGGTCGTGGCCGACCTCCTGGATGAGGCCCAGGTGGGTGCCCAGTGCGGCGAGGTGGTGCCAGGCCCGTTGTTGTTGGTCGGGAGTGGAGCGGCCTCCGTGGAAGGCGCCGTTGAGGTTGAAGGTCGTGAGTCGCAGGCCGGTCACACCGGGTGGGGTATTGGGCGGGTGTGACCCACGCCATGCACTCCTTCGGGGGCGGGCTGGGCAGCCCGCCGCCCGGGCTCCTCCCTCAAGACGTCCGGGCCCTGTACCGCGCCGCCGATGGCGCAGGTTGCTATATGGAGGCGCCCAGGGCTTCCGCGCATCGGGAGCGCACCTCATAGGCTCACCCGGGTGACGTCCACGTCCGCGGCGGATGGGGCCGCCACGACAGCGAAGCTCGAAACGAGGCGGGTTGGGGATATCGCCGGTCACTTCCTCGTCCCCGGCTATCAGCGCGGCTACCGCTGGGGCAGGAACGAGGTCGAGCAGCTCCTGAACGACGTCCGTGAAAGCGAGGGCCGCGACTACTACCTCCAGCCAGTCGTCGTGAGGCGAGGCGATGACGTGTTGGAACTGATCGACGGGCAGCAGCGACTGACGACGCTGTTCGAGCTGATCGACGGGCAGCAGCGGCTGACGACGCTGTTCCTGATCCACGGGTACATCAAGACGCACTTGCCGACGTCAAAGCTCGACTACTTGATCGAATACGAGACGAGGCCTTTGAGCGCCGCCTTCCTTGCGGACCCCGTCGCGGGGCGCAGCCGGGAGAACATCGACTTCTTCCACATTTACGAGGCGTGTGAGTGCATCCGCGAGTGGTTTGAGGACAAGTCGAACCCTCCGCTCGAGGCGATGAACTTCTACAAGGCGCTGGCGGAGCGCGTATACGTGATCTGGTACGAGGTTCCACCCGAGGTTGACGCGCGGGTGCTGTTCACCCGGTTGAACGTGGGGCGTATCCCGCTCACCGACGCCGAGTTGGTCAAAGCCGTACTCCTCTCCAAGAGCGGTGACCGGCGCCGCGAGGTGGCGGCCCAGTGGGACAACATCGAACGTGACCTCCGGCACCCCGACGTGTGGTCGTTCGTCTCGCCACGGGACCAGGAAGATGCGACACGCATCGGTCTCCTGCTCGACACGTTGAGTGGCGGCGCGTTGGGAGCGGCTCGGCCGAAGTTCAAGACGTTCGAGGCGCTGAACAGGCGAATCGGAGAGACGTCGGCGGAAGCCGTCTGGAAGCAGGTCGTGGCGTCGCACGCAAGAGTGATGAGCTGGTACGAGGACCCTGAGCTGTACCACAAGATCGGGTTCCTCGTCGCGGTCGGGTTCGGCCTCGACAAGCTCGTAGAGCCCGCATCAACGCTGGCTCACTCGAAGTTCAAGAAACATCTCAACGAGCTGATCCGGGGTCGGTTGAAGCTCTCACGTAGTGACCTCGTCGAGTTGCGGTACCGGGACTACGAGGACTGCTCGCGCGTGCTGCTGCTCACCAATGTCGAGGCAGTGCTGCGGCAGGATTCATCCGAGCGGTACTCGTTCACCGCGCACGCCAAGGGTGACTGGACGCTCGAGCACATCGAACCCCAGGCAGACACTCCGCTCACCACTACTGCCCAGCAGAAGGCGTGGCTCGAGTCTCACCGTGATGCACTTCGGTCCCTTGCAGACCTCGACGAGGTCCAGGTATCCAAGCTCGTGGAGGAAATCGACGCGGCGCTCGCAGATCTGTCCGGCCCGGTGTTCAGGCAGCTTGCGGAGAAGATCGCGCCACTCTTCCGGGG
Source organism: Acidimicrobiales bacterium (assembly GCA_041918615.1). GTDB lineage: Bacteria > Actinomycetota > Acidimicrobiia > Acidimicrobiales > DATDAH01 > JAEUJM01. The sequence goes on from JAYRVH010000060.1 coordinate 15,769, forward strand.
CCCCGTTGCTACGGACACCGAGTACGAGCACTCGCTCGCCAACCTGGCGCTGCTCGCAGGAGGCGACAACAGCGTGCTCAGCAACTCGTGGTTCGAGGTGAAGCGCCGGCACATCATCAAGCTGGATCGCTCCGGCAGCTACATCCCCTTGTGCACGCGCAACGTCTTCCTGAAGTACTTCACCGGCGCGGACGCTCAGCAGATCCACTTCTGGAGCCCGCAGGATCGAGACGCCTACCTGGAGGCGATCCTGGATTACGTCGGCCCGTACCTCACGCCGCCATTGGCAGCACATGCGTAGCTACGAGACCACGTACGCAGGGCTGTTCGATCTGCTCGTCGACGGGGAACCCATTGTGCGTCACGTCGAGATCCCGATGATCCAGCGCGACTACGCGCAGGGCCGCGGGAGTGACGAGATCCTCAACATGCGAAGGAACTTCCTCCGTGTGCTCCACGAAGCGGCCACTGGGGGCCAGCCGGTGAGCCTCGACTTCGTCTACGGGGAGGTCGAACGAGGGAAGCTGCAGCCACTCGACGGCCAGCAGCGCCTGACCGCCCTGTTCTTGCTCCATTGGTACCTCGCGGCGCGTACCGGCCGGATCGACGATGAAGGCGGTTGGAAGCACTTCACCTACGAGACTCGGCCGAGTGCCCGCGACTTCTGTGACCAACTCGTCACGGTGAGCCTCCCGGACCTCGAGGTGAGCCCGTCGGTGTGGCTCTCGGACCAGCACTGGTTCCTACCGACGTGGAACTACGACCCCACGGTCACCTCCATGCTCGTGGTGATCGATGACCTTGCGGAGCTGCTCGCGGGCGACGACCTGGATGCGGCATGGGACCGGCTGCACGCCGTGCAGCCGGCGATCTGGTTCCATCTGCTGCCGATCGAGGACATGGGGGCTCCCGAGGAGCTCTACATCAAGATGAATTCGCGTGGTCGTCCACTCACCGACTTCGAGAACCTCAAGGCGCTTCTCGAGAAGGCCGTGGACGGGTCAGCCATCGCCCACGACCGCAAGCTCGCCGACAAGCTCGACGGCCGCTGGCTCGATCTGATGTGGCCGCTGCGGAATGACGAGCACAAGGTCGACAACGAGTTCCTCAACTACATCCGCTTCGTGATCGAACTCTGTGAGCTCCGGCGGAAGGACCTCGAAGCATCCAAGCTGTCGCTCATCGAGCGCACCGAGCGTGCATTCACCGCTGGGACGGACGAGGCAGAGAACAACATCGAGTTCCTCCTCGACGCGTTCGACGTCTGGGTCCCCGAAGACGATCCGACCTTCGCCGTTGCGGGGTTCTTCGATGCCATCTTCGCGACGTCACTGCCGGAACTCGGGACGGCGGGCAACAAGGTGGTGGTCTTCGCTCAGGACCCAAACCCCAACCTGTTCCCGGTGTGCTGCCGTCACTACGGCAACGAGCAGCGCTTCGGTAGCCGAATCAAACTCCTGTTGTACGCAGTACTCCTGCACCGAATACACCACACCGACGACTTTCCACGCCGACTCCGGTTGGTCCGCAACTTCGTGGAGGCCTCCGAGGATGAACTCCGACTCGAGCAGTTGCCGGCCGCAGCCGCAGACGTGATGCGAATCATCGTCGATGGTGATCTCGAAGGGGTCTCCGGCCTCAACAGTGTCCAACGCGACGATGAGCTCGAGAAGCGGGGCTTCCTCGCCGAGAACCGCGACCTTGAACAGGTCGTCTTCCACCTCGAGGACCACGAACTGCTCCGTGGATCGCTCGTTGCGTTCAAGCTTGATGTCGAGCACCTGGGGCAGCGGGCCGCGCTCTTCGAGAGTGTCTTCACTGGTGACGGGTCGTTGATCGACTTCACGGGCGCCCTGCTTGCAACAGGGGACTATCACCGAGCTCTTGGTAGGAACGTGACCTCGTTCAAGTTCGGCGCGCCACGGCCGTCCAGGTGGTGGCGTGAGTTCCTGACAGGCGCTTCACGGGAAGAACTCGAGCCGGTTGCGACCACGTTGAGCGAACTCCTCGACCGCCTGTCGGCGCCGGCCGGCCCGACCGCCGAAGAGTTGCAGGCGATTCAACACGAGTGGCTGGAGGTTCGAGAGGCGGATCTCCTGCTCGACTGGCGCTACTACATGGTCAAGTACTCGGCGATGCGCTCGGGTGCTTCTGGGATCTACCGAAGCGACAACAACGAGTTGGGCTACTCGTTGTACATGCTCGAAGGAGCCAACCTACGAGGGCACTCACGCGACCCGTACCTGGAAGCGATCCTCGGCTTGACAGGAGCGTCGGCGGCGGTCACCTCGACCACTCGATCGTTGATCCTGAACACGTCGGAGACCGAGCTGTGGTCCGCCGAGATCGGCTTTGCGATCAAGCCGCCACTGCTGGACAAGCACAGGGCCCTCTTCGAGGAGGTCCGCGCCGGTCGCGGCGATGTCATCGACAGCGTGAACGAGGAGGGCGGGCTGGTACTCCGGGTCCGCCAGCAGGATCACGACGGTGTTGCAATCGACTCGGTTGATCGAATCGAGACGGGCGCCGTGTTCCTCAGTCAGCTCCTCGACGCCGGGCTCTGATGACCCTTCAGTTCCCGGGCAACGTTCCTGCTGAGCCGTTGGTTCTCGGCCCGCAACCTGGCCACCTCGGCCGAGCTGGCGGCCGACGCTGCCACGGTTCCGGTGAACGAGGTGGTCTCCCACGGCTTGCTGAAGGAGTATCAGCGGCGCGAGCGGAACCCTCACCGTCGTGCTCGTCCCCCAGCGCCACCCGCCGGTCGCTCTGTCAACCGCCTCATTCCATTCGGCGCCTCTCGGCTCGGCCCGATGAGACTGACATTGTGGGGTCGAGCCCTATCGCTCGGTCTTGGTGATGAAGTTGGAGACCTCTCGAATCACCTTCTCTAGCCCGCGAGGGGGATCCGACGAGAGGCCGACGGTGCGTAGCTGACCCAGCAACGTGTCGGGCCCGACGCCTACTGTCCGAGTGAAGAACTCCTTGAAGCTCCCGCGGTCGGCCCAGCCATCCAGCAGGGGTTTCCAACCGGGAAACGCTTTCGGGTCCTTTCCAAGGCTCTCCAGCGCGCCTCGCATGTCTGGAGCGGGGATGAAGCAGATGATGTCGGGGCGGTCGATTCCAGTGAGGAGTGTTCGCTTGCCTTGGTCATACCGGAGTCGTCGGCCGAGGGTGTCCAGCCACTGTTCTTCGTAGTGGAGATGACCCGAGAGCGACTTGCCGTCTCGGATCTGTTCGAGAATACCTCTACGGATGTAGTCGAGAGCGATGGCTACAGGCTTTCCGTACTGCCACATGAACTCAAGTTCTGGCAGGAGTCCCGCGTTGAGTCCGCCGTGTAGGGGGAGCACTCGGATCCGGTGCTGGTCAAGGTACTCAGCGAAGTACTGCTCGATGACCCAACGGTCATTGTGACCCTCGACAAAGAGCCAGCCGTTGGTAATTGCAAGCACAGCGTGGATATCGGTGCCGAGGTCGTCTGCACGCTCGCCGAGGGTCTTGAGCATGGAGCTCGACACCATGCCGAGCTGTGTCACTCGGGTGAGATACTCGGCTTCGGTTTCGGCGTCCACCCAGTCGGGATCCTCAGGGGTTCCCGCGTTGAATTGCTCCCCGGTGTGCCCAGCATCGGTTCGCATCTGTAACTCCGGGCTGACGAGACCGACGAGTTGGGCGTCGGGGCGGCATGAGAGGAATCTGGTGGAGTGGGTCGCCATGAGGACCGCGGCCCCGCCGAGGGTGAGTCGTTCAACGAAGCCGACGGCGTCTTGGATTGCCTGGTCGTGAAGGTGGATCTCGGGCTCATCTATCACCACCAGGCCGGCGGTCGTGTCGTCGAAATGTAGCTCGACGTCCGACGGTTTCCAGCCGCTCTTTAGGTGGCGGCCGAGCGCGATTTGCCCGTCGAGCGTTCCTTGTCGTGAGGCACCGCCGCGCTCGAGCTGGCTGACAGCCACCTCGACGGAATGTGCCGCCCAGGTGGCCACGCCGAGACCGAGCTGAGACAGATGGAGCACACCGCAACGGGCGTCGACACGCGGCGCGTCCCACGGTGAGCGAGGATGTTCGACCCGAAGGGTGAGATCTCCCCACTCTCGAACGAAAGCCGGAGCGAGCTCGGTCGCTCGCTCGGCGATGCCGTTGAGAATCGCCTGAGCGAGGTCGTACGCGTCGCCACCCCCGGTGCTCCTGCGCGTGAGGTGGGTGCGGAGGAAGCGGCTAAGACGGGTGACGGCTCTCTCTTCCGCGGGCAGTGAGGACGAGAGGACGAGCAGATCGGGGAGCACTTCGGCCATGAAGCGGAACGGATCGCTCGGGGTGAATCTGCCGTCGCCCAGTCCCATCTCCTCCTCCAGCGACTTCACTCCCAATCGCCGGGCCGGCGGGCCCTCCTTGAGGAACCACAGGTTCCGGTCGTATGCGTCGTAGCTGTCGTCGCAGAAGACGACAGGCCATCCACTTCCGACGGCCCAGCACAGCTCCACAATGCGCGGCACCCGGCTGTCGTAGCTGAATAGCTCACCGAGCTCGAGTGGGGTGAGTTCGAATGAGGACGCGAGATCGCGGCAGGCTGATCGAAGGTCTGCTGACACCTGATCAGCGAGCAGTACCGGCCAGACCCGCCCTCCCGCGAGCCCAACTCGCCCTGACGTCAGCGCAGCATCGATCAGTCGGGCACCGACACTCGGCAGGTCAGGGTGTTCGGTGAAAACCTCGCTGGGACGGCGATCGAGATTCGTCGCAGCCCAAACGCCGCTGCGGAGCCTGTCACCTATGGCCGCGCCGGCCGATGACGAGACATCTTCAAGGACCGTCGCCAAGGCGTCAGTGTCGCCAGCTACCGCCGCTCGCTCATCGCCCGTGAGGTAGGTCTGGGCGAGATGTTGGCACCAGAGCGCCCGGTCCTCGACGTCGTCAAGGTCAATGCCGACAACAGCACAGGCGTTCCACGCCGTGCTGGGGCTGGTGCCGGGAGGCCCAATAGGGCGGACACTCGCGCGAACGGCCTCGAACTCAGCGCCGGGTGCAAGCCGTGCCGACAGCACCGCGCCGCAGGTGGCCTCCACCAGACGTGTCTTTCCCGAGCCGTTCTTTCCGAACAAGATCGTTACGCCGCTCGGTCTGACCGGCAAGAGACAGGGCTCCACCCCCCGGCCGACCGTCAACGCTCCGACAAACTCCATGCGCAGAGCCTCGCGCGCCGGCCGACGCCGATCTGCACAGTCAGAGTCCTCATCCGCAGACCCCGACCGAGCGGCGTAGGTTGAGGCGGCGGTAGTGGTTCCGCGATTGGGCGACCAAAGATGAAGGGGGGACTGACCAGTGGCGAGCAGGACGGCGGCGGATCTGCTGCCACACATCGCCAGCGGCGCCCAGGTCGTCGTGCGCGACGAGGAGTGGCTCGTCCGCTCCGTGCAAGAGACGCCGTCGGACGGGCTTATGGTGCGCTGCATCGGTACCTCGACGTTCGTGCGGGACTGCGAGGCCACGTTCTTCACCAATCTCGACTTCGTGCGGCCGCTGCGGCCCGAGGAGACGCGGCTGGTCGACGATGACTCGCCGAACTTCCGCCGCAGCCGCCTCTACCTCGAGGCCATCCTCCGCAAGACCCCCGTCCCGTCGACGGACACCGCCCTAGCCGTCGCCGGCCGCCAGCTCCTCGACGAGATGCAGTACCAGCGGCGGGCCGTACGCAAAGCACTCGGCAACCTGCAGCCCCGGGTGTTGATCGCCGACGCCGTCGGCCTGGGCAAGACACTCGAGGTCGGCCTGCTGCTCTCCGAGCTGATCCGTCGCGGGCGGGGCGAGCGCATCCTCGTGGTCACGCCGCGGCACATCCTCGAGCAGTTCCAGCACGAGCTCTGGACCCGCTTCGCCATCCCGCTCGTGCGTCTCGACTCCGAGGGCATTCAGCGGGTCCGCCGCAAGATCCCCGCCAACCGCAACCCCTTCACCTTCTACCGGCGGGCGATCATCTCCATCGACACGCTGAAGAACGTGGGCCGCTACCGCCACCACCTCGAGGGCATCCACTGGGACGCCGTCGTGATCGACGAGTGCCACAACCTCGTGAACCGGGGCACGCTCAACAACCAGCTGGCCCGAGTGCTGGCGCCCCGCACCGAGGCGCTCATCCTCACCTCGGCCACACCGCACAACGGCGACCCCGAGAGCTTCGCCGAGCTCATCCGCCTCCTCGATCCCACCGCCATCGCCGACCCGAAGCACGTCGACCACAAGGACATCGAGCACCTCTACATCCGCCGCCACAAGGCCCACGAGGAGGTGGCAGCCGAGGTGGGCCACCACTGGGCCGACCGGCTACCGCCTCGGCCGATCCCCGTCACGCCCGAGCCCGCCGAGGCGGCGTTGTTCGACGAGCTGGCCGACACCTGGGTGCACCCGGTCAGTGGTCACGCACCGACGAAGGGCTCGGGCGCGAGCCTGTTCCCCTGGACCCTCCTAAAGGCCGCGCTGTCGTCCCACCGGGCACTGGCCGAGACCGTCCGCAACCGCCGCCGCACCCTGCGAGACGGCAGCGGCGAGCTGGCCGACCCCAGCCGGCAGGCCGAGGACGACGCCCTGGCCACCCTCGCCGACCTCGCCGCAGCCCTCGATGACTCGGCCGCGGCCAAGCTGCAGACCCTGGCCGCGCAGCTGAAGGAGATCGGCGTCGGGCCCCGCTCGACGACCCGGGCGGTGATCTTCTCTGAGCGCATCGCCACCCTCGACTGGCTCAACGCTCAGCTGCCGGCACTCCTGGGCCTCGACGCGAAGTCCCAGGTCCGGGTGCTGCACGGCGGCCTCGCCGACGTGAAGCAGATGGATGTCATCGAGGAGTTCGGCCTGGGCGAGTCGAAGGTCCGCCTGCTGCTCACCGGCGACATGGCCTCGGAGGGCGTCAACCTCCACCGCCAGTGCCACCACCTCATCCACTTCGACCTGCCCTGGTCGCTCATCACCATCGAGCAGCGCAACGGCCGGATCGACCGCTACGGCCAAGAGCACGCTCCCGACATCCGCGCCCTCATCGTCACCCCCGACCATCCCCGCCTCACCGGTGACGTCCGGGTGCTCTCCAAGCTCCTCCAACGAGAGGACGAGGCCCACCGCGCCTTCGGCGAGTCCGGCTCGCTGCTCGGCCTCCACGCACCCGACGCCGAGGAGGACGCCATCACCAGGGCTCTGCGGGACGGCCAGGACGTCGAGGAGATCATCCCGGTGAAGCCCCAGCGGGAGTTCGACCTGATGACCCTGCTCAGCGGTGGGACGGGCCTCGATCCGGTGCCCGAGCGTCAACCGCCGTCGCTGTTCGCCTCCGATCATGACTTCGTCCGGGAGGCGATCGACGCCGCCTTCGACGACCCGCGGGTGCTCGACCTGCGCCGTGACGACGCAGACGAGGGGTTCCTCTCACTCGAGCCCCCGGCCGACCTCGTCCGTCGCTTCGCGGCGCTGCCGCAGAGCTACCTGACCGAGCAGAAGATCGTCGACCGCCTCAAGATCACCGCCACACCGGCAGTCGCGAGCCGCAAGCTCGAAGAAGCACGCCAGTCCGAGGACTCGCAATGGCCCGAGGTCGGCTACCTCTCGCCGCTGCACCCTCTGGTCGACTGGCTGGTCGACAAGGTGCTCGTGGGGGTGGGGCGCAACCAGGCCCCGATCATCCGGGCCGCGGTCGACGAGCCCACGTTCTGTGTGCAGGGCGTGTGGTCCAACGGCCGGGGCCGACCGCAGTTGGTCGAATGGCTCGCCGTCGCGCTCCGAGCCGGCGCACAGCACGACGTGAGCGACCTCTTCGAGGTGCTCGACCGGGCCGGGGTCCGGCCCGGCATGCCCAATCCGGGGATCACCACCGACCCGGTCCTCCTCGAAGCGGCCATCCCTGGTGTGGTGCAACGGGCCCGCGACGAGCTGCTCGAGCGCCGGGAAGTGCACGACGCCGAGATCGAGGCGCTGCTCAAAGCGCCCCGTGAACGTCTCGACTTCTGGGTGGACCGCTCAGGCCAGCTGATGCTCGAGATCGAGGACAAGCGCCGCCGCAGTGATCGCGAGCGCCACATCGGAGAGGTGCGGACGGCCACGCAGCGTCTGATCGAGTCACTTCGGACTTCGGGTGAGCCCATGATCAGGGTGCTCGCCGTGCTCGTCCCAACCGGAGGCGCCTCGTGAGCTTCGACAGCATCACCAACCGGGCCGAGTTCTTCTCCGACCACTACCTCGATGCCCGGCTCTCGGCCGATCTGAACGAGCTACGCCAGCGGTGGGATTCGGCCGAGGGGCGCGGCGAGGCGACAGCACGGGTAGGCCTACGCAGCCTCGGCCGAGCGTTCTTCCCAGCGCGCGCCGCCGCCAGCGAGGCGGACGCGAACCACCGCGTCGAAGCCGTCTCGGCGCTGAACGACACGGTGCTGGCCGGCCTCGGGTTCACACCGGATCGCCGGACGGTCACCCTCCGCCGGGGTGACGGCACGGATGAACTGGTTGCCGACATCTCCGCCAAGGTGGAGACATCCACCGGCCTCTTGCTCGTGGCCATCGATGCCGGGCTCGCGACCGACGTCGACGAGCTCTTCGACACCGACCAACGCGACGACGACCAGCCCCCCGCCGGCCTGCTCCTCCAGCCCTTCACGCGTGAGGCCGGCAAGGTCGACATCACCAGCGTGGCGGCGGCACCCGGCGAGCTCTTCTCGGCGGACGAGCCTCCCCGCTTCGTTCTCGTCTGTGCCGGCACCATCGTGTTGCTGGCCGAGCGGGCGAAGTGGGCGGAGGGTCGGTTCCTCGCCGTCGACCTCGACCACGCCCTCGAGCGCAACGACACCACCGCCCGCGGCGAGCTGGAGAGCATCGCCGCCCTCTTCAGCGCCGACGCACTGGTGCCGGGGCTCCTTGATGGGGAGGAGGCGGGCACCTCGTTCTTTGACGAGGTCGACGACCGCTCCACCCGCCACGCCGTCGGGGTGTCGAAGGAGCTGCGCGAGGGCATGCGCCGCTCGGTCGAGATCCTGGCCAACGAGGTGATCCAGCAGCGGCTGGCCCGGAACCTGGGTGTCTACGGCGGTGAGAACCGGATCGATCCCGCCGACCTCACCCGCCAGTGCCTGCGCTACCTCTACCGCCTGATCGTGCTGCTCTACGCCGAGTCGCGTCCTGAGCTGGGCGTGCTCCCCACGAACGACGATGCCTACCTGGCCGGCTACAGCCTCGACCGGCTCCGCGAGCTGGTGCTGGTGGAGCTCGACGACGACCACGCCCGTGAGGGCACCCACCTCGACGAGTCGCTGCGCCTGCTCTTCGACCTCGTCAACGACGGCTACCACGCCGAGGGCGCCGCCCAGACGCTGGTGTTCGACCTGGCCCCGCCGGATGCCGACCAGCAGCGGTCCGTCGAGGACTACCTGCAGTTCCCGGGCCTGGACGCCACCATCTTCGACCCGGGCTCCACCCCGCTGCTCGACAGCATCACCCTGCGCAACGAGGCGCTGCAGAAGGTGCTCGTCCTGCTCATGCTCAATCGGGAGTCGAAGCGGGCCAAGGACCAGCGGGGCTTCATCTCGTACGCTCAGCTCGGCATCAACCAGCTCGGAGCCGTGTACGAGGGGCTGATGGCCTACACCGGCTTCTTCGCCGACCAGGACCTGTATGAGGTGGCCAAGCACGGCGACCCCTCGGACGGCACGTGGATGGTGCCGGTCGCAGAGGCCGACGACTACGGCGAGGAGGTCTTCGTCGCCGCGGTCGACCCGATCACCGACCGCGAGGATCGTGTGCGCCACGAGCGGGGCAGCTTCGTCTACCGCCTCGCCGGCCGGGACCGGCAACGCTCCGCCAGCTACTACACGCCCGAGGTCTTGACCGCCTGCGTGGTGCGCCACGCCCTCGCCGAACTGCTCGGCACCGACGACTACGCCCGCGTGCCCGGGGGGTCCGCCGGCGTCGCCGAGGCTCGCCAGATCCTCGACCTCACCGTCTGCGAGCCGGCTCTCGGATCGGGGGCGTTCCTGAACGAAGCCATCAACCAGCTGTCGGCCGAGTACCTCAAGCGACGTCAGGCCGAGCTGGGAGAGACCCTCGACGCCGAGCGCTACCAGCAGGAACTTCAGAAGGTGAAGGCCCACTTCGCCCTTCACCAGTGCTACGGCGTCGACCTCAACGCCACCGCCGTCGAGCTGGCGGAGGTCAGCCTGTGGCTGAACTGCATGTACCCGGGGCTGAAGGCGCCCTGGTTCGGCCTCCGCCTCCGCCGGGGCAACAGCCTCGTCGGCGCCCGTCGGGCCACGTGGAAGGCCCGACAGCTCAAGGACAAGGTCTGGGCCAAGGACAAGGCGTCCAACGCCGTACCCCCGCTCGACCGACCCCTGGCCGCGGCGCTCGAGCCCGAGGAGATCCACCACTTCCTGCTGCCCGGCCACGGCTGGGGTGCGGTCTCCGGCCGCAAGGAGGCCAAGGAACTGGCCCCCGACCAGGCCAAGTCCCTCACCAACTGGCGCAAGGCCATCCTCAGCGCACCGAGCGCCCACGACGCCGACCGGCTCTGCGCCCTCGCCGCCGGCGTCGAACGCCTGTGGGCCGAGGCCACCGACGTGCTCGACCGCCTCGACCAGCGCCTCCGTCGACCCCTCGGCCTCTACGGCATGGACGACGACGACGGCGCCCCCGCCGACGACCGCCGCGCCGCCGAGAAGATCCTGAACAACCCCGAGTCTGCACTCGGCCGCCTCCGCCTGGTCATGGATGCCTGGGTGGGCCTGTGGTTCTGGACCCTCGACGGCGACGTGGCGCCGCCGACGTGGCGCGAGTGGCTGACGACCCTCGATCGCATCGTTGGGTCGGAGCCGACGGAACCGGTCGGACAGCTGGATCTCTTCGCCGACCTGGCCGCGATTGAGGCGGCGGAGCAACGGCGTGCGGCAGGGCGAGAATCCGTCATGAGCATCGCTCCAGGAGCACACTGGCTGAGGCGCGCCGAGGAGCTTGCTCGGCACGAGGGTGCTTGGCACTGGGAGCTCGAGTTCGCACCTCGCTTCCGCGAGGGTGGATTCGACCTCCAGGTCGGTAATCCGCCCTGGGTTCGGCCGACATGGCGGGACGATCTCGTCCTTGCGGAATGGGATCCTTGGTGGGGGACCAACGAAAAGGGCAGCGAATCTGAACGTCGCACAAGGCGAACGAGAGATCTGGCCTCAGCCGCATGTCGGACTTCGTATCTTGATGAGGTCGCGTCAGGCGAGGGCTTGGTTGCCGTGCTGGCCTCGCCCCAAATCAGGGAGCGTCTGGCGGGTATCCAGATCAACCTCTACATGAGTTTCATGGATACGGTGTTCCGTCATACCTCAACCCGCGGTGCATCTGGCTTAGTCCATCCTGAGGGTCATCTTCTTGATCCATCTGCTGGAACGCTCCGAGCGAGCGCGTACGTTCGTCTTCGTCGCCATATGATGTTCTACAATGAACTGCGTCTGTTCGAGGAGGTTCATCATCAAACCGAGTATGGAGTTAACATCTATGGACCCGAAGAAGCCATAGGATTTCTGAACCTAACTAACTTGCTCGCCCCGGCAACGGCCGAGGGTTCGCTTGCGCACTCAGGTGAGGGCGTGCCGCCCGGAATCAAGACACCCAGCGGTGAGTGGGATCAGCGACCCCACCGAGATCGAGTCGTGGTCGTCGACCGTGACGTCCTTTCGGACTGGGCTCGACTGTTCGATGAACCGGGCACCCCGCCGGAGCGAGCTCGGCTCTTGCGGCCCCTCACGCGTCAGGACTTGGATGCGCTCTCGGTATTGGCCGAGCAGCCGGTCCGGTTGGCCGACCACGAGTACTACTGGACGTCTGGGTGGCACGAGAAGGGTGCCAAGACTGACGGGATGATCCGGTGGGAAACTGCTGTGCCCGAATCATGGAACGAGGTGATACTCCAAGGCCCACACTTCAGCGTCGCTACTCCTTTTGCCAAGCAGCCAAACGACCCGTGCCGGCACAATCTCGACTATCAGGACTGGGATATCGAAGGCCTTGCTCTGAACGCCATTCCGCGCACCAACTACCAGCGCGCCTGCAGCCGCGGCGTGTACGAGGCCAACCTGGCGCATTGGAACGGCCGTCTTTGCACGGATTATTGGAGGGCAGTCCATCGCTTGATGACCCAGTCGGCTCTCGAACGGAGCCTTCATTGTGCGATTCTCGTCCCGGGCGCGATTCATATTCACGGCGCACAGTCAACTGCGTTCAAAGATCTTGGATCGACACTCCGGTGGAGTGCGCTGGCGTCCTCGCTGCCGCTCGACTACATCACTAAGGTTCTCGGGGTCGCGAATATCAGCGACACCTATCTTCGCCGATTCCCACTGCCAAGTAGCGGTCCCCTCGATTCTCCACTGACACTCCGGCTTCTACGTCTAAACTGTCTGACGCTCGACTATGGCCAACTCTGGTCCGGTGGGTTCGATCCCGCGTGGAAGGCGGATCGATGGGCGGACGCACTATTCCTCCGGTTGGCGCTCGGAGACGTCCAGGATGAATGGACGATAACCACGCCGCTCCGGCGGGACTTCGAGCGCCGCCTTGCCCTCGTGGAGATCGACGCTCTCGCTGCCCTGATGCTCGGCCTCACCGCCGAACAGCTCTGCGCCATGTACCGGACGCAATTCGCGGTGCTGCGGAAGTACGAGTACGCCATGGCCTTCGACTCCGAGGGTCGCAAGATCTGCGCGCACCATCAGTCGGCGGGGTATCGCCAAGCCCAGGTGCAGCAGGAGGCCAAGGATCACGAGCGGGATCCGAAGTGGCGGAGCGTGTGGAAGCTGTACGAGCAGTGGGAGGAGGATCCCGACTCGGTCGACTGGGAGGACCAGTACTTCCCGCCGTTCACCCGGCCTGATCGTGAGCTGGAGATGTCCCGGGCGTACAACGAGTTCAAGCGCCGGCTCGAGGCCGGCGAGTACGGGTGATCCCCTCCCTCGTCGTCGGCGAGATCCGACGAGCGCTGGTCGACTACCTCGCCACCACCTTCTCGTTGGCCGATGACGACGTGCGGGAGGCGCTGGCCGGGTTCCTCACCGATCCTGCGCAGGGCATCTTCCGTGGTCCGTACCTGCGGGTGCGCACCCCGTTCCGTCCGGTGGCCGGTGACTGGCAGTCACCGCTGGGCTGGCTACCCGACGGGTTCGTGCCCTACCAGCACCAGGCGGCGGCCTTCGAGCGGCTGTCGACCATGGCCGACCGCACACCGCAACCGACGCTGGTGACCACCGGTACGGGTTCGGGCAAGACCGAATGCTTCCTGTTGCCGATCCTCGACCACTGCGCCCGGCAGCGTGACGCCGGAGCCAAGGGTATCAAGGCGCTGATCCTCTACCCCATGAACGCCCTGGCGTCCGATCAGGCCGGCCGGCTCGCCGACCTCATCGCCACTGACGCCCGCCTGGCCGGGCTCACCGCGGGGCTCTACATCGGCGAGAACGGCAGCCACTCCTCGATGGGCGCCGACCACCTGATCGACGACCGGTACGCCCTTCGCTCATCGCCGCCAGACATCTTGTTGACCAACTACAAGATGCTCGACTTCCTGCTCCTGCGGCGCGAGGACCACGACCTCTGGGCCTCCAACGACCCCGACACCCTGCGCTACGTGGTGCTCGACGAGTTCCACACCTACGACGGCGCCCAGGGCACCGACGTGGCCATGCTGCTCCGACGCCTGGGCGCCACCCTGGGCATGGCTCGCGACGACAATCCGCTGGGTGCGGCCGTCCCGGTGGCCACGTCGGCAACGCTCACCAGCGAGCTCTCCGGCGTCGCCGACCTGCGCGAGTTCGCCGCTAAGGTCTTCGGGGTCCGGGTGGACGACGAGGCGGTGATCGGCGAGACCCGCCAGACCATCGACGAGGCCTGCGGGCCGGTCGACTACGAGCTGCCGATTCCCCCTGTCGACGAGGTGGTCGAGCTGGCCGACGACGACCTCGACGCGGTCCGTTGGGCGTTCTGCCGTCGGCTCGACGACTCCGAGGACGAACCGCCGACCGACCTCGTCGAGCTGGGTGAGCGCCTGCTCGCCCATCCGCTCACCCGGGCGGTGTTGACGGCGGTGGGCGACCGGGCCCGATCGCTGGACGACACCGTGATCGAGGTGGTGGCCCGGGCCCCCGAATGGGGGCGAGTCGCCCAGCACGACCCCGGGCGGGTGGCGCTCGCCCTCAGCCGGTACCTGGCCCTGCTGTCGATCGCCCGTCGGCGCATCGGCGAGCGGGAGGCGCCGCTGCTCTCGGTGGAGGCCCAGTTGTGGGTGCGCGAGGTGTCCCGACTTCTGCGTTCACTGGACGGCGAGTCGTCGTTCCGGTGGGCGGACAGCGCGTCAGCGTCGAGCCTCGCCGCCAGCGATGAGTCCGTTCAGGCCAGCACGGCGACGTACCTTCCGGCCGTCTACTGCCGGCGTTGCGGTCAGTCCGGTTGGATGGGGCTCGGGTCGGAGGTGAACCCCACGCTTTCCGACAAGCACGCCAACGTCTACCGGGCTGCCGTCGACCGGTCGCCGCTGGTGCGTGTGCTGCTGCGGGCCCAGGAGGAGGACCCCGCGGCGGTTCCCTTCGACGTCGAGGCCCGCCGCGTCGCCGTCGCCGCCAGTGACAGCACCATCCCCGTCCACGCCAACACCGATCCCGACACGGCGAGGCGCCAGACCTGCCCGTCCTGCGGCGAGAACGACGCCATCCGCTTCCTCGGCCTGGCCGTGGCGTCGCTGGCCTCGGTGGCCATCAACACCCTGTTCGGCTCCCCGCACGTCGAGCTCGAAGAGCGCAAGCTGCTCGCCTTCACCGACTCCGTGCAGGACGCGTCCCACCGGGCCGCGTTCTTCGCCGGCCGCAGCCACCGCTTCAACCTCCGCTCGCTCATGTCGGCAAGGCTCCAGGAGGCCGGCGAGGACGGGCTCGACCTCGCCGCGCTGGGCGAGGTGTTGATGGACGAGGCCGTCACGCCCCACGCCCGCTTCGGGTTGCTGCCCCCGGACCTGAGCCGTGACCCGGCGCTTCGCTCGGTCTGGTCGGAGTCGCCCGAGCCCGAGGCGCTCGAGGTGCTGCGTCGCCGCATCGGGTTCGAGGTCGATGTCGAGTTCGGCCTGCGGGCGCGCGTGGGCCGCACCCTCGAGCAGTCGATCGCCGCAGCGGCCGGGGTCCGCTGGGACGACGACCACGACACCCACGTGGTCTGGGAGCTGCTGCGCGACCTCTTGGGTGACGTGTCGGACGCGACGGCCGCCGGGGTCGACGGCTACCTGCTGGGCATGGGAGAACGGCTTCGGACGAACGGGGCGTTGCTGCACCCTCTGCTCGACCCGTACGTCCGCGACGGTGGCCGCCAGTGGTGGATCTGGGGCGGCCGGCCGGCGGGCCTGCCGCCCTTCACCCCTGGCCAGGGCCGGCCTGTCTTCGCCACCACCGCCGGGAGGGGGGACTTCGACTCGCTCACCGCGGTGGGTGCCAATCCCACCTGGATCGTCGACTGGGGCATGCGCACCCTCGGCATCGACGCGGCATCGGCGCGCCACGTCAACGAGCGAACGATCGCCACGTTGGCGGAGGCCACCACCGCGATCCGCAAGGTGGACGCGGTCGGGGGTCAGCGGGTGTACGGCCTCGACCGGACGGGTGTCGTGGCCGTGGACATCGACCAGGACAGCTGGGCGGCGAGTCCGGTGCTGCTGCGGTGCGACCTGTGCGGGGGTGTGCACACCGTCCCCCCGAACGACGGTGAACGCTGGTTGGGGGTGTCGTGCCTGCGGTACCGCTGTCCCGGCCGCTACCGGGCCGAGCAGCCCCACGAGGCGGACTACTACCGGCGCTTCTACCGGAAGGGCCACACGCGACGGGTGGTCACCGCGGAGCACACCGGCCTGCTCGGGCGCCGTGCCCGAGAGGCCGTGGAGACCGCGTTCAAGGCGGGCACCGCCCCGGACGCGCCGAACGTGTTGACGGCCACACCAACGCTCGAGATGGGCATCGACATCGGCGACCTGTCGGCGGTGATGCTCACGTCGGTCCCGCGCAACCCCGCCTCGTACATCCAGCGCGTCGGCCGGGCCGGGCGGGCCACCGGCAACGCCCTCGTCACCACCTTCGTGCGCAGCGACACCCACGGCCTCTACTACCTGGCCGAGCCCGAGGCCATGCTCGCCGGGACGGTGCGCCCCCCGAACTGCTACCTCGAGGCCACCGAGACCCTCGAACGCCAATACATGGCCTTCCTGCTGGACCGGGTCGCTGACCGATCCGTCGAGGGCCCACTGCTGGGCAACCGCGTCGGGGACCTGATGAAGACCGGGTTCGACGCCGACGGCCTGTTCCGGGTCCTGATCGACACCTCGATCGGGGAACACGCGTGGGTCGACCGCTTCCTCGCCCTCTTCGGGGACCACCTCGGCGAGGACGCCGCCGCCCGGCTCCGTGACTTCGCCGGTGGGGGCATCGAACCGCGACTCAAGGGTGCCGCCGACGACTGGTACGAGCATCGCCGCGACCTGGACCTGCGGCGGGACCGCCTCAACCGATCGATCGAGAAGCTCGAGGCCCTTCCGAACCGCAGCGAGGACGACGAGGAGGAGCTCCGGTCGCTCCGGGGCCAGCGCAGCGCAGTGATCCACCTCCTGCGCGACCACCGCAACGAGTACCCGCTCAACGCACTCGAACGCCTCGGCGTCCTGCCCAACTACACCCTGCTCGACGACACCACGACCCTGTCGGCCACCCTCTGGTCACGAGACGGCGACGAGTACCGCACCGAGGTGATTGAGTACGCCCGGCCCGGGCGCATCGCCATCCGTGAGTTCGCACCGGGCAACAGCTTCTACGCGGGTGGCCACCGCCACTTCGTCGACGCCCTGGAGATCGGCGCCGCCCAGGAGCCGTTGTACGAGCGGTGGCGGCTCTGCCCGGACTGCGCCTACGCCGACATCGAGTCGGCCGGCGCAGCGCCGACGGGGTGCCCCCGGTGCGGCCGGGCGGGCATCTCGGACACGGGCAGCCGCCACTGGGTGCTGCGGCTGCGGACGGCGCTTGCCTCGGGTTCGGAGGAGGGAGCCCGGGTCTACGACGAGGACGACGAGCGCCGCCGAGAGGGCTACGAGATCGCGGTGCTCGTCGACCCGGACCCCGCCGAGGTCAGCGGCGCCTGGATGCTCCCCGAGCGCACCTTCGGTGCCGAGCTCTGCACCCGTACCCGTCTGCGCACCTTCAACCTCGGGCTCACCGACCGTCCGGGTGAGACCTTGCCCATCGCCGGCGCGAACCTGCATGTCTCGAGCTTCACCACCTGCCGCCACTGCGGGGCGGTGCGAGACGTCCGGGACGACCGCAAAGGGACGCACCCGGAGCGGCTGCACCAGGGCTGGTGCAAGGTCAGGTCCGGCTCGGTCGGACCCCAGTGGGACCCGCTCATCCTGCTCCACGAGCTGACCACCGAGTCGATCCGCTTCATCGTGCCCGTGTCGATGTTCGAGGTCGACGAGCGCCTGGCCAGCTTCAAGGCGGCTCTCCTCCTCGGCGTCCGCGCCGTGCTCGGGGGTGACCCCGACCACCTCACGGTGACTACGGCCGACAGCCCGAACACCACCGGTCAGGGCCGGCGCCGGTTCCTGGTGCTCTACGACCAGGTGCCCGGAGGGACCGGCTACCTCGGCCCGCTCGCCGACCCCGAGCAGGTCCACGAGATCCTGGAGTCCGCCCGAGAGGTGATCGCCCGCTGCCCGTGCCGCAACGAGGGCCGACCCGCCTGCCACCGATGCCTGCTCGGGGTCGTGGACCGGTGGGAGTACGACCTCGTTCGACGCGACCTGGCCAAAGAGCTCCTTGACTCGCTGCTCGAGGACTGGGACCCGAAGTCGGTGGCGACCGTGGGCGAGGCGAGCATCGCCCTGGTCGAGGAGTCCGAGCTCGAGCGTCGCTTCAAGGTGGCCATCCGCGAGTGGGCGGACCACGACCCCACGGGCGCAGTGGACTTCAAACGGGTTCCGGGCCAGGGGCGCTACGAGGCGTTCGAGCTGTCCATCAGCCGTGGAGCAGACGTGGTGCGGTACCGCATCGACGAGCAGAAGGGCCTGTCGACCTCGCCCAACACCCAGCCCGACTTCCTCATCAAGCGCATGGACACGTCAGGCCCGGAGATCGCGGTGTACCTCGACGGGTTCGAATACCACGCATCGTCGGCCCACAACGTGATCGCCGACGACGCCCGCAAGCGCGACGGCGTGCGCATGTCCGGCCGCCTCGTGTGGAACCTCACCTGGAACGACGTCGACCTCTTCCACGCAGCGGTCACCGCCGACCCGCCGCACGGTCCGCCCGAACGGTCGCTTCTCGACCCCAAGGCCAGGGCGGTCGCCCAGCAGATCCAGCACGCCCGAGACGGGGCGATCGATATCGGGGCGATCCAGCAGAACCCGGTGGCGCTGCTGCTCGACTTCCTGACCCGTCCCCACCTCGACGAGTGGCGGCGCGTCGTCCTCTCCGCGGTGGGGGGTTTGATGGCCGGGGACGGGGTCCGCCCCCTCGATCGTCCCGGCCTGGCCGCGCTCCTGGACGCCGGCCTCTCCGGCGCCTCCGTCGACACGCCCGAACCGTCCCAGGAGGCGGTCGTGCACGCCGGGATCCACGCCACCGGCGGCGGGCTCCCCTTGGTCGCCGTGCTCGATGCCACCGACCCCAACCAGGAGCGGTGGACAGTCGTGGCGGTGCTAGCGGACGACGATGCGGCGGTGGAGAGCACGGGGCATCGGGCCCGATGGGCCGACTGGCTGGCCTGGTCGAACCTCCTCCAGTTCCTCGGGCTCCCCCACGAAAGCAGCGGCGCTGTCCTCGCGGCCTCCTCGCAGGCGGCCTCGGACGACCACCGCGACCTCTGGCTCCGCCATGTCGCCGGCCCGGGAACAGCCGAGGAGGGTGTGCCCGGGGCCCCCGTCCGGGTGCCGCACTACGTTCCGACCGCCGAGGAGCAGGAGGAGCTCGACCTCATGGCCGACCCCGTCCGGCTGTTGGTCGAGCATGCGCTCCGACCCGGAGGAGCCGAGCTCGTGGCCGGCCACGAGACGCCCGACGGCCTGGTCGTCGAGGCCGCCTGGCCCGAACGTCTGCTGGGGGTCGTGATGCCAGGAGACGACATCCCCGCCGGGTGGAACGCAAGACCCGTCGACGACTGGACACCCGATGAACTGGCCGCAGCCCTGATGGAGACCGACTGATGGCGACCCTTGCCCTGGCCCGAGAGTTCCTGGCCGACTTCTCCAAGCTCGAATCGGTGGTGCAGAAGCGGGTCTACGAGCTGGCCGAGAAGTGCCGACAGCTGTCGCTTGCCGACCTGAGTCGCTCGAAGGGCCTCAACCTCGAGACCTACGTCGGCCAGAAGGATCCTCGCGCCCGAACCGTTCGCCTCGGCGACAACCACCGTGGCATCGCGCTCGTCCCAGAGGGCGGCGACCAGATTGTGTTGGTTGATGTGCTGACCCACGAGAGCGCCGATCGCTGGATGGTCAACAACGAGTTCAAAGTGAATGCGGCCACCGGCGCACTCGAGATCGTCAATGCCGGCGCCATCGCCGAGTCGGCCGAGATCGTGGGAGCGTCGGCTG
Source organism: Acidimicrobiales bacterium (assembly GCA_041918615.1). GTDB lineage: Bacteria > Actinomycetota > Acidimicrobiia > Acidimicrobiales > DATDAH01 > JAEUJM01. The sequence goes on from JAYRVH010000060.1 coordinate 35,387, forward strand.
CGCCGTTGGATGCGCCGACGCCGTCACGGCTTTTCGATCACCGCAAAGACAAGGACTTCACCCACCTGGGTGTCACCGAGGATCTCGTCGGGACGCTGCGGCTGTTGGAGAACGAGCACCAGCTCGAAGGGCTGCTCACGGTTCTGCCGCAGGGCCAGAGTGAGGCGTTGATACTGCTAACGGGTGACGACACCGTCGAAGCGATCTACAGCGAGATCGCCGGCGACATGACCCCCGAGAAGGTCGACGTGGAGGACATCGTCGCTGCGGTGCACGCCCCGGCATCCCGGTCGAGTTTCCACGTCGTGACGAACGAGGACGAACTGGCCGAGATGCTTGCGCTGCCTCTGGCTCAGTGGCGGACGTATCTCCATCAATCGCAGCATGCCGCCGCGTATCGACCCGAGTACAAGGGACCGGCCAGGGTCACGGGCGGCGCCGGCACCGGCAAGACCGTGGTCGCCATGCACCGGGCCAAGGCACTGGCCGACCACCTCGAGGACCGCAGCGCCAAGCCCATCCTGTTCACGACGTACACCCGGAACCTCGCCCAGTCCATCGAGCGCGATCTGCACCTGCTGGGTGGGAGCGACCTCACTGACGTGGTCGAGGTGCTGAATGTCGACCGGCTCGCCCACCGGGTCGTGCAGGACGCCGAGGGCTCGAACCCGAGCGTGGCCGCAGGCGACACCTTGCGGGAGGTCGCTGAGGACATCATCGACGAGCTAGGGCTCGAGCTCACGCCGTCCTTCGTGATCCAGGAATGGGAGCAGGTCGTGCTCGCGCAGGGGCTTGAATCCCGTGACGACTACTTCCGGGCATCACGGGCCGGTCGTGGCGTGCGGCTCGACCGTCGGGGGCGCGCCGACGTGTGGAAGGTGATCGAGTCGCTGAAGCGCCGCCTCGAGGACCGGGGTGAACGCTCCCACCTGCAGATCGCTTCGATCGCGGCCGGCTACCTGGCCCAGGAGCAGGTAAAGCCCTACCGGCACGTGATCGTGGACGAGGCCCAGGACCTCCACGAGGCGCAGTGGCGGCTACTCCGAGCGGCCGTGGCCCCGGGATCAAACGACCTGTTCATCGTGGGCGACTCGCACCAGCGCATCTACGGCCGGCGCAGTTCGCTCAGCAAGGTCGGGATCGACATCCGCGGGCGGTCCCGCAAGCTACGCATCAACTACCGGACCACCCGCCAGATCCTGCGTTGGTCGCTCGCCGTGTTGGGCGAGGGCGAGTACGACGACCTCGACGAGGGGTCCGACCGCCAGGACATCGCCGGCTACCACAGCTTCCTCGAAGGGCCCGATCCCACGTGCGTCGGGTTCACATCTCGGGGCGAGATGATCGATGCTGCCGTGGAGCAGGTCAAGCAGTGGATCGCGGCCGGGGTCAACGAGGGCGACATCGGCATCGCTGCCCGGACCGGGACCACCTTCGGCGGCCTCGAGGAGGCCCTCCGGGCAGGCGGCGTGGCGTCCTGTCGCCTCGGCCGGGACCTCGAGGCGGTCGACGGCGTGTCCCTCGGCACGATGCACCGCATGAAGGGCCTCGAGTTCCGCTGCATGGCCGTGATCGACGTCGGCGGCGACGAGATGCCTCTGCTATTCACCCTCACGACGAAGGTGGAAGATCCCATCCAGCACGAAGTCGACGTCATGCGCGAGCGCTGCCTTCTCTACGTCGCCTGCACGAGAGCCCGCGACGACCTCTGGGTGTCGTGGTCCGGCCAACCCAGCCGCTTCCTCGCACCTGTGCTGGAACCGCCAAGTGTGACGCTCTGAGTTATCGGCACCCGTTCACGGTCCCAGGATCAAGCCGCAGGAGCGACGTGGAAGGATGGCCACACTATGAAGGCCGTTAGCCACGATCTCGAGCCTCTGTCGGACTGGATCATGGAAAACCGGTGGCCGACCCTTCCATGCCCGGCTTGTCATCGGAGGACCCTCGCCCCTGAGAAGCTCGTCACTCAGGAGACTGAGCAGTCGGAGAGATGGCACTCGGAGGATCACTGGGAGCCTGAGTGGATAAGTGGGTTCTTTCACGGAACCTTTCGGTGCGCGAACACGAGTTGCCGGGAGGTGGCGGTAGCTGTCGGCGATATGAAGGTCGACGCGGTATTCGTCCCAGGCACAAGGAACTGGCACGGTGAGTATGGGGAGTTCTTGCTGCTTCGCTCGATGCTGCCAGCGCTTCCGCTTATCGACTGGCCGGATCGAGCGCCCCAGTCGGTGAGGGAACGTGTGGACGATGCGTCCCGCGTCTTGTGGAGTGACGCCAACTCGGCAGCCAATCGACTGCGGGCGGCTGTCGAGGAACTGCTCACAGCCCAGCGCATTCGCAAACAGGACGACAAGCGCAAACGTCTCTCGACCCACGCCCGGATCGAGCTTCTTCGAGAGAAGAAGAGTGTTGTTGCTGACGTTCTCGAAGCAGTCAAGTGGATCGGCAACGAAGGAAGTCATGAGGACGTGCTCAGCGTGGTCGATGTGCTTCGGGGCGCCGCGCTCCTTGAGAAGGCAGTGCACCTCATCTATGACACAAGCGAGGCAGACCTCCTACGTCTTGCGAAGGAAATCAACAAGAAGAAGGGGCTATCCCGGCGGTAGAGCAAGAATGGTACTAACCGGCCAATCGGATCGATTGGCTCATGTAGACTTCGCGACATCGGCCATTGGCCGCTCAGTTGAGAGGTGGGTTCGAGACCGTCGAGTTACAAGCGTGGGGCTCCCAGAAGTGATCTACCCACGAGTCGTCCTCTCGGCGCGGGTCCTTCGCCCTCCTCCCCGACAAAGGCTGTCACAGCTGACGTATAGGGCTGAACGTGACAACTAGCGAAGAGGTGACCTCGACGGACCCGACACGAGCGACGCGACCGGTGGAGTTTGAATACGAACTTCGCGACCTGCTGCGGGGTTGTCGCCTCGTCGGTGAACTCGACCTGGAGGGTGAGCTGTTCGAGACGGCCAAGGCGATCGCGGAGTCGTCCCGCACGGTCGACGCGTTGGCCAAGCTCGCGTACCGGTCACCAGCGACGCTGGCCGTCTATCTCGTCGGCTCTGGCGCGCAGAGCTACGACGAAGACGGCTACTGGGCGCATGTCCCCCTTGCTTCCACGCCGCCGAGACAGGCGCAGATTGGGCAGGCGTTCGAGCGGGCGCTCGGCACGCTCCAACTCGAGGACTTCGCATGGCTGGTCGCTCAGCAAGGCGCTCGATACGTCACGCCGATCCTGCTTCACGGAACCGTCCCGCGACGAGATGTGATCCCGCTGGCCAAGGCCCTCTGTGCAGAGTTGGACGAGGGGGCGGTGGACATCGCCGATGTCTTGGCGATCTGGCGCAAGGGTTCGACCCGGTTCGAGGGGCTCAACCGGCCGACGAAGCGATTCATCCAGCACGGCGGTGCCGTGGCGGTCGACCTCCTGGGCAGGATCTGGGATGCCGTAGTCGCGCGTCGGCGTGGCCTCGCTGAGACCGCAGGGATTCCCAGGTACATCGCCGCCGAGATCGAACACATGGATCTGTCGTGGGTGCCGACGCACCGTATCGGCGCCCCGCTAGCGCAGCCGTCACTGGTCTTCGACCCATGGAGCGGACGCGGGCCGGAGCTCCTTCTGCCCGCTACGACTCAGGTCGGCCAATGGCTTGTGACGGTCAACGAGGTTCAGGAGCGCTTCACGGCGAACCCCCTCAGGGAGATTCAACTCGACGTGCCGCCCGGGAGGAGCTGGCGGGTGGAGGGGGAGTGGGACGGTCGCATCGTGGTCCGGCGGGTCTTCCAGGGTGTCTCGGGGTTGCCCGTCTATTTGTTCGACCCCACCTCCGGGGAGCTGCGTCGCGACCAGTCCCAGGTCGACGACCGGATGATGATCGTCGTGCTCCCCGACACAGCCAGGTTGCTCGACGGCGACTCGGGGGCCGAGCTCTTGCTGGTCGACGAGTTCCCGCCCCTCTTCGGTGAGTGGAGCGGCTTCCGGGCCGTGGAGGTGGACTTCCGAGATGTCGCGTCGGTCGTTGCCGAGGTGGGCGACGCGACGGCTCCGATCGGGATCACAGGCGAGGCGAAGCGGGTAACGCTCATCGGCAGCGCGGTGGCAGGGGTGACGGACGGGCACGGTCGCGAGGTATATGACGGCCTGCCGAGCCTCCGGCTCCCGGCCAATGCGACCGTCGCCAACTGGACGGTGCGGCTCGAGATGACCTCGGAGGTGATCCAACGAGCATGTTCGGAGCTGTCCCCTGTGCTCGGCGACACACGAACGCTAAGGCTCGACGGGTTACTACCGGCGCCTGCCGCCGGCTTGGTAAGCCTGCGGGTGCGCGGCCCCCTGGGCTCGGATCTCGCGGACGAGTTCACGGTCGTCGAGCGCCTGCGGTTCGACCGCCCGCGTCTCCCTGTCGGCCCAAGTGACGTGGCCGCACCCGAGGTATGGGTCGACCCTCGCTTGGCGATCGTCGAGGCGGAAGGCGGCAAGTTGCTGTTCCGGTCGGGCGTGCAGCACCGCCAGTGCACCGTGACGGGTGCGGGGGCACCGCTTGCGCTCCGCTTCGCCATTCCGAGGGTGCTGTGGTCGATCTGGCGCCAAGCCGACCCCGTTCACGAGAACCAGTCGGACGTACTCATCCTCGAGCCGCGCGAGTTCGACGATCCGTCACTGCAACTCGGAGTCTCGACCGGAGTTGGCTGTGAGCTCACCGTCGTGCTCGTCGATGCGTCGGGCGAACAGATGCAGTCGATTGGTCGTGAGCGGACATCGGACACACATGGGCGCCGAACGTTCGGCCTCCACAAGGCCGCCGACACGGTTCGACATGTCGACGCCGACGTTCTCACTATCCAGCTCCTTGCGGGCGGCATCGCGGTTGACGCGGTCAAGATTCACCGTCGGCTCCGCATCACGGACCTCGTTGCCGAGGTCGTGGTCGATGACGAGAGCTGCAACCTCGATCTCGCCTGGCAGGAGGAGGGTCCGAACCACCCGCGACGGGCACTCCTCTGGCCGGAGGAGAGGCCCTGGGAAGACCCGATCGACGTTCCGCTCGCAGCGCGACCCGCACCGTCGACGAGGCTGATCCTCAACAACCGGATCCCGGGTGGGGGTTACTTGGTGCAGGTCACGGCCGACTCCGAGGTCGAACGGCCTGGCGCAGTAGGAGACGACGTGGTCCGGGTCGTCATCCCTCCCCGCGCCGAATCGGCACCACCGAGCTTCGGGGATGACGAGGTCGGTTGCGCGCTGGCTGGTTCGCTCCCTTGCTCTCGTGTGGACGAAGCCGAGCTCGCTGGCAGCCAGGAGCGGGAGCTTGCGGTTCTCGTCGGTGCGGTGCTCCAGCCCCCGTCGCCGGAGATCGACGCAGTCCGCTCACGCGCCGTCCAACTCCTCTTCCATGATTCGAGGGACTCGGCGGTCGCGGCTGAGCACCTCGTCGAGGCAACGCACGCTCGGCGACTCGGGGCCGAGGCGCGCGTACGCCTGGGTATCGAAGTCGTGCGCACCGCGGTGGACTGTCCATCGACCTCCCTCACACCGCGACAGCGAAGCGACCTGTGGGAGACAAACCGCGTCCTGGCCGCAGCGCTCGATCGGCCGGAGATCGGTCGCGAGGGAGAACGCCGCTGGCTCGAACAAACCGGGTGGACCCCCGAGCATGGGATGCCCTATGTCGGCCGCGCCTTCGGCGACTCCATCGGCCGAAAGCCCGAGGCCGAGCTCCGAGAGCTGGCGGCCTCCTCCCGCGCCAAGTCGACCAAGCTGCTTCGCCGCGGCGGGTTCGATCTCGCCAACATCGGGTGGCTGATCACCACCCACGGCGCTCGCGAAGTCGTGGGGGACTGGATCCACGACCATCGCAAGGGTTGGCTACTGCCAAGAAAAGGAACGCGCCTACCCCAGATGAGCATCGACGCGGTCGAGTCGCTTCGCCCTGCCGGCGAGGATCTCGCGCTGCGGTTTCCGATGTACGTGACCGCCGCGGCGATGCAGGTCGTCCTGTTCGGTGGTGACGAGACGGCCGCCCGTCTGGCGCTCATCGACGCGGCGCACCTGGCCCCGATGCTCGTCGAGCGGCAGCTGGTCGTCGCCGTCATCCACCATCTGATCGACCTGGGAGTGATCGTGACCGACCCCGGAAACCGAGCGAACGGAAGCCGATGACCGCCATTCTCGACCCGCTTTCCACAACGGAGCGGATCACTTCCCATTACCGCCGCTATCTCGAGTCGACCTTCCTGCCCAGGGATCCTGCGCTCGTCAACGAACTGCATGAGGCACTGGCGAGGCGTCGGCTGACGAGAGGGCCCTACCTCGAAGCGTCTGCGCCCTTCGAACCCGGATGTTCGGTCGCCGACCTCGTGAAGGAGGGGGTGCTCTCCGACCTGTTCCTGCGCAGCACGGAGCAATCGTTTCCCGTCAATCGGGCTCTACACCTGCACCAGGAACAAGCCATCCGCAAGTCCGTCACCGGAGGCCGGAACCTGGTTGTCACCACGGGTACCGGCTCGGGCAAGACCGAGACCTTCCTGATCCCTCTGCTGGACGCCCTCTTCCGAGAGGTCGAGGCAGGTACTGCGGCGGCTCCGGGGGTGCGGGCGCTGCTGCTCTACCCCATGAATGCGCTCGCAAATGACCAGGTGAAACGGCTCCGGCGCCTCCTCGCCCCGTTCCCCGAGATCACCTTCGGCCGTTACGTAGGCGAGACCGACGACCACGCGGCCAAGGCTGAGGCCTCGTTTCGGCGGCGTTACCCGAAGGAACCGCGAGTGTCGAACGAGTTGCTCTCCCGCGACGAGATGAAGGCGGCGCCTCCGCACCTGCTCCTCACGAACTACGCGATGCTCGAGTACCTGTTGTTGCGACCTGCCGACAGCACCTTGTTCGACGGTCCCACCGGCAAGCACTGGCACGCCATCGTCATGGACGAGGCGCACGTGTACGACGGCGCCCAGGGAACTGAGGTCGCCATGCTCTTGCGGCGTCTACGCGACCGGGTGGTCGAATCAGAGCGTGGGCGCCTCCGCTGCTTTGCTACGAGCGCCACGCTGGGCTCCGGCGAAGCAGATTTCCCAAGGCTGGTGTCCTTTGCCGAGCAGCTCTTTGATGAGCCCTTCGAATGGGACGGTGACGACTCGCAGCGTCAAGATGTCGTGACCGCCACCCGGAAGCGTCTCGCCACCGGCGCGGCGACGATTCATCTGCCCCAGGGCCTGTTCGTTCCGCTCCAGGCGGCCTTCAGGGCAGGCCGACACGTCAGCGACCTCGTCGAGATGGTCAGGTCGGAGGGCGTGAATCCTCCGACGTTCGACCCGGGCGAAGGGGCCCCCGAATGGCTCGGCGATCTGCTGGCTGCTGACGAGTCCGTCGTCATGGTGCAGCGGCACCTCGAGAGCGCAGGTGCCACCGAGCTCGAGGAACTCGCCGAGCTGGTGTTCGACGGACCTGAGGCCGCCCGAAGTCTGGTGGCTCTGGTCGATCTCTGCGTTGCCGCTCGTCGGCGAGACGATGATGCCCCGCTCATCCCTGCCCGCTACCACCTGTGGGTCGGTTCGCTGGAAGCAGGATTCCTCTGTCTTGCAGCTGACCATCCAGTGGGTGAGCCGCGGCTCCACCTGAAGCCATCGAAGTTCTGCCTCGCATGCGCTGAGACCGAACGCCAGCGGTACCTGGTCGAAATGGGGGTGTGCCGCAACTGCGGCTCCGCGTACGCGCTCGGCCAATTGAACGCACACGATCATCGGCTGGAAACCGTCAGCGATCGCCATACGCCGAGGGACTACTTCCTCCTAGCGGAGGACACTGTGGACGACGACGAGGACGACGAGAGCCTCACCGTGATCGGCAACTCCTCAGTTGAACCATGTTCGTTCGATCCGGCGACTGGCGTCATAAGCGGCGGCCTGGGTGGAGGCATCGCTGTTCAGTGGGTGAAGCGGGCCGACGACACCCAACCAATCCACCGATGCGCAGCGTGCGGCGCGACATCGAGCGGCGAGGTGATCTTCCGCCTGTTGACCGGCGTCGATGCACCGGTGTCAGTTGTTGCCACTGACCTCTACCAAGCGCTGCCAATCTCGTCTGACAGAGACCAGCAGCACGAGGTCGGCCAGGGCCGGAAGCTGCTGGCCTTTGCCGACAGCCGGCAGGACGCTGCCTACTTCGCTCCGTACCTGCAGCGGACCTATGGCCGGTCGATCGCCCGACGCCTCATCGCGGAGGCAGTCCGCCAGTTGACCGACGGCGAGGACAACCCCCGGTCGGACGACGTCATCGAGCGAGTTCGCAAGCTCGCGGAAGACGCACTCCTGCTCGATCCCGATCGTGGGCGGGTGAAGAACCGTGCGGAAGCGGCCTTCTGGGTGGCTCAAGAGGTGCTTGCCCTCGATCGACGTCAGAGTCTCGAAGGCCTCGGACTCGCCGACATCAGAGTGGCCGTTCCCCGACGCTTCTCGGCCCCGAAGGTCCTGGGCGAGATCGGGTTGAGCGAGCAGGAGTCGCAGGACCTGGTCCTCGCCTTGCTCGACACGATCAGGCTCAACGGCGCCGTCACCATGCCTGAACAGGTGGACATCCGCGACGACCGGTTTGCTCCCCGCAACACCGAGATCGGTGTGCGGGAGATGGGAGCCGAGTTCGGCGTCGTGGGTTGGTGCCCGAGCGGATCTGCCCGCAACCGGCGGCTCGATGTGCTCGAGAAGGCACTCGTCGCAAAGGGCATCGACGCGGACGCTCGTGAGGTGTTGCGCCGCCTGTGGGCCGAGGAGCTCTCGACCGGCGACGTTTGGCGGGACGTGCTCGTGAGCGCATCGGACTCCAGAAAGGGTGTCACCTGGCGCATCAACTACGAACGGCTCGAGTTCGCGCCCGCCTCCGACACCAATCACCCGCGCCGTTGCGACCGATGCCGCCGTCTGTGGTGGCGCACCGTCGCTGGGGTGTGCCCTGGATGGCGGTGCCCTGGTCGGGTCGACGAACGGGTGCAACCCGGGGAGATCAGCAACAACCACTACGCCGCGTTGTACGGCGAGTTGGCTCCCATCGGCATGGAGGTGCAGGAACACACCGCTCAGTGGAAGTCTGACAAGGCCAGCGAGATTCAGGACGACTTCACCCGGGGTCGCCTCAACGTGCTCAGTTGCTCTACCACCTTCGAGCTGGGGGTCGATGTCGGTGAGGTGCAAGCGGTACTACTGCGCAACGTGCCCCCCCGGGCAGCGAACTACGTGCAGCGTGCGGGTCGAGCAGGTAGGCGGCAGGACTCAGCCGCACTTGTCGTCACCTACGCGCAGCGGCGTTCGCATGACCACCAGCACTTCGCCGACCCCAAACGGATGATCAACGGGATCATCGATCCGCCGATGATCATGCTCGACAACGAGCCGATCGTTCGCCGGCACGTCCACTCGGTGGCCTTCGCCGCCTTCGAACGCCATGTTGTCGGGTTGAACGGCGACGCGGCGCACCACCGCAACGTCGAGCAGTTCTTCAACGCCGATCTTGGCGAGGCACCAGCCGATCAGGCTTTCATCGACTGGCTCGAAACCCGGCCAGGTCCAGTGGGAGAGGCACTCGAGCGGATCGTGCCGCCAGCGGTGTCCGATGCGATCGGCGTGTCGTCCTTTGCGTGGGTACGCGCGCTGGTCGACCCCTCCGAGGATGAACCGAGCTTCGGATGGCTGCGGCGGGCAGCCGCTGAGGTTCGAGAGGATCTCGCCTCGCTCGACGACCAGATCGCAGAGGCGGTTTCAGAGGAGCAGTACGGGCGGGCGAACCAGGCGAAGTACCTGCGGAGGACGCTCGGTCAACGGCAACTCCTCGGATTTCTCGGCAGCAGGAACGTGCTGCCCAAGTACGGATTCCCTGTCGACGTCGTCGAACTCGACGTGTCGGGCTCGGGGAGTGAGGTCGGCGGACAGCTCGAGCTCAGTAGGGATCTTCGCCAGGCCATCAGCATGTACGCACCCGGTGCCCAGGTGGTGGCAGGCAAGGAGCTGTGGCGCTCGGTCGGGATTCGGCGGCGGTCCGACCAAGAGCTGCCCCGATACGAGTGGCGGGTGTGCAAGGAGTGCGGGGCATTCCGCTCCGGCCTGAACGCAGTTAGCGATTCGTGCTGGGAGTGTGGCGCCACCACCGCCGCATCGGGTGGCAACTACCTACACCCCATTTTCGGTTTCGTCGGACGCCCAGGTGGTGAGCCGGGCGACAGCCGTCCGGTCACCCAGACCTCGACATCGTCGTGGTTCGGGTCGTATCGGGACCGTGCCCCCGAGTTCGAAACCTGCAAGGAGTTGAGCAGCCGACACCTCGTCCAGGTGCGGTCGAGCCGCCAGGGGCGGATCATCACCATCAACCGAGGGCCTGGGGGTCGCCGATACCGCTTCTGCAACTGGTGCGGGCATGGCGAGCCGGCACCCAAGCGGCAGGGCAAGGAGGGACAAGCCAAGGCGCACAAGGATCTGAGGCGGCCCGGCAAGGATTGCGAAGGGCGGTTCACCTTCGCCGACCTGGGTCACGAGTACCTCACCGATGTGACCGAGGTGCGCATTGCCGGCGTCGGCCGCCGGTACCCGCCTGACGCGATGGAGGCGGTGTTGTACGCCCTCCTTTCGGCGGCGCCGGACCTGGGCATCTCGAGAGAAGACGTCGATGGCACCCTTCACCGGTTCGCCCCAGGTGAGCCGCCCGCCCTCGTGTTGTTCGACGCCGTCCCCGGAGGTGCTGGTCACGCGCGCTTCCTCGCCGACCACCTGCCAGCCCTCTTCGAGCAGGCACTCGGCGTGGTGGAGAAGTGCGAGTGTGCGCCGACCGAGTCCTGCTATTCCTGCCTTCGCACCTTCGGCAATCAGGGTGCGCACGATCGCTTGGTCCGAGGTGATGCGGCGGCGGTGCTCGTCGACCTGCTGGGTGACGGCCCGGTCCAGTTCGAGGAGTTCAGCCCCTTGGTTCGCACCCTCCTTGGCGGGGTTCGCAGTCATGGCGCACCGGACCCCGTTCCTGGCTACGAGGTGGACGACTCGGCTGCCTCAGGGTGGATAGTCGAGGCAGCGTGGCCCGGTGAGCGCGTGGGGATCGTCATCGACGAGGACGAGAAGCGTGACCGCTGGCTGAGGGATCACGGCTGGGACGTTCGATCTCCGAGCGACTGGATGCTTCCGGACCTGCTGCGAGCTCTCGACAGGAGCTCTGGGGAGTAGCTCCCGCGTACGGCTGCCGGCGCCCCGGCCGAGCGCATGGAACCCTGGAGTCCGAGGCGGTCGACAACCGTCCCTGGTGGTGCGAACGGGTGTTCTACAATCTCCGAGTGGGCTTCTCGGCGAATTACCAAGAATCAGGGGAGGGGAGCACTCGTGGGGCGATTCGTCGATGATCCGGACTTCACCCTCCGATGGCCGGAAGCGGTGCTGAGCGACGAGATCCGACGGCTGATCGTGATCGGTGAGTGTCAATGGCCAATAGGTTCTGCCCGGGGGCGGACAGTGGAACTGCCCGCTGGTGGCCAACAGAACTGCCCGGTGATGGCCATCAGAACTGCCCGGGGGTTCAGGTGTCGAGCGGCTTGACCCCCTTGCCGGTGGTGGCTT
>JAYRVH010000061.1:0-28267 GCA_041918615.1 Acidimicrobiales bacterium
CCCAGCTCGTCGACGAGGGCACCAGACCCCCCACACCAAAAGAGACCGCCACCCTCGTCACCGGCCGAACCCCCGACCCCGACACAGCCCGCACCATCGCGACGACCGGCAGGCTCCAACTGATCGTGCAGAACGACGAAGGCGGACGGATAGGCAACATCATCGCCGTCGTCGCCCGCTGGTACCCCGGCCAAGCCGTCGTCGTCACCTGACCACAGCCCCGACCGCCGCCCTGAAAGGCGCATCCCGACACGCTCCTGCGCCACCCCCGCCCGACCGGAACATCCGGCCAGAGCCCACGGGGCCGACGACTATCTGGAGCGGCAGAACACGTCAATCACGACCCGCACCCTAACCGGCCCAGCGTCGCCTGTCGAACTGGTGTTCGGTCGATGGTCCCTAGCCGGTCGAGCCTGTCGCGTTCTCGCCTGGTGGCCTATGGGACACTGGGGCCATGGTGGGCGAAGGCGTTGACGGCTTGGCGACAGTGGCAGGCAAAGAAGCGGTGGCGGGCTTCTTGGAGGCGCTTCGGTCCTTCGCCGACGGCCTGACCGAGAACTTCGCGTCGTTCACCAACGCGCAACCAGAGGATCAGCTCAAAGCCCCGGTCATGGGTCTGATGGCGGCGGCCGGCACCGCAGCGGGGTTGGAGGTGCTGTCCCGCACGGAGGTCCGGGTCGCCGGGATCGGCGGGCGACCCGACTTGGGTGTCGACGTAGCGAAGGCACTGACCGGCAACGTTGAGCTGAAAGCCCCCGGGAAGGGGGCCCGCCCGGACCGCTTCAAAGACAAGCGCTCCCGAGACCAGTTCGTCGTCTTCTCCGACCTCCCCAACCTGATCTACACCGACGGCCAGCAATGGGCGCTGTACACCTACGGCCGGCTCGTCGGGAACGTCGTGACGCTTGCCGGTGACCCGACACGCGACGGCGCTGGCGGTGTCGAAGAGGCCGACGCCGAAGCGCTGCTCGACATGCTCGGGAAGTTCCTGTCCTGGCAGCCGGTCGTCCCGTCGAGCCCCCGGGCGCTGGCCGGGCTTCTGGCCCCGGTCACCCGCCGGCTGCGAGACGAAGTGATCGCCGACGTCAAAGACGGCGGGCCGATGGCCGCGCTGTACGCCGAGTGGAAAGACACGCTGTTCCCGGACGCGGACGTGGCCACGTTCTCCGACGGGTACGCCCAGACGTTCACGTACGCGCTGCTCCTTGCCCGCCTCGAAGGGGCGCCGGCGCCGCTGACCGCAGCCGCGGCAGCCCAGGAACTCGAAGCGGACCATGCGCTCCTGGCGCAGGTGCTGCTCATCTTGGGGCAGCCCGCCGCCCGCAAAGCGATCGAGATGCCGGTGGTGTTGCTCGAGCGGCTCATCGGGGCTGTCGACGCGGCGAAACTCTCGAAGTCCGGTGACCCGTGGCTGTACTTCTACGAGCATTTCCTGGCCGCGTACGACCCCGAACAGCGCAACAACCGGGGCGTGTACTACACACCCAAACAAGTCGTCGCCGCCCAGGTGCGCGTCAGTCACCAGGTGCTGGTCGACACGTTCGGCAAGGAAGCCGGGTTCGGCGACCCGGGCGTCGTTTCCCTCGACCCCGCCGTCGGGACCGGGACGTACCCGCTGACCGTCATCGGTCACGTGATCGACCAGACCGTCGAAAGGTTCGGCGAAGGCATGAAAGGCGAAGTCGCGTCGCGGCTCGCCCGGAACCTCAACGGGTTCGAGCTCCTCGTCGGCCCGTACGCCATGACCCATCTCCAGGTGTCCCGCAAACTCATCGAAGCCGGTGCAGAGATGCCTGATGACGGGGTACGCGTCTTCCTCACCGACTCCCTCGCCGCCCCGGCCGACGAAGGGCAGGCAGGCCAGCCGTCACTGTTCCAGCAGCGCCTCGTCCTCGAACAAGAACGGGCATCGAAGGTCAAGTCGCCGGAGACCAACGTGACGGTCGTGATCGGCAACCCGCCGTGGGACAGAGACGAAAGCCAGGCAGGGAAGGGAGTCCGCCGTAAAGGCGGCATGGTCCGCTACGGGCCCGGCGGATCCCCCGGCCTCCTCGACGACTTCCTCGCGCCCCTCAGAGACGCCGGCCTCGGAGGCCAGGCGAAGAACCTCTACAACGACTACGTCTACTTCTGGCGGTGGGCGATCTGGAAAGTCTGCGAACAGAACCCCGACCCCGGGATCGTGTCGTTCATCTCCGCAGCGTCGTACCTGAACGGCCCAGGGTTCGCCGGCATGCGAGAAGTCATGCGCCGCCGGTTCGACGAGATCTGGATCGTTGACCTCGGCGGCGACGGGCGCGGCACCCGCCAGGACGACAACGTCTTCGAAGGAGTCATCACCCCCGCCGCGATCGCGTTCGGTATCCGAACCGGCCACGACCCCGACGCCGCGGCCGACACCCCCGCTGTTGTCCGCTACCGGAAGATCACCGGCACCAGAGCCGAGAAATACGACACCCTCGACGCGTTGACCCGGCTCGACCCCGACGAGGAATGGGAGTTCGCCCCGTCGGGATGGGCGGCACCGTTCGTGCCCGCAGGCACCGCTGCGTTCAACGACTGGCCCGCCGTCTCCGACGTTCTGCCATGGCAGCACTCCGGCGTGAAAGCCGGACGCACCTGGGTTGTCAGCGAAAGCGAAACGGTCCTCGCCGCCCGATGGGCGAAACTGGCCACTACCGCCAAAGAACCCGCACGCCGAGCTCTCTTCAAAGATTCCCCGACCGGCCGCAAACTCCAAACCCCGCTCGGGGCCAGCATCATGCCCGGCGCCTACCCCGCCACAGCGATCGCTGACATCGCGCCCACCGACCCCGCCCCCCGCGCAGCCCGGTACGCGTTCCGGTCTTTCGACCGCCAATGGATACTCGCTGACCCCCGCCTCATCGACCGGCCCGGCGAAGGATGGAAGACCGAAAGCGCATCGCAGATCTACCTCACCAGCCTGTCGACCAACCCCCTCGCCGCGGGCCCAGCCATCACCGTCGCAGCCCACATCCCCGACCTCCACCACTTCCGCGGGTCCTACGGCGCCAAAGACGTGTCGCCGCTCTGGCGGGACGCCGCCGCAACAACCCCGAACATCACCTACGGGCTCCTCGACCTCCTCACCGAAACCCACGGCGGCGCCGTGTCCCCCGAAGACGTCGCCGCGTACATCTTCGGGATCCTCGGCACCGGCGCCTACACCGCCCGGTTCGCCGACGAACTCGCCACATCAACACCCCGCATACCGTTCACCGCCGACACCGCACTGTTCGACGAAGTCGTCGCCTTCGGAAGGGACCTGCTCTGGTGGGCAACCCACGGCGAACGATTCAACCCACGCGACACCAAGAGCCTCCCCGTGTACCGCCTCCCCGCAGGCGCCGCCCGAAACACCAAAGCCGTGCCCCCCGGCCCGGCCGGCTACCCCGAAACGTTCGCCTACGACTCCGCCACCAACACCATCCACGTCGGCGACGGACAGTTCCACCCCGTCGACCCCGACGTGTGGGCCTTCGAAGTCTCCGGTCTCAACGTTGTTCAGTCATGGCTCGGATACCGGATGAAGAAACGGGCAGGCAAGAAATCGTCGACCCTCGACGACATCCGACCCGACACCTGGTCGTTCTCCAACGACCTCGTCGAACTCCTATGGGTCATCGAACACTTCGCCGCTGCCGCCCAACCGGCCGCCGACCTCCTCGGCCGAGTAACCCAAAGCGAACTCATCGCCAACGACGCCTTCCCCACCCCCACCGGCGACCAACTCAACGCCCCACCCGCCACCACCCCCACCACCGACCAACAAACCATGTTCACTACCCCCACCGCCGTCGACCCATGACGGCGCCGAGGCTGGCCGCCGCCGTCATGGGTCGACGGCGGGCACGGTTTCTTGGGGGGCCGGTCGCGGTTGCGTCATGCGCCGCCACTCCGAACTTGTCGGACGTGGCGACCTCCGGAGCGACCGCACCGTTCCCGGTACGGATCTGACCACGGCCGCCCGCCGCGTGGCCGCCTCGTCACGAAGCGTGCTGGGAAATCCGGAGGTACCAGCTGGGAAACCGTCACCTACCGGCCCGCGTTGCCCCTGGTCAGGGGCTCATGTAGGTAGCCCACCCCGGGGCTACCTACATGACTTCGATGCCGGTACCGACATGAGTGGCCCAAATCGGCTCCATCGGCGACCGGCCCCGGCCGAGGTGGGGTTCAGGTAGCTCGGCTGGCCTCAGCGGAGCCCGCCCAACGCCCGCACCTCGGTCGCGCACTCGCCGTGGGCCTTGACCAGGCCGGCCACCTCGGTGGCCGCTGCTGGGAGCATCGGTTCCTCGGTGGTCATCGTCCGTACGGCGTGGTCCGGTCCTCGGCGCGGAAGTCGGTGTGATCCTCGGGAAGGACGAGGTGGGAGGGAGTGAGCTCGCCGTCACCGTCGACATCGACCCACACGGGGTTGGTGATGCTGAAGGGTGTGGCCGGGTCGACGACATCGCCGGCACGCAGCCTCTCGATGGTCAGTGCGGAGGGATCCGACTCGTTGTAGGGGACGCCGGGGAACAGACCGGCGCGTCCGGTGACGATGATCGTGTACCACGCGTCCTCATCGGGACGCACCACCTTGGTGAGCGTCGTCTCCAGTCGTTCCGACTCGCCGTCTGCGGCGTCGACGACCTCGGGCTCCACCTGACGTTCGACGAGCTTTCGCCCGGTGCTGCCCTCGTACACGGTGACGGTGTCATACGGCAGCCAGGTGGGCGCCTGCACCCGGGCGGTGAGGGTGACCGCACCGTCAGCGTCAGGGGTGACCGTGTCACCGATCTGGCCCGTCCCGTCGCCACCCTCGGCCTCGAGAGTCACGAACGGGCCAAAAGACACCGTGTTCGCTCCCGCACGGATCGCCGATACGAAGTCGCCCTGGTCGAAGTCAGCCATGTCGTCCACGCCCACCCCGACGTAGTTCCGGGGCCAGCCGCTGGACTCGACCCGGGTGGTGTGCGTGTCCGAGTTCCCGGTGGCGGTCAGAGCGATGCCGGCGTTCAGGAAGTTGGTCCAGTCGGCCAGGCCCTGGACGTTGAGCCAGGTCATGATCTCCATGGCGGTGAACCGCTCGCTGAGGAGGTCGTCACCGGGTTGCAGGCGCTTGTCCTCGGGACGCACGGCGTCGGGGCCCACGCGCGGGCCGCTCTGGTCGAACGTGAGGTCGATGAGGGTGAAGTAATTCCCGGTCCCTGCGGGGGCGGGGATGGCCCGGGGATGGTTGACCTGGATCACGCCGGCGGGATCGGCATCCTCCACGATGCCCGCCAGGTCGTCGGGAGTCTGGCCCACCCAGTCGATGGCGCCGTTGGTGGGCGAGTCGGGGTCCCGGGCGAGAGGGAACATGCCGAAGTGGCCGTAGTCGAACGTCGTCACCTCCTGGCCCGGCACCGTGACCATCCGGCCGGCGAGGTCGAGGGCGTCGATCTGCGGCTGGTAGTCGGTGATGCTGACGTGGTCGGTCGCCACCAGCACCTCCACTCCCTCGGCCGCCATGTTGGCGACCCGGTCACGGTTGCTCACCGTGGAGTCGGGGCCCGCCTGGGCGTGCACGTGGAAGTCGCCGCTCAGGTAGCCGGTGGTGTCCACGACACGGTGGAGGGTGGCATCGAGGTCCGCCCGGCCGTCAGGTTCGATGACAAAGGGCTCGATCACCTGGTCGTATTCGGGGCCGTGGGTGAACACCGCGTCGTACTCGCCAGGCTCGAGCGGGAAGTCGAAGGACCCGTCGACCCCGTCGACCGCCGCCGCGACGCCGGGAGGCAGCGGATCGAACCCGTCGCCGGACAGGCGGTAGCTGTGGGGGCTGGGGTCGACGCCGACGATCACCACCCGTGACGGGAGTCCGTCGCCGTCGCCGTCGGTCACGGTGGCCTGGAAACGGCCGGTGGGCGGCAGCCGCAACTCGACCGGCTCGACGGTGTCGGTGACATCGACGTCGACGCGCTCCGGTTCGCTGCCCCCGCCGGCGTAAGGGCGGCCGTCCTGACCCGCGATGAGCCGGACGGGACCGGGCGGGACGCACAGGGAGAACGATCCGTCGCGGTCCGTGGTGCCCTGCACGATGTCAGCCCCGTCCTCGCCGGTGTCGAGCACGTCGAGCGCGGTCACGTCGGCCCCGGCGATGGCCGCGTCGGTCTGCTCCTCGAGCACCCGACCGGACACCGGTGTGCACGGCGCCTGCCCGGCTTCGTCGATCACGATCTGCCGGGCGGCGTCGAAGTCGGGGGCGACGACGAACAGGGTCTCGTTCACGGCGGTCTCGCCGGGCGCCAGGGTCGGCGTCGAGCCCGGGAAGCCGAGCACGTCGGCGGTGGTGGCGTCGTGGGCGATGGCGTACCCACCGACGAGCGCGGCATAGAAGTGCTCGCTGACGGGATCGTCGGTGAGGGGGACCACGGCGTAGGTCTGGTCGTCGCCCTCGAACCACAGTTGCTCGACGTTGCCGAACCCGGTGACGGCAAAGCCGTCGGCGGTCGGCCGGAACGGCTCGACCAGCCCGCCGTGCGCCAGGTAGGCCAGCGCGTAGGGCACCGCTTCGTCACCGGTGTTCTCGGCCTCGATGCGCATGTGCACCGCTCCGTCATCGCGGCCGAGGCGATACTCGACCCGGAACTCGAGTGGCCACGGCTCGTCGAAGTTCACATCGCCGAACACCCCGGGCGCCACGGCCCCGAAGGCCGTGCTGGGGTTGACGAAGTCGCTGAGCACGTACTTGCCGGTGGCGACCACCACCGCGTCCTCGCAGTCGGCCCCGTCGGCCTCGATGGTCACGTCCGTGGCCTCGTTCGTGCCGGCGAGGTTCACGAAGAGCCCCACCTCACCGAACGCGTCGGCCCCGTCCTCCTCTCGGCGGATGTCGGCGTCGATGATGTTGCCCCCGTAGGGGTTCAGCTCGTTGTTCCGGCCGGGCGCCTGCACGACCACCTCGACCTGATCGTTGAACAGGACGATGTCGCCTGGCCGGCCCGTGGCCAGCGGCCCGCCCGGCAGGTCGTCGACCGTCTCGGCCTCGAAGGCACCGGCTCCGCCCGGGCAGCCCTCTGTGGCCGGCTGCTCGGCTGTGCCGTCACCGCCCGTGTCGTCGCCGCCGCCGGAACAACTGGCCGCCAACACGGCCAGCAGGACCCCAACCGCGGCGAAGGTTCGACTGCGCCAGCTCATCACCCGTCCCCTCCCGTGGCCACCGGCTGCAGCTTGGCACACGGCAGGGGAGGCGCCGACTGTCGGGTGATGCCTCCGTTGGTGAGGTTGTTCCATCGGTCGTTGAGGTTGAGGTCGGTGGATCTGACCACGCTCACGTAGTTCCCACCCTGGTGTGGCGATCTCGAGGTCGCCCCACCGGACTGCCGTTCGTCGCAACTGAGGTGGAGTCGGACTGGGTCGCTCGTGGTGGACCTACTCTCGCGGCGACGTGTCTCGATGGTCCTGGCGAGCACTGGGAAACCCGCCCGCGTGCGGCACTCGTCCGATGGGGTCGGGACCTTTGGCACTATCCGGCAGCCCGAGCTCGGGCCCATCATCAACCCATCGGGCCTCAGAGGTACAGCGGTACCGATGAAGCCAGCGATCCGACACGAATGGGGAACTGCAGTGACTTCGACCACGACACCGGTCAATCCAAGGGCGATGACATCGGCCGCCGACGAGGTGCCCGTGAAGGGCATGTGGGCCTGGACGATCCTCCGTCTCTTGCTCGGCTGGTCGTTCCTGTGGGCCTTCATCGACAAGATGTTCGGCTTGGGCTTCGCCACCTGCCGGGTGCCCGAGGGCGGCGGGTCCATCGACTACGTGTGCAGCGCCGCGATGGTGAAAGGCGGGTCGCCCACGTACGGGTTCCTGACCTTCGCCACTGAGGCAAGCCACACCGGCTCGTGGTTCGCCTGGATGGCACCCTCCGCACCGGACGCGATCAACGTCGCCGACGTGCTGTTCATGGGAGCGCTGCTGTGCCTGGGCGTGGCCCTGATGGCCGGCGTATTCACCCGGACCGCCGGCATCGGCGGCGCCGTGCTGATGCTGTTCATGTTCCTCGCCAGCGAGGTCTTCCCCGAAAACAACCCGGTGAACAGCAGCCACATCATCGAGATGGTGGCGCTGCTCGGCATCGCCACGGTCGGCGCCGGGCCATTCAGCCTCCACGCCGTGTTCCACAAGCGGTCGGACTCGAGCGCAGCCGAGTGACCTGACCCGCCGCTGGCACCTGGCTCCATGGGTGTCGGCGGCGGCGTCGCGTCAGGTGACGTCGGCCGGGCTCATTGGTTTCGAGCACGTGGCGGTGCTCTGTCGTGCGTGCACGCCGGAGGTGGCCGAGTTGTTCGTCCAGGCCGAAGGCGAGCTGGTCGCTGCGTCGCGGACGCTGGACTTCGATCCGTTCTGTCGGGCGGTGCGGGCGTGGTGTGATTCCGTCGACCCCGACGGTGTCGAGGAGCGGGCCCGCACCCAGGACGAGCGGCGGTCTGGGTCGCATCCGGCACGCTCGCATAGGGTCGATTCATGCACCTGTTCCATGTGATCGCTCGGCTTCCGGA
Organism: Acidimicrobiales bacterium; assembly: GCA_041918615.1. Taxonomy (GTDB): domain Bacteria; phylum Actinomycetota; class Acidimicrobiia; order Acidimicrobiales; family DATDAH01; genus JAEUJM01. The sequence goes on from JAYRVH010000061.1 coordinate 8,550, forward strand.
CCGGCCTTTCGCCGCCTACGACGTCGACGTCGAGCGCTTTCGGCAGAAGGAGCCCCACGACCCTGATGCCGTGGTCGCCGAGCTCTCCCGTCTCGTCGAGGCCGGCGCCCTCGACACCTGTGTGAGCACGTGCTCGTGGAAAAACGGCGATGCCCCGGGGCTCGAGGTCAGGCTCTACAAGCTCACGCCCGTGGGCGAGGTGGACGTGGCGCCGTATCGGGTCGACTGACGGGTCGGCCGCGTGATCGGCCGCCTGATCGGCCGCCTGCTCGCCCAATCGCCCGAGCGCGGTTCCCTCGGCGGTAGTAGAACTCGGCGACCATGTGGCTCCTCTCGCTTCGGGACCTCCAGTGGCGGCGGCGCAGGTTCATCATCGCGGTGGTGGCCACGTCGCTCATCTTCGCTCTGACGCTGCTGATGACCGGAGCGAGCGGCGGCCTCGACAACGAGGTCACCCGGATCGTTCGCAGCTTCGGGGCCGACCGGTGGCTCGTGGCCGACGGGGCGACGGGCCCCTTCACGGCCACCCGCCCGCTCCCCGAGGCCACCGTCGCCGACATCGTCGGCCGCCCCGGCGTGGATGCGGCCGCCCCGCTGATCCTGTTCCGTGGCTCGATCGGTGGCGACCAGCCCGAGGACGTGAACCTCATCGGCTACGACGGCACGACCTTCGCCGCCCCGCGGCTGGCGGAGGGCCGCCAGGCCCTGGCGCCCGAGGAGGTCGTGGCCGACACGGCGCTCGGCTACGACCTGGGCGACCGAATCGAGTTCGTGGGGCGCGAGCGCACCGTGGTCGGCACCGCCGACGGCATCACCTTCTACTTCGGGCTGCCGACCCTCTTCGCTCCCATCGCCGACGTCCAGGACCTCGCCTTCGGCGGGCAACCGATCGTGACCACGGTCATCACCGAGGGCGTGCCAGAGTCCTTGCCGGACGGGGTCACCGGCCTCACCTCCGCGCAGGTCGAGAATGACCTGCGCCGTCCGACGGCCAACGGCAAGAGCACCATCGACTTCATTCGGATCCTGCTCTGGCTCGTGGCCGCCGGGATCATCGCCTCGATCGTCTACCTGACCGCGCTCGAGCGGGTCGGCGACTTCGCGGTGCTCAAGGCCACCGGCTCGCCCACGCGCCTCCTGGTTTCGACGCTGGCGGTGCAGGCGATCGTCCTGGCGGTCGCGTCGGCCCTCCTCGCCATCCCACTGGCCCTCTTGCTGGCCCCTGGCTTCGGTTTCGAGATCGTGCTGCACGGCACGGACTACCTGCTGCTGATCCTCGTGGCGCTCGTCGTCGGGCTGGTGGCCAGCCTGGCCGGACTGCGCAAGGTGCTGACCATCGATCCCGCCCTGGCGTTCGGGTGAACACCCGGCGATGACGGACACTGCGAGCGCCCCGAGGGCCGACCTGCATCTCGACGAGGTCACCATCGAGTACTCGAGCGGCGGGTACGTCGTGCGCCCCATCGACAGGCTCACGCTCGACGTCCCCTCGGGCGAGCTGGTGCTGCTGCTCGGGGCGAGCGGCTGCGGGAAGACCACGCTGCTGTCGGCGCTCGGCTCGATCCTCACCCCGGCCAGTGGTCGCATCAGGGTTGGTGAGACCGACGTGGTGGGCCTTTCCGGCCGGGCCCTCACCGAGTACCGCCGGCACCAGGTGGGCATCGTCTTCCAGAGCTTCAACCTGATCCCGAGCCTCACCGCGGTCGAAAACGTGGCCGTTCCGCTCCGGGCGGGCGGCGAGGGGCGCCGACAGGCCCGGGAGCGGGCGAGCTCGCTGCTCACCCAGGTCGACCTGAGTGACCGCCTCGATCATCGCCCGGCCGATCTGTCCGGTGGCCAGTCCCAGCGGGTCGCCATCGCCCGGGCCCTCGCCTACGACCCGCCCCTGATCCTCGCCGACGAGCCCACCGCCCATCTGGACTACATCCAGGTCGACGGGGTGATCCGACTGCTGCGCGAGCTGGCCAGCCCCGGGCGCCTGGTGGTGATCGCCACCCACGACGAGCGCCTGTTGCCCCTCGCCGACCGTGTCGTCGAGCTCAGTCCGAAAGCGTCCGGACGGGCGGGACCCCCACGGCGGGTCCACCTCGTCGACGGCGAGGTCCTGTTCGAGCAGGGTGACGTCGGCGACCTCGTGTACGTGGTCGACGAGGGGAGTGTCGAGATCGTGCGCAGGCGGGCTGACGGCGACGACGAGCTGCTCGGCCATTTCGGCCCCGGCGAGTACTTCGGCGAGCTGGCCCCCACGTTCGGCCTGCGCCGATCGGCCACCGCTCGAGCGGCGGTCGACTCGGTCCTCACCGGCTATGGCCTGAAGGACTTCCGCGAGCGAATGGGTGAGTCAGCCTCGTCGAGTGGCTCGACTACAAGATCCGCCTGAACCGGTGGCGTGGCGCTCATCCTGGCGAGGTCCCACCCCCGATTGTCTGACGCGGGGCGTGGTCCCGGCCCGACAGCGCGTCGGACATGGGAAGGGACCTTCGGCCCTGGGGAGGCCACGGACCGGACCGCAGACTGGCTCCGTGACCATGGCGCCGGCTGCACGCATGCTGGTGGGCGTGACCGCACTCGCGCTGCTCACCGGGTGCGGGGATGGTCTTGAGGAGCGCTCATCGATCACCTGGCCGGTTTCGGCGACCGCGGCCGTGGTGACCGTCGACTCCGGGGGCGGCCTGCCCCCGCCCGACCCCGCACCAAGTCGATTCGGCGAGGTCCCTGACTTCGTCCTCTACGGCGATGGCACGGGTGTCTGGAACGCCGACGGCGACTTCCGATCGGCCCGCCTCGACGAGGAAGGCGTGCGGACCGTGCTGGGGTGGGCCGACGAGGCCGGGCTCCTCAGTCCAGACGGAGTCGACACCGGGGAGCCCCAGGTCTATGACGTGGGTGTCACCCGGTACGAGGTGACGACCGATGCAGGAACCGTGCAGACCCAGGTCGACGCCCCCGGCTTCGAGGACGAGGCCGTGGGCCTCAGCATCGGAGAGATCGAGGCCCGAGCGCGGCTCGAGGACTTCCGGCAGCGCCTCTTCGACCTCCCCGGAGCCCTTCCCGAAGCCCGGTTCCTGGCGCCTGAAGGCCCGTTCGTCGCCCAGGGCTGGGAGCTCTTGGCCAGGCCGAGCACTGCCTACGACAGCCTCGCCGGCGACGAGCCCCGGTGGACGTTCGACGATCCGTCGGTGGTCGGTCGCTGCCGGGTTGTCACCGGCGTGGACCAGGCGCGGTTGGAGGCTGACGTCGGCGCGACGGGGGAGGGCCGCGTCTGGGCCGTGGACGGCGAGCCGTGGTTGGTCGTCGCCCGACCCCTGCTGCCGGGGTCGGCCGCCCCCTGCCCAGCCCACGAGCCGGGCCCGTAGGCGAACCTGCGATCCGCGGGAACCGGCATCGGTGTCGGGGTCGTCGAAGGAAACCCGGCATACTGCCGGACCGAAAGGGGTGACCGAGCATGCGCACGCAGACCCGCAGTGTCCTGATGGGTGTCGTCCTGGCCGCGCTCGTGTTCGCGGCCGCGTGCGGGAGCGACGCTGAGGACGTGGTGTCGGGCGGACCGTCGACATCGGACCCCGACACGGCCGTCTCACTGACGGGAACCACCGACGACGCCACCACTGGCGACACGAGTGGTGAGCATTGGACGCGCATCGAGCCCCGTGACGACCTGGTGAACCCGACGGTCGCCGAGCCCACGGCGCTTCTGGCCGATCCCGACGACGATCAGCGCGTGCTCGTGCGTTTCTACGGCGGCGTGCAGGACTGCTACGGCGCCCGTGCCACCGTCGTCCGCGAGGACGACAGCGTCGTGAAGATCCGCCTCGAAGTGGGTTCGGTGCCCGGGTCGGCCGACCGGGCCTGCATCGAGATCGCCGAGGCCCAGGAACTGGCGGTGGGTTTGGACGCTCCCCTGGGTGACCGCCGGCTGACGTCGGTCCCCGCTCCATAGCCGACGACAGGAAGGGCCCGGTTGCCATCGCCGCACCCGAAATGGCGGCGCGGCACTCTCCACGCCCGTCGTGGCGGTGCCCAAGTGGGGAGCGCGAAACGGGCTGTGGGAGACTGGACGCATGGCTGATCTCGAACTCCAGCTCCAGCACCTGACCATCCACGGGCACGACGTGGGCTACCGCATGGGCGGCTCGGGACCGGCCTTGTTGTTGATCCACGGCATCGCCGGCAGCTCGACGGCGTGGAAGGAGGTGATGCCCACCCTGGCCAAGGAGTACACGGTCATCGCCCCCGACCTGCTGGGCCACGGCGAGTCGGCCAAGCCGATGGGCGACTACTCCCTCGGCGCCGTGGCGAGCGGGCTGCGAGACGTGCTGGGTGTGCTCGGCGTCTCCCGGGCCACCATCGTCGGCCAGTCGTTCGGCGGCGGGGTCGCCATGCAGCTCGCCTACCAGCATCCCGAGCTCTGCGAGCGTCTCGTGCTCGTGGACAGCGGGGGCCTCGGTCGCGAGGTCAGCTGGATGCTGCGACTGCTCACGCTTCCGGGGGCCGAGTACGTGATGCCGGCCCTGTTCCCCAAGTTCCTGCGCGGTTGGGGCGACAACACGGGGCGCTTCCTCGGTGACCACGGCATCAGGTCCGCCCGGATCTCCGAGATGTGGCGGGCCTACGGATCGCTCACCGAGTCCGAGAACCGCTACGCCTTCGTGCGCACCATGCGCGGGGTCATCGATCCAGGCGGGCAGACGGTGAGCGCCATGGATCGCCTCTACCTGGCCGCGCACATGCCCACCCTGATCGTGTGGGGCGACCGCGACGTCATCATCCCGGTCGAGCACGCCTACGCCGCCCACGAGGCCATTCCCGGCAGCCGCCTCGAGATCATCGAGGGCGCCGGCCACTTCCCTCACGTCGAGCGCCCCGACGAGTTCCTCGAGATCCTGCACGACTTCCTCGACACCACCGTGCCTGCCGACGCCGACGTGGCGGACCTGCGCGAGATGCTGCTCAGGCACCACTGAAGGGAGCGGGCGACGTGAGCCTGAGGGACGAGGGCGGGGCCCGAGCGGCCCGCCGACGGAGTCGGCAGGAGCGGGAGACGTGAGCAGGCCCAACGTCTTGTTCGTCACGCTCGACCAGTTCCGGGCCGACTGCCTGTCGGTTGCCGGCCACCCACTCGTGCAGACGCCCCACCTCGACCGTCTCGCGAGCGAAGGTGTCCGACTCGCGAACCACTACTCGCAGGCCGCCCCGTGCAGCCCGGGGCGGGCGGCGCTCTACACCGGCATGTACCAGATGAACAACCGCGTCGTGAGCAACGGCACGCCGCTCGACGCGCGGTTCGACAACGTGGCCCTGGCCGCCCGCCGAGCCGGTTACGCGCCGGCGCTCTTCGGCTACACCGACCAGGGTGTGGACCCGCGGCTGGCCACGGCGCCAGACGACCCGCGCCTCGACACCTACGAGGGCGTGCTGCCGGGCATCGACCCAGTCGTCTTCCTCCCCACACCGGCCCGCCCCTGGATCGACTGGCTCACCTCGCTCGGCCACGACCTGCCCGGCGACATCGACGAGGTCCTGGCCACCGAGCCGACCCGACCGGCCGAGCACGGCGTCTCGTCCTTCCTCACCGACCGCCTGATCGAGTGGCTCGGCGAACAGGACGGGCCGTGGTTCGCCCACGCGTCCTATCTGCGCCCGCACCCTCCCTACGCCGCCGCCGGGCACTGGTCGACCGCGTACGACCCGGACGACGTGCCCGACCCGGTCCCGCCAGGCGAAGATCGCCACCCGCTCCACGAGGTGCTGCTGCAACACCCCATCACCGGAGCGCCGGTCGACCGCGCCGCGATGCGGTCGTTGCGCGCCCAGTACTACGGCATGGTGAGCGACGTCGACGAGCAGTTCGGACGGCTGCGGGGCGCCCTCGAACGTCTCGGCCAGTGGGACGACACCGTCATCGTGGTCACCTCCGACCACGGCGAGCAGCTCGGCGACCAGGGACTCGTCGAGAAGGCCGGCTTCTTCGAGGCCAGCTACCACGTGGTGGCAATCGTGCGCGACCCCCGGCTTCCCGACGCCCACGGCTCGGTGGTCGGGCAGTTCACCGAGAACGTCGACATCTTCCCGACCCTCTGCGACGCCATGGGCATCGACGTCCCCGCCCAGTGTGACGGCCTGCCCCTCACCCCCTTCCTGCGGGGCGAGGCCCCGCCGTGGTGGCGCGACGCCGCGCACTACGAGTGGGACTGGCGCGACATCCTGTTGCCGCTGTCCGACCACCCCTGGCCGTGGGACCGCCGCCTCGAGCGCTGTCACCTGGCTGTCCGAAGGAGCGAGGACCGTGCCTATGTGCACTTCGGCGACGGCGGGTGGAGGTGCTTCGACCTGGCCACCGACCCCACGTGGCGCACCGAGATCCACGATCCCGAGGTCGTGCTCGCCGAGGCCCACGCCATGCTCGACTGGCGGTCGAACCACAGCGAGCGCACCATGACCGGCCTGCTCCTCCGTGACGGCGGCATCGGCCGCTTCCCGCCTCCGCATCCGCCTGCGGCCCACGCGGCCGCTGTTCTGTAGGGCGACGTCCCGCAGTGGCGGTTTCTGATTCGCTGGCGAGGGCCGCGGAGGCGCTCGGCTCGGGGAGCGAGACCTCGGTCGGGCTGGTCGAACAGGCACTCACCCGCGCCGCCTACCACGCAGATCTGAACGCCCTCGCCCATCTCGACGCCGAGGGCGCGCTCGCCGTCGCGGCCGAACGGGACGCCGAACTCTCGGTCGGCCGCCTGCGGGGCCCGCTCCACGGTGTTCCCGTCACCGTGAAGGACCTGTTCGTGGTCGACGGCATGCCGACGGCGGCGGGGACCCGGGCCCCGCTCCCGGGCCTCGGGACCACCGAGGCGACGGCGGTCAGGCGGTTGCGGACGGCCGGGGCGGTGATCCTGGCCAAGGCGAACCTGCACGAGGTCGCCTATGGCATCACGGGCGAGAACCCGTGGACCGGTGACGTGCGCAACCCCCACGACCCGGCCCGTCAGTCGGGCGGTTCGAGCAGCGGTTCGGCGGTGGCGGTCGCCACAGGGATCGGCCTGGCGTCGCTCGGCACCGACACCGCCGGCTCCATCCGTGTGCCGGCGAGCCACTGCGGCATCGTCGGCTTCAAGCCCACTGCGGGCCGGGTCCCGCTCGACGGTGCGCTGCCCCTGAGCGTCACCTGCGACCACGCCGGCCCGCTCACCCGCACGGTCGCCGATGCCGCATTGGTGACCGCCGTCCTCGCCGGCGAGGCTCCTCGCCCGGTCGGACTGCGCCCGCCCGTCCGGCTGGGGGTGCCGCTCGCCTTCCTGACGGGCCGCCTTGGCCGGTCGGTGCGTCACGCCTTCGAGGGATGGCTCGACCTGGTCCGGCGTGCGGGCGTCGACGTGGTCGACCTCGACCTTCCCGGGGCGGAAGGCGCGCTCGACGTCTACCGGGCGATCCAGGCACCGGAGGCGGCTCGGGTCCACGCCGCCGCACTCGCCGCCGATCCCGACGCCTTCGGGCCCGTGGTGCGGGCCCGGCTCCTGGCCGGCATGTCGGTGGCCCCGGAGGCCGAGGTGGCCGCCCGCGACGATCGGACCGGCCTGGTCGACGCCTTCGACGCCGCGGCCCAGAGGGTCGACGCCGTGGTCCTGCCGGCCGTGCCCGTGCCGGCCCCGCTCAGGGGCACCGACGAGGTGCTGCTCGAGTCGGGTCCCGCCGATCTGCGCTCGTCGTTCCTGCATCTCACCGTCCCGTTTAGCCTCACCGGGCTTCCCGCCCTGTCGCTGCCGTTCGCCAACGTGGACGGCCTGCCGGTGGGGGTGCAGGTCGTCGGGCGGCGGGGGAGTGACGACGACGTGCTCGCGGTGGGCGCCTGGCTCGAGTCGGGGGCCCCGGCGGACCACTGAACTCGGCGGCGGGTGTGGCCGGGTCAGACCTCGTCGAGCCACGCGGGGGCGTGGTCGAGCAGGAACTGGCTGACGGCGAGGCACCGGTCGAGCACGTCACACAGCAGTTCCTGGCCGAGGAACACCTTCGCGAGCGACACCTCGATGCGGGCGACGATGGCCAGGCTGCGCTCGGCAGCGTCGGTGACCGAGGCGAACGAGTCGATGGCCGACACCTCGAGCGGTAGGTCGGGACCGCCGATGCCGGCCAGCTCGGTGGCGAGCACCAGGAGGTCGGGACCCGCGGGCAGCGGCGGGAGCGCCCAGGTGAACAGCATCGGGAAGTGGTAGTCGTCGGGCGGTTCTTCGGTTTCCGGGAGCTCGACCACCTTGTCCTCGAAGGACAGGAGCACGCGGGGGTCGACCTCGAGCGACAGGTGCAGGTCGAGCGGTCCACCGCATGCCTCTTCGGGGTGCAGGTCGACCTCCCACGCCTGGCGCAGCGAATACGACTCCACGAAGTGACGCTCGTCGTGCACGTGGAACCCATGGTCGACCGCGTGGTCCTTGAGGTCTGCGATGAAACCGGCGACGTCGATGGCGGCCACGTCCATAGCCTGCCACGGAGGTACGACGTTGAGACAGGAGACGCCTTGGACGATGCACGGTTGACGGACCTGCTGCGTCGTGCCGCGGACGCGGTGGCCGCCGCGCTCGGGCCGCTGGAGGACTGGGGCCCGGCCGGCACCCGCGCGGGCCAGTACCGCAGCGACCTGGTCGCCGACGCGGCGGTGGGCCCGTTGCTCGACGAGGCCGGTGTCGGTGTGCTCAGCGAGGAGTCGGGCGGCCGGCGGCTCGACGCGCCGTTGGTGGTCGTCGTCGACCCGCTCGACGGCTCGACCAACGCCTCACGTGGTCTGCCCTGGTTCGCTACGAGCCTCTGCGCGGTCGATGCCGATGGACCACGGGCGTCGGTCGTCGTGAACCTGGCGAGCGGTCGGCGCTACGAGGCCCTCCGAGGTGGGGGAGCGACCGTCGACGGGCAGCCCTTGCGGCCCAGCGGCTGCGAGCGGCTCGACGAAGCCATCGTCGGCATCTCGGGCCTGCCGCCCCGTCACCTGGGGTGGCAGCAGTTCCGGGCGTGGGGTGCGGTGGCCCTCGACCTCTGTGCCGTCGCCGAGGGCCTGCTCGACGGCTACGTCGACTGCTCGACTGACGCGCATGGCGCATGGGACTACCTCGGTGCGCTGCTGGTGTGCCGGGAGGCGGGGGTGGGCGTGGTGGACGCCGCCGGGCGCGATCTGGTCGTCCTGGCTCATGACGCCCGCCGCACCCCGGTGGCGGGGGCGACCCCCGCGCTGCTCGGACAGCTGACCGCTGAGCGGCGCTCGTTCGCCGACATGGCCCCCGTATCCTGACCCGATGCGCGCCCGACTGCACCGCTTCGCCCTGCGGTGCTACCAACGGTTGCCGGTCACCGGGCGGCGGTGGGTGGTCCGCACCATCGCGCCGTCCTACACCATGGGCGCCATCTGTGTGATCGAACGGAGAGACGGGGCGATCCTCTTCGTCCGCCACTCGTACCGGACCCGCTGGGGAGTCCCCGGCGGGCTCCTGAGTCGGCGCGAAGAGCCCGCCGACGCTGCCCGCCGCGAAGTCCTCGAAGAGGTCGGGCTCGCCGTTCAGCTGCTCGGTGAGCCCGTGGTCGTGGTCGACGCCGCGCCCCAGCGCATCGACCTGGTGTACCGGGCCCGCCCGGCCGCGGGAGCCGATCTGTCGGCCATCGGCCCCGTGTCGCCCGAGATCACCGAGGTGCGGTGGTTCCCGCCCGACGAGCTGCCCGAACTGCAGGTCGAGACCACGAGTGCCCTCATCGCCCTCGCCCGGAACGCCAACGAGGCCAGGCCCGGAAGGGACGTGGCGTAACCGAGGGTCGGGGTAGCGTGACCAATCCCGGGGCGCTTAGCTCAGTCTGGTCAGAGCACCTCCCTTACAAGGAGGGGGTCGGGGGTTCGAGTCCCTCAGCGCCCACTCGTTGTGGAAATGACAAGGATGTAGCTCGAGACGGGCCTGGGGTGGATCGGGCTGACTGCGGGGTCCGGGGTGGCGGTAGCCGAGCAGGTTCGGCCCGTTGGCGCACACGAAGTCGAGGTACGCGCGACCGTCGACGTCAGTGATCCGGCAACCGTCGGCTGACCCGATGAACCCCGGGAGCGTGCAGCGTCCCGCCGCATCTGCGCGGCGGCTGAGGCATACATCGCCCCCGGGTAGCGCCCGGTCGGCCCCCGGTCCTGCTCGCTGGGCGTCAGCCGCTCGAGATCTGCAGCCGTCGATGGTCGTTTCGCCGTCGCTCCACGTTCCCCGTCACAGTGCAACAGCACGCAGCGCCGGGCGGCGCATCGGCCGCAGCGCGACCGCGTGATCCGGCGAGAACACCTCCGCCACCACGGAGAACCCCAGCCGCTCGTAGAACGACACGTTGCGGGGGTTGGTCGAGACAAGGCCGCACGGCAACCCGTCGTCGTCGACGAGGCGCACACCCGGAGCAACGATCAGCGCGCCAAGTCCGCGGCCCTGGCTGGCCGGGCGAACGCCCAGGTACTGGAGCGTCCAGTGCGCCACGTCCAGGTCGTGCGCTCGTGCCGCGACGATCGTCTCGAACGCGTGGCCGGCCCGTTCGGCGCCGCCGTGGCGGGCGAGGACTTCACGACCGCGGGCGATCGAGTCGGGCGACAGCAGCGACACCTCTGGCGGCACCCACGCGATGGCGGCGTCCTCCGACTCGGCGATGTAGAGGTGACCACGTTCGAAGCACGCCTCGGCGATGAAGGACATCCACTCCGATCCGAACTCCGGCCACTGGGCCCGATCCGGCTGGATCCACTGGAAGTAGGGATCCTCGGCGAACGCGTCGACCCAGATGTCGATGACCGTCGGCAGATCCGACTGCGACCCACGGCGCACGGCTCCGTCCACGCCGGAATTCTCGCGCTGTTCTGTCGTGAAGGCCACGTTTCAGCTCGATTCGGACCTCGAGGATCGCCTGATCCGACGCGCAAGGTCGACCGGTCACAGCAAGAGACGTGTGAGCGTGTCGTCGAGCCAGTCGGCGTAGTCGATGGTGCTCCAGCCCTGCAGGTCGCAGAGCAGCCGGGCGACATCGGGGCTTGCCAGTGCCCACACGACGTCGACGGCGCGATCCACCGGAACTCGAAGCGGACCGTTCGAGGCGATCCACTCGACCGCTTGGCGCATGTTTCGGGCGCGTTGTTCCTCCATGGCGAGGTACACGGGTGCCACCTCAGATTCGACCGCGGCAGCCACACGCAGCATCTCGAACATGGGTCGGACGCGCTCGGAGATCTGCGCCATGTCGTCGGCGAACAGGCGGATCTGGTGACGCTGGTCGGGTTCGTCGCGCACGGTGAGTGCTTCGGGGCGATCGAGCACGCTGGCCTGTCCGGCGGGCGCCAACCGCCGGTCGATGAGCGCGGTGAGCACCCGCACCTTCGTGCCGAACGTGGCGTACACCGTGTCGACGGCGACGCCGGCCCCCTCGGCGATCTCGCGGATCGTCGTCGAGGGGTATCCCTTGGTCAGGAACAGGCCGCCGGCGCTGTCGAGGATGCGCGATCTCGTCTGGGCGGCCTGCTCTTGGCGAAGTGACGACGTGTAGGCCCTCTTGACTGGCTCTGCCATTTCATCCTAGTGTGACTCGGAACAATATGGTTGCCATCGGATCCTAGAACGAGAGGCCCATCGCCGTGAGCATCACCGAGCCATCTGACACTGCGCCGGCAGGCCCGGACTCGGTGATCCGCGACATGTGGCGCGGCGCCGCTCCCGGCTGGGAACAACACGCGGGCTACGTCGACGCTCGAGGTGCCGGGGTCACCGAGGTCATGCTGGAACGAAGCGCCCCCCGGTCCGGCGAGCGGGTGCTCGAGCTCGCTTGTGGCCCGGGCGGTGTGGGCCTCACCGCCGCGGAGCGCGTCGGATCGACCGGCGTGGTGGTGCTGTCCGATCTCGTGCCCGAGATGACGCGGATCGCAGCGACGCGCGCCCAGGGGCTGGGCCTGACGAACGTGGTCGTCCGAGAGCTCGACCTCCAGCAGATCGACGAGCCGGACGCGAGCTACGACGTGGTCGTGTGCCGAGAGGCGCTCATGTTGGTGCCGGATCCGGCCCGTGCCGCCGGCGAGATGCGACGCGTGCTGCGCCCGGGTGGACGAGCCGTCGTCGCGGTCTGGGGACCACGGTCGCGCAATCCGTGGCTCGGCGCGCTGTTCGACGCGGTCACCGAGACCACCGGGCTGCCCGTGCCGCCACCGGGCGTACCCGGACCGTTCTCCCTGCAGGACGACACGATGCTTCGAAAGGTCCTCGTCGAGTCCGGGCTTGAGGAGGTCGAGATCGACGAGGTCGATGAGGCCCTCGACGTCGACTCGCTCGACGGATGGTGGGCGATCGTGCCATCGCTCGCAGGCCCCATGGCATCGCTCATCGCATCCCTCCCAGCCGACGTGGCCGGCACGATCCGCAGGTGCGGCGAGCACGCTCTACGGCCCTATGAAACAGCGGACGGCTTCCACATCCCCGGCGTCAGCCTTGTCGCGTCCGGTCGTCTGCCCTGACGCGTCCGCCATCGTGGCTTTGTGGGCTCAGACCGCCGGTCGCCATCCTCGGCGGGGACGGATCGGCACGCCAGCGCGCCGGAGCTCCCGGGCGAGGGTGCTTGCGTCGACCTCGAACTGGGCCGCAACGACCCTGAGGGGCCCGCCCGACGCGTAGCGCTCGGCCGCCAAGCGGACGGAGCGGTCGGTCATCTTCCGGACCGACGTGCGTCGCTTGATGCCGCGGCGGTCGAGATGGCCGATGATCGTCGTCCGGTCGACTCCCAGTTGTGTCGCCAACACGTTGATCGACAACCCATCGCTCGGATCGCGAGAAGAGCGCACCGAGCACGGCGACGAGCACGAGACCGCGTCCGACGAGGTAGGCGGCGGAGTGGGTGAACCCGAGCAGGTCGGCGACTGCGGTGACGACCGTGGTGGCGACGACGATTCGACTCCAGCCGGTGGGCGCGGCGCTGCGCCGTTTGCCTCTTGGGGCGCGCGGGTGTGGGTTCGGTGGCGCTGGGTTGGTGTTGGTGACCACCGGTCAGGCCTCCGGTACTTCGGTGACGGCGGCGAACCGGTCGTCGATGGTGATCTCGACGGTGTCGAACGCGGCGTAGGTGGCGTCGGCGTCGGGCCCCTTGCCCGTGCGGGTGAAGGCGGGGAGCAGGCGCTCGGCGGCGAAACGGTCGGCGTGGGCCTTCGATTCCCACAGGTCGATCACGTGGAGACCGGTGTCGTCGCTGCCGACGATTGTGAGGAGCAGACCGTCGGGTGGCGTCTCGCCGAGCTCGTGGTCAACCGAGCGGTAGTCGGCCAGTTTGCTGTTGGGGGCGTGGCTGATGTGGGCGTAGGGCACGAGAGCACCTCCGGGTCGGGTCGTTGGTTCGACCGTACGGATCTACGCGGTTCGTGCCGTCCGCCGGATGGCGTATCGCGCCTACTGATCCACCCGTCGGCCCGGGCCGGGCGTAGCGGTGATCCATGCGGCGATCTGGGCGCGTGCGGAGAATCCCAGCTTGGTCAGGATGTGCTGGACGTGGGTCTGTGCGGTCCGTTCCGAGATGTACAACGCCTCGGCGATCTGCCGGATGGTCCTGCCCTTCGGCGACCAGGTTGGCGACCTCGCGCTCCCGTCGGGTGAGCGGGTCCGGAACGGCGAGACGTTCGAGCAACGCGTCAGCTCGCGTTCGCCACGGCGTCATGCCTAGCCGGCGGGTCAGGTGCGCACCTCGCTCCGCAAGCTCGAGCGCTCGAACGGTGTCGCCGCCCTGAGCGCGTCGGCCGAGGGCATCGGCGAGATCGAGGCAGACCTCGGCCTCGAACGCCGGCGATCCCCCGATCACGACCGCGTCCAGGGTGGTCTGTAGGTCCTGCTCGGCCCTGTCGAGGTCGCCGAGATGGGCGGCAGCCTTCCCCAGGTACAGCTCGACCGGTCCGCCGTAGGCGGCGACGCCGGCTCCGACGACGACCGAATGGCCCCGTTCGTCCTCGAGGCGGCGGCGAAGGGTGTCGACGTCGTCGTCGAGGCGCAAGGCGATGGCGGCCAGGACGCCGTTGGCCCACGCCGGGACACGGAGGTAGGGGGGCGGCCGCCACGTCGACGGCGGGCCGGCCCGCCGGTACAGGTCGAGTGCCACGTCGAGATGCCCATCTTCGGCGAGCGCGACGGCGGGGCCGAGGTAGCTGAAGATGCTGTCGCGGATCTCACCGCCGTCGGCGGGCTCTGCGCCGTCGAGCCCGTCGGGCATGGTGCCCATCGCGGCGTCGTGGCCGAAGTGGTGGCCGACCACCCCGAGCAGGTTCATGTAGGCCCCGAACCCGTCGGCGAGATCACCCCGTTGGCTCAGCTCGAACGCCTCGGCGGCGGTGCGGGTGGCATCGCCGAAGCGGGCATGTGCGGCTTCGAGGGCGGCACGGGTGATGAGCAGGTGCCAGCGTGCGCGATGGTCCCCGATCTGCTCGGAGCACCAGCGCAGCCGCGGCAGGTCCTCGGCGACCGCGGCGACGTGACCTCGCTCCCAGTGCGTGTCGATACGCCAGAGACGGCCCCAGAGCTCGACGTCGGGTCGGCGGAGGGCCACCCCGGTGCCGATCATGCGATCGGCCAGGTGCACACGTTCGTCGTGGTGCTCCGGTGCGCTCGCGACGACCTGGCGGGCACGCAGGGCGGCGACCACGGCCGGAGCGGTACCGCATGCTTCGGCGGCGGCGAGTGCCTCATCAGCGGTGGTGCCGGCGGTGTCGTAGTCGCCGGCGTAGAGGAGGGCCTCGGCGCGACGAGCCAGCAACTGTGCCCGGAGCTCGGACCCGGATTCATCGAGTGACGTAAGCGCCCTGTCGCAGCACTCGGCGATCCACAAATCCCAGGCCATCACCCCGACCGGCTCGGCGATCAGCACCGCTCGTGCTTCGAGGTCGGGACGTCCTGCCTGGACCGCGAAGGTGACGGCTCGACTGAGGGCCTCGCGGCATGGATCCCGGCGGCCGATCGCCCACAATGTCGACACCTGCTCGATGGCCAGCTCGGCCACTTCGTCGTGGGATCCGCCGCACTCGATGGCCCGGGCGAACCATGCGGCCGCCTCGTCGAACGCGAAGGCCGACATCGCCTCCCGGCCGGCCCTGGCCCCCCAGCGTGCGGCGGCCTCGGCGTCGAGGTTCCTGGCGGCGAGGCGGTGTCGCGCGATCTCAGCAGTGGCGACACCCGGCTCGGACTCCAGAGCCGTCGCCACCCGCGCATGGATCGATGCCAGCTGTTCGGGGCTGATCGAGCTCACACACGCATCGCGGTTCAGCGCGTGGGTGAAGGTCCACACCGCAGCATCCTCGGTCGGCGCGACGATCCCCGCCCGTGCCGCCTCCTCGAGGTCGGAGGTGACTCGTTGCACCGGTTCGCCGATCACCGAAGCGACGGTCGCGGCCCGGAACCGTTCACCGACAAGGCCGGCGACCCGTACCGACGCGACCGCGTCTGGTCCGAGCCGCGTCAGGTTCGTGGCGATGATCGTGCTGATCGTGACCGAGCGCGTGAGCTCACCCGTCGCACGGTAGGAGCGGGCGAGTTCACGGACGAAGAGCGGGTTCCCGAGCGTCATCCCCTCGATCTCGGCCGCGACCGAGGGATCGATGGTTGACCCTGCGAGATGCTCGAACAGCTCGTGGGTCGCTTGCGGGTCGAGCCCAGAGACCGCGAGGTGCTCGACCGTCGGTTCCCGCGCCACGGCAGCGAAGGCGCGATCCCAGGTCGTCGATCCGCGGGGGTCGATCGTGCGGCTGCCCAGTAGCACCCAGATCGGTAGTCGATGGAGCTCCCGGATCACGTACCGCAGCAAGTCGAGCGAGTCTTCGTCGGCCCACTGCACGTCGTCCACCACCAGAAGGAGACCGGCGGGTTCGTCGTCGCGTAGCGCTGAGACCACCGACTCGAACAGCGCAGCCCGATCGGGCACAGCGGCGTTACCAGCGACGCCCCCCAGATCGGGAGCCGAGCCTGCTGGGAGCAGCGGGTGCCACAGGAAGAACGGGGCGGTACCGAGGTCCGCGTGGGCTCGGAGCCAGCGCACCTCTCGCCCGTCCTCCCGGGCATGGCGCGCAGCCTCGGCGAGCAGCGCCGTCTTCCCGATTCCGGGCTCGCCCTCCACGACGAGTGCCGCGCCAGCGCCGGTCGGACGGGGGCTGTTCAGCCAACCAAGCACCTCGGCGAGCTCGCCCTGTCGGCCGATGACCTGGGGATCGGCGTCACTCATCGACCAGCAGTCTTCCAGCCCTGGTGGATCACGACATCGCCGGCGAGAACGCCTGCTCACGATCGGCGGACGACGCGGCTCGCCACGCGGACTCGGGAGTCCGGGCCAGCCCCCAGCCGAGCGCGGCGAACAGCAGCATCCAGACGCCGATGGTGACGCGGGCGAAGACGAACGGGGCGAACAGCGATGGCATGAGCGGCACGAACACCCACACCCCGAGCATCGCCGGCAACCACCGAAGTGCTGCCGGCGATGTGGGCTGGCATCGCCGGGCCAGGCCGATGCCACCGACGAGCAGCCCGAAGGCCACCAGCAGCAGAGGAACCGTGTACAGCCCGCCCACCAGCTCCGCCAGATCGCTCGTAGTCAAGTCCCGAGCCGGGGCGATGGCTACCAGCTCCTGCACCGCCAGGAGCACCATCCCGACTGCACCAGCCCACAAACCCCAGCGGGTCGGCCGAGACCCCTTGGCGGCGGGCAGGCTGCACAGCGCGACCAGCCCGGCGACGAGACCGAGGTGCTGCACGAAGAACGACACCTGGGCCACCACGTGGCCAGTGACGTCGAAGGGATAGGACCACCGGTCCGAGTCGACCTGAGCCGGCACGGCAGCCAGGACCACGCCTTGCACCGCCCCGATGATCCCAGCCCACAGGCACACCCGGCCCCACAGGCGGCGACGTTCGTCCGACATGATGGTCTCCTCGCGACAGTTGATGATCGAAGAGACCGTACGAACGGTCAACGCCGGGCGAATCCGCCGATGTACGCATCTCATCTACGTATCGCGCACGTGCTCGACAGGTTGACGGGGGGTTGCGTGACCCAGGCTGGCCGCGAGACGACCAGCGCTCAAGGATTCGGCCCGTCGATTCTGGTTCCGACGCGTTCCGGTCAGGCAGTCGGCCAGCCGCGACGCGGTCGGGTGGGGATGCCAGCTCGTGCGAACTCGCGGGCGATCGTTTGCGCGTCGACACCGAATCGGGCCGAGACGACCTTGAGCGACTCGCCCGCCCCGTAGTGCTCCGCGGCATCGAGGACGGAACGGTCGTTCATCTTCCGGACGGACTTGCGGCGGTCGATGCCGCGGCGGTCGAGGTGGCTGATGATGGTCGTCCGGTTCACGTCGAGCGACGCGGCGAGCGCGTCGATCGACGACCCGTCGAGGTAGGCACCGACGAGCTCGTCGACGTCGAGCTCGGACAGTCGCCGCTGCACAGGGTTTGAAAGCCGTCCCTCTTCCTCCGGGACCGAGCCCAACGGGCCCTCCGTGGCCCGATTTCGCGCGTCGTCGATGGCCTTCGGCGGGCGCTGCGGGCCCGCTGACCCCTGTCCTGCAAGGGTTTCCACGACCTCGCGAGGGTTTGAAAGCCGTCCCCAAAGGTCCACGACTGTTGTGGAAAGCACAACGATTCGCCGCGTTGCCCCTGGTGAGAGGCGGGGTTTGAAAGGCGAGACGAAGGTTCTGTGGGGTCAGATCGCCACCCACGGCAGTTGTCCCTCGAGGGATGGTGCCAAGCCCTCAGCCAGCGGCGGGCATGGGGACCGGCGCCCGGGCAAGGAGGCGGCGCCCGAGGTCGCGGGCGAACAGCATCACCAAGATCAGGACCGTGACCGAGACGAAGCCCCCGAGGCTCACCCGGTCATCGAACACGAGGGCGACGAGCACGAGCCACAGGGTCACCCCCACCAGCACCTTGCCAGCCCCTGCCGACGCGGCCTTGAAGCGAGCCTTGAGCGGTGTCTTCACCAGGGCGACGACGTGGAGCACGAGCAGGAGCAGCGCGGCTGTCAACAGCGAGACCGAGAACGACTCCGTGATCGCTTGGGGAACGAACTGCACGAAGAGGTTGAGTACGACGACGTAGACCAGGTAGTCGGCCACGAGCGGCGGCACGGCGACCCGCGAGGCCTCCGTCGGGTCGGACAGAGGGCGTCAACTCGAAATCGGCCCGGTGTGGCCTTGCAACAGCCACGCGCGGCAGCCCCGAGCTTCACACCGGCGCGCTTCAGTCGCTTGGCGACGGTCGACCGGTCGAGGCCGTACCCCTTTCGCTGGGTCGTGCGCGAGGACCAGGAGCGGGAACGGCGCACCCGCCGGTCACCAGGGAACTATATCGTGTGTCTCTGCTACTTGACGATATACCGATCGATGATATAGCTTGGATCCGTGAGCAACTCACAATCGACACCTGACCCTCGTTCGTTTCTCCCCCTTCCCCAGGCCCAGTTCCACGTACTGGTGGCCCTCACCGCCGGTGATCGTCACGGCTACGCCATCATGGGTGACGTCGAGGCTTCCTCCGGCGGCGTTGTACGGATGGGTGCGGCAACGCTCTATGGAACCCTCAAGAAGCTCGTGCAGCGCGGACTGGTCGAGGAGTCCGACCGCCGGCCATCGGACGACGACGAACGCCGGCGCTACTACCGCCTGACCAGCCTCGGACAGTCCGTCTGCGGCGCAGAAGCTGACCGACTCGCTGATCTGGTCAGCGTCACCCGATCGAACCTGCGTCCGGGGCTGGCCTGACATGCGTCACGGGTCAGCACACCCCGTCTACCGGGCACTCACTTGGCTCTACCCGCGTGATTTCCGCGACCGCTACCGCGACGACCTCGTTCAGATCCACGCCGACCTGACCCGCGAACGCGGCGCCACCCGAGCGTGGAGCCGAGCGACCCTCGACCTGTTCGTCACCGTTCCCCGCTACCAAATGGAGACCCTCATGAAGGAACGCCTCAGCCCCACCGTCCTAACCGTGGCGATCGTAACCATTGGTATGGCGGGCATCGCCAGCGTGTTCGTCACCGACGTCTACCTGGCGCTACTTCTGCTACCGCTCGCGATCGTTCTGGCCGTCACTCAGCGCAGCAAGTTGGCAAGATCCATGGATGCCGTCAATGGATCCCGCGCCCGACGTAAGCGCTTGACCACGGCCGCCGTACTCGCCGTTTCCCTCGTCGTGCTCTATCTGGCAGCCCCGTTTATCCTGGGCGACTCCTGGGGCGCCGACGCAATCGCGCTGTTCAGCCTGTGGTTCGTCTTGCTGATCGCAGCTGTCGTGTACTTCATCGCCGGCATCACCACCCCGAGGTCGGCGGAACTGCCGCGGGAACCGGTGACACCTTGACCTGACCTGTGGTGCGGTGGTCCATGACCATGACGCGGTGGATGCTGTGCTCGGCCGAGATCCTTGATCGTTTCTCCGAGGAGGTACGCCTCGATGAGTGTGTCGACCTGGGCTTGGGTGAGCCGTCGAGGGCGGCGACCGTGTTCGCCGGAGGACGATGCAATCCCAGGCGTGAATCGGTCTCCCAGGGAGGATCCCCTCGCTGACTTGGTCAGAGGGGTTCGAGAGCTGTCCTAGGAGGCTGCTGAGCAACAGCGCTTTCTGACTTGATGCGCTGGCGGCGGGGTTCGGTGCCTGGTCGGAGTTCGTGAATCTGGGTGCAGATCGGTGTGGCGTGGCCCGGGAGGTTGTGGGTGCCTGGCTGTTGGCCGG
>JAYRVH010000062.1:0-3490 GCA_041918615.1 Acidimicrobiales bacterium
GCCCGCGGCGATCGAGAAGTCGGTGGTCCGCAACACCGCCACCCACGCCCCCGCGACCGGCGTACCCGACCCCACCTCGGTCACCGTGCCGGACGCCCCCGTGGGCTGCAGCAACACGACCGGCAGGTTGTCGCCCATCTCACCTGGGTTGTCACCATGTGTGGCGCGGTCACCCAGGCCCAACTGCCCGTAGTAGCTCTGGCCCCAGCACTTGAGGTCGGCGGTGTTCAACCACGCGCACGCGTGGCGGTAGCCGGCGGTGACCGCGATCGGCGATCCTGCGGTGCCGAGGTCCACGGCGGGGAGGTGGTTACCCATCTCGTTGGGGCCGTCGCCGCGATTGGCGATGTCACCGAGGCCCAATTGGCCGTCGGCGTTCCAGCCCCAGCACTTCACCGTGGCGTCGTCCAACAACGCGCATGTGAATGCTTCGTCCACGGTGACGGCGGTGGCGGTGCGCCTGGCCCCCAGAGCGACGGGGGGCAGGTGGTCGCCCATCTCGTTGGGGCCGTCGCCGCGAGTGGCGGTGTCGCCCAAGCCGAGCTGGCCGAAGACGTTCCAGCCCCAGCACTTGACGGTGTCGTCGTCCAGCAGCGCACAGGTGTGGAGTTGCCCAGCGGTGAGGGCGGTGGCGGTCCGGCCCGTGCCCAGGTCCACGGCGGGGAGGTCGTTGCCCATCTGGTTGGGGCCGTCGCCATGGGCAACGGTGTTCCCGAGGCCGAGCTGCCCGTAGGTGTTGTTGCCCCAGCACTTCACCGTGTCGTTGTCCAGCAGCGCACAGCTGTGGACGTGCCCGGCGGTGAGGGCGGTGGCGGTCCGGCCCGTGCCCAGGTCCACGGCCGGAAGGCTGTCGCCCATCTCTCCGGGTCCGTCGCCCCGGTTGGCGTTGTCACCGAGGCCCAACTGTCCATGCGTACCGCGGCCCCAGCACTTGACGGCTCCGTTGTCCAGCAGCGCACAGCTGTGGTTGCGCCCCGCAGTGAGGGCGGTGGCGGTCCGGCCCGTGCCCAGGTCCACGGCCGGAAGGCTGTCGCCCATCTCTCCGGGTCCGTCGCCCCGGTCGGCGTTGTCACCGAGGCCCAACTGGCCGAAGACGTTGTAGCCCCAGCACTTGACGGTGCCGTTGTCCAACACCGCGCACGTGTGGAACTGGCCGGCGGACAGAGCGACGGCGGTGCGGCCGGCGCCGAGACTCACCGCGGGGAGCCTTCCGCCCATCTCGCCGGGTGCGCCGCCCCGCATGACGGTGTCGCCGAGGCCCAACCGGCCCATGGTGCCCATGCCCCAGCACTTGATCGTGCCATCACCCAGGATCGCGCACGTATGGTCTTCACCCGCCGTGATCGCCCGGAACGCGCCGGGGTTCCCGGGCGCCTCGTTGCCGTCCGCCGCGGCTGGGGCCGCCGGGGCGACCACCGAGACCGCGGCGATGAGTGCGGCCACGACCACGAACCCGACTCGCCGCACAACCCGCACCCGCAGACCTCGCGTCATCGGACACCTCCAGAATCGTCCTTGGGGGCATTGTCCCCACAATGCGGCTCCTGCGGTAGAGGAATAGGTCCCAGGACGCTCGTGTCCAACGCCACCAGCAGCGGCGCCGCCGTTGCGGCCGGCCGGTGCTGCGCTCGCTCGCCGCCCGCGACCATCTGGCGGCCGGGTTCGCTCATCTAGAGTCGGCGGCGATGGTTCAGGGTCGGGTCGTGATGGGGTTGTTGTTCTACCCGCGCGGCGGGTCAGCGTACGTGGTGCGTTACCTCAGCCCCGCGTTGGCCCGGGCGGGTTGGACGGTCTCACTCACGGTCGGATCGCTCGGCGTGCCGGGCGAGGAGACTCACGCCCCGACGTTCTTCGACGGCCTCGACGTGCACTTCCTCGACTCGACCGACGCGGTCCGCTCGTTCGAGGCGGGCGGCGACGCGATCGCGGCGCCCCTCCCGATGCATCCGTCGTACGAGGACCGGGAGGGGGTCCCCGATGTGGTGCTGGCGTCGGTGCGACCCGAGCTCGCCGGTCATCTGTCGGCGGTCTGGGAGGGCCCGTTGCGGGACGCGGGTGCTGATCGCGCCGACGTGTTCCACCTCCACCACCTCACGCCACAGCTCGATGCCGCGCACCGGTGCTGGCCGCAGGTGCCGTTGGTCGTGCACCTCCACGGCACCGAGCTGAAGCTGATCGAGGCGATCGCCGAGCGCGTCGCGCTGGCGGCCACGCTCGGCGAGACGCTCGCGACGATGCCCCGGGCAGCCCCGAGGATCGTCGGGTCCGCTCATGGGCTCGACGCGACCCAGGCCGAGTTGCTGCGCTCGACGCGCTGGGGCTCCTGGCGCCACGGCGAGTTCTGGGCCGCGCGGTTGACGCAACAGGCGCAGCTCGCCGACCACCTCATCACCGTGTCGTCCCGGAACAGAGATGCCGCGGTCTCCCTGCTCGGCGTCGACCCCGAACACGTCACCGCCCTGCCGAACGGGGTGGACATCGAGCGTTTCGGGTCGCGGCCCCGTACGCCTGGGGCCAGACGGTCAGCGTTTCGGCGAGCGCTCGTCGAGGACCCGCAAGGCTGGACGGAGTCCGGGCCCCCGGGAGCCCTGGCGTACACCGAGTCCGATCTCGACCGGCTGCTCGGCACCGACGACGACGCCACCGTGTTGCTCTACGTCGGACGGTTCCTCGGGTTCAAGCGCGTTCCTGCGCTGATCCGCTCGTTCGCACAGGCGCGCACCCAGTTCACGCGACCCGCCTCGCTGGTGATCTGGGGTGGGCACCCCGGCGAGTGGGAGGGTGAGCACCCGGTGACGGTGGCCGATCAGGTCGGGGCCGACGGCATCTACTTCACGGGGTGGCGCGGCCACGACGACCTTCCAGCGGGGCTGGCGGCGTGTGACGTCCTCGTCGTCCCCTCGGTCGACGACCCGTACCCGCAGGTCCCCCTCGAAGCAATGGCGGTCGGCCTGCCCGTTGTCGCCTGCGCGAGCGGTGGCCTCTTGTCGATGGTCAACCTCGACCCCGCCCGCCCCACCGGCTGGCTCGTCCCGCCCGACGATCCGGCCGCGCTCACCGATGTGCTCACGAGGGTGGTGAACGCCCCCGCCGAGCGGGCCGAGCGCGGCGCGAACGCGGTAGCGCATGCCCGCGCCGAGCTCTCGTGGGACGGGCTGGCCCCGCGCTTCGAGGCCGCCTACGCCCAGGGCATCGAACGCCACCGACAACGCTCGGCCGACGTCGCCGGACGGGCGAACACCTGACCTGACCGGTCGTCGATCCAGCCCACGACGCCGCCGGCGGTCGACGGTGGGGCAGGCCCGGTGCCGACCCGGTCGCGTGGGCGACTTGTCAGGGGTGGTGGAGTGCGGCGTTGATGGTGGTGGTGGTGGCCGCGGTGATGTTGATGGGGGTGGCGCCGGGGTAGGTGGGGCTGTTGTCCCAGTATTCCTGGGTGCGGCCGCCGTTGGGGTCGACGAAGGTGGCGCGGTAGGTGCCGGGGGTGAGC
>JAYRVH010000063.1:0-7779 GCA_041918615.1 Acidimicrobiales bacterium
CCCAGCTCGTCGACGAGGGCACCAGACCCCCCACACCAAAAGAGACCGCCACCCTCGTCACCGGCCGAACCCCCGACCCCGACACAGCCCGCACCATCGCGACGACCGGCAGGCTCCAACTGATCGTGCAGAACGACGAAGACGGACGGCCCGGCAACATCATCGCCGTCGTCGCCCGCTGGTACCCCGGCCAAGCCGTCGTCGTCACCTGACCACAGCCCCCACCGCCGCCCTGAAAGGCGCATCCCGACACGCTCCTGCGCCGCCCCCGCCCGACCGGAACACCCGGCCAGAGCCCACGGGGCCGACGACTATCTGGAGCGGCGGAACACGTCAAT
Organism: Acidimicrobiales bacterium; assembly: GCA_041918615.1. GTDB lineage: Bacteria > Actinomycetota > Acidimicrobiia > Acidimicrobiales > DATDAH01 > JAEUJM01. The sequence goes on from JAYRVH010000063.1 coordinate 339, forward strand.
CACGACCCGCACCGTAACCGGCCCAACCCCACCTGTCGAACTGGTGTTCGATACGCACGGGTTGGCGGCCAAGGTATGAGATACTGAACTCATGAGGGATACCAGCAAGCGGCGGGTCACCGTCGACCTCGACCCCGACGAGCACCGCGCCCTCAAGCAGTACGCCCTCGACCACGACGCCACCATCTCCGACGTCCTCCGAGCGCTGCTTGGTGCCCTCTCTGGGGGAGGGGCTCTCGGCGAAGAGGTAGCGAAGCGGATCGCAGGCGAGACGCCCGACACGAAGGCCGGGCCATGAGCCGCGAGATCGACGTCCTCCTGTCCCGCGTCGAGGACCCATCCCTACGCGCTGACCTGCGCACCCAGTTCGACCGGGCCGCGTCGAAACGCCGGTTCGGGCTCGTCTTCGAGGACCACCTCCCCGAACGTGTCCGCCTTCCCGGCCACCCCGTCCGTAGCGGCGTCAACGTCGTGCACCGAGCCGACCCCGGCGACAACGACATCCGCCACGTCACCCGGGTACGGAACGGCAAAGCCACCCTCCTCGCCGGCGACGGGACGACCGAGCAAGTCGCTGTCGATGAGCTCGTCGTCGTCGCCGATTTCGGCCAACCCATCCATCCCGGCCTACGCCACCTCGGCTCCGTCCACCGCGGCGGCGACAAGCCCGCCCACGTCGTCATCAAGGGCGAGAACCACCACGCCCTCGAGCTCCTCCAGTTCACCCACGCCGGCAAGGTCGACTGCATCTACATCGACCCCCCCTACAACACCGGAGCACGCGACTGGAAGTACGGCAACAACTACGTCGACGAGAACGACGCCTACCGGCACAGCAAGTGGCTCGCGTTCATGAACCGCCGACTCCGTCTCGCCAAACAACTCCTCAACCCCGAGAACTCCGTCCTCATCGTCACCATCGACGAGAACGAGGTCCACCGGCTCGGCTTGCTCTTACAGCAGACGTTCACCGGCTCCAAGATCCAGATGGTCACCGTGCTTATCAATCCCGCAGGGGCGTCGATTATCGACCAGTTCTCACGGGTCGATGAACACATGTTCTTCGTGCATATCGGGGCTGCACGACCGATCCGGACGACCGCCGATACGACGCCGGGAACATCAACGTTCGTCACCGCGGACGGCGAGGCCAAACCATTCACATGGGAGTCGTTCCTGAGGTCCGGAGGGAACTCCCGTCGGCAGGACACGAAGGCCAAGTTCTTCCCCGTGTGGATTGATCCGGCCGAGCACAGAATCATCGGATGCGGTGATCATCTTCCCGATGGGCTGGATCGAGCCGGTGCCCCTCCGCCGCCACATGGCGCGGTAGCCCAATGGCCGTTGAAGACCGACGGACGAGAGGCGTGTTGGCAGACCTCGGCCCCCACCTTCCGGCAGTACTTGGAGGAGGGTAGGATCAGGCTCGGTAGGTACAACAAGAAGACGAACCGGTTCGGGGTCTCCTTCCTCCCGAAGGGGGCGATGCGAGCGATCGCTGTTGGAGAACTGGAGGTCGATGGCAGGGACGATCAAGGGGCACTGATCGTTCAAAATGTCGAGGGACGTCGCCGATCGCAGATCGGCAAGACGATGTGGACCAATGTGGCGTACAGCGCAACGGAGTACGGGTCCACCCTGCTTCGCAGCTTCATCCCGCAGCGGCAGTTCCCGTTCCCCAAGAGCTTGTACGCGGTCGAGGATGCGTTGCGCTGCTATGTCGGCGACAACCCCGATGCCGTGGTCCTTGACTTCTTCGCAGGTTCCGGCACTACGGCGCACGCGGTCGCTCGCCTAAACCGGCAGGACGGCGGCGGGCGCCAGTCGATCTCGGTGACGAACAACGAGGTTTCCGACGCCGAAGCACGTCAGCTTCGCAAGGCGGGGCCCCGGCCGGGGGACCCGGAGTGGGAGGCGTTGGGGATCTTCGAGCACGTCACCCGCCCTCGGATCGAGGCGGCCGTCACGGGCGTCACCCCTGATGGGGAGCCGGTGAAGGGGGACTACAAGTTCACCGACGAGTTCCCGATGGCTGACGGGTTCGACGAGAACGTCGAGTTCTTCGAGCTGACGTACCTCGACCCCGAAGGCGTGGAGCTGGACCTGGCGTTCGAGGGGATCGCTCCGCTGCTGTGGATGCGAGCCGGGTGCGCCGGCCCGATCCTCACCAGCCGCACCGACAGCAAACGCCGGCCGGTGCCGTACCTGGTGACCGACCGGTACGGGGTCCTGTTCGACACCGACAGGTGGCGGCGGTTCGTTGACGCCATGCCCGACTCCGCGGCCGCAGGGTTCGTGGTGACGGACTCGGCGTCGGTGTTCGCTGGTGTCGCCGCGGAGCTGCCCGGGTCGTTGGATCTGGTGCGGCTGTACGAGAACTACCTGTCCACGTTCGCTATCAACCAGGGGCGGTAGACGTGCGCTACGACCTGTTCGACTACCAGCGGGACGCTGCTGTGGCGGTCCTCGAGCACCTGGGGTGGGGTGGCCGGGACTGGCGCGAGGGGAGGCGCCTGTCGTCGTTCGCGCTGTCGGCGGTGACCGGTTCAGGCAAGACCGTCATCGCCGCCGCGGTGATCGAAGCGATGCTGCACGGTTCCGCCGACCTGGGCTGCGAACCGGACCGGCGGGCGGCGTTCCTGTGGGTGACCGACGACCCGGCGTTGATCCGCCAGACCCGGAGCAAGTTGCTGCGCTCATCGGACGCGTTGCACTCCCGTGAGGTTGTGGTGCTCGACAACGACTTCCTCGACTCGGAGCTTCAGCCGGGCCGCGTGTACCTCTTGAACACGCAGAAGGTGTCCAAGAACGCAGGGCTGGCGCAGGGCGGCGTGAACCTGCGCGAGCACTCGATGTGGGACATCCTGGCCAACACGATCAACGGTGACCGGGCCGACCTGTACCTGGTCCTCGACGAAGCCCACCGGGGCATGCGCCAGCCCACCGACCGGGCCACGATCGTTCACCGGCTCATCAACGGCAAGAAGGGCTCGAACCCGCCGGCCCCGGTCGTGTGGGGCATCTCGGCCACGATCGACCGGTTCCTCGATGCGATGGGCACCGCCCCGAACCGGGCGGCGTACCCGCCGGTCGAGGTCGACATCGACAAGGTGCGGGCGTCGGGGCTCATCAAGGATGAGGTCGGCCTCGATGAGCCCGACGAGAAGGGCACGTTCAGCACGACGCTGCTGCGCGACGCCGTCACGTCGGTCCTCGACTATGACCAGCGGTGGGGCGCGTACACCGCCGCCGAGGGCGAGCAGAAGGTCGCCCCGGTCCTGATCGTGCAGGTGCCCGACAAGGTCACCGACGACGCACTCGCGGAGATGGTCGACGTGATCGAGAAGCAGTGGCCGGGCCTCGGGCGGGACGGGATCGTGAACGTGTTCGGCGAGCACGAGCCGGTGTTCGTCGGGGACCGCACGATCCGTTGGGTGCCGCCCGAGTCGATCCAAGACGACACCGACATCCGGGTGGTGTTCGCCAAGGAAGCCATCTCGACCGGGTGGGACTGCCCGCGCGCCGAGGTTCTCTACAGCGAACGCCCAGCGAAAGACGCCACCCACATCGCTCAGATCATCGGCCGCATGGTCCGCCAGCCCCTCCGCCACCGGATCGCCACCGACGACGCGTTGAACACGGTCGCCTGCTTCCTGCCCCGGTTCGACCAGAGCGCTCTCAGCGTCGTCAAGGCCCACCTCGAAGGCAAGGGCAAGGCCAACGGCGACAACCGCCTCGCCGTCAGCGTGGTCCGAGCCCCGGAGGTGTTCGAGAAGAACCCGGCGGTGCCCGACGGGGTGTTCGCCCTCATCGAAGGGCTTCCCAGCGTCACGTCACCCGACAACCTCGCCGACCCGATCCGCCGCGCCAAGCAGTTGGTGAAGCTCCTGACCGACGACACCACCGGCAAGGCGCTGCTGCCCGACGCCGGCCACCAGCTCACCAAGACGCTCAACAAGCGCCTCGACGGGCTCGCCGCCGAACGCTCCGACGACGTCAACGCCAAGGTCGACGACATCGAGACGCTCACCGTCAAACGCATCAACCTCGACGCCCTCGCCGGCGACGAAAAGGGCGAAACAATCCGCGAGTCCTCGACCCACACCGCTGACATCGACCGGGACACCTGGAAGGCCATCCGAGCCGTCAAGGAAGGTGTCGGCACCGAGTACCTCGCCCACCGCCTCGGCGCCGCCGGAGACGACGCGGACCTACGAGAAGTCCGCACCCGTGTCGCCGCGCTGTTCCTCCTCGACGGTGTGACCGGCGAGCTCCAGCAGGCGGCGACGCAGTGGGTGAAGGACCAGCTCGCCCAGTTCGCCGTCGAGATCGCCAACACCACCGGCGCCACCAGCGACCAGTTCCAACGGATAGCCGAACAGGCACCCGACCCCGAACGGGTCGGTGTCGGGCCCCGGCCGAACACCAAGACCGCCACCAAGGACGCCCACGGCGACCAGCTGCCCACCCTGGCCGGCCACATCTACGCCCACCCCGAGACACACCAGTTCCCCGTCACCCTCAACGACTGGGAACGACGGGTCATCGAAACCGAGATCGAACGACCGTCGTTCGTCGCCTGGTACCGAAACCCGTCGCGGCCGACCCCCGCCGCTCTGCGCATCGCCTACCAAGACGACAGCGGCCACTGGACGTCCCTCCAACCCGACTTCGTCGTCGTGTCCGAACAGGACAACGGGAAGCTCGCCGCCTCGATCATCGACCCGCACGGAGACCACCTCGCCGACGCCCGGGCCAAGCTGTGGGCCCTGGCCGACTACGCCGAGAGGTACGGCAAGGAGTTCGTGCGGATCGAGTCGGTCGCCGAAGCCGGCGACAAGACCCTCCGGGTTCTCAACATGAAAGACCAGGCCGTCCGTGCCGCCGTCCGAGCCTTCAAGGGCGCCAAAGTCTCCGCCCTCTACGAATCCGACGACGCCCGCCCCTTCATCTAACGCCAAGCTCTCTAAACCTTGGGCCTTGAGCCTTGAGCCCGCAGTAGCCCGAGTGCTGGATGGGCGTCGAGCGAACCCTCACTGCGACCTTCCGCTGCGCCATCCGGCGGGCCGGGTCGGGATGCCGTGACGGGTCAACGCCGCCGACACCGCCGACGGTGAGCAGCCGACTTCGTCGGCGATGGCGCGGGTGCTGGCTCCGTCGGTGACGTACCGGCGGGTCAGCCAACCGGGGTCGTCGAGCTGGCCCGGGCGGGGCCGGCCGGCGAGCCGGGTCGGGATGCCGTGACGGGTCAACGCCGCCGACACCGTTGACGGATCGCAGCCGACCTCGTCGGCGATATCGGCCTGTGATGCCCCGTCGGTGACGTACCGGCGGGTCAGCCACGAGCGGTCGTCAAGCTGGCGGTGGCGGGACGGCGGGCCGGCGGGCCGGGTCGGGATGCCGTGACGGGTCAACGCCGCCGAAACCGCCGACCGTGAGCAGCCGACCTCGTCGGCAATATCGGCCTGTGATTCCCCGTCGGTGACGTACCGGCGGGTCAGCCAACCGGGGTCGTCGAGCTGGCCCGGGCGGGACGCGTTGGCGGTCCGGGTCGGGATGTCGTGACGGGTCAACGCCGCCAAAACCGTGGTCGGATCGCAGCCGACTTCGTCGGCGATGGCGCGGGTGCTGGCTCCGTCGGTGACGTACCGGCGGGTCAGCCAACCGGGGTCGTCGAGCTGGCCCGGGCGGGACGCCCCGTTGGCGGGCCGGGTCGGGATGTCGTGACGGGTCAACGCCGCCGAAACCGTGGTCGGTGAGCAGCCGACCTCGTCGGCGATGGCGGCCAGTGACGCCCCGTCGGTGACGTACCGGCCGGTCAGCCAGGCGCGGTCATCGAGCTGGCCCGGGCGGGACGCCCCGCTGGCGGGCCTGCCGTGACGGGTCAACGCCGCCGAAACCGCCGACGGTGAGCAGCCGACCTCGTCGGCGATGACGGCCAGTGACGCCCCGTCGGTGACGTACCGGCCGGTCAGCCAGGCGCGGTCATCCAGCTCCGGGTACTTCGTCGCCTTGCTCCCGCGGCGCCGGTTGATGGTTTGTGCCCATGTCAGCGGTTCGGGTGGGGTGCCGCCGTCGATCTCGCCGGGTTCGCTCCGGGTGTCGCCAGGGCCCTCCGTCTGGGCCGGGCGGGTCACGTCGCCGCGTTGGGCTTTGGTGTCGTCGAGGAGTGCCTGCCATCCGTCGGCGGGTTCGGCGGCGGCGAAAGAGGGGCGGTCGATGACAAGCCCACCGTGGTGCAGTTGGAGCAAGTCGACCGCTTCCTCGTGCATGTCGGGGTTGGTGTAAATGAGTAGCTGGTACGCGTATCGGGGCACGCCGCCAGGGGTCACGGTGCCTTGAGCGATGAACTTGCTGAGGTCGTTCTTGGTGAGGTTCTTGGCGCCGGTTTTGATTTGGATGGCGGCGAGGGACCCGTTCTTCATCTCGGCGACGGCGTCGATCCCGATGTCCCTGGCCCCGCGGGGGGCCATGTGACGGAACTTGGCGTTCGCGGCGAACTCTTTCCAGGAGTACACGGTGCCTATGTCCCCGATGGTCGGCGGCGGGTCGGAGCGGTCCGGGTCGGTGCGTGTCGGCTCGGTGAACGTCCCGAGCGGCGTGGCGCGGGCGACCCGGTCCAGCCACTTGATCACGACCGGCTCGAACAGCTTCCCGCGGTATTTGGGGTCCCCGTCGGCTTCGACGGTGAGCTGGCCGAGAACGTCGTCGAGGCTCGCCGCCCCGGCACCGGCGCTTGTCAGGCCGGCAGCGAAAGGGTCCGGCCCGGGACCGGCGGCTGCTGTCATGGCCACCACCGGGCCGCCCGGGACGGTCTGATGGTTGACCGTGCAGCCCGGCCCGTTCCGGCACGGCCCTCCGCCGACAGTCACCGTGCCGCACACACGCCGCCGGCGGCTCACAGTCCGTCCCCCACCGGCACGACAAGAAGCAGACGGCAGCGGCACACCCCCGCAAAGATGCCGTCGACCGTTCCGGCACCGGACTGGCGGCCCGGGGGTGGGCTGGTCGCGAACAGATCAAGCTGGTTGGAAGCCATGTAGTGGAACATGCCGAGCAGCTGCCGTAACTGCGGTCTACCGGGTCTACGGCGTCTGAAAGCGGCGACGGCGACGATGCTCGACCCATGACGGCGGCGCCGCCGCCGTCATGGCCGGGGACGCCGTCGGCGGCTCGGGCCATGCGTCGCGCCCGTTACGTAGGGGCCGGCCACGCAAAGTGCTGGGAAATCCGGAGGTCCCAGCTGGGAAACCGCCACCTACCCGGTCGCGTTGTCCCTGGTCAGGGGGTCATGTAGGTAGCCCACCCCGGGGCTACCTACATGACTCCGATTCCGGTAGCGACATGAGTGGTCGAAAACGGCTGCGCCGGCGGCCGGGTCGGCTGAGGTGGGGTTCGGGTGGCCCCGGTGGCCTCACCGGAGCCGTGCCAGGAGGCCGAC
>JAYRVH010000064.1:0-6698 GCA_041918615.1 Acidimicrobiales bacterium
CGGATCTCGAACACCATCCGGACCGCCCGATCGCGTAGCTCGTCGGGGTACTTCTGCGGCCTCCGCCGCGCACCTGTGCTTGCCATAGCTCCATCCTCGTTTCCAAGGTAAGGAGCCTCCGGGATACCCAGGCCGGTTCAGGGCGACGCGGCCGGCGAGATGGGCGACAACCTGCCCGCGGTCAACCTCGGCAGCGGTCGGAATGCGACGGCTCTTGCGTCCGGCAACGGAAGGAGCTGCGCGTTGTTGGACGACGGCACCATCAAGTGTTGGGGCGCCAACCCGTCTGGGCAGTTGGGGTTGGGTGACACCAGCGCCCGAGGGAATGACCCGGGTGAGATGGGCGACAACCTCCCCGCTCTCGCGTTGGGTACGAGTCGGACCGCCGTCGCGATCACCGCCGGCGGTTTCTTCGGCTGTGCTTTGTTGGACGATGCCACCGTGAAGTGTTGGGGTGACGGTGGTTCCGGGCAGCTGGGTCAGGGAGACACCGTCGATCGCGGCGACGGGCCGGGTGAGATGGGCGACAACCTGCTCGCGGTGGACCTGGGCACGGGTCGGACCGCGCTGGCGATCTCGGCGGGTAACGGTGATGTGTGCGCCTTGCTGGACAACGGCACGGTGAAATGTTGGGGCTACAACTACTGGGGCGGATTGGGGCTGGGTGACCGCGGTCCGCGTGGCGACGGGCCGGGCGAGATGGGCGACAATCTGCCCGCCGTGGCGTTGGGCACGGGTCGGACCGCGCTTGCGATCTCGGCGGGAGGCGGCCACACCTGCGCTTTGCTCGACAACGCCACCGTGAAGTGTTGGGGCCGCAACGACAAGGGTCAACTGGGGTTGGGGGACACGGCCGACCGCGGGGACGGGTCGGGTGAGATGGGCGACAATCTGCCCGCAGTGGATCTGGGGGCTGGCCGGACGGCGACTGCTATCACCGCCGGCGGCAGCCACACCTGTGCGCTGTTGGACAACGGCACGATCAAGTGCTGGGGCGGAAGCGATGACGGGAAGCTCGGCCTCGGCGATACAGCCGACCGGGGCGACCAGACCAACGAGATGGGCGACAACCTGCCGGCCGTCGCGTTAGGCACGGGGCGCACGGTTACAGCCGTGACCGCCGGGGACGAGCACACCTGTGCGCGGTTGGACAACGGCACCATCAAGTGCTGGGGCCGCAACTACTGGGGCGGATTGGGGCTGGGCGACCGAGATTCGCGTGGCGACGACCCCGGCGAGATGGGCGACAACCTGCCCGTCGTGGACCTGGTGCACACCGGTGTCTCCGGCAAGGTGACCGAGACAGGTTCCGGCACCCCGGTACGCGGCGCGTGGGTGGCGGTGTTGCGCACCGCCGACTTCTCGTTGGCGGGCGGCGCTATCGCGGACAACTCCGGCGATTACAGCGCCGAGGTCCCGGCCGGGTCCTACTACCTGTACGTGATCGACCCGCGGTACGTGGGCGACCCGACCGGCGGGCACGCGGCAGGATTCTTCGGTGCGCCGACCACGGTGCCCGTGGTCGTGGAGCACTTCACAAACGCCGACCCTTCGATGGTCCCGACCCGAGGCTCGGTCAACGGTACCGTGGCCCAGGACGGCACCGGAACCCCGATCGCGGGCGCGTGGGCGGTCGCTCTGAACGGTTCAACCGGTGCGCCTGAGACCGGCGTCGTCGCGAACGGGTCCGGTCAGTTCACTCTTCCCGGCCTCCACCCCGGGAACCACTACGTCGGCTACTTCGACCCGACCGGCGCCCACGCGACCCGGTTCTACCCGAACTCGCCGAACGTCCCCGACGCCACCCCCGTGCCGGTCACCGGAGGCGGCACCACAATCGCGAACGGGTCGCTCCCCGCTCAGACCGCCACCCCGGGCGGCGCGCTGCTGACCGGCCTCATCACCGAAACCGGCACAGCGAACCCGCTTCCTGGGGTGTTCGTGATGGCGCTCCACGCGTCCAGCTACCAGCTCGCCAGAGCCACCGTCACCAACGCCGCCGGCCGTTACACCCTCAACGTCCAGGCAGGCGCGTACAAGTTGGCGTTCATCGACTCGACCGGCCTCCACGACATGGAATGGCACAGCAACCAGCCCGCAAACGGTCTCGCCGGCGCGGTGTCGGTCACCGCCCCCGCAGCCACCAACGCCGCCCTCGACCCCAACACCGGCACGATGGCCGGCACGATCACCGACGACCCCACCGGTGCCCCGATCGCCGGCGCCTGGGTCCTCGCCATCGGCCCAACCGGCGTCACCGGCGGTGCCGTCACCGACACGGACGGCACCTACACCCTGCCGACCCTGCCTCCTGGCACCTACCGGGCTGCCATCATCGACCCCACCGGCGACCACACCCTCGAATACATCGACGACAGCCCCACCTACGCCGGCGCCGCCGCGTTCGCTGTCGCCGCCAGTGACACCACCGTCATCGACGCCGCTCTCGCCCACCCGTAGCCTCAGCGAAGAACCGCTCTTCGCGCCCGTTTCGCACCCAACGTCTGTGAGCAGGGAACATCACATATCGGGGTGGGGGCCGGTGGCACATCCCCGGGTCGTCGCTGAGGCGGAGACAGGAAGGCCACGCCAGGAAGGCCGTAACAGCCCATACTACTTCTTATGTAAGCCACTTTTCGAGCCTCAACCGCCCTTTCCAGCCCCCTACACACCATCTTGGAGCGGAAGCCGGCCCGTCCTCTATCTGCGTTGCGTTTGGGGCTGGATCTCGGCCCATCCTGACCGTCTCAAGGTCCCGCCTGCTCACGATAGTAAGCAAAATGCTAACGATTGCAAGCGAGGTCCATGCGTACCCAGCCTAGGAGATCCAGGCTGAGTATGCCGGGTGCGCCGGGCGGTTCACTGCCGCCCCCGGCCGGCTTGGGACCTTCGTGGCGGTCGAGGTGGTGGTGCCAGCGTGCGGTGTCGAACAGTAGGGACAGGGTCGATGCTGGGTTCGTTGGTCTGGGGTGCTTGGGTTGACCCTGTCCCCTGTCCCCTCTGGAGAGGGGGACAGGGGGACAGGGTTGGGCGCCGTGTCCCGGGACAGGGTTGGGACAGGGTTGGGACAGGGGGACAGGGTTGGTCATGGGGCCTCCTGGTGTGCGTCGATGTCGTCGCCTTGGTGGTACCGATCGAGGTGCGTGTGGTAGTTGCCTTGGCCCTGGACGCGGCGGGTGACGTACCCGGCGTCCACGAGGGTTTCGAGAGCGATGTCGATGAACTCGCCCTTGCCGGTGACGTTCTTGCGGACGGCGGTGAGGCTGTGCTCGCCGGGGTTGGACTCCAGCCAGCAGCTCACGCGGTCCATGAGGGTGGTCCGTGACCACCCTTCGCGCCGCTCGGCGTCGGCGTTGGTCGGGTTGCGAATCTCGATGGTGAGCGCGCCGCCGTCGGCGGTGGTGACGTGTGCTTCGGCGACCACCTCACCTTTGCGCCAGTGGCCGCGCTTGGCCTTGCGGCATATCAGCTTGAACATGCCGTCGTGGCCGAGCGCGAACGGGGTGATGGTCTTCACCTCATAGGACGCGCCGGTCATGCCTGCCCGCTTGTGTTGGGCACCGATGGCGTAGCCCTTGGAGTCGTTCTTGGTGACGTGGTCGACGGTGAGGACGGCCGCGCCCATCTTGGCGGCGGGGTCGAGAGCGACGCGTTTGAAGGTGGCGTAGTCGTCGTTGTCGCTGGGGCTGAGCCCGTGCAGGTTCATGCCGTCGGTGATTCCGTCGACGACCACGAGGGACGGGGTGAAGTCGGCGAGCGCGTGGAGGTAGTCGATTCCCCCGCCGGTCCACACGCCTTGACGGTTGATGAGGGGTTCCTCGGGGGCGAGGTAGTGCCAGAACTCGCGGAACTGGACGTAGTCGTAACCGAGGGCCACCAGGTCGGCGGTGACTTGTTCGTAGGCGTCCTCGTGGTCGGTCCACAGAACGTGGTGACCTTGGCGCATCTCGTCGCCCGCGGCCACCTTGGCGGTCCAGCTCTTGCCTTCGCCTGACGGGCCGTGCAGCCCGTTGATGGCAGCGGGGTAGATCAGGGCCTTGCCGTCGCAGCGGACGAGGATCGTCGGCGGTGGGGCCGGGGTGATGTCGCCGAACGTCTCGGGGTTCGGCTGGGGGTACCAGCTGGTGCGCTCCGAGCCGCGAGGGTTGTCGAGCAGACCCGGCGCACTCGGTACTGCTGTGATTGCGTCGTGGTCGGGCTGCGGCGGGTTGTCGACCCACTTGTCGAATCCGGGGTCGTCGTACTCGTCGTCGTGATACTGGTGATCCTCGGTCGGATCTGTTGCGACGGTCATGCTCGTGCCTCGGCCCATGCGCCGGCCACATCGAGGCGTACCGACACCGCCGGTCCTTCACCGTGGGTGCGTTCGGGCTGTTCAAGTCGGGCCCGCAACCCGACGGCGTCCTCGATGTGGTCGAACATCACCCGGCGGGTCGACCATTCCGACGGCCAGTTCTCGCGCCGGTACGACACGACCACGACGGTCAATGGCGGTTCGGGCGTGTGGGCGAGTGTTCGTGCCAGCGGGGCCGAGGCGGAGGTAGTCTGAGCCTCGCTGAACCACCCGCCAAGTGAGTTTTCTGGAACCGTCGCCTGCTGAATGGGCGACGGTTTCGCGTGGTCCATCATGCGGCCGTCCCCTTGCGGCGAGCCTGCGCTGACTTGAGAGCGAGGCCGGTGAAATAGGCCTTCCGGGCCGACTCGGCCCGACGGAGGCGTTCGGTCTCGGGAAGCTCGCGGTCAGGATCGACCTCGTCTACGAAGCGGTCGAGAAAGGTTCCGCGAGCCTTTGCGGTGCCCTGAACCGAATCGCTGTGCGCCCACTTCGTGTAAGCGGCCTTACGGGCCCTCATACTCCGCTCGGCAGGAGTCATCTGGGACATCGGGAACAAGTCCTCCTTTGAGGAAATGTTCCGATGGCCAATGCTCGGAGACGGCTTCGGCGTATTGCCTGGCCCGCTTGAAATCCGGTGGGTACGACTGACCCACCGAGCACAGCGTATCAGTCGCGATTGGGCTGAGCGAGGATAGTCCATTTCTGCCGATTCCATTCCCGCGGAATCCAGGTCCGGCCCTCGCAATCCCATCCGATCCTCAGGGATCCGTGCCGGATGCAGTGAAACGAGCAGAGGGGCTGGTAGTCGTCCCACATAGCGTCGAGCTCGGGCGAGACGCGGTGCTCCCAACCCAGCAGATACGGAGTTCCCCGAACGGGCAAATCGATGAGCATGGAACCCATTGGTGTCCTGACAATCGCCCCGACCCGGAGTCCGCATCTGGATCCATTGCAGCGAACCTGGTCAGTCTCGATCTTCGAGAGATCCGCTCGCTTCAGATCAGCGTCCGTCGCGCGCATGATCCTGCTTAGTTCGGCTGCGCGTCGGTTGGCCATCTCGTCGTGCTTCGCGGGTGGACCGTAGAGCCGCTCTCTCACAGTCGGTCGCCTGGAGACAGACGGCGGTGCGCCTCTTGGGCTCGTTCAGCGGCGGCGGAGGCGCCGTAGCGGCGCAGCATGGCGTCTGACTTCCAGCCGGCGAGATGCATGAGGTCGCCTTCTTGGCCGCCCTCGGAGAGCCACTGGTGGGCAAACGTGTGCCGGAAGCGGTGGGGGTGGATTCCCTCGACGCCTGCCTGCGCTGAGCGGCGCTTGAGTAGTTGCGTGAGTCCCGAGTCGGAGAGCCCGCCCTTGCGACCGAGCCAGAGCGCGGGGCAGTTGGCGGCAGGGTGGGAGCGGCGGACGCGCAGGTATCGGCCGATGGCCTCGGCGGTCTTGGCGCCGATCGGCACGGCCCGGCCTCGGTCGCCTTTGCCGGTGACGTAGACGACGTTCAATCGGTCGAGGTCGACGGCGGCGGTGGTGAGTCCGGCCATCTCGCCGAGCCTGATCCCTGTATCGATGAACAGTCGCAGGATGGCGGTGTCGCGGCGCTCCTCGAATCCCTTCCCCTCGCAGGCGGCGATGAGGGCCCTCAGGTCGTCGGCGTCGATGACAGGGACCGGGGTCTGCGGGGTGGATGGCTCGCTCATCTTCTTGAACGGGTTGGTCGTGATTTCGTCCTCGCGCTCTAGCCACGACCAGACGGCGCGCAGCGAGCGGTACTGCATGGCGACGGTGGTCGGGCCGATCTCGTCAGCAAGGTCGACGAGATAGGACTCAAGGGTGCGACGGTCGATTGCCCCGACCTCGCTGGCGCGTCCCTCCTGCGCGAGCCACGCGACTAGGCGGTCAGCCGCCACGGCGTAGAGGTAGATGGTGCGCTCGCTGCGTCGTTTCGCCTTGAGGTGCCGGCGGAAGTCGGGGAGCAGGTCGGCCAGTGGGATTCCGCTACTAGTCTCGGTGATCGTCATCGGGGTTACCTCCCGGTGTCCACGCCCCGGGCCGGTGGTAGCCGGTGCCGGGGCAACTAATGGGTCAGAGATAGCTTACTCTAGGAGCGCAGTGCTAGAGGAGGATGAGCGAAGAAAGTGCCTCTGACCTGCGGAAACGTGGGGCCCGTAGCTCAATGGTTAGAGCAGGCGACTCATAATCGCTCGGTTGCAGGTTCGATCCCTGCCGGGCCCACCCCGGGGCTACCTACATGACTCCGATTCCGGTAGCGACATGAGTGGTCGAAAACGGCTGCGCCGGCGGCCGGGTCGGCTGAGGTGGGGTTCGGGTGGCCCCGGTGGCCTCACCGGAGCCGTGCCAGGAGGCCGAC
>JAYRVH010000065.1:0-5752 GCA_041918615.1 Acidimicrobiales bacterium
AGCCACCACCGGCAAGGGGGTCAAGCCGCTCGACACCTGAACCCCCGGGCAGTTCTGATGGCCATCACCGGGCAGTTCTGTTGGCCACCAGCGGGCAGTTCCACTGTCCGCCCCCGGGCAGAACCTATTGGCCATTGACAGTTGAAGCGTTCGAAACCAGCATCGCCCACTCGCCGCCCTCCCTGGTCAGCGGAGAATGCCGGGCGGACCGGCGCGGGTGAGCGGTCGCGCGGAGCAGGCCCCGGGGCAGTGCTCAGATCACAAGCTGGTGTTCGGTTCCCGGGAGCCTGCAGTCGAGCCGGAACTGCTGGGTCTGTGGGAAGGGGCTCGGGGCGACTTGGCCGGGACGTGCGACAATCGACTCCGGAGGTCGCTGACCATGGACTACCTCGTTGACGTGAACGAGCTCGAGCGGGCTGTCGGGCCCCGCCAACTCCCCGCGATGCTCAAGTCGATCGATCATCTCGACCCGCACTGCGACACCTTGCTCGCCCGCTCCGCTGTCGCCGTCGTGGGCTACACCGATCGCCGGGGCGAACGACGGGTGGCCGCGATCGGTGGCGAGCCCGGGTTCTCGGCCGCTGAGAGCGACAAGCGGCTCGGACTTCCCGTCCCCGACGACGCTGCGCCCGGGGCAGCGGCCTCGACGCTGTTCCTGCTGCCCGGATGGCGCGAGACGTTGCGGATCAACGGTCGACTCGATCCGCGCCACGCTCAGGCCCTCGTGGTCGAAGAAGCCTTCGTGCACTGCGGCAAGGCCGTCATCCGGTCGAGCCTGTGGGACGAACCGGCACCGCGGCCCGAGCCGGTGCCCGACCCCGACCAGCCGCCATCCGACGCCTCGGTGAGCGCCTTCATCGCGAGCTCGCCGTTCGTCGTCCTCACCTCCGAGGACGGTTCCGGCAGGGCCGACGCCAGTCCGAAGGGTGATCCGCCCGGCTTCATCCATGTCGTCGACGACACGACGCTCGCCATCCCCGACCGGCGGGGCAACCGCCGCACCGACACGTTCCACAACGTCCTCGAGAATCCCGAGCTCGCACTCCTGGCCCTGGTCCCCGGCGACGACCGCGTCCTGGAGCTGGTCGGCACGGCCCGCGTGACCGACGACGAATCGCTCCGGTCCGCCATGGCGACGAACGGTCGGAGGCCCCACGCCGCCCTCGTTCTCGAGGTCAGAACCGCCCGGCTCACGTCATGCCCCGCGATCAGCGCAGCCGGGCTCTGGGACCGGGCGAACCACGTTCCCGTCGACGACCTCCCCAAGGCGGGCCACATCTGGAGCGACCACGTCAAGGCCAACCGCACGGGCGGGCTCAAGGCCACTGCCATCCGCGCCGTCGTCAACGGCTCGGTCGTCCACGCCGGAGTCGAGATGGACTACCAGCGCCATCTGTACTGAGCCCCGGCCATGGCCGGACTGAAGAAGCGGTCCGCCTCCGACTGTCAGGGCAGGAGGTACGAACCAGACCATAGACAGACCACGCGCTGGCGGTCAGTTGGGACGTCCAGGACGCAGCGGCGAGATCCCTGCGAACACAGCGATCTTGCGAGAACGTCGCGTTCCTTCACACGACAGAGGCCACAGGTTCGAAACCAGTATCGCCCACGCGCCGGAACCCCCGTCACGGCGGGGGTTCCGGCGCGTATAGGGGTCGGGCGAGGCCCTGGTCTCAGGGGGTGCCTACAAGGGTCACACGGAGGTGCTGGGGGCCGTTGGCCCAGAACACGGGCACCGGCTCGCGTCGGTAGCCGTCGCTGAACTCGGCCTTCTCCACGCGGTCGAGGAACGCCTCGAGCGCCACCCGGCCCTCGAGCCGAGCGAGGGAGGCGCCGGGGCACACGTGCGCCCCACCGCCGAAGGCCAGATGGTCCTTCGGGTTCGGGCGGCCGACCACGAAGGCGTCCGGGTCCGAGTAGATCGTCTCGTCCCGGTTCGCCGAGGCGAGGCCGAACACCACCTTCGCCCCCGCGGGGATGTCGACCCCGTCCATCGTGACGGGCCGCAGGCAGTCCCGCAGGAGGACGTGGATGGGAGGATCATGGCGGAGGGACTCCTCCACGACGATCGGCACGAGCGCTCGGTCAGCCTGGAGGCGGGCGAACAGGCCCGGGTCGGCGCAGACGGTCTCGAGCAGGTTGCCGATGAGGTGTCTTGTGGTCTCGTTGCCGGACATCAGCAGGAACGCCAGTTGCGTGCGCATCTCGAGGTCCGTGAGGGCCTCACCGTCGACCACGGTGTGGAGCAGCCGGGTGACGAAATCGTCGGGTGGCTCGGCCGCGGCCCGGCGATCGGCGATCATGTCGTCGAGGTAGCGGGTGAACTCCGGGGCCACACCGGCGAGGCCCTCGCCGGGCACGCCGTCCTCGCGGCGGTTCTTGGTGGCGTAGGACGACTGGACGACCAAGTCGGACCACGCCGCGAAGCGGGCGTGGTCGGCGGGGTCCACCCCGAGGAGGTGGGCGATGACCGACGCGGGGATCGGGGTCACGTACTCCGCAACCAGGTCCCCGCCACCTCGGGCCACGAGCCCGTCGAGCAGATCATGGCAGAGGCCGTGGGCGAACGGCTCGACCCGGCCGATCCGGTGCTGGGCGATCGCCGAGTTGATGATCCGGCGGATCTTGCCGTGGCGGGGCTCGGGGATCTCGCTGATGAGCTGCTCCTGGTCGGGTACCACGACCCCGGCCTCACGGAAGCTGGCCTGGAACGTTTCGATGTCCTTGGTCGCCGCCAACACATCGTCACGGCGGGCCAGGAAGACGGCACCCGACGCCGTACGCGACACCGGGCAGGTCGCCCGCAGTTCGGCCAGCGTGGCGTACGGGACGCACTGGCTGGCATCGAGCGGATCGCCGCCGCCTGTCATCGTCACGCTCCGGTGGGTCGGTAGCGCGAGAATCTACCAAGGGGTCAGCATGAGGGGAGCCCGACGAGGTCGATCGTGGGCCGGGCGGGATGCCTGTTGCGGAGCAGGTGGGTTCTGCTCAGGCGCCTGCCTTCGCCGCCATTGCGGCCTCGACCTGCAGGCGGGTGAGCCGGATGACCTCGTCGAGGTCGTCGCCGGTGGGGAAGAGCCGCTGGTTCTGGGCGAAGAGCTGGACCAAGCCGTCCCAACCGTTCCCGCCGGCCACCACTGAGTTGCCCTTCTTCGCGGTGCTGCGCTTCGCTCCGAGGGAGCCGAGGATCATCAGGGCCGTGGGCGCGTGGCGGCCCTCGGGCACCCAGACCACGACCACGTTGGCGTCGGCGTCGGCGTCGGCGTCGGCGTCGGCGTCGGCGTCGAACGCGCTGTCGCACTGCCACTCGTAGGCGCCCCTCCGCCCGGCGGAGTCCACTGCGAGATCCGGCCACCGGTCGTTCCTCGGGTCGATCACGGTGAGGTCGAGGTCGGCGAACGCGTCGATCACTTCGTCACGCCTCGACGTGCCGCCGTCATCGAACGGACCGGCGAGGAAGAGGGTCGTGGTCATCTTCTTCTGGGTCGCGGTCAGCCCCTCTGGAGCACGAAGGGCCGTCGCCACAGGGTCCTCCTGTCGATCGGTCACCGGGCGTCCGGACCAAGGGCGCAACCTCCCTCGGTCGGCCGCAGCGGTCGGGCGGCGTCGGCGCGAGAGACCCGTGCGCGGCGGCGCCAAGCGCCGGACAGGAGGTGCCGGCAGCCGGCGTGGGTCCTTCGGAGGTGAGGCGAGAGCGGGTGAGGGTCGGAGTGTCGACGTCTTCCGCTGCGGCAACCCGCGATGATCGCCAAGCCAACGAGAACTGTCAGCAGCTGCAACCTACGCATCGCGATTGCCGAGCCCAGGACCCTTGGGGGCGCCGGCGGGTGCGGGTTGTCGACGCCGGCGACCACCTCGTCATCGAGCCGGTGCCCGACGACCCCATCGACCGGGTCTGCGGCTCGGTGTGCCTGCCCGAGGGCATGTCCACCGACACCCTCCGAACCGAGGGCAGGGAAGAGGACGCCGCCGACGAGCAGCGGGTTCCGTAGTGCTGCTCGACGCCTTCGCCCTCGTGGCGCACCTGGTCGACGCGTTCGACGGCGTCACCGCCGGCGCGCTGCGGGCCAGATCCTACGACCGCGATACCCGCCCCCCTTTCGCTGGCCGACCGTCGCGCGTTGGCGAGCGCCCTGCGCTGCGGCCAGGCGGTGGCGACGGCCGACCCAGACCTCGCCTGGGCCGCCCGCGAGATGGACCTCGAGGTCGCAGCGCTTCCAGACTCCCGGGGCGCCGGCCCTGACTGGCCACGCGGGCGAGGGTCAGAAGGCGTCGGCGCGGTTGCGGAGCTCGGCAGGGTCGAGCCCGGTCAGCTTGCCCCGGCCGACGGTGAGCAGGCCGTCGGCCTGGAGGTCCTGCAGCACCTTGTTGGCGTCAGGCGAGCTCGACCGCCAGGCCGGCCCTGCCCTGCTTTGCGATGCGGTCGAGGACCTCGGCGACGAGTGGGCAGCAGGCCGTCCTCGACGAAGCGGGTCACCGCCCGGCAGGGGAACCTCGCTGACCCTCTCTCGGAGCAGCGCAGGACGACGGCCGGCGCCTCGATGGGCCACACTGTTCGCCGACAGGGGGAGCACGTGATGAGCGAGGCAATCGACGAGACGCAGGGCTACCTTTCGGCTGACGTCCGTACTCCCGAGATGGAGATGGCGGAGCGTGGCGCCGGCGTTCCCGCCGCCGCCGACCTCGCCCTCGCCGACATCAACCCCGCCAATCCCCATCTGTTCAGAGAGGACCGTTGGCAGGATCACTTCGCCCGGTTGCGGGCCGAGGACCCGGTGCATCTCAACGAGCTGGAGACGTCCGGCCGGTACTGGTCGGTCACGACCTACGAAGACGTTCGAGCCGTGGACGGCGACTGGGAGACGTTCTCGTCGGCGCGCGGCATCACGCTCGGGCTTCGGCCCAGCCCCGATGTCGACGCGCTGTTGCAGCGCTTGACCTCGTTCATCTCGATGGACCCTCCGACCCACACCGAACAGCGCAAGACGGTGCGGGGTGTCTCGGCACCGAGCAACCTCCGCAATCTCGAGCCGCTGATCCGTGAGCGCACCATCGACGTCTTGGAGTCACTGCCCGAGGGCGAGACGTTCGACTGGGTCGACACGGTGTCGATCGAGCTGACGACGCTGCTGTTGGCGACGCTGTTCGACTTCCCGCTCGAGGATCGACGCAAGCTCACCCGTTGGTCCGACATCGTGTTCGCGGTCCCCGAGCCCGGCGGCGTGGTCGAGACCCAGCAGCAGAAGATCGACGAGTTGATGGAGTGCGTTGCCTACTTCGAGGGGCTCTGGGCGCAGCGGCGGGAGCACCCCGGCTTCGATCTCGTCTCGATGCTGGCCAATGGCGAGGCGACCAAGGACATGCCGACGCTGGCCCATCTCGGCAACCTGCTGCTGTTGATCGTGGGGGGCAACGACACGACCCGCAACACGATGTCGGCCAGTGTCTACGGGCTCAACACGTTCCCCGACCAGTACGACAAGCTGATCGCCGACCCCCGCCTCGTGCCGAACATGGTCCCGGAGATCATCCGCTGGCAGACCCCCTTGTCGTACATGCGTCGCACCGCGACGCAGGACTGCGAGATCCGCGACAAGCAGCTCCTCGAGGGCTGAACCGGCCTGGGTATCCCGGAGGCTCCTTACCTTGGAAACGAGGATGGAGCTATGGCAAGCACAGGTGCGCGGCGGAGGCCGCAGAAGTACCCCGACGAGCTACGCGATCGGGCGGTCCGGATGGTGTTCGAGATCCG
>JAYRVH010000066.1:0-64395 GCA_041918615.1 Acidimicrobiales bacterium
AGTACGACCCCGCCGGCACCACCACGCTGTAATCACCAGAACCGTTCGCGACACCACCCCCCGCCAACGAGAAATCCGACGACCGCAACACCGCCACCCACGCCCCCCCGACCGCCACACCCGAACCCGCCTCCGACACCGTCCCCGACACCCCCGACGGGGCGGTCGGCGCGGTGACCGCATAGGTGGCCCGGTACGTGGTGGCGGTGGCCGGCGCGACCACGGTGTGGCTCCGCGCGCCGCCGTCGGACCAACCGGTGAACGTGGCGGTGTCGCCGCCCGGAAGGGCCGCAGAGGCGGGTGCACTGAGGGAGTTCACCGACCCCACGATGACGCTGCGGGTGAAGGGCGCGTCGGCCGCGCCGCCACCCACGGTCAGGGGCAGGCCGGCGGGGGTGGTGTCGAACGAGAGGTCGACCGGGCGCGGGTCGAGGTCCATGCGGCGCTCGACGGAGTCGCCGCTGGGGAGGGTGGCGGCGAGCCGAAGCTCGAGGTGTGACGGGTATTCGTGGTCGGGGGCGACGAAGGAGCCCGATCGAACACCCTGGAACGACTGGATCACGTGGGCATGGCAGTTCGACGGGCAGTGCTGCATGACAAGGGTCCAGGTCAGTTGTGACGCGCTCACGGGGACCCCGGTGCCGTCCTCGGCACCGCCCGAGAAGCCGATCGGGTCGCCGACCCGCCAATGGGTGGCGGCCGAGGGCGTGTCGATGTGGGCACGCGCGGGGCCCGCCGGGGAGCCACAGGTCACCGCCGCGTTCGCCCAGTCGCCGTGGTCCAGGGTCGGGCCGTCGCCACCGTCGTCGACCGCCAGCTCGAGCAGGTCGACGCCACCCACGTCCAGGTCGAGGTGCCGCGTGGGGCTTCGGCCGCGCATCGTGGTGCTCTCGTAGAGCAGGGCGCCGTCCCCGAGGACACGGAAGACGACGGAGCCGTCCGGTCCTGCCTCGTCGTCGACACCGATGTCGGCCTGGAACCGCGTGCAGGACGCCGCGAGGGCATAGGTGACACGGGACGCGGCATGCACACCGAGCCCCTTGTCGTAGCGCGCCCCGTTGAGCGTGATCGGGCCCCCGTCACGGGCCTGGTCCTCGCCGTTGCTCGAGTCGAGCTCGACGGGCCCCCAGCCGTTGACCGCCGTCTGCCAGGGGCGGTCGCTCAGCGCGACGGGGCCCGTGGGGCCGCACACGACGAAGGGGTCGGCCCAGTCGGCGTGGTCGGCCGTCTGGCCGTCGCCGCCGTCGGTGACGCGGAGACGGAGCTCCTGCACCCCGGCGAGGTCGGCAACGGCGGATGCCGTAGCGCTCGAGCCGGTCAGGGTCGCGCTGCGGAAGAGCTCGCGACCGTCGCCGACCACCGAGAAGACGACCGAGCCCCCGGCGCCCACTTCGTCGTCGACGCCGACCTGGGCGGTGAGCCCGGTGCAGTTGCCGCCGAGGTGAAAGACGATCTCCGAGGTGGCGTGGGCCCCGAGGCCGTGGTCGAAGACGACACCGTCCAGGGTGATGGGGCGGCCGTCGAGGGCCTGGTCCTCGCCGTTGCTGGTGTTGCGCTCGGCCGGCCCCCAACCGTTCGCCATCGAGGTCCACGGGAGGTCGCTCAGGTAGGAGGACCCACTGGGCGGGGCTTCCTCGCTCCACGTGATGCGGCGGATGGTGCCTCCGGCAAGGTCCACGTAGAACACGTCGCCACCGGGGCCGATCTGCACGTCGACGGGTCCGTGGGCGCCGTCGACGAGGGTGACGGGGTCGCCGCCGGGGGGCACCGCCCAGAGGCAGTTGCGGCTGTAGTCGGCGAGGATCATGGCGCCGTCGTAGTCGTCGGGGTAGGCGCCGCCCTGGTAGAAGGCGATGCCCGAGATCGACGAGCTTCCCGACGGGCAGGACTCACCCGGCACGACGAGCGCGTCGTGCCGGTAGCTGAACGCCGGAGCGGTCACGGCACCGGCCGCCGCGTACAGGCTCTGGCAGAGGCTGAAGCCGGTGCCGGCGAATCCCGGCATCGGCCCGTCACCCTCGTAGCAGGGCCAACCGAAGTTCTCGGCGGAGCCGCCCGGGTCGGCGATGCGATCGACCTCCTCGCTGCCGCCACCGCCGACATCGGCCACCCACACCTCGCCCGTGCCGGGCTTCACCGCCATCCGGAACGGGTTGCGCAGCCCGTACGCGACCACGCGTCGCCCGTTGGCGTCCTGGCTGGCCTCCCAGGGGTTGCCCGCCACTCCTGCGCCGCTGCTCCGATCGACGCGGATGACGGTGCCATCGAGACCGAGCGGGTCGCCGGTGGTGCGGGCGTCCTGCGAGCGCAACGATCCGCCCTCCGAGGTCGGTGGGGCCAGGGCGGTCCCGGGTGCCGTCGGCGGATCGCCACAGGGGTTCCGGGGACTGCCGAACTGCCCGTAGTCGTCGAAGGTGAAGCTCGCGCCGTCACCACCGCTGGCGTAGAGCGAGCCGTCGGGGCCGAACTCGATGTCGCCGACACTGTGGCTCGGGTACTGCTGGCACCAGTCGTCGACGAGCACCCGCTCGTTGCCGACCATGGTGTCCCCGCTCAGTTGCAGCCGCGAGAGCCGCCCCGAGATCACGCACCCGTCCGCGAGCGGGCCCGGCGGGGTCGGGCACGGGTCGCTCGACGCCCCGGCCGCTCCCCACCGCGGCGCCGCCTCGCCGACGAGCGCGTCACGGGCATAGAGCACGTAGACGAACGGGCTCGCGGGGAACTGCGGGTCGAGGTTGAACCCGAGGAGGCCGCGGTCCCAGTAGTTGTGGACCTGGGTGCGAAGGTCGGCGACCACCGTGGGCGTCCGGTCGTCCAGATCGTCGTAGACCTTGATGATGCCGCTCTTCTCGGCCACGAACACCCGGCCGTCGGACGCGAACCGCACCACGGTCGGATTGGTGAGCCCGGCAATCGCGACCGTGTCCTGGAACCCCGCCGGCAGAGTCTCCGCGTCGGCGGGCATCACCCCCACAACACCGCTTGGACCCACCCCGGCCGCCGCAATCGACCCCAGCGCCACCGCGAACGCCAACGCCAACGCCAGGGTCTTCCCACGGTGCGGTCGGGGGGAGCGCCGCACACTGGCTGAGATCATGTGCCGGCCTCCGCCCTGGGCCCTACGTCGAAGAGATCCTGCTGTTGCCCCACTTAGAGTAGTTGAATTCACCACTCATGGTCAACAGCAAGCACGACCGGGTGCGGTGCCCTCTGCAGGCCCACCCGGGTGGATCAGGCCGAACGGCCGCGGCCGCGCCGCTGATTCCCCCGCGTCGACCAAGATGGGCGGGTGACCTCCTCACCCCCCGGCGGCATCGCGGTGATCCTGGGGACCCGGCCCGAGATCGTGAAGCTCGCCGGCATCATCCGCGGCCTCGGCGACCGCGCCCGGGTCATCCACACCGGCCAGCACTACGACGCCGAGCTGTCCGACGTCTTCTTCTCGCAGTTCGGCCTGCACCCACCGGTCGAGGTCCTCGACGTCGGTGGCCGCTCGCGGGGCCACCAGATCGGCGAGGCCACCGCTCGGCTCGACACCGCCTTCACCGCGCACCCGCCCGAGGCCGTGGTGGTGCAGGGCGATACGAACAGCGCCCTCGCCGGCGGGCTGGCCGCAAACGCCGGTGCGATCCCGCTCGTCCACGTGGAGGCGGGCCTGCGGAGCTTCGACCGGGGGATGCCGGAGGAGCACAACCGCGTGCTCGTCGATCATGTGGCCGACCTGTGCCTCGCCCCCACCGAGGCCAGTCGCGGCAACCTGCTGGCCGAAGGCATTCCCGACGGGCGCATCGTGGTGACCGGCAACACCGTGGTCGAGGCCGTGCTCGAGCTGCTGCCGTCCCCCGAGGACCGCCACAGGCTGCTGCGCGAGCACGGGGTCGCGGCCGAGGGCTTCGTCCTGTCCACCTTCCACCGGCCCGAGAACGTCGACGACCCCGACACCCTGAAAGCCATTCTCGACTCGCTCATCGCCCTCCCGCTCCCCGTGCTCATCCCGGTGCACCCTCGCCTGGCCGCCCGGGTCGAGTCGTTCGGTCTGACGGCCAGGCTCGAGGCGCTCCGCCCGGTGCCGCCGCTCGGCTACCGGGAGTTCCTCGGCCTCTTCGCCGAGGCCGCGTTCGCCGTGTCCGACTCGGGCGGCGTGCAGGAGGAGGCCAGCGTGGTCAAGCGACCCGTGGCGGTCGTCCGGCGGTCGACCGAACGACCCGAGGTGCTCGGGACGTTCTCCACCCTTGTCGTCACAGGTCCCGCCATCGCCGACGCGGCCCGCGAGTGGCTCGGCGACCCGGCTGCGGTGCACGCCCGGCTGTCGGCGGTCGCGTCGCCCTACGGCGACGGCTCGGCGAGCCGTCGGTCGGCTGCGGCGATCGGCCGGCTGCTCGACGCCACATAGCGCGTCTGGCACCCAGGTAGCGCACCCGTCACCGCCCGCGACCAGGCCGAGAACGTGAACAGCGCGCCCCGAGGGGCGCGCTGTCCGTGCCAGGGTGCTCTCGAACGAGGGGGCGTCGCCGACACCCCCGGCGGTCAGCCCTCGACGGCCTTTGCGTGCTGGCGCCTGCTCACCAGCACGAATCCCGCACCGGCGAGCAGTACCCCGCCACCGACGAGCAGCAGCGTCTGGGTGTGGTCACTCCCCGTGCGGGGCAGCGCCGGGGGTGGGCTCACCGATCGCTCCTGGACCGAGACCGGTGGGTTGGTGGGCGTCGGGTAGTCCTGCGCGCCCGCAGGTGCCGTCACTCCGAGAAGGAGCAGCAACGCGAGCCCGCCGGCCGCGAGGATCGCCCGGAGGGGGCTGATCTTGGGAAGTCGCTCAAGTTGCGAAGACATGATGACGATCACCTGAGGGTCGGGGTCTGTGTGGATACGGCCACAGTACACCGACTCTCCCTTCTCCGCCACCCTCCGTGGGATTATTTCTCCAAAGACTCACTACATGCGGTTCGAGGGCAGCGCGAGGTCCATCTGCGGGGTGTCCCGATCGTTCCATCGCAGGCCACCGGGACCCGACCATTCGATGTGGGGCACGCGGGCCGACGGCGCCACGGCGAGGGTCTCGACGCCGGGCGGCACGAGGAACGACACCCGCCACTCGACCGTGTCGCCCGGCGCGAGGACGGCTGGCACGGCCAGCACCTGGCTGCGGCCGTCGCGGCCGGCGGTGACACCCTCGGCCAGGGAGCTGCGGACCACCTCGGACCCCTGCGGCATCGTGAGGGCCAGGAAGCCGTCGTATCGGCCGTAGGCACCCTCCCCCGCGATGTAGGCGGGCTGCCCCTCGGGCACCTCGTTCGTCACCTGGAGTCGCAACGAGACGAGGGTCCCCTCGGTCACCGCCCGGGTACGCACGCGACCCCGCACCGACTGGTACTGGTCCAACTTGTTGCCGCCGCGGTTCAACAGCCCGACGAGCATGGCATCGTCGTCGACCGAGCCACTGAGTCCGGCCTGCTCCCAGGCCGACTGTGCCCGATCCGACCGCGACCACATCATCAGGTGACGGCCCGAGACCGAGTCACGGAGCCCGTCGGCGAGTGCCGGGAGGTCGGGCGAGGTCCCGTCGAATCGCTCGAGCACAGCCCGGGCCACCTCGGACAGCCGGTCCCGACGCTCGGTCTGGTCGGGGTCGTCCAGGTACTGGTCGTGCAGCAGCAGTTGCTGCGCGTTCTCGGCGGTCACGGCCTCGCCGCCCACCTCGACCGGTCCCGTCGCCTCGAGCAGGCCCGCCAGGGCCACCACGTCCACCGCGATCACCCCGTCGATGCTCGGACGCCCCGATGCCTCCCACATCCGTGCCGCCATCTCCGCGTTGACGGGAAACCGCGGGGTCAGCCCGAGGTTGCGCCACTCGCGGTTCGGATTGGCGAACCCCCACCGGGCCTCGAGGTCCGCATCCCGGTACGGCACGCCGCCCTCCGGCCGGAGGTCGGCCGTGGGCTCGAGGTCCGAGAGCGTGAGCCGGCCTCGGTGGAATTCCAGCAGCCCGGCCGACAGGAACATGCCCGAACCGGCGCGCATCTCGGCGTTGTTGCCGGCGATCAACAGGTAGGTAGACGGGCCCGCCATGACGTCGGCCAGCGAGCGGGCCGCGTCACGGGTGTGCAGGAGCGCCAACTCGACGCCGTCCTTCTCGCGGGCGAAGTCGCCGCGGGCGGCGGCAGCCGGCCCGATGAGGTCGAACGAGGGGCCGAGCGGGACGGTCGCCACCCGGGCGGCGGTGACCTCGGCGATGTCGGCCAGGTCCCGAAGGGACCGCACCCGACCCTCCCCGGGCGGGATGCTGCCACTCAACTCCGAGCGCGCCGCCTCCGCCCCGTCCACCGAGATGGCGGCGACCCCGGCCGCGGCCGCGGAGAGCGAGCCGAAGGACTCGATCTGGCGGCCCAGGACAGGGGTGAGCCGGAGGGGGGCGAGCAACGGGGAGCGGGCCCGGTCGCGGGCCGACCCGAAGTCACGCTCGGCCGACTCGATGAGCGGGATCCCGGTTCCGTCCAGAAGGCCCTTCGCATCCAGGTCCTCACGGATCTGATGCAATTGGTCCACCCCCGCCTGGGCCTCCCGGCGGGCGAGGGCGAGCCACACACCGCAGAAGGCGACGTAGCACCCCGCCACGACCACCCCGACGGTGAGCACACGCCGGGCGCGAGGGCGGAGAGGACGCACCCTCATCCCGTCGGTTGCGGGCGGGCGCTCAGTAGGGCGGGAACTTGGCGCAGAGGTTGGCGACCTCGTCGCGCACCGCGGCCAACTCGGCCTCGTCGCCGCGATGGCGCAGGGCCCTGGCGATCAGGCCCGCGATGACGGCCATCTCGGCCTCGACCATGCCCTGGGTGGTGACCGACGGCGTTCCGATGCGCACGCCACTCGTGACGAAGGGAGAACGGGGGTCGTCGGGCACCGTGTTCTTGTTGAGGGTGATGCCGGCGAGGTCGAGCACCGTCTGTGCCTCCTTGCCGGTCAGGTCGGCGTCGAACGGGCGGAGATCGACGAGCATCAGGTGGTTGTCGGTGCCACCCGAAACGAGACGGAAGCCCTCGCTTCCCAGCGCCTCGGCGAGTGCTCCGGCGTTCTTCACGATCTGGGCGGCGTAGTCGCGGAAGGCCGGTTCGGCAGCCTCGCGGAAGGCCACCGCCTTGGCTGCGATCACGTGCTCGAGCGGACCACCCTGGAGGCCGGGGAAGATGGCCTTGTCGATGGCGGGGCCCAACTCGGCGCGGCTCAGGATGCAGCCGCCACGAGGGCCTCGCAGGGTCTTGTGGGTCGTGAAGGTGACCACGTCGGCGAACGGCACGGGGTTGGGGTGGGCGCCGCCGGCGATGAGGCCGGCGATGTGGGCGGCGTCGAACATGAACAGGGCGCCCACCTCGTCGGCGATGCGGCGGAACGCCTCGGGGTCGATGATCCGCGAGTACGCGGTGGCCCCGGCCACGATCAGCTTGGGCCGGTGCTCGAGGGCCGAGCCCATGATCGCGTCGTAGTCGAGGCGCTCGTCGCTCGCGGTGAGCCCATAGGGCACGAAGTGGTAGAGCTTTCCCGACAGGTTGACCGGCGACCCGTGGGTGAGGTGTCCGCCGTGGTCGAGCGACATGCCCATGACCGTGTCGCCCGGCTCGATGAGCGCCATGTAGGCGGCGATGTTGGCGTTCGCTCCCGAGTGGGGCTGCACATTGGCGTGCTCGGCGCCGAAGAGTGCCTTGACCCGGTCACGGGCCAGGTCCTCCACCTGGTCGACGAACTGGTTGCCGCCGTAGTAGCGCTTCCCCGGGTAGCCCTCGCTGTACTTGTTCGTGAGCACGGAACCGGTGGCCTCCATCACCGCGGGCGACGTGAAGTTCTCGCTCGCGATGAGTTGCACCGTGGTGGTCTGGCGCTCGACCTCACGGTCGAGCATGGCGAACAGGTCGTCGTCGCGGTCGCTGGTGAAGGTCATGGGCGGCTCTCGTCTCTCGAGGGAGGATTGGCGTGCTCGATGTCGGCGATCTGGGCGAGGCGCCGTTCATGGCGCCCGCCCTCGAAGCCGGTGGTCAACCAGAGGGTGAGGATCTCGGTGGCGAGGCCGTCGGCCACGATCCTCCCCCCCATGGACAACACGTTGGCGTCGTTGTGCTCGCGAGACAACCGGGCGGTGTAGAGGTCGTTGCAGAGGGCGGCGCGCACGCCGTCCACCTTGTTGGCCGAGATCTGCTCACCCTGACCGCTGCCGCCGAGCACGATGCCCCGGTCGGCCCGTCCGGTCGCGACCGCCCGACCCACCGCCGCGCAGATGGGCGGGTAGTCGACCGACTCCTCGCTGTGCGTGCCGTGGTCGTCGACCTCGTGGCCGAGGTCGACGAGGACCGCGATCAGGTGGGCCTTCAGCCGGTACCCGGCATGGTCGGCCCCGATGGCCACCCTCACGGGGTCACCACGGCGTCCCGGCGCTCGCTGGGCGGACCGGCCAGAGCAGATCGCACAGGCGGCTGACCAGGCCGTCGAGCTCGGCCGCCGTCTGCTCGTAGCGTTCGAGCGGGAGACCGATGGGATCGGCCACATCGTCGGCCGGAGAGGAGCCGAGGTGGTCGGTGGCCCGGCGACCCTCCGCGGCCCGTTTCACCCACTCGTCGGCCGTCTCGTCCGGCCGACGCGGCCCGATCCGCTCGCCCCGGCGCACGAGCTCCTTCAGGGTGAAGGCACGATCCGACACCTCGTTGGCCCGGACCACGGCCTCGCGGACGTGCATCCGCTCCATGCCCAGGATCAGATCGGCGGCGCCGAGCATCGACGCGTTCATCACCCGGCTGCGGTGGCGGGAGATGTCATGGCCCAGTCGGGCCACGACCGTGACGCTGTGCGGCGAGGGGGGCTCGCCGTCGCGGTAGATGCCCGCGGACGAGACACGGCCGGATTGGCCGCGGGACGCCATCTGGTACGCGAGGAACGCCTCGGCCATGGGCGAGCGGCAGATGTTTCCGGAGCAGAGCACGAGGACGTCGATGTCGCGATTGTACGGAACGCGAGGTCCCTTCCTAACTTCACCCAATGGCCACGTCGCTGGACCCACGCACCCCGGTCATCGTCGGCGTCGCCCAGGTGAGCCGGCGGGTCGACCGCGGTGAGGAGCCGCTCGAGCCGGTCGACCTGATCGCCGACGCGTCGCGCCGCGCGGACGCCGACAGCGGCGGGCGCTCGGTCCTGGCGGCGGTCGAGTCGGTCCGGGTGGTGAAGATGCTCTCCTGGCGCTATCGCGACCCCGGGGCGCTGATCGCCGCCCGGATCGGCGCCCACCCCCGCCAGAGCGTGTATTCCACCGACGGAGGGCAGACGCCGCAGGCCCTGCTGAGCCGCACGGCGCTCGACATCGCCGCCGGTGAGGTCGACCTGGCGCTGCTCTGTGGCGGCGAGGCCTGGCGGACGAGGATGGCCTACCGCCGAGAAGGTGCGCACCCGCCCTGGACGTCCCAGGGCGACGACGTGGCGCAGGCCGAGGCGTTCGGCTCGGCGCTCGACATGAACCACCCGGCCGAGGCCGCGCAGGGCCTCCTGGCCCCCGTGCAGATGTACGCCATGTTCGAGGTTGCCCTCCGGGCCGCGTCGGGCCGCTCGGTCGCAGAGCACCGCGACCGCCTCGCCGGGCTGTGGTCTCGGTTCTCGCAGGTCGCGGCAGACAACCCGAACGCGTGGATCAGGACCCCGATGAGCCCCGAGGAGGTGGCCACCCCCACGCCGACCAACCGCTACATCGGGTACCCGTACACGCTCGTCATGAACTCCAACAACAACGTCGAACAGGCGGCAGCCGTGCTGCTGTGCTCGGTCGGGCGCGCCGAGGCCCTCGGCATCCCCCGGGATCGGTGGGTCTTCCCGCAGGCGGGCGCCGAGGCCAACGACCACCCTTACGTGTCGAACCGCGGCGACCTGCACTCGTCGCCCGCCATCCGCGCCGCCGGGCGGTCGCTGTACCGGATGGCCGGCCTCGGTCCCGATGACCTGGGGCCGGTGGACCTGTACTCGTGCTTCCCGTCGGCCGTGCAGATCGCCGCCCAGGAGCTCGGGCTGGGCGTCGACCGCCCGCTCACGGTGACCGGTGGGATGAGCTTCGCCGGAGGCCCGTGGAACAACTACGCGCTCCACGCCATCGCCACCATGATCGACGTGCTCCGTCGGGACCCGGGTGCCCTCGGGCTCTGCTCCGCGAACGGCGGGTTCACCACGAAGCACGCGCTCGGCCTCTACGGCACCGATCCTCCGGCCCACGGCTTCGTCCACTCGATCCCCCAGCCCGAAGCCGATGCCGCGCCCCGCCGCGAGGTGGCCGTCGAACACGAGGGGCCGGTCGAGATCGAGGCCTACACGGTCATGCACGACCGGGAGGGCCGCCGGGTGAACGGTTTCGTCGCCGCGCTGCTGGCGGACGGCCGCCGGACCTGGGGCACGATCGACGACGCGGCGACGCTCGAGGCAATGACCGAGGAGGAGCTGTGCGGCCAGGCCGCCCACCGGAGTGCCGGGGGCGCCGTCGACATCCGCTGAAACGACGACACCTGCTGAACAGCCAGTGCCCGCCGAAACGACGTGCGTCAGTCGTCAGCGGTGCGGGTCGCGTTCTCCTGGAGCCGGGCGTTGAGCAACGACATGACCCGTTGCGAGGCCTTGGGCATCTCGTCGAGCAGGGCCCGGAAGTTACGGGCGTCGAGGCCCAGGAGCTGCATCGGCGTCTCGGCCACCACGGTGGCGATGCGCGGGCGGTGCTCGAGCAGCGCCATCTCGCCCACCATCGAGCCGGGACCGAGCGTGGCGATGTGCTCACCGCCGAAGTACACGTTGGCCTGACCGGACTCGATGACGTAGCACTCCTGTCCGGGCCGCCCCTGGTCGGTCAGCTCGGCACCGGGCTCCGCCTCGACATCGTCGACGAGCTCGGCCACGCGGTTGAGCTCCTCGGGGGTGAAGTCCTCGAAGAACGCCACCTTGGCGAGGCGTTCTGCTCCATCTGTGGCCTTCGTCCTGCGAAACATGTGGACCCCCTGTCGGGCGACGCCCGCCGCTCGTGCGCACACGGAGAATAGACCGCCGCACCGGACCGCGGGCCCGAGACCGCACCGCGCCCGGTACTGTCGGCGCGCACGCCCCGGGGCGTTCGACATCGGAGGAGGGGAAACCGTGAACCGCATGGGTCACCGGACGGACATTGTTCACCGGACGGAGCGGCGTCGCTCACGCCTGTTGGGCGTGTCCGTGGTCGCCGTCTTGGCGGTCGCGGCGCTGTCGTGCTCCTCGAACGGCAGCGACTCGTCCACCGACGCCGCCGCGCCGTCCGACGAGCTGAGCGCCGAGGAGCAGGCGGTGGTCGACGAGGCCCAGCAGTGGCTGGGAGACGCCTCGGCCGTCGACGACGACACCTTCGAGTCGCTCACGTTCAGCGGCCTGACGACCTCACCCAACGTCACCCATGTCACGTTCGGCCAGACCTTCGACGGCCATCCCGTACAGGACGCCGAGGTCGTCGTCCACGTGCGCGACGACGGTGAGATCACCGGTGCCAACAACGCGCTCACCGACGCCGGCCCGGCCGCCGACGCCACCCAGGAGATCGACGCCGACCAGGCGAAGGACAACGCCGGCAAGGCCGTGCAGGGCACGCCGGCCGACAGCGACCCGCCCGAGTTGGTCTGGGTCCAGTCCGGCGAAGACCTCGTGCTGGCGTGGCGCGTGAACCTGCGCACCACCGATCCGATCGGCTCGTGGCGGGTGCTCGTCAACGCCACCACCGGCGACACGATCGATGCGGCCCAGGTGGCGAACGATCGTCGCCTGCCCACCGCCCCGCGCACCCCTGGAGCCACCGCGATCGCAACGGGCGGCGTCGCATCGGCGAAGGGCACCGCCGCCCAGTCGACCGATGATGCCTGCGAGCTCCCCGACGGCCCCTCGGCGTGCGTGTTCCTCCCCGATCCCATCTACGGGTCCGGCGGACGGCTCAACGACCCCTCCCAGGCCGACGAGTTCCTCACCGGCGAGGCGCTCCAGGGGCTCACCGACCCCGCGTCGGGCCAACTCGTCGGCGAGTTCGTCGACGCCGACCCCGAGGGCGCCCCGGTGGACGCACCCGACGAAGCCGACGCCCGGTGGGGCCAGGGCCGCGGCGAGGCGGGGTTCGAGAACGCCATGGCCTACTACTGGATCGACCGGGTCCAACGCGAGATCCAGGATCTCGGCTTCACCGATGTGCGCAACGAGTCGTTCCCGGTCTTCGGGGTCGATCCGCAGACCGTCGACAACGCGTTCTACGACGGGAACGAGATCGTGCTCGGCGTCGGGTCCGACGGCATCAACGAAGGGGAGGACGCCACGGGCATCGTCCACGAGTACGGCCACGCCGTGCTCGACCAGCAGGCGCCCGGCCTGCTCGAGGGCGACGAGGCCGGCGCCTACCACGAGGGCTTCGGCGACCTGCTGGCCTTCCTCACCACGGTCGAGCTCCGCAGCGGCAACGACCAGGTCGACTCCGGGTGCCTGTTCGCCTGGGCCGAGGACGGCGAGTGCATCCGGCGCATCGACAATGACCGGGTGTACCCCGACGATCTCGTGCGCGAGGTGCACGAGGACGGCACGATCTACAGCGGCGCCGTCTTCGACATCTTCACGGCACTGCTGGCCGATCAGGGCGTCCAGTTGGCCGACTGCCTGGGCACCGACCGGTGCGACGAGGTGCGCGACCGTGTGCTCACCACCCTGCTGGCCTCGCACAACTACCTCAGCTCGGAGGTCACACTGCCCGACATCGCCGCCGCGTACCAGACCGCCAACGACGCCAACTTCGAGGGCGCCGACGCCGACGTCATCTCGACGGCGTTCGCTGCCCACGGCCTCGACGGCGGCAGCTCGAACACCATCGACGCCGACGGCAACGACACGGGCACCGACAACGCGGCGGCGGCCTCGGTCTCCTTCGAGATCACCCACAGCTACCGCGGCGACCTCGACGTCACCGTGGGAGTGAGCGACCCCGACGGCAACGACCTGTGCGAGCCGATCGTCATCCAACGGCCCGACTCGAACGACAGCGGCCAGGACCTCAGCGGTCAGGTCGACATCAGCGACACCGACTGCGCCGCACTGCTGCCACCCAGCAGCGAGCAGCTGTGGTTCCTGCGCGCCGAGGACACCCTGGCGCGCGACGAGGGCCAGATCGTCAGCTTCACGGTGTTCGACGGCGCCACGCCCTTCCCCGCCACCGGGCTCCCGAAGCCCATCGCCGACGCCGACCCCGAAGGCACCTTCGCCATCACCGACGGCAGCACCGACACGGTCGACACCGGCACCGGCACCACCGATGACGTGGGCGACGGCCCGTTCATGACCGTTTCCCTCACGCACCCGTACACCGGCGACCTGTCGATCCGTGCCGGCGTCAGCCAGCCCGACGGCACCACGGTGTGCTCGGTCTCGGTGCTCGACCCCGATCCCAACGATGCCGGTGACGGCAGCTTCGCCGGCGACATCGACCTGTCTGACTGTGCCGACAACTTCCCGCCCGACGACGAGAACCTGTGGTTCCTGCAGGTCATCGACACGGCCGCCCGCGACTCGGGCACCGTCGACGAGCTCTCGCTCACCGGCCCCGACGGGCAGTCCCTCGACTTCGGCGACCTGCCGGCGGACATCCCCGACAACGACCCAGACGGCGTCACGCTGTTCACCGACGGCTCGGGGTCCTCGTCGAGCACCGTCGGCGACGCAGGGGGCGCACCCACGGCGTCGGTCACCATCGACCATCCCTACCAGGGCGACCTGGCGGTCACCGTCGGCGTGCTCGACCCCGACGACAACGTGCTCTGCGAGGAGCCGCTCGCCACACCCGACCAGAACAACGGCGAGCAGGGCCTCGACGTCTCGGTCCCGGTGAGCGACTGCGCCCGCGAGTACCCACCGTCGGCCGAACGTCGGTGGTACCTGTTCGCGGCGGACACCCTCGAGCGCGACACCGGCTCGGTCACCTCGGCCACCCTCGAGGGCGCCGACGGCCAGACCTTCGCCGTCGACACCAGCTCGGCCGCGATCCCCGACGCCGACCCCGACGGCCTGCTGCTCTTCTTCGAGCCCGCCTGAGCACCTGGAGGTGAGCCGATAGGCCGGGACCTGGCGCCCGATTCGACTGCGGGAACGGTCGAATCGGGCGCCGGTTGGTCACCCGAGCGCGGCGACGACCTCGGATGCGGTGATGGTGCCCTCGCGGAGGATCACCGGCTCGGCGCCGGTGAGGTCGACCACGGTCGAGGCGACGCCGGCGCACGGCCCCGCGTCGAGGACGAGGCCGACCGCACCGTCTAGGGCGGCGGCAGCCTCGGCAGCATCAGCAGGCGTCGGTGAACCGGAGCGATTGGCGCTGGTGGTGGCGAGCGGGCCGACCTCGGAGGCAAGGGCGGTGATCAGCGGGTGGTCGGGCCAGCGGACGCCGATCGTGTGGGCAGGTTCGCCGAGGGGCAGATCCACGCCCGTGCGGCGAGGCAGGACGAGCGTCAGCGGGCCCGGCCAGAAGCGGTCGGCGAGCATACGGGCGGTCCTCGGCATCTCGGCCAGCGCAGCCGCCTGGCCGAGGCCGTTGACGAGCACCGCTATGGGCAGGTCGGCCGGCCGCCCCTTCAACGCGAACAGCCGGTCGACGGCGTCGGGCACCGTCGGCACCACCGCCAGCCCGTAGACCGTGTCGGTCGGCAGCACGACCGCCTCGCCGGACCGCAGCACCGCAACCGCCCGCTGCACCACTGCTGGACCGACCGGCCCGGCGGCCACCGTGAGCACGCGCACCACCCAAGCGTACGAGGCGCACCCAGCCAGTCCAGCGCTCACCGAGGGTGAGCGTCCCGCGTCAGGCCAAGCGGGCGGCGAGCGCCCGAGGGCGGTCGGTGAGGTCGTGGTGAACGATTGCCTCGCAGAAGCCCGCCGCCAGGGCCAGACCCACGGCCGCGTCGGCATGGCTCGGCGCCAGCTCCACGACCAACGCGCCGGGGCGACGGAGCCAGAGGGGCGCCGCGGCGAGGATCACCTCGATGGCCTCGAGGCCGGTGGGGCCCGGAACCAGCGCCGACATCGGCTCCCACTCGGCGACCTCTCGCGGCAACGGGTCGGACGCCGCGACGTACGGCGGGTTCGAGACGACC
This sequence comes from Acidimicrobiales bacterium, assembly GCA_041918615.1. Lineage (GTDB taxonomy): Bacteria > Actinomycetota > Acidimicrobiia > Acidimicrobiales > DATDAH01 > JAEUJM01. The sequence goes on from JAYRVH010000066.1 coordinate 15,141, forward strand.
AGATCGACCCACCCCCGCAACGAGTCGGGCAACGCGTCGAACCAAGAACCCTCGTCGAAGGTCACGCGCGCTCCCGCCGATCCAAGCCCGGCGAGGTTGGCCCGGGCCACGTCGAGCGCGTCACCTGACGCGTCGGTCGCCCACACCCGGGCGGAGCGCCGCTCCGCCGCCACCGACAAGGCGATCGCACCCGAGCCCGTTCCCAGGTCGACCACCACGGGCTCCGGCAGGGCCAACCGATCCAACTCGCGCAGCGCAACCTCGACCACCGACTCGGTCTCGGGGCGAGGGATCAGCACCCGTCGGTCGACCATGAGGTCGAGCGTCCTGAACGACCACTCCCCCAGCACGTACTGCAGTGGCTCACCGACGATGCGGCGCTCGAGCATCGCGTCGAAGAAGGCGACGCCGCGAGCGGTGGCCGGCTCGGCGAGCCCCAGGGTGTACGACCCGCCCTCGAGGCCGGAGGCCCGCTCGACGATCCGTCGAGCATCAACGGCCGGGGACGGCGCGCCCGCCGCCTTCAAGCGACGTTCGGCGTCTCGGGCGAGCGCCCGCCACGCAACGCCCTCAGTCATGCCCCTGCAGTTGCCGGGCCCGCTCGTCGGCGACGAGGGCGTCGACGACGTCATCGAGCTCCCCCGCCAGCACCTTGTCGAGCTTGTAGAGGGTGAGGTCGATGCGGTGGTCGGAGACCCGGTTCTCCTTGAAGTTGTAGGTGCGGATCTTCTCGGATCGCCCGCCGCCGCCGATCTGGTCGCGCCGCTGGTCGGACGCGGCCGACGCGGCCTCGTCCTGCTTCGCCTTGAGCAGACGCGCCCGCAGGACCTGCATGGCCTTTGCGCGGTTCTGGATCTGGCTCTTCTCGTCCTGCATGGCGACGACGACACCGGTGGGCTTGTGGGTGATCCGCACGGCCGAGTCGGTGGTGTTCACCGACTGCCCGCCGGGACCGGATGAGCGATAGACGTCGATCTGCAGGTCGTTGGGGTCGATGGCCACGTCGACCTCCTCGGCCTCGGGCAGCACCGTGACGGTGGCGGACGACGTGTGGATGCGACCCTGCGACTCGGTGACCGGCACCCGTTGCACGCGGTGCGGGCCGCCTTCGTGCTTCATGCGGCTCCAGACGCCGTCGCCCGTCAGGAGCAGCGCCACCTCGCTGAAGCCACCCATGTCGGACGGCTGGCTGCCCAGCACCTCGGACTTCCAGCCCATGCGGCCGGCATACGCCTGGTACATCTCGAAGAGGTCTCGGGCGAAGAGGTTGGCCTCCTCGCCCCCCTCGGCCCCGCGGATCTCCACGATCACGCTCCGGTCGTCGTTGGGGTCGCGAGGCAACAGGAGCACCTTCAGCTCCTCCTCCAGGCGCTCGATGGCCGCTGCGGCATCATCGGCCTCTGCCCGCATGACATCTCGATCCTCGCCGGACGCGTCCGACATCATCTCCCGCGCTGCCTGCAGGTCCTCGTTCGCCTGGCGCAACTCGCGCGAGCGCAACACGATCGCCTCGAGCTCCTTGTATCGCCGGGCCACCTCGCCATAGCGCCTCTGGTCGGCGATGACCACGGGGTCGGCCAGGCGCGCCTCGACGTCTTCGTACTCGCGTTCGAGGGAGCCCAGGCGATCCAGCACCGTCTCAGGCTACGGGAGCGCCCCCTTCGCACCGCCCCCTACCCCCGCCCCCTACCCCCGCCGCCGTCGATCGGAGGACCGGAGGGCGACGGCTACGTGATCACGGTGACTGCGTCTCGCCAGTTCGAGGCGACCGTCACCACGTCGGCGGGATCGACGAGCGACGAAGCCAGGAACCGGGTGACGGGATGGGCGTCACGCTCGGGCACGACCAGCACCAGCCGCGCATCGGGCGCGTGCCAGGCCCGTGCGTCGGCGGCCGCCGGCACGAGGTCGAGGTCGATCCCCGCCGAACAGACGACCAGGAGGGGACGCCCCGCTTCGTCCTCGCCGAGTGCCGCCGCCGGGACGGCATCCTTCACGTTGTCGCGGCGGATCGGCGGATCGACGGGAGAATACATCCGAGCGCCGACGATCATCGGCTCGGCCACGAGCTGTGCCCGCAGCCAGCGCTCCGCGGCCAGCCGGTTGAGGGGGTGGGGCGCCATCCCGGGTCGGCGCTGGGCGAGCACGGTGTCGACCACCGACTCGAGGGCCTTCCGCGTCGGCAGGTCGCCGTGGATCATGGCGAACGCCTCACGGTCGTGGCGACCGACGCCCACCTCGAGCCGGGGAGTGCCGTCGTTGCCGAACACCACCCGTGCGATCTCGAGCCCGCGCACCTCACCGGACACCTCGCCGTGCTCGACCACGACCTCGACGCCCGACTCGGCCAGCATGGTGCACAGGTGGTCGGTGCCGCGGGGCGCAGGCCGTCTCTCGGGGAAGGGCGAGACGCTGGCGGCCCGTAGGTCGCGGCCGTCCACGAGCCACACCTCGGGTGCACAGGTGAAGGCCACCGCCCGGCGGGCGACGATGCCGGCGCCGGCCTGGTCGTCGACCAGCAGGTGCAGACGAGCGAGGCCATGCGGCCGCGCCCACGCCAACGCACCGCCGAGCACCCGAGCCGGGCTGGCGTCGGCGAGCACCCAGCCGGTGTCGCCCTCGACCAGCGCCGCCCCACCCCCGAAGGGCACCGGGAGGCGAACGGCGTCGCCCCACCGCTCGCGGACGAGCGCCCCCAGCTTGGCGCCCACCAGGGCGGCGCGCCGCTCGGGCCCGATCGCCGTCACGGGGCTCCACGGCCGGTGGGGCCGTGAAGTGAGACCAGGGTCAGGCCTTGGGCTTGCGCGCGCCGTAGCGCCGCTCGAAGCGGTCGATACGGCCACCCGAGTCCACCAGCTTCTGCTTGCCGGTGTAGAACGGATGGCATTCGCTGCACAGCTCGCTGCTGAGCTCGCTCGCCGTGGAACGTGTGGTGAACGTGTTGCCACACGAGCACTTCACGGTGGCGACGACGTAATCGGGATGGATGTCAGCCTTCATCTGCTGCCTTCTTCGCTCAGCGGGTGGCTCATACTACCGGGAGGCGCGAAAAGCGGTCGCCTCAGCCCCCGATGGACGCGGCCTTCGCCACCTCGGTCAGGAACTCGTCGTTGCTCTTGAAGGTCTTCATGCGGTCGATCAGCAACTCGAGGCCGGCACCGCTGCCGCCGTCGAGGGCCGACAGCACCCGCCGCAGCTTCCACACCTGCTGCAGCTCCTTCGGCTTGAAGAGCAGCTCCTCATGGCGCGTTGAGGAGCCCTCGACGTCGATGGCCGGGTAGATCCGCCGGTCGGCCATCTTGCGGTCGAGCCGCAACTCCATGTTGCCGGTGCCCTTGAACTCCTCGAAGATCACCTCGTCCATCCGGGAGCCGGTCTCGACGAGCGCGGTGGCGAGGATGGTGAGCGATCCACCCTCCTCCAGGTTGCGGGCCGCCCCGAAGAACTTCTTGGGCGGGTAGAGCGCGCCGGTGTCGATGCCGCCGGACATGACGCGCCCCGTGGCGGGAGCAGACAGGTTGTACGCCCGGGCGAGGCGCGTGATGCCGTCCAGGATCACGACGACGTCCTTGCCGTACTCCACCAGGCGCTTGGCCCGTTCGATCGTGAGCTCGGCCACTTCGGTGTGCTCTTCGGTGGGGCGGTCGAACGTGGACGCCGCCACCTCGCCCTTCACCCAACGCTTCATGTCCGTGACCTCTTCAGGGCGCTCGTCGACCAGGAGCACGATGAGGTGGACCTCGGGGTTGTTGGTCTCGATGGACCGGGCGATCTGCTTCATCACGGTGGTCTTGCCCGCCTTCGGGGGCGACACGATGAGACCGCGCGTGCCCTTCCCGATGGGAGCGATGAGGTCGATGATCCGCGTCGTCATGTTGTACGGGTCGTTCGGCGCCTCGAGCCGGAGCTTCTGGTCGGGGAACAGCGCGGTGAGGTCGTCGAAGTCCGGTCTGGCCTTCGCCTGCTCGGGCTCCACACCGTTGACCTCGTCGATGCGCAGGAGCGCGGGGTTCTTCTCGTGGCGGGACGCAGGGCGGCTTGCGCCCTTGACGAAGTCACCCTTGCGCAGGGCGAGCTGGCGGACCTGCTTCACGGACACGTACACGTCGTCCTTGCCGGCGAGATAGCCCTTCAGCCGGAGGAAGCCGTACCCCTCGTTGCGGAGGTCGAGGATCCCTGCGACGGGGATCGGCTCTCCCTCGAACGGCTCGTCCGCGCCAGGCCGCTCGCCGCGCCCCCGCCGGCGCCGCCGACGGTTGCCCGCATCGCCGTCGTCGCTGGCCTGCGAGCCGCCGCGGTCCGCCTGGTTGCCACGACCGGCCTGACCGGCCTGATTGCCACGATCCTCGGACGCGGCCGGTGGTGCCTGGTCGCCGGGTGGCGACGACGAGCGCTGCCTTCCGGAGGCATCGCTGCCCTGGCGGGACTCACCGCGAGCGCCCTCGCGGGACGGCGCGGCCCCGGGCTCCTTGGGCCGGGGTTGGCGGCTGGTGCGTGCCTTCACCGCCGCCTCCGGCGCGTCTCGGTGATCGTCGGACGCATCCCCGTCGTCGGGCACCGCGGCCGCCGCTTCCCCCGCACGCTGGTCGATGCTGCCGACCGGCTCCGCGGGGGGCATCGCCTCGACGGGGGCGAGATGCTCACCGTCGTCGCCTGGGCCGGTGTCGGGGCTCGTGTCGGGGCTCGTGTCGGGAGCCTCGGTCACCCCGGCGAGCTCGAGGATCATGTCCACGATCTCGCCCTTGCGGGCCCGGGATCGCGGGCGGCCCCCCATGGCCTCGGCGATGGTGTGGAGCTCGTCGCGATCCTTGCGCTCGAGCGCCGACCGCTCGAGTTCGGTGGGCTCCGGGCTCATGGGTTCCTCGTTTCTGTGCGTGCCGTCACGGGCGAATGGTTGTGGCCCCGTGTTCGGCAAAGGGGAAGATCATCGAGCGGGTTGCCGCCACCGCAAGCCCCAGCATCGGCTGGTTCGACCCGTGCGCATCAGGCACCGGGTGGTGGAACGGACCCGTCATCGACGGCACCGGCAGGTTACCACCTGCCAGGAACGAGGCAATCCGGCAGAATCCCCTCGCCCGGGCCGGCCGCAGCGACAAGACTGCCCGTCTCGTGGCCCCTCCTACACCTGAGCCGGTGCTCGTGGCGCGCGGCCTGACAAAGGACTACAAGCGCACTCGCGCCGTGAACGGCATCGATCTCACCGTCGTGGCGGGCGAGCGCGTCGGGCTGCTCGGGCCCAACGGGGCGGGCAAGACCACCACCCTGCTCATGCTCCTCGGCGCCATCACCCCCGACCGCGGGACGATCGAGATCGTCGGCCACGAGCTGCCGCGCCGCCGTGGGCAGGCGATGCAGCACGTCGGCTTCGCCGCGGGCTACCTGCCGCTCCCCGACCGCCTGCGCGTCCGCGAGGTGCTCGGCATCTTCGGGCGCCTCTACGGCATCGACGAACCTGCGGTCGCCGCCGGACAGGCCCTCGATCGCTTCGGGGTCGCGCACCTCGCCGGCGCCATGTGCTCGGAGCTGTCGTCCGGGCAACGCACGATCGTCGGCATCGCCAAGGCGATCATGCACCACCCCCGGCTGTTGGTGCTCGACGAGCCCACCGCCTCGCTCGACCCCGACGTCGCCCTTCGGGTACGGACCGGGCTGGAGGCCCTGAGCGCGGACGAGGGCACCGCGCTGCTGGTGACCAGCCACAACATGGTGGAGGTCGCGGCGTTGTGCGAGCGGGTGGTGTTCGTGCACGACGGCAAGGTCGTGGCCGACGGCACCCCGGCCGCCGTCGCCGGTGACGGTTCGCTCGAGGACGTGTTCCTCGAGCTGGCGGGGCGAGGCGAGATCGAAGACCTGTCGACGTTCCGGGGTCCCGGCGGCCACGACCACGATCCCGAGGAGGAGACGGCGAAGCCATGGTGAGCACCCCCCGCCCCGACCGTCGGGGCGATCCTCCGGCCGGTGTGCCCCCGATGACGCCCCGGCGGTGGACCCGGATCAAGGCCATCGCCATCCGTCACGCCTACGTGCTGTTGCGCAGCCCGCACCGCTCGTTCGACGTGTTCGTCTGGCCCGTGGTCGACGTGTTGCTGTGGGGCTCGCTCGGCGTGTTCGTGTCCCAGCAGACCGATGCCGAACAGTCCGGTGTCCCCTACCTGCTCGCCGGCATCCTGCTCTTCCACGTGCTGTACCAGTCGCAGATCGCGGTCTCCACGGGCTTCCTCGAGGAGGTGTGGTCGCGCAACCTGCTCAACTTCATGACCACGCCGGTCACCGAGTGGGAGTACGCCTGCGGTGTGGCCCTGTTCGGCCTGGTCAAGGTCGCCACCGGGCTCACGGTCGTCGTGGTTGCCGCCTTCGGCTTCTACGCCTTTTCGATCTTCGACGTGGGCTGGGCGCTCCTTCCCATCGGCGCCGTGCTGCTCATCGCCGGTTGGGCCATCTCGCTGTTCGTGATCGGGCTCGTGCTGCGCTTCGGCCAGAGCGCCGAAGTGCTGGCCTGGGGGATCCTCTTCGTGGTGATGCCCCTGTCGGGCATCTTCTACCCCGTCGACGCGCTCCCGCCCGTCCTCCAACCCATCTCGCAGCTGCTGCCCACGACACACGCCTTCATCGCGGTGCGCACCGTGCTCGACGGCGACCCGATCCCCTGGGATCAGCTCGCGATCGCCGCCGGCGGTTGCGTGCTCGTGTCACTGCTCGGCCTGTGGTTCGTCACCCACATGCTCGCCACCTTCCGCCGTCGCGGCTACATCACGCGCTTCTCCTGACTCTTCTTCATGACTCTTCGCTGAGCGCTCATCGTCGTGGTCATGGCCGCCTCGTCCCTCGGCGACCGCGCCCGGCCGGCTATGCCGACCGCAACTCCACCAGTCGGCCCATCAATCCATGGCCGGCCACCACTTCAGCGTCGGCGACGCCGGCCTCGGTGTAGACGCCACCGGGACCGTCGGCACGCGAGTCCACCAGCAGGTAGGGCACCGGGTCGGGCGTGTGGGTCTTGAGGCGAAGCGGCGTGGCGTGATCGGGGAGCAGCAGAAGGCGCCAGTCGCCCATGGCGTCCAGCCCCTCGACCAGCCCCTCGAGGATGCGGCGGTCCCAGTTCTCGAGGGCCCGCACCTTCTCTTCCACGTTGCCGGCATGGCCGGCCTCGTCGGTGGCCTCCACGTGAACGATGAAGAGGTCGGCCCCCGCATCGAGGCCCGACAGCGCTGCGTCGCGCTTGGCCTCGTAGTCGGTGTCGTACCAGCCGGTGGCACCGGGCACGTCGACCACGTCCATGTCGGTGAGGACGCCGAGGCCCCGCACGAGGTCGACCGCGGTGACGAGGCCGGCGTCGAGCCCGTAGGCGTCGCGGAACGACGTGAGCTGCGGTTGCGGGCCCTGGCCCCACAGCCACACCTGGTTCGCGGTGACCGGTGAGCCGTCGAGCACGGCGGCGGCGAGCACGTCACGAGATGCCCTCATCACCTCGCCGAGTCGCGCCGCGGCCGGGCCGGTGGGCCAGACCGCCGCCTTGTCGGAGAGGTCGTGCGGGGGAACGCACTCGGCATCGGCCCAATCCTGCGGGGCCACGACGATGTGGCGGTACTGCACGCCGGGGTGGAAGCTGATCTCGCCGCCCAACTCGGCCTGGAGCCGGGCGATCAGTGGCGCGGCGTCGTCGGTTGCGGGGTGGCCGCCCGCGAAGTCGACCATGGTGCCGTCGGCGCCGAGGGTGACGAGGTTGCATCGGAACGCAACCTGGTCGGGCGCGATGCGCAGGCCCAGTGCCGCCGCCTCGATGGGCGCCCGACCGGTGTGGAACCGGCCCGGGTCGTAGCCGAAGATCGACATGTTGCCCACGTCGCTGCCCGGCGGCAGGCCCGGAGGGATCACCGCGGCGCGCCCCACCTCGCCCCGAGCAGCCAACGCGTCGAGGACCGGGGTGTCCGCCGCCTGGAGCGGTGTGCGGCCATCGAGGGCATCGACCGGTTCGTCCGCGCACCCGTCGGGCACGCACACCACGTACTTCACCGGGACCCCGCCTTCACGGAGAGGTCGCGTTCTCTGGAGGTCGCCTTCATCGGAGCATCATGCCCGGTCGGCGACAGCGGTCCCCCACACGATCGGCCACCTCAGCCGAGTGCGGCGGTGGCGAGCAGGTGGTCGCGCACCGCACCCAGGTCGTTGGGCAGGGTGTCGTAGCGCTCGGGCCGCTCGAGGAGGTCGGCGAGGCGGTCCGGCAGCTCGGGGCGGAGGCCCGTGGCCGCTTCGACGGCGTCGGGGAATTTGGCGGGGTGCGCGGTGGCCAGTGCCACCATCGGCACCGACGGGTCGGCGTGGCAGGCCCGTGCGGCGCCGATGCCCACGGCGGTGTGCGGGTCGATGAGCACGTCGTCGTGGGTGTACTCCTCGGCGATCACCGCCCGCGTCTCGTCGTCGTCGAGACGTGCACCGGTGAACACCTCGGCGACCTGGGCGAGCCGATCGAGGCCCACCTCGGCTGCACCTCCGGCCCGGAAGCCCGCCATGAGCTCGGCCACCGCACCGCCGTCGCGTCCGTAGAGCTCGAAGAGGAGGCGCTCGAGGTTGCTCGACACCTGGATGTCCATGCTCGGGCTGATCGTGGGGTGGACCTCCCGAAGCTCGAGCGAGCCCGACCCCAGGAACCGAAAGAGGATGTCGTTCCGGTTGCTGCCGATCACGAGCTGGCGGATGGGCACCCCCATTCGCCGGGCGGCGTAGCCGGCGAAGACGTTCCCGAAGTTGCCGGTGGGCACGGCGAACGAGACCGGCCCGCCGCGCCCCACCCTGGCGGCCGAGCGCACGTAGTAGACGATCTGGGCCATGACCCGCGCCCAGTTGATCGAGTTCACCGCCGAGAGGCGCAACCGCTCGCGGGTGGGCGCATCGGCGAAGAGCGCCTTCACCAGGTCCTGGCAGTCGTCGAAGGTGCCCTCGATGGCCAGGTTGTGCACGTTCGGCGACCCCACGGTGGTCATCTGCCGCCGCTGCACCTCGGACACCCGCCCCGCGGGATGCAGGATGAACATCTCGATGCCGTCACGGTCGCGACAGGCCTCGATGGCGGCCGACCCGGTGTCGCCCGACGTCGCTCCGACGATCGTGGCCCGCTCACCGCGGCGAGCCAACTCGTGGTCGAAGAGGTTGCCCACGAGCTGGAGGGCGATGTCCTTGAAGGCCAGTGTCGGACCGTGGAAGAGCTCGAGCAGCCACAGCCCGTCGTGCAGGCGGTACAGCGGCGTGACCTCGGGATCGTCGAACACCGCGTAGGAGTCGGCCACCAGCGCCGCGAACTCGTCGCGTCGGTAGTCGCCCTCCACGAACGGCCACATGACCTCGACGGCCACGTCGACATACGAGCGATCGGCGAGCGCGGCGACTGCCGTGGGCAGGGCGGGCCAGCCCTCGGGGACGTACAGGCCACCGTCGGTGGCGAGGCCGGCCAACAGCGTCTCGGCGAAGCTCAACTCGGGTGCGGTCCCCCGCGTGCTGACATACCTCATCGTCCGGGCACCGGTCAGTCGCCGCCGACGACGCGCATCACACTGCCGACACGGCCGACGACCTCGAGGCTCTTGAGGTCGTGCAGGGTGGCCGCCACGTCGCGCTCGTAGGCCTCGTGGGTGATGAAGATGAGCCGGGCCTCGTCGCCCAGGCCTTCCTGCTCCATCGAGCGGATCGACACGCCGTGCTCGCCGAAGACGCCGGCGACGGTGGCCAGCACCCCGGGCCGGTCGAACACCTCGACGTTCAGGTAGTAGCCAGACCGGACCTCGTCGATGGGACGGATGCGGGCATCGCCGAGGCGGCCGATGTGGGCGCTCGACCCCTTGCGCAGGTTGACGGCGGCATCGATGAGGTCGCCGAGCACCGCACTGGCGGTGGGCAGGCCACCGGCGCCCCGCCCGTAGAGCATCAGCTCGCCGACGGCGTCGCCCTCGATGAACACGGCGTTGAAGCTGTCGCGCACCGAGGCCAGCGGGTGCGACGACGGGACCATGGCCGGGTGGACCCGCACGGCGATCTCGCCCTCGATCTCCTCGACGACGGCGAGCAGCTTGACCACGTAGCCCAGGTGACGGGCGAAGGCGATGTCGGCGGGCGTGATGCCCGAGATGCCCTCGTGGTACACGTCGCCGGCCACCACCCGCGCCCCGAAGGCGATCATGGCGATGATGGCGGCCTTGGCCCCGGCGTCGAAGCCCTCGACGTCGGCCGTGGGGTCGCGCTCGGCGTAGCCCAGGCTCTGCGCCTCCGCGAGGGCCTCCTGGTACGACGTGGCGTCCTCGGTCATGCGCGTGAGGATGAAGTTGGTGGTGCCGTTGACGATGCCCATCACCCGGGTGATCCGCTCGCCGGCGAGCGACTCCCGCAGCGGGCGGATGAGCGGGATGCCGCCGGCCACCGCGGCCTCGAAGAGCAGGTCGACCCCCGCGGCATCGGCCACCTCGAAGATCTCGGCACCCACGTTCGACAGCAGCTCCTTGTTGGCGCTGACCACGGGCTTGCCCGCCTTGAGCGCATCGAGCGTGAGCGTCCGGGCGGGCTCGATGCCGCCGATCACCTCGACGACCACGTCCACGTCGGGGTCGCTCACGACGGCGGCGGCGTCGTGGGTGACCACGCCCTCGGCCAGCTCGACCGGGCGGGCCCTGGCGACGTTGCGGACCGCCACGCGCGTCACCTCGAGGCGCAGGCCCGTGCGGGCGGCGATGGCGTCGCCCCGCTCCGCGACGAGCTGGATCAGCGCCGCGCCCACGTTGCCGCACCCCAGGACACCGACGTTCACGTGCGATTCACTCATGCGTTCCGCTCCTGGCGCCCGTCGTCCGTTCGACCACGTCGGCGGCCTCGCCGGGCCGCTCGGGCCCCCGTTTCGCTCATGACCAGCCACGGTAGTGGGTGCTCGGCGGCGTTCCCGAAGGGGTTCGCCTCCCCTCCACGCGGGCCGGGGCGCTCCTACACTCGCCCCGATGGCTGAGGCGGTGGCGTCACCAGGTCGCAGGCCGCTCTTCGAATTGCCGGCCCGCCTCGTCCGCCGCGCACGCCAGTGGGTGGCCGAGTTGGGCCCGCCGCTTGTGGTGCTGACGGGTGCGATCACCGTGTTCGTGGTCGTCTTCGGTCACCTCGTCTACCTGCGCCACGAGCGTTTCGGCAGCTTCGACTTCGACCTGGGCATCTACGACCAGGGCGTCTGGCTCCTGGCCCACGGGCACAGCTTCGACACCGTGCGGGGCCTGGCGGTCTTCGGCCACCACGCCAACCTGGCCCTCCTCCTGCTCGTGCCCTTCTACTGGCTGGGTGCCGGGCCGCACTTCCTGAACCTGGTGATGATCGTCTCGGTGGGCCTCGCCGCCGTCCCGGTCTTCCGTCTGGCCCGCCTCTGGCTGACCGACGAGTGGCACGCGCTCGTGCCGGCGGTGGCGTTCCTGGCGCACTTCGCCAACCAGTGGATGGTCCAGGAGACGTTCCACCCCGACGTCGTCGCCATCGCCCCGTTCCTCATGGCGTACCTCGCCGCCACGGAACGGCGCTGGCGGGCGTACGTGGGCTGGATGGTCTTCGCGATGGCATGGAAGGAGGACATCGCCCTCGCCGCCTTCATGGTCGGCCTGCTCCTGGCCGTTCGAGGGCACCGTGACGGCGACCCGGGCGTGCGCAAGGTCGGCGCCGCCACCGTCGTCACCGCCCTGCTCTGGTTCCTGATCTGCACCCGGTTGATCATCCCCGCCTTCAGCCCCGAGGGCGTGTTCTACGAGGAGTTCTTCGGCCCGCTCGGCGACTCGCCCGCCGCCCTGGCCGACACCGCTGTCACCAACCCGACGGCCATCACCCGCCAGCTCGAGACCGCCAACGCCGTCGGGTACGTCCGAGACCTCACCGCCCCCTACGGCTTCACACCCTTCCTCGCCCCCGGCGTGCTGCTGATCGGCCTCCCCCAGGTGCTCGCCAACCTGCTGGCCGGCACCAGCTTCACCTGGAGTGTGCGCGTCCACTACGCGGCGATGCCCGTCGCCGCGGCCACGCTCGCCATGATCGAGGGCATCGGGCGACGAAGGCGGCTCGCCGTCCGCCGGTTCCTCCTCGGGCTGGTCGCCGCCTCCGCACTCGCCACCACTGCCGCGTGGGGCATCTCGCCGATCAGCACGCACTACCGCGTGGGCTTCTGGCCCCTGACGCCCAACGCCCGACAAGCCGAGCTCGAGCGTGCCGTCAAGGCCCCACCGGCCGACGCCTCGGTGGCCGCCACCTACCTGCTCGTGCCCCACCTCACCCACCGACGCAACATCTATTCGTTCCCGAACCCCTGGCAGGCCCAGAACTGGGGCGTGCACGACGACCATCAGCACGACCCCGACAGCGTCGACTGGCTCGTGATCGACCGCACCACCCTCAGCCCCGAGCACCGTGACCTGCTGCAGCACATCCTCGACACCGGGGACTGGACCCTGGTCGTCGCCGAGGACGACCTGCTGGTCGCCCACCGCACCGGCGCCGAGACCCGCTGACCCCCTCGGCCGCTCACCCCCGTTCTTCCGTTCCGGGTACAGGACCAGCGCGCTGGGAACACGATCACCGTGCCCCGAACGGGAGCACGACGCGAACGGTACGCCTCAGACGTCGGCGCGGAGCAGGTCGTCGTAGGTCTCACCACGGACCACGAGCCGGGCCTGGCCGTCTCGGCAGAAGAGCACGGGCGGCCGCGGCAGCTTGTTGTAGTTCGACCCCATCGAGTGGCCGTAGGCACCGGTGACCGGGGTGGCCAACACGTCGCCCACCACGACGTCGGCCGGCACGGCGCCGTCACGGACGAGCACGTCGCCCGACTCGCAGTGCTTGCCGACCACGGTGACCGTGCGGGTGCGCTCGGCGAGCGTGGCACGGGGCAGGAACGTCTCATAGCCGCTGCCGTAGAGGGCGGGCCGAGGGTTGTCGATCATGCCGCCGTCGACCGCCACGTAGGTGCGGATGCCCGGCACCTCCTTGATCGTGCCCACCCGGTACAGGGTGATGGCCGCCTGGGCGACGATGGCGCGACCCGGCTCTGCCACAGGCCGGGCGCCGATGCCCAGGTCTGCGCAGGCCTCGTTGACCGCAGTCGCCCAATCGGTGATCGTGGGGGCGACCTCGCCCACCACGTAGGCCACCCCGAGCCCCCCGCCGATGGACAGCTCGGGCAGGCCCAGCGGCGTGACGAACGGGGCCAGCACCTCGACCGCCTCCGCGAAGAAGTCGGCCACGAACACCTGGCTGCCGATGTGGGCGTGCACCCCCACCAGGTCGAGCGCATCCGACCCGTCGGCCCGGATGACCGCCGCGGCGGCGTCGCCCGACGCGAGGCCGAAGCCGAACTTGGAGTCCTGCTGGCCCGTGCGCACGTACTCGTGGGTGTGGGCCTCGACGCCGGGCGTGACCCGGACGAGCACCTTCGGGACGGCGCAACCAGCGGCCACGAGCGCCTCGATGCGGTCGATCTCGTCGAACGAGTCGACCACGATGCGACCGACGCCGGCGTCGATGGCCTGACGCAGCTCATCGGTCGACTTGTTGTTGCCGTGCAAGACCAACCGGTCGGCCGGGACGCCGGCGGCGAGCGCCACATGCAGCTCCCCCCCGCTGGCCACGTCGATGTGCATGCCCTCTTCGTGGGCCAACCGGGCCATGGCCCTGCACAGGAACGCCTTGCCCGCGTAGGCCACCCCGTCGCCGAAGGCGGCGACGGCCTCACGGCACCGGGCGCGCAGGTGCTCCTCGTCGTACACGAAGAGCGGCGTGCCGTACTCGTCGGCCAGGTCGATCACGTCGCACCCGCCGATCGACAGCCGCCCGGTCTCGTCGATCTCGGCGTTGTCGGGCAGCAGCTGCCTCGGCAGCGCCGTCACTGCCGCGAGCTCCCTGTCGGAACACGGCGTTGCCGGGTCACATCGACTCCGGGGCGGAGACCCCGAGCAGGTCGAGCCCGATGGCCAGGCCGACGCCCGCGGCCTCGACCAGCCACAGACGGGCCTGGGTCAGCTCGGGCGGCACACCCTCGCCCATCACGTAGCAGTCGTGGTAGAAGCCGTGGAACCGCCCGGCGAGCTCGCGCACCCAGGTGGCGATCTGGTGCGGCGCACGCGCCCCACAGGCCGTGGCCACGGTGTCGGTGAGCTCGGACAGGCTGCGCAGGACATCGAGCTCGCGCTCGTGGCCGAGCAGGGCGAGGTCGACCTGGGCGAGGGCCGACCGGACCACCCCGCGCTCGGCGGCAACCCTGGCGATGGAGTGGATCCGGGCGTGCGCGTACTGCACGTAGAAGACCGGGTTCTCCATCGCCTCGCTGGCCACCACGTCGAGGTCGAACGTCTGGCGGGTGTCGACGGACTGGAGCAGGAACGTGAGGCGGGCGGCGTCGGGACCGACCTCGTCGAGCACCTCGGCCAGGGTGATCAGGTCACCCGAGCGCTTGGACAGCTTCACGACCTCGCCGTCGCGCATGAGGTTGACCATCTGGGTGATGGGCACCTCGAAACGGTCGGGGTCGTGGCCGAGCGCCTCGAGCGCGGCCTGCATCCGAGGGACGTAGCCATGATGGTCGGAGCCCCAGATGTCGATGAGCAGCTCGAACCCGCGGGCCAGCTTGTCCCGGTGATAGGCGATGTCGGGGAGCAGGTAGGTGTACTCGCCGTCGGACTTGACGAGGACACGGTCCTTGTCGTCGCCGAAGTCGGTGCTGCGCAGCCACACGGCGCCGTCCGCCTCGAAGGCCACCCCCCGCTCGCGCAGGTCGGCGAGAGTGGACGCGATCGCCCCGGAGTCGACCAGCGACCGCTCGCTGAACCAGTGGTCGAAGACGACGTTCATCCGCTGGAGGGTGCCGCGCTGGTCGGCGATCGCCCGCTGCTCGCCCCATTCGGTGGCGTCGACCCCGTCGGGCATCTCGGCTGCCCATTCGGTGACGTACGCGCCCTGGTACCCGTCGGCCGGCGGTTCCCGGCCGGCCTTGCGGGCCGCCAGCGATGCGCCGAACAGGTCCATCTGCACGCCGCGGTCGTTGATGTAGAACTCGCGGTGCACGGCGTAGCCGCATCGCTCGAGCAGGCGTGCCACCGAGTCGCCGTACGCGGCACCCCGCCCGTGGCCGGCATGCACCGGCCCGGTGGGGTTGGCGCTCACGAACTCGACGTTCACCCGTGTGCCCGCACCGAGGTCGGGGCGGGCGTAGCCGTGGGCGCCGGCGTCGACGACCCCGCGCAGCACCTCGTGCAGCCACGAGTCGTGGAGTCGGAAGTTGACGAAGCCCGGGCCCGCCAATTCGACCGCGGCGACGTGCGCCGGCGGATCGGCATTGAGCCGCCCGGCTATCTCGGTGGCGAGCTCACGGGGGTTGCGCCCGGCGGCCTTTGCCGCGGCCAGTGCGACGTTGCTCGACCAGTCGCCGTGCTCACGTCGGGCCGGGCGCTCGAGGGCGATCCCCGACGGCGGTGCGTCGACCCCGAGGTCGGCGAGGACCCCGGCGAGCGAGTCCTGCAGGGTGTCTCTGATCGCGGCCACCCCCAATATTGGCTCTTCGGCTGACGCCTCATCGCATCGTTACGGCTCGCTCGTCCCTCGCTCGCCTCGCCTCCTGCTGCGCAGTGGAGCGGAGCGGACGGCGATGCCGCTCCGACCGAGGAGCACGAGGATCCGGCCCGAGACCATCACCAGGCGATCTCGGCGCAGCCCTCGTGGGTCTCGGGCTCGACCTGGAGCGTGGCGTGATCGATGCCGTGGTCGACGCGCAGCAGGTGACGGGCCTGGTCGAGCACCCCGTGCGCATCGGCATCGACGGCCACCATCAGGTGGGCCGACACGACCTCCATGTCCGACGTGAGCGTCCACACGTGGAGGTCGTGGACCCCCACCACACCGTCCACGCCCGCCAGGTCCGCCTCCATGGCGTCGAGGTCGAGCCCGGGTGGCGCGGCCTGGACCAGGATGCGGAGCGCCCGTCCACCCAGGCTCCAGGCCCGGGGCAGGATCCACAACCCGATGGCCACGCCGACGACCGTGTCGACCCACTGCCAGCCCGTGAGCCCCAGCACGACCGCGCTCACGATCACGCCCAGGGACGCAACCGTGTCGGACAGCACCTCGAGGTACGCGCCCTCCACGTTGAGCGACTCCTTCGACCCCTCGCGCAGCAGGGCGAAGGCCACCAGGTTGGCGAGCAGGCCCAGCGTGGCCACGACGAGGACCGCCGCCGCGTCGACCTCGTGCGGGCGCGTGAGGCGCAGGACGGCCTCGACGAGCACGTAGATCGCCACGCCGAAGAGCAGCACGGCGTTGGCGAGCGCAGCCAGGATCTCGAGGCGGTAGAGGCCGAAGGTGTGGTGGCGACGGTCGCTGCCGCTCGTCGCCAGCTGGATCGCGGCAAGGGCCATGCCCATGCCGAGCACGTCGGTGAGCATGTGCCCGGCATCGGACAGCAACGCCAACGAGTTGGTGAGCACCCCCGCCACGACCTCGACGACCATGAAGACGACGAGCACGGCGAACGCCGCCGCGAGGCGACCCTTGTGCCGTTCGCCGGCACGGATCCCCCCGTGCGCATGGTCGTGCCTGCCACTCACGGCGTCTCCCCGGCCGGCCCACCGGCGGGCGCACGCAGGGGTACGAGACCGTCGCGTCGCAGGACACGCAGACCGGCGTAGCCCAGGAACAGGTCGGCGGCCACCTCGATCGACGCGGCCGCCCACGAGAACCAGATGACGTCGCCCGTGACGAACGAGTCGCTGAACGCGCCCCAATCGGGAAGGAAGTGCACGGCCACGAAACCGGCCGCACTGCCGAACCCGACGGCCACCGCGGCGGCCGGCGCCCACCGGTGGCCCGCCAGGACGAGGATGACGGTGGCCAGCCCGAGCACGCCCTGGAGGTTGCCCCCCCAGAAGACCGCATCGGTGAGGACCCCGAAGCCCCGCCGGAGGTGGTCGGCGCCGTGGATCACGTACGCGACCACGAAGAGGACCGCGGCCAGACGCAACCGCTTGTCGTCGCGTCCCCTGCTCGTTGCGGGAGAGGTCATCCCTGTCCTTCCCGGCGCGGGATCGCACCTGGTCGCGTGCTCCTCCAGCAAGGTAGTCACCCCGGGCCCCGGCCGGGAAGCGCTTCGCTCCGCTGCAGGGGGCCCGCGCTGCAACGGCGGGCCAGTCGCCACACCGTGATGCATGATGAGCCGGCGCGTCGACGACCCGGGGGCTCAACGAAATGAAGATCGACAGCAGCAGCGCGGGCCTGACCTTCTCGCAGGGCGAAGGCCGGGTCGGGCTCGGGCCCGCGCTCCCGTCGGTGCAGTGGGTGGAGGACGGTGACGAGCAGACGTGGGCCCCGACCGCTCTCGCCGTCGACGGCGATCTGTCCACCGCCCGCGACGGTCCCCGCGGCCTGGCCGTCGAGCTCGAGACCTGGCCCGTCGGCGACGGGCAGGCCGAATGTCGCGGTCGGGTGGCCAATCACGGCCCGGCCCCTGTCGGGCTCGAGCGCTTCACGCTGTTGGCCACCGACGCGCTCCGCGTCGGCGAGGACCCCCGTCGCTGGCGGGCGTACCGCAACGGCTACCAGTCGTGGGCGGGCACCTGGACGATCGGCATGGACGAGGCCGACCGCGACCTGCCCACCACCTTCGCGCGGACCGCGGCGACCGACGCCCGCCACCCAGCGCCACGGGGCCGTGGCCACGTGCGGTCGGACTCGGTGTCGGCCGTCGTCGAGCCGGTGAGCGGCGACGCCCTCGCACTCGGGTTCACCGCGTTGGCCGAGGCCTTCTGCTTCATCGAGCTCGACGCGCCCGACGGCGCGGTCCGGTCGCTGTCGGCGTGGGTCGACCTGGACGGCACCCTGTTGCCCCCTGGCGAGCGGACACCCTGGTTCACGGTGCGCATCAGCACCTCGTCCGCCGGGCGGTCGGCGGGCACCCTGGCCCTGCGCGCCGTCGTCGAAGCGGCGGGAACGGCGATGTCCGCCCGGGGCCGGCGCCAACCTCATCCCGGTGGCTGGTGCTCCTGGTACTACTACTTCACCAAGGTCACCGAGCGCGACGTGATGACCAACCTCGCCGTGCTCGCCGCCGACGGGCGAGACGGCCCCGTGCTCGGTTGCGAGTACGCGATGGTGGACGACGGCCACCAGTCGGCGATCGGCGACTGGCTCGCCACCGATCGCGAGAAGTTCCCGAGCGGCATGGCCGACGTGGCGGCCCGCATCAGGGACGCGGGCTTCGACGCCGGCCTCTGGTGGGCCCCCTTCCTGGCGTCGGCGAAGTCGGTGGTCGCCGCCGACCACCCCGACTGGCTCGTGCGCAACGGGCGCGGCCGGCCCATCCTGGGGCTGATCAACCCCGGGTGGGGGCTCACCACGCCGATGCGGGTGCTCGACACCACCCATCCCGAGGTGCTCGAGCACCTGGCCGAGGTCGCCCGGACGATCGGCTCGAGCTGGGGCTACCGGATCCAGAAGCTCGACTTCCTGTACGCCGCCGCGCTTCCCGGCGTGCGCCACGACCGAGGGGCCACCCGCGCGCAGGCCCTGCGGCGGGGCCTCGACGCGGTGCGGGCGGGGGCCGGCCCCGACGGGTTCCTGCTCGGCTGCGGGTGCCCGCTCGGCCCCTCGGTCGGTGTGGTCGACGCCATGCGCATCGGTGCCGACGTCACGCCTTCGTGGACGAGCCTCGTCGGGCGGACGGTCGGGCGCGATCGCCACGGGCTCTCGACACTGCACGCGCTGTTGAACACGCTCACCCGCTCGGTGTTCGACGGCGCGTGGTTCCTCAACGACCCTGACTGCCTCATGGTGCGTGACGCCGACACGAAGCTCACCGAGGAGGAGGTCCGGCTGCTCTGCACCGTGTTCGGGATGACCGACGGCATGGTCGTGCTCTCCGACCGGCTCGACCGGCTCCCCGCGGCTCGCCGGGCCATGGTCGCCCGGGCCCGTGGCCTGGCCGGGGGCCGACCCGAGGTCGTCGACCTCTTCGAGCGCGCCCTCCCCGAGCTGATCGTCAGCCGCCACGCCGACGGTCGCGTCGATGTGGGGCTCCTCAATCTCGCCGACAAGCCCCACCCCGGGTCGGTCGACCTGGGGCGTCTCGGGCTCGGTGACCGTCGCCCGTCGGGCGAAACCGGCCTCGCGGAGTACTGGACGGGCCGATCCGTTCCCGTCCGCGACGGCATCGCCGACGTGGGCGTCCTGGCACCCCACTCGTCCCGCGTCGTGCAGCTTCCCCCGGCCCCGTGAGCGCCGGCGATCGCTGGGCCCAGCTCGAGCTCCGATCGACACCCCCCGATGGTCGTGAAGGGTCGGTCAGGCGGGGCGGGGCCGACTGCCCACGAGGATTCGGCCCTCGTCGGCCCAACCGCGGGTATCGCGCACGGCGACCATCGAGAGACGGAACTCGCGGTCGCCGCACCGGGCGAGGGCGTCGACCCGATCGGGCCCGTCGGCCAAGACCTGGTACTCGGTCATGGTGCCGTACCTGGCGGTGAGGGCGTCGCGGAGCCTGGACGCCGGCAGGCCGATCAGATCGGCGGCGTCGACGCCGAAGAACTCGAGCGGCGAGCCGACACACTCGCGGATCAGGTCGTCGGGGCCGACGGAGACCACCTGGACCACCTCGTCGCCGGCGAAGGCCGAGATGTCCAGCCGAGCCGCTTCGTCACTCGTGGGGCCCGCACCCTGGCGGGGGAGGTCGAGGATGTCGTAGGCCGAGGCCGCCCATTGCGAGTCGTGCGTGTCGGACGCGGCGCCGGTCTCGACCCAGCTCGCGATGCGGGCGAGCTCGCGTCGCCACGTGTCGGCGTTGAGGCGCAACTGCGGCGCCACCGTGGCGGACCGGGCCTGGAGCAGGCGGTGCACCTCGAGCATCTCGTCGTGGGGCAGGCGGGCGATGCTGCAGTGCCCCGGGTGGTGGACCACGCTCACGTTCACGCGGATGTCGCGTGCCTCGGCGAACAGCAACATGTCGGCGAACTCGTGGTGGTTCTGCACCATGAGGCAGTAGTTGATGGCCAGGCGCGTGCCCCGCCCATGGGCGTAGTCGCAGAACCGATCGAGGTTCGCCATCACCTCGTCGAAGTCCGCGTCGACCCGGATGGACTCGTAGGTCTGGCGGGTCACGCCGTCGATCGAGAACGTGAAGCTCATCGGGAGCTGCTCGAGCACCCGCTCGACCCGCCGGTTCCACTGGGTCGCGTTCGTGACAACGGTGCAGCCGAGGCTGGGCGAGACCTCGGCGATGAGCTCCCAGGCCCGGAAGTTCTCCGCGCCGAGGAAGGGCTCGCCGCCGGCGAACTGCGCCTCGTCGAGGTGGGGGAGGAACGCGGCGAGGTCCTCGAAGAACTCGTCGCCGTACACCTTGGCGAGCGGCGCCCGTCGCTCGCGGTGGATGCGGATGGACGACGACAGATCGCCGTTGCACTGGATGCACTGCAGGTTGCAGGCGTTGCTGAGGTTGAACTCCATGAAGCTCGGCCACGCGGTGGCGGCACCCTCGCCCTGCAGGCGGACGGCCCGCCCGTCGAAGCTCGCGGGGTACGAGCTCTCGCGGCCTTCCTGGGCCACCTCGGTGCCGCAGCCCTGGCAGCCGAGCGACCAGTCGTCGACGGCGAGGTGGTCGACGAGCGCCCGGCGGCGTGCGCCCGCCCAGATCTCGCGAAGCGGCTCGGCGGCCACGTTGCCGAGCGGATGTGCCACGTTGCGACAACAGGCCCGCACCTCGCCGTCGGGGTCGAAGTAGAGCTGGACCATGGGCGCGTAGCACGCCGAGTAGGGACGCCCGCCGGGCTCGACGAGCGCTCGACCCGGCCGACGGAGCGGGACGGGGATCGCCGGGAGGCGGCTCTTCTGCATGGGCGACGCCGCTCCTCGGGGTACGTGCCAGGACAAGGCGCAGGCTACCAACGAGCGCCCTCGGCAGGATTCGAACCTGCGCACACGCCTCCGGAGGGCGATGCTCTATCCACTGAGCTACGAGGGCAGGCTGGCGATCCTACCCGGCCCCGGGCCCGAGCGGCCCGACGGCGAAGCCCCTGGAGCGGGAAACAGGCCCGAGCGGCCCGACGGCGAAGCCCCAGAGCGGGAAACAGGCCCGAGCGGCCCGACGGCGAAGCCCCAGAGCGGGAAACAGGCCCGAGCGGCCCGACGGCGAAGCCCCAGGAGCGGGAAACAGGCCCGAGCGGCCCGACGGCGAAGCCCCAGGAGCGGGAAACGGGTCCGAGCGGCCCGCTACACGCAGTCGATGCCGTCCGCCGACACGCCGGGGGCGTGGCCGATCGTGGTCGAGGTGGTCGAGGTGGTCGTGGCCCCGTCGTCCCCCGCGTCGCCGGCGGCGCCCGGCGTCGGAACGGTCGACCGGGTCGGGTCGGGCGGCCGTGCGTCAGAGGTGACGGTGGTGAAGTCGGTGCCGGTGACGAGTTGCACGGCTCCGGCTTCGAGGTCGGCGTCCTCCAGCAGGTCGGCACCGGCGGTGAGGTGGCGCTCGACGAGGTCGGCCGCGGGCTCGGACCCGGGTGCGTACCGAACCTGCGTGCGGGCCGAGGGAAGCTCGCTGGTCTCGGTGCCGGTGACGGTGAAGCCAGTGGCCGCGAGGGCATCCGCGGCGGCCTGCGCCTGGCCCTCGGCGCCGCTGCCGTTGACGACCTCGACCGAGACCTGCGCCTCGGTGACGGCATCGGGGGGCAGGCCGCGGAAGATGTTCAGGGTCGGCTGCGCCTCGTCGACCAGCAACTTGAGGACCGACGCCCCACCGTCCGTGCGGTAGTCCTCGACCGGCAGGCCGTGTCGGGAGATGCGGTCGCTGCCCGTGTGAGCGAATGCCTTTGCGAGCGCCACCATGTCGTCGAACGAGAAGCCCGGGTCGACGCCGACGTTGTCGACGCCCACGTTGACGAGCCGGTTGAGATGGGCGGGGTTCGCCAGATCGAGCGAGACAGCGGCGTCCACGGCGTCGGTGACCAGGAGCTGCTGGCGGTTCATGCGGCCGAGGTCGCCCGTCGGGTCGGACTCCCATTCGCCCGACTCCGGATCCAGGTACTCGAGGTGCCGGGCCCTGGCGTAGGCGAGAGCCTGGCTCCCGTTGAGCGTGACGCAACCCTCACCCGCGATGTTGAGCCCCGAGTTCTCGTCGCGCCAGGCGGCGTCGAAGTAGGTGGGCACACCGCCGATGGCGCCGACGAGCTCCTGGAACCCGCTGAAGTCAACCTCGACGTAGTGGTTGATCTCGATGCCGAGGGTGACGTCGACCGTGTCGATCAGCTGCTGGCGGCCGCCGGCGAAGGCCTCGTTGATGCGGTGATGCATGTCGGGGTCACCGCCGGGGATGGTGACCCAGAGGTCGCGGGGCACCGACAACAGGTCGACGTGCCGGCTCGACGGGTCGATGCGGGCGACCATCATCGAGTCGGAGCGGGCGCCGTCTGCCTGGCCGTTCAGGAAGACCGCCGCGTCGGGATCGTCGGCCTCGACCGCGGCCCGGCTGTCCGAACCGACGATCAGGTAGTTCTCGGGGGCGCCGCTGGCTGCCTGCACCAGCTCGACCTGGTAATGATCGACCTGGTCGAGCTTCCAGGCACCGTAGGCGAGCCCGGTGGCGCTGAGCGCGCACGACACCACCACGAGCACGCCCGTGGCGATCACAATGCGCTGCGGCCAGGTGCGGCGTGGCGTGGCGCTGGTGGAGCGGCGGGCGGGCATGACCCCGACACCTTAACAATCCGTAACCCAACCGCAATGTCACGTCGTGGCGGCGGCCTCACGGACCGCGTTGCCGACACCGCTCACGAGGCGCTCGAGAAGCCTGGCGAGCTGGGCCCGTTCGACGGGATGGGCGTCGGCTCCGGTGGCCCGGCCTGCACCAGGAGACCGTAGGGTACGGACAACTCCCCCGCACACGACAACCAGCTCCTGCTCCACCCCGTCATGACACCCGTCCCCACCCAGCTCACCCACCGTCAGATCCTCGCGGTGTTCAGCGGGCTCATGAGCGGGGTCCTCCTCGCCGCTCTCGACCAGACGATCGTGTCGACCGCACTCCCGACCATCGTCGGCGACCTCGGGGGCCTCAACCACCTCTCGTGGGTGGTGACGTCGTACCTGCTCACGAGCACCGCCAGCACCCCGCTCTACGGCAAGCTCAGTGACCTCTACGGCCGCAAGCAGATGTTCCAGGCCGCGATCGTCATCTTCCTCATCGGCTCGATGTTGTCCGGCATGGCCCAGGACATGATCCAGCTGGTGGTCTTCAGGGGCGTCCAGGGCATCGGCGCCGGCGGCCTGATGGCCATGGCCTTCGCCATCATCGGCGACATCGTCTCGCCGCGGGAGCGGGGGCGCTACACGGGTTACCTCGGTTCGGTGTTCGCCGTGGCGAGCGTGGCGGGCCCCCTCATCGGTGGACTGTTCGTCGATCACCTGTCGTGGCGCTGGGTCTTCTACATCAACATCCCCATCGGTGGTGCCGCCCTGGTCATCACCTCGAGCGTGCTCGACCTGCCCTTCGCGGTCCGCCGCCACCGAATCGACTACGAGGGGGCCGCCCTGCTCGTCGCCGGGGTCACCTGCCTTCTGCTCGCCATGGTGTGGGGCGGCGCCGAGTTCGCCTGGTCGTCACCCACGATCATCGCCCTGCTCCTCGCCGGCAGCATGATCACCGGGGCCTTCGTGGCGTGGGAGGCGCGGGTCACCGAACCGATCCTGCCCCTCCGCCTGTTCCGAGGGCCGGTCTTCCGGGTCGGCGTGATCCTCAGCTTCCTCGTGGGCATGGGCATGTTCGGCGGCATCATCTTCCTGCCGCTGTTCCTGCAGATCGTGACCGGCGCATCGGCCACGAACTCGGGGCTGCTCACCCTGCCGCTGATGGTCGGCATCATGGCCACCTCCATCGGCTCGGGTCGGATCATCACCCGCACCGGCCGCTACAAGGTCTTCCCGGTGTGCGGCTTCGCCATCGCTTCAGCGGGCATGTTCCTGCTGAGCCGGATGGACTCGGGCACCACGCGGCTGTACAGCTCGATCGCGATGTTGGTGCTCGGCGCCGGCCTCGGGATGATCACCCAGGTCCTCATCCTGGCCATGCAGAACGACGCCGAGCCGTCCGACCTCGGCACGGTGACCTCGTCGGCCACCTTCTTCCGCCAGATGGGCGGTGCCTTCGGCGTGGCCGTCTTCGGGGCGGTGCTCAGCGCCGGAATCGCCCGTGAGCTCCCTCGCCTCCTGCCCGCGGACACGCCGACCTCGCGGGGGGACATGAGCGCGCTGCTGAACAGCCCCGCGCGCATCCGGGCCCTCCCCGGCCCGATCCAGGACGCCATCGTCGAAGCCCTCACCCGTGCCGTCCACAACGTCTTCCTGCTGGCGTTGGTGATCCTGCTCGCGGGCTTCGCCGTGGTGTGGCGCCTGAAGGAACTGCCCCTCAAGGAGAGCGCCCACCTCGGCGAGCACAGCGATGGGGCCGTCCTGGCCGTCGAGCCCGGGTGACCGGGACCCAGGCTGCGCCGCGGGGCGAGGCCGCGGGGGCGACCGGCCGACCCGGATCCCCGAGGCGCGCCGGGGCGCCGGGAGCCGACCTCAGGGCTTCGGCTCCTTGGGGAGCCCGAGGACCCGTTCGCCCACGATGTTTCGCTGGATCTGGGCGGTACCGCCCCAGATCGTCTCCGACCGGCTGAAGAAGAACGACGCCTGCAGCACGCTCACGGGGTAGTTCGCGCTCCCCCGGCGGGGCCCGTAGCCGGGAACCGACTCCTCCTCGTCCCCGCCGCTGCCGGTGAGCACCTGTCCGTCCATGCCCATGATGTCCATGGCCAGCTCCATCACGTCGCGGTGGTACTCCGACCAGTACATCTTGTTGGTCGCACCCAGGGCCGCCGTGCCCAGGTCCTTCTTCCCCTGCACCACCGCGGACAGGCTGCGCAGGCCGTTGATGCGCATGATCTGCACCTTCGACCACGCGTGGGCCAGTCCCTGACGGATGTTCGGGTCGTCGATGCGGCCGTTGGCACGGGCCTTCCCGGTGATGATCTCGAGCTCCTTCTCGAAGCGGCGATAGCCGGTCGTCGCCGACGTGCCCCGCTCGAAGCCCAGCGTGGTCATCGCCACCTTCCAACCGTTGTTCACGCCGCCGACCACGTTCTCCTTCGGGCAGCGGGCGTTGTCGAAGAACACCTCGTAGAACTCGGCCGAGCCGTCCACCTGGGTGATGGGCCGGGACTCGACACCGTCCTGCTTCATGGGCACGAGCAGGTAGGAGATGCCGGCGTGCTTGGACACCGACGGGTCGGTGCGGGCGAGCAGGAAGATGTAGTCGGCGAATCCCGCCTGGGTGGTCCAGACCTTCTGGCCGTTGATCACCCACTCGTCGCCGTCGAGCTCGGCGCGGGTCTTGAGACCGGCGAGATCGGACCCCGCCTCGGGCTCCGAGAACCCCTGGCACCACGAGATCTGGCCCGACAGGATCTTCGGCAGGAACTCCTTCTTCTGCTCCTCGGAGCCCCATTGCAGGATGGTCGGGCCCACGAGCGTGTCGCCGAAGAAGTCGGCGCGGAGCGGGGCGCCGGCCCGGGCGAACTCCTCGTTGAGGACCACCGCCTCCATGGTGGACAGGCCCTTGCCGCCGTACTCGGTGGGCCAGGACGCGCAGATCCAGCCGCCGCCGTAGAGCTTCTGGGTCCACGCCTCGTTGAAGGCGGCGCGCCCCGCGCCGGACAGCTCGAAGTCGTCGTCGAACCAGCCGTCGGGCAGGTTCTCCTCGAGCCACGCACGGATCTCCTCGCGGAACGCCTCGGCCTCGGGGGGGTACGTCAGATCCATGCCCATATCTTGACCGCCCGGTCAAGTTCACTCAAGAGCGCACCTGACGTGCCGCACCGACCGTCCGGGCGGCCTCAGACGACCTGCCAGAGCGCAGACAACGGCAGGGCGGCGAGCCGGTCACCGAAGGGAACGGTCTCGCGCCCCGTGTAGAGAACGACGCCACCCGCAAACCGGTCTCCGAGCCGCTCGGCGAGTAGGTGCAGACCCTTGAAGTCCGACGCCCGAGCGGTGGCAGATGCCTTCACCTCGATACCGACGACCTGCCCCGACCTTGCCTCGAGGACGAGATCGACCTCCGAGCCACCCCGATCACGGAAGTGATATGCCGCGGCATCGATCTCGGACCAACCGAGGTGCTTGCGGAGCTCGGTGGCCACGAACGTCTCGAGGAGAGCACCCGCGGGGGCGGTCGGATCGGCCAGTGCCGCTGCATCCACCCCGACGAGGTGAGCAGCGAGACCTGGATCGGCAATGTGGATCTTGGGTCGGTGGACCACCTTGGTGGTCAGGTTCCTCGACCACGCGGGGAGGAGTTGGACGAGGAACACGGTCTGGAGGTGAGTG
Organism: Acidimicrobiales bacterium; assembly: GCA_041918615.1. Classification (GTDB taxonomy): domain Bacteria; phylum Actinomycetota; class Acidimicrobiia; order Acidimicrobiales; family DATDAH01; genus JAEUJM01. The sequence continues at coordinate 41,529 of JAYRVH010000066.1, forward strand.
AGATAGGAGCCGACCGTCCGGTACGGGAGGCCGAGATCGTTGGCGATGTCACGGGTGTTGAGCTCGCTGGACGTGCGAGCTGCGCACAGGCTCAGTAGCCGAGGCATGACTGTGAGGCGCTGAATGTCCGCAACATCAGCCACCATCCGCTCGACCACCGTTGTGGCGTAGTTCGAGAACCACGCCTGGCGACGTCGGTCTCGGCGACCCAGCGGCTCGGGAAAGCCGCCTGCACACACGCGTTCGAAATAGTCCGGCCTCGTCTCCTCCGACGTGACCTGGAGGCCGGGGTCCCATGCGAAGAGAGCATCTACGAAGCGTTCAGGCCGTCCGCCGATCTCTCCCTGGGAGAGCGGCGAGAGATCGATGATCTCGACGCGGCCAGTGAGCGATGCGCTCATCTCCGGGGTCGAGAGCAGGCGGGCCGAGCCCGTCAGGATGAACCGGCCGGGCCGACGGTCCCGGTCCACCTGCGCCTTGATCGCTGGCAGCAGATCGGGAACCCGCTGGACCTCATCGATGATGAGGAGACCCTCGCGCTCGACGAACGAACGCGGATCAGTTTGCGCCGCCTCGAGCTGGATCTGGTCGTCCAGGGTGACGATCGTGGCCGAGGATGACTGTTTCAGGAGGGTGGTGACGAGTGTGCTCTTACCGACCTGTCGCGCACCGTTGACCGCGACGACCGGCGTGTCGGTCAGCGCCGCTTCGAGGCGCCCCAAGGCAAAGCGTTCGAAGAGTTGCCCAGCACGTGCTGCCATTTCGTCTACATGGTACTGCCATTTCGTCCAGTGCGAACCGCTCTATCGTCCCGACCGGACCGCCGATTCGCCGACGCCGCTAGGACGGCCACCAGGTCACGGATGGCGTGGCCTCGTGTCGGTGGCGCTCACCAGTGTCCCGGAGGTGGTGCCGAGGCGCGCTGCGAGGCGACCTACGGCTTGGGGGTCGCGTCGGCCGCCGGGGCGGCGGCCTTCTTCTTCTTGGGGGGCGGCACGCCGACCTTCACGGCCTTCTCGGCGAACTCGGGCCAGCGCCGGCGGCTGACGATCGACAGGCGCCGCATGAGGTCGATGGCGCCCGGGTCGCTGTCACCCGGTCGGGCGAGGATCGAGCCGTCGTCGATCATCCGGCTGATGATCTCGCGCCCGAGCTCGGTGCGGATGATCGTGAGCGTCCAGTCGTTGTTCTCGCCGATGCCGCCGGTGGAGATGTCGGCGTGCTCGGCGGCGAAGTCGGGGCACATCTTGCAGCCTTCACGCGTCCAGGCGTGGCACTCCTTCAGCGGCACCTCGTGGTAGTCGCCGTTACGCATCCAGATCTGGAAGACACCTTTGATGTTCATCTTCACCATGTCCTCCTTCTTCAGGCCGTACTTGGCCTCGAAGAGCTCACCGAAGATGGCGTCGTCGAACGTCTTGGAGCACAGCAGGCCGATGTTGAAGATGAAGGGCTTGCCCGCCTTGCCCACCTTGCGGTGCCACATCACCGGCGGCACCGACGACTGGCAGCTCATGCCCACCAGCGCCAGCTTGGAGAAACCAGCCGCGAGCGCCTCGGTGACTGCGAGGGTGTTGGCCGAGTAGGTGTAGCGACTGCCGGCCGACGCGAGCACCTGCTCCTTGGTGCTCGCCACCCCCGGGATCGCCTTCCACGAGGTGCCGTCACCCTCGAGGAACGAGGTGAGGGCGGCGTCGATGTAGCCGTGGTCGAGCGCCCAGATCAACAGGGCCGACACCAGGCCGCCGTCCTGGCCCATCTTGTGGACGTAGTCGTCGCTGGCCCGCGTGAGCATGACGTCCTGGTAGATGCCGGACATCTCGTCGTCGGCGCGAGTGCGGGCGAAGAGGTGCTCGTCGGCGTCGGCCTCCCAGGTACGGAAGCGGGGGCAGGCCCGGGTGCACGAGGTGCAGCCCTTCTGCCCGTGACCGCAGTCGGCCGGGCCGAGCTCGTCCTCGAGGTGGAACGGCTTGTAGCCGCCCTGTTCGTGGTTGTAGCCGATGACGTCGTGCGGGCACGAGATCACGCATCCGGCGCAGCCGGTGCACAGGCCGGTCTCGATCACCTCGTCGTAGAGCTCGAGCCACTGGTTGGTCCACCGGGGCTTCTTGGATGCAGCGGGCGTGGCGGTGTCGGTCACGGGACGACCGTGGTGGGCGTGGTGGGCGTGGTGGGCGTGACCCCACCGGGGAGGGTCGTGGCGGTGCCTGGCACCGTCGTGGTCGTCGGGAGCGTGGGCGTGGTGCCCGCCGATCCCCCACCCTGTTGCAGCACGCAGTCGGTGTAGAGGTCGAGGAAGTCGTCGGGCAGCGAGGCGTCGGGGTTGTCGGCGAGGCGCTCGTCGATGCGCTGGAACCGGTCGAAGGGAATCTCACGCTCGAAGCTGTCATAGGCGCATTGGCAGACATCGGCGAGGTCGTCGCCGCGGTCGGTGCACGTGCTCACGAAGGTCTGTTCGACCTCTGCGTTGTAGCCGGTGGGCTCGCTCTTGCCGCAGCCGGCGAGGACGAGGCCCGTGGCGACAAGACCAATCAAGACGTAGCGACCCATCTCACGCTCCCTCGAGTCTCGGGGATGGGCGGTCCGGGACCACCCGATTCGAGAACGGCGTCACGCTATCCCGCCGAACGATCCCGTCCCTACCGCTCCACGCTGAGCAGCAGGGACGGGCGGTCGTTCGGCGACACGTCCACCATCGGCCGCCGGGCGGCGGTCGCCAATGTGCCATTTGGACTATTTCACCGCCGCCGTTAGACCGGCGCCATGGACCCGGGACTGGCACGCGACGTGCTCACCGTCGCCCTCGGCGTCCTCACTGGCATCATGTCGGGCCTGTTCGGGGTGGGCGGCGCGGTGATCTCGACGCCGGGGATCCGCGCCCTCGGGGCACCGGCCATCCTGGCCATCGGCTCCACGCTCCCGTCGATCATCCCGGGCGCGGCCAGCGGCACCGCGCGCTACGCGAGGGAACGCCTCGTCGACTGGCAGGTGGTGGGCCTCACCGCACCCGCTGGCATCGTCATGGCGGTCGTCGGGGCGCTGCTCGCCCGCCATGTCCCCGGCGACGGTCACCTGCTCATGCTCGTGACGGCCGGCCTCCTCGGCTACAGCGCGCTCCGGATGCTGCACGTGCCCGACACGACCGACCAGCCGCTCCCCGACCCCGCCCTCACCGGACTGGCCGAGACCGACGTCGAGGCGCTTCCCGATCGCCGGGAGCACACCGGCGCCGCCGACGGGGTGCCGGCCGCCCCGACGTCAGGCGGTCCGACCGACCCTGGCCGGGCGGCGTCAGGTGCAGCGAGTAGCCGACCGCAGGACGGGCAGGCAGCGCGCCGGCCGGCGAGGTTCGTGCTGGTGGGCGCGATCGCCGGCTCCTTGTCGGGCCTGCTGGGCATCGGCGGCGGCATCGTGATGGTCCCCGGCTTCACCCAATTCGGCGACCTGCCGGTGAAGACCGCCATCGGCTCGTCCCTCGCCTGCGTTGGCCTCTTCGCGATCCCCGGCACCATCACCCACGCCCTCCTCGGCAACATCGACTGGCGCTTCGCCCTGCTCCTCGCCGTCGGCATCGTCCCCGGGGCGCGGATCGGCGCCGCCCTCGCCATCCGCTCCGACGACCGACGGCTGCGGCTCGTGGTCTCGACCTTCCTCGGCCTCATGGCCGTCGCCTACGGCGTCGGTGAGACGCTCGCCCTGGTGGGTTGACCGGGGCCGGGGACACCCTGGCCGAGGGTCCTCGCCCGCGTGAGGACCGCGTCGAGCATGGGCTCGGTGAGCTTGCCGGTGAAGGTGTTCTGCTGGCTCACGTGGTACGAGCAGAGCAGCGTGAGCCCGCCGGGGGCGCGCACCTCGACACCGTGCCCGAAGGCCGGCCGGGGCCGCATGCCCAGCATCCCCGACAGCACCTGGTAGGCGAACCCGCCCAGGGCCAAGACCACCCGGAGCTCGGCGAGCAACGCGAGCTCGCGCTCGAGGAACGGCCGGCACCGCTCGCGCTCGGCGGGGGTCGGCTTGTTGGCCGGAGGCGCGCAGCGCACCGGCGAGGTGATCCAGGCGCCCGTGAGGCGCAGGCCGTCGTCGATCGACACCGACTCGGGCTGGTTCGCGTAACCGGCACGGTGCAGCGCCCGGTAGAGCCACTCGCCGGACCGGTCGCCGGTGAACATGCGACCGGTCCGGTTGGCGCCGTGCGCCGCCGGCGCCAGGCCGATCACCGCCAGCGTGGCGTGGGGGTCGCCGAAGCCGGGCACGGGCCGGCCCCAGTAGACCTCATCGCGGTGAGCGGCCTTCTTCTCACGAGCGACCTGCTCGCGCCACGCCACCAGCCGCGGGCAGGCCCGGCACTCGACCACGTCCGCCGTCACCCGCTCGAGCGAATCCACCGAGTCGAGGGTAGGGCGCCGAGCGCACCCGAGGGGGAGGCGACAGCGTCCGGATCCCGGCTCCTGTCGGCTCCAGACATGGGTGGCGGTTCGCGGCCGATAGGTTCAGCAGCGTCATGGTCACGAAGAAGGGGCCCGCCAAGGCCCGGGCGCAGAAGCCCACGCTCGTCCTGCTGGTCCGCCACGGGCAGACCCCCACCACCGGCACCACACTGCCCGGTCGCGCCCCCGGGCTCCATCTCGCCGAAAAGGGCCTGCAACAGGCAGACGCCGCCGCCGGCCGCATCAGGCCGCTGGCCTCGCGTGTGAGCGCCGTCTACGCCTCACCGCTCGAGCGCACGCAGGAGACGGCCGCTCCGATCGCCAAGGCCACCAAGAAGCGGGTGCGCACCGAGCCCGGGCTCCTCGAGTGCGACTTCGGCCGCTGGACGGGCGCGCGGCTCAAGGACCTCGCCAAGCTCCCCGAGTGGAAGACCGTCCAGCAGTACCCCAGCGGGTTCCGCTTCCCCAAGGGCGAGTCGTTCGCCGAGATGCAGGCGAGGATCACCGGCACCCTCGATCGCCTGGTGGCCCGCCACCCCGGTGGCACCGTGGTCGCCGTGTCCCACGCGGACCCCATCAAGGCGGCGGTCGCCCAGGCACTCGGCACACATCTCGACCTGTTCCAGCGCATCGTCATCTCACCCTGCTCGGTGACCGCGATCCTCTACTCGCCCACCGGCCCCGTGGTGCTGTCGGTGAACTCCACCGGCGGCGACCTGGCATCGCTCGCTCCGTCATGAGCAACGCCAGCAGAGCAGTGGCTCCTGGAACGCGCGAACCGAACGGGCAGCGGGCCGTTCGCCGCCCCGGCGACCGGAGCGGCGCGGCATGCCGGGACCGGGAGCGGGCGACATGAGCTCGTCGTTCCGGTTCGACGACGCCGGCCACTTCACAGCGGGCGCCATCGGCGAGCCCGGCGCCCGTGTGTTCTACCTGCAGGCCGCAGAGGCGGGCGAGGTGGTCAGCCTCAAGCTCGAGAAGCAACAGGTGGCGGCCCTCGCCGAGTACCTCGCCACCCTGCTCGCCGACCTTCCGCCCGCGGGTACCGCCGGTGGCGTGTTCCAACTCGAGCTCATCGAACCGGTCCTCGCCGAATGGACGGTCGGCTCCATCGGGGTGGCCTACGACGAGGCCGCCGGCCGCTTCGTGGTGATCGTCGAGGAGTTGGTCGACGAGGAGCAGGGCGTGAGCCCGGCGGTTGCCCGCTTCCACGTGACCCGGGGCCAGATCGCCGCATTCGTGCCCCACGCCGAGGAGTTGGTCGGGAGGGGCCGGCCGCCGTGCCCCATCTGCGGACGGCCGATGGACCCCGACGGCCACGCCTGCCCGCGCAGCAACGGCCACAAACGGCCCACCTGAACCGTCGGTGACCATGCCCGATCAGCCGGCTCCCGGCCCGGGGCCGCATCCCGACCCCGTTGCCTTCCTGCGAGACGCCGAGATCTCGGTGCAGGGACGCATGCCCTGGAGCTCGAACGCGACCTTCCTCGTCGACCTGTGCCTCGAGGACGAGACCGACCACGCCGTGTACAAGCCCCTCCGCGGCGAACGCCCGCTGTGGGACTTCCCTCCTGGCCTGGGCAAGCGCGAGACCGCGGCGTGGGAGCTGTCGGAGGCGCTGGGATGGGGCCTCGTGCCGCCGACGGTGTACCGCGACGGGCCGCTCGGCGAGGGCTCGGTGCAGCTGTTCGTGCCGGCGGACTTCGAGCAGCACTACTTCACACTCATGGAGGACGAGGCGAACCACCCGCAACTGCGACGGGTGGGCGTGTTCGACGTCGTGGCCAACAACACCGACCGCAAGAGCGGCCACTGCCTGCTGGCGCCGGACGGGCGGATCTACGGCATCGACCACGGCCTCGCGTTCCACGAGGACTTCAAGCTGCGCACCGTGATCTGGGAGTTCGGCGGCGAGCCGGTTCCCGACGACCTGCTGGCCGACCTCGCCGCCCTGGTCGAACGCGGGCTCCCACCGGCGTTCGACCCGCTCTTGAGCGCCGAGGAGCGGGCCGCCCTGCTCTTCCGGGCCCAGGCGTTGGTCGATTCCGGGGTCTTCCCGGTCGACCACTCGGGGCGGCAGTACCCCTGGCCCCTGGTCTGAGCCCCGGTCAGGCTCCCAGCACCCGTTCCAGGTAGGGGTTGGCGAAGCGTCGGTCGGGATCGAGACGGGACCGGATGGCCTGGAAGTCGTCCCAGAGCGGGTAGCGGGGGGCCAGGGTCTCGGCATCCTGGAAGTGCATCTTCCCCCAGTGCGGGCGACCGCCGTAGTCGTCCATGATGGCCTCGACGCCGCGGAAGTAGCGCTCGTAGGGCGTCCCTCGGTAGACGTGCACCGCCAGGTACCCGGTCTCCCGGCCGTGCGCGGTGCTGAGCGCGATGTCGTCGGGCGCCACGACCCGCACCTCGACGGGGAAGAGCAGCCGCAGGTCCTCGGCCCTCACGAGGGCCCGGATGCGGTTGAGCGCCTCGGGCACGGCCTCACGGGCGATGGCGTACTCCATTTCGTAGAAGTGCACGAGGCGGGGGCTGGCGAAGACCTCGAAGCTCCGCTCGACGTAGTCGACGCGCCCGGTGGACGGGAGCGCACGCGCCAGGCGCGGGACCGCCGCGGGTCTGATCCGCCCCGCCCGGCACGCCGCGCCGAACAGCACGTTCGTGTAGAGCACGTCGTCCCGCCAGCGCCTCCACCGCGTCCTCGGGCGGACCGGTTCGTCCGTGCGTCGGTTGCGCTTCGTGAGCGCCCAGCCGGTGTTCGGCACCCAGAAGAACTCGAAGTGGTCGTTGGTGTCGACCAGGTCGTCGAACGCCTCGAGCACCTGGTCGACCCGCATGGGCTCCTCGACGGCGTGCAGGTTGAACGCCGGCACGCACTGGATCGTCACCTCGGACAGGGCACCGAGAGCACCGAGGCCCACCCGGGCGACGGCGAACACGTCCGCGTTCTCGGTGGCCGAGCAGGTGACCACGGTGCCGTCGCCGACCACCAGGCGCATCGCGACGATCCCCGTGGCGAGGTTCCCGAACCGCCGCCCGGTGCCGTGGGTCGCCGTCGAGATGGCGCCCGCGACCGACTGGTAGGCGATGTCGCCCAGGTTCTCGAGCGCCGCGCCCCGTTCAGCCAGGGCACGGTTCAGCGCCGACAGGCGCATGCCCGCCTGCACCGTCACCTGGCATCGCTGAGCGTCGAAGCGCAGCAGCCGCCCGTAGTGGCCGAGGTCGACCAGATGCCCGTCCGTGCAGGCGATGTCGGTGAACGAGTGGCCCGCACCCACCACCTTGACCCGCCGTCCGGCCGCGGCGGCCCGGGTCACCACGGCCACGAGCTCGTCCTCGGTGCGTGGCCGCTCGACCGTGAACGGCGCACACCGCTGGTTCCCCGCCCAGTTCGACCAGACCCGCGGCCTGCTCACCGTCGCACGACCCCATGGGGGCACGCCCCGACCCGAATCGCGTCGGTGCCGGCCTCCGATGTCGTCGTGACGCGCCTCAGGCGCGTGCCTGGAGGGCCTCGATGAGCTTGGGAAGCACCTTGTGCACGTCGCCGACGACGCCCAGGTCCGCGATGGCGAAGATCGGGGCCTCCGCGTCCTTGTTGATGGCGATGATGTTCTTGGAGCCCTTCATTCCCACCATGTGCTGCGTGGCGCCCGAGATGCCGCACGCCACGTAGACGGTCGGCTTCACGACCTTGCCGGTCTGACCCACCTGGTACGAGTACGGGACCCAGCCGGCGTCGACGATGGCACGGGACGCCCCGGGCGCAGCCTTGAGCAGCTTCGCCAGGTCCTCGATCATCTGGTACTTCTCGGCCTCGCCGAGACCGCGGCCACCGGAGACCACCACGGCCGCCTCGTCGAGGGCCGGGCCCTCGCGCTCTTCGACGTGGCGCTCGATGACCTTCGCGCCGGCCGACGAGCCCAGGTCGGGCACGGCGGCACTGACCACCTCGGCCGGGCCGCCACCGGTCTCGGCCGCCTCGAACGACTTGGGCCGGAACATGGCGATGTGGGGGCCGCCCGCGGCGAACCGCGTGGAGACGTTGGTGGAACCGCCGAACACGGGCTCGACCACGACGATCGACTCGCCGTCGACGGTGACGTCCACGTTGTTGGTGATGACCGTCTTGTCCAGCTTCGCCGACAGGCGGCCGGCCACGTCCCGGCCGTCGTAGGTGGTGCCGAACATGATGAGGCCCGGCGCGGCGCCGCCTTCGATGGCGGCGGCCATGGCCGCGGCGACGGGCACGCCGAGAAGCGCTCCTTCGAGGTCGCCGGTGGCGTGGACCCTGACGGCGCCGTGCGCACCCAGCTCGGCGGCGATGCCGCCGGCGTCGCCCCCGTGGAAGGCCTCGACGGTGTCGCCGAGCTCACGGGCCTTGGCCAGGATCTCGAGGGTGATGGGCAGGACCTTGCCGTCGCGCGCTTCGGCGAAGACCCAGACAGTGGACAGTGCCATGATCACGTCCTCCTAAAGGACTTTGAGCTGGTCGAGGAACTCGACGATCTTGAGGTGGGCCTCGCCCTCGTCGGTGATGATCTCGCCCGCTTCGCGAGCTTCGGCGGCCGACACGTCGACGATCTCCTGCTGGGCACCGGCCCAGCCGACCTGCCCGGCGTCGATGCCCAGGTCGGCGACGGTGAGCTCGTCGACCGGCTTGCTCTTGGCGGCCATGATCCCCTTGAAGGAGGGATAGCGGGGCTCGACGACACCGGCCGTGACCGAGACGACCGCCGGCATGGGGCACTCGACGTCGTCGTAGCCGGCCTCGGTCTGACGCTGGACGGCGACCTTGCCCTCGCCGACCTCGATGTGCTTGGCGAAGGTGACCGACGGCAGGTCGAGGAGGCCGGCGACCTGTTCGGGAACCGTGCCGGTGTAACCGTCGGACGACTCGGTCGCGGTGAGCACCAGGTCGGGCTCGGCGCGCCTGATCGCCGCCGCCAGCACCTTGGCAGTCCCGAGGGCGTCGCAGCCGGCGATGGCCGGGTCCGACACGAGGATGGCCTTGGCCGCCCCCATGGCGAGCGCGGTGCGGATGCCCCCGACCTCGCTGTTCGGCGACATCGAGACGAGGGTGACCTCACCGCCCCCGGCCGTGTCGACGAGCTGGAGGGCCATCTCGACCCCGTACGAGTCGGACTCGTCGAGGATGAGCTTGCCATCGCGCTTGAGGGTGTTGGTCTCTGGATCCATCTGGCCCGGCTCGGCCGGGTCGGGGATCTGCTTCACACAGACGACGACGTTCATGGGGCCGATTGTGGGTTGCCGCCCCGCCAGGCGACAAATCCAGGACCGGCGGTACTCTCCGGTCCTCTGCGAATACTCCTGCTGGTCAACTCATCGGCTTCGTCGGTCACCGCCCGGGCCCGGGTGGTGATCCGCAAGGCCCTGAGCGCTGATCACGACGTCACCCTCGCCGAGACCACGCGTCGGGGCCACGCCACCCGTCTCGCCATGGGCGCGGCCGCGTCGGGAACCGACGTGGTCGTGGTCCTGGGTGGCGACGGCACCCTGAACGAGGCCGCCAACGGACTGGCCGGCACCGACACCGCCCTCGCTCCCCTTCCCGGTGGCTCGACCAACGTCTTCGCCCGCCAACTCGGCCTTCCGGACGACCCCATCGAGGCCACCGGGGGGCTGCTCGACTCCCTCGAACAGGGCCGTCTGGTGCCCATCGGCCTCGGTGCGGTGAACGGGCGCTACTTCCTCTTCCACGTGGGCGTCGGGTTCGACGCCGCCGTCGTCGCCCAGGTCGAGCGGCGGGCCGCCCTCAAGCGCTACGCGGGGCACGCGCTGTTCGCGTATGCGGGTTTCGACACGTGGCTCCGTCACTACGACCGGGCACGCCCCCACTTCTCGGTGCACCATGCGGACGGAGCCGTCGTCGACGACGGCTACATGACGCTGGTGCTCAACACCAACCCCTACACCTACGTGGGGAACCGGCCGTTCAACCTGGCGCCCGACGCCACCCTCGACCGCCCGCTGGCCGTGACCACGATCCGTTCGCTCCGCTCGTGGTCGTTCCTCGCCCTGATGGCGTCCGCGCTCGGCACCGGCCGACGGTTGCGTGCGTCGCGCCTGGTCGACTACCGCGCCGACGTGTCGTCGCTCACCATCCGCGGCTTCGGGCCCTTTCCCTACCAGGTCGACGGCGACTACCTGGGCGAGGTGGAGGCGCTCGAGTTCCGCCACGAGCCCGAGGTCCTCCGCCTCGTCATGCCCGTCTGAGGGCAGCGCGTGCGATGTCCGGGACGTTGGTCACGATGCCGTCGATGCCCCAGCTCGCGAGCTCGGCGATGCGGTCGGGGTCGTCGATGGTCCAGGTGTTGACGACCAGGCCGGCGGCGTGGGCGTGCTCGATGAGGGCCTCGTCCACCATCGGCACCCAGGGGTGGAGCGCCCCGTGGCCGTGGGCGACCGCAACGTCGATCGCGTCCCCTCCACGTGGATCGAGGACCAGGTAGGCCGTGGGGATGTCGGGATCGAGGGCGCGCACCGCGTCGACGGTGTCCAGATCGAAGCACGAGACGAGCACGTCGGCGCGCGCGTTCCGCCGTTGCACCTCGGCCACCACACCGCGGGCGACGAGCATCGACGGATCGTGGTCCGGGTCGACCACCCCGTTCTTGATCTCGATGTTGACGCCCATCGCCTCGCACGCGTCGAGGGCCTCGGCCAGCGAAGGGACGACCGGGTCGACCTCGGACCGGGGGGTGTCCATCAACAGGCGCCCGTCGGGCAGGCGGGCGTCGTGCAGCACCGCCAGCGCGCCGTCTGCGGTGCGGCGAACGTCGAGCTCGACCCAGTCGGCCCCCAGCTGCCGTGCGCCCTCCATCGCCGCCAGGGTGTTCTCGGGGTAGGCCGCCGACGCCCCTCTATGGGCGATGACGAGGGTCATGGGGCCACTCCCTGGTGTGTGTCGGCTCGTGAAATGCCCTGTGAACTGCCGGAGAAAAAGTGCTTGCTAGTGTTGTTACCAACCGGTAAGGTGACGGCCGTCCCCGCCGCACCAACGACGCCCGAGAGGCGCGATGTGACGGCATGTGAATGCAATCACGAACTCGTGATCGACTCCTTGGAGGAGCGGTGGCTCTTACCCTGCCGGTAACCATGGAAAACGAGGATTGGCGAGTGGGTGCCGCGTGCAGCGACACCGACCCCGACCTCTTCTTCCCCGTCGGAACCACCGGCCCTGCCATCGAGCAGATCCAGTCGGCCAAGGCCGTGTGCGGCGAATGCGACGCCCAGTCCGACTGCCTCGAATTCGCCCTCGCCACCAACCAGGACTCCGGCGTGTGGGGCGGCACCTCCGAAGAGGAGCGCCGGGCGCTTCGCAAGGCGTGGCTCGCCCGCCGGCGCCGCGCTTCCTGACCGCACCGTCCCTGCTCCGTCATCGGCCCCCCGCCTCGGGGGGCCGTTTCGCGTCCGGCGACGCGATCGTGCCTGCGGCCGTGGGCCAGGTCGGGCCGACCGGAACCCGCAGGTCGACCACCGTCCCCGACTCGGGGCCATCACCCTCGTGCATCTCGATGGTCCCGTCGAGCTCGGTCTGCACCAGGGTGCGCACGATCGACAGGCCCAGGCCGGTCGAGCTCTCCAGCGAGAACCCGGGCGGCAGCCCGGCGCCGTCGTCGGTCACCTTCACGGTGAGCTCCCGGTCGTCGTAGGCGAGCTCGAGCACGACCTCGCCCGACACCGGGCTCTCGGCCGGCGGATACGCGTGCTCCACGACGTTCTGCAGGAGCTCGGTGATCACCATGGCCAGGGGAGTGGCCACGGTCGCCGGCAGCTCACCCGCATCGCCCACGAGCCGGAAGTGGACCCGGTTGTCGTCGGGCAGGAGCCCTTCCTCCACCATGCGCAGCAGGGGCCGCATGATGTCGACGAACGGCACGGCCTCGCCGGCCTCCCGCGACAAGATGTCGTGCACGAGTGCGATCGAACGGATCCGCTGCACCGACTCGTCGACCGCCGCCCTCGCCTCGGCCGATTCGAGGCGTCGGCTCTGGAGACGGAGCAACGACGAGATCGTCTGGAGGTTGTTCTTCACCCGGTGGTGGATCTCGCGGATGGTCGCGTCCTTCGAGAGCAGCAGCCGGTCGCGGCGTCGCAACTCGGAGATGTCGCGGAGCAGCACCAGTGCGCCCGAGACCTCGCCCCGTTCGATCAGCGGGATGCAGCGCACGACAACGGTGATACCCGGCCCGCGCTCGACCTCCTCGGTGACTGGGATCGCGAACGACCAGGCGGTGCGCGTGACATCGTCCCCCAGGCCGAGCTCGGCGAGGTGACGGCCCTCGAGGCTGGCATGGATCCCCACCCGGTGCAGCGCCGAGACCCCGTTCGGTGAGCTGAACTCGATGCGACCGGCACGGTCGAGCACGATGGTCCCGTCGCCCACCCGGGGGTTCTCCTCGCTGCGGCTGTGCTCGTCGGCGAACGGGAAGTCGCCGGCCGAGATCATCCGGGCGAAGCGGTTGAACAACTCGACGTAGGTCTTCTCGAGCTCGCCCGGCGCGCGCCCGATCGAAGGAGTCGACTCACGCGTGAGCACGGCGAGGATACGGCCCTCATAGCGGACCGGGATGCACTGCACCCGCACCCGCTCGCGCAACGCGGCGATGTCGATCTCGCCCTCGATCAGCTCATCGAGGCGATAGGAGCGCGCCACCTGCGGGCGCTCGTGGCTGTCGATCGCCAGGCCCACCCAGTCGCTGCGGTACAGCGTCTGGCTGGTGGTCGGGCGGATCTGACCGATGATCACGAAGCGTCCGTCGTCCCGCCCCTCAGTGCCGGCCACGGGGGCGAAGAGCAGGAGGTCGGCGAAGCAAAGATCGGCCAGCAGGCCCCACGAAGCCACCAGCCGTTGCAGGTGGCCCACCTCGGCATCGGCAAGGGTGGTGTTCAACCGGGCCAGTTCCGCGAGACTCGGCATCCCGGAACTGTACGAGCCTCGCCCTCGTGCGTTGCGGTCATGGCCGGGCCGGTGATCATGAACCGGCCGTCGGCGCGATGACCAACGAGGCCAGGAACCCGCATGTGCCGATCGGTACAGTCCGGGTCGTGCGCCGCCACCTCACCGCCCTGACCGCCGCGTTCGTCGCCGCGTTGACCCTCGCCGCCGGGTGTGGCAGCGACGAGGCGGACACCCGGGCCGAGACCGCGGGCCTGCCCGACACCCTGCGGCAGACAGAGGGCCAGGAGTGGGTGCTCGACGCCGCGGACAGCTCGATCGACGTGCCCGAGGGCGTTGCCGTCACCCTCAACGTGGAGGGCGACCGGGTGTCGGGACTGGCGGGGTGCAACTCGTACACCGGCCCCATCGAGGTCGACGGCGACTCGGTGTCGATCGGCCAGCTGGCCATGACCCAGATGGCGTGCGAGCCCGCGATCCTCGAGGCCGAGGCCGCTTACGCCTCGGCGCTTCAGGCCGCCGACACCATCGAGGTCCCGGACGACCGCCTGGTGCTCACCGGGTCCGACGACAGCCGGCTGTCGTTCACCGCTCTCGACCGCGGGGCCGCCCTGGTCGGCACCTGGGACGTGATCCAGCTCGCCACGGAGAACGCTGTCGAGGGCGTGCTGGCCGGCACGCAGCCCACCGTCGGGTTCGTGGAGGACGGCACGCTGTCGGCCGACGCCGGATGCAACAACGGCGCCGGATCGTGGGAGCTCGATGCCGACCGGCTCACGATCGGCCCGTTGGCCTCCACCCGCATGGCCTGCGACGAGCCTGCCGGGGTGATGGAGCAGGAGACCAACCTGTTCGCGGCGCTCGAGGCGTCCAGGCGGGTCCAGGTCGCCGGCGACTCGCTCACCCTGTTGCGCGAGGACGGCACCATCACCGTCGTGGCCACCGCCTCGGACGGCGCCGCCGGCTGACGATCGCTGACGCACCCGAGAGCGGGGCTCTGTCAGCGCTGCTGGAGGTGTCGGACGACTCGCCCCACCAGGCCGCGTTGCGTCAGGTCGACCCCCTGCTGGCCGGCGGCGATGCCGCGGACACCGAACCGGCAACCGTGGGAACCGACACCGCCGCACCACCGCGGCGGGGGTCGCCCGCACCGCCGCCGTGACGGCCCGGCACCACCGAATGGGCCCCACCGAAGTACAGGCTGTGCTCGGTCCACTCGTTCACCGGCCAGCGTTGCTGGAGGGCGGCCACCGACTCGGCGGGCCAGCCCGGCTCGACCTGCAGCACGTCGCCGTCCCAGTGCAGGCGGGGGTCGCTCACGGCGTCGGCAACGTCCATGCCGTGGTCGACCACGGCACTCACCACCTGCACGACGGTCGTTCGGATGCGCTTGCTGCCGCCGCTCCCGGTCACCAGGCGGGGCGCACCCCAGCCGTCGAGCACCACGGTGGGCGACATCATCGACGCGACCCGCTCACCGGGTGGGGCGACGTGGAAGCCGTCGGGGTGGAGGTCGTCCTCGCCCAGCATGTTGTTCAACATGATCCCGGTACCGGGCACGACGTAACCCGAGGCCTCACCGTTCGAGGTGGTCATGGCGGCCACGTTGCCGTGGTGGTCACTCACACTGACGTGGGTGGTGCCCCGGCTGAAGCGCCGATGGTTCGTCTCATCCCCTGTCCGCCCATCCGACCGCAGGTAGGCCTCGACCTCACCGGCGGCCCGGATCCGGTCCGTCTCGATCATGGCGTCGGTGAGGGTGACGGCGTGATCGGGCGATCCGTGCGGGGCGGGGTCGCCCCGGTCTTCGAGCAGGCCCAAGGTGACGGCCACCAGCGATCCCCCGAACGACGGGAGCGGATTGGTGAGCACCCGGTGGCCCCGGTAGTCGACGGCCAGCGGCTCGCGCTCGATCACCCGGTACGCGGCCAGGTCGGCCTGGGTCACCAGTCCCCCGCCGGCGGCCATGTCGGCCGCGATGGTCTCGGACAGTCCGCCCCCGTAGAAGGTGCGACCGGGGTCGTCACCCAGGCAGGCCAGGAACTCGGCGAGGTCGCGGTTGACCAGACGCTCGCCCTCGCGGATCGGCACCCCCGACGGTGCGAACCATGCCTGGCTGGCGGGCGACTGCCCGAGGATGGGCCACAGCAGGGCCACCAGGTAGGCGGACATGGCCGAGACCACGAGCCCGTCGGCGGCCAGGCGCACGGCGGGCTCGAGCACCTCAGTCAGTGACAACGACCCCAGGCGCTCGTGCACGTGCAGGTAACCGGCCAGCGCCCCTGGCACGGCCACCGACCCCCGCCCCACGTTGAACACCTGGTCCGAGCCGGGGAAGTGCACCGTCACCGCCTCGAAGTGCGGATCCCCCTCGGGCGACCCCCGCCCGCGCCCCGGCGTATCCACGAAGAAGTCGAACACCACCGACTCGCCGCCTGCGGTGTGGGCCAGCAGGAAGCCGCCGCCACCCAGGCTGGTGAGCGTGGGCTCGGCCACGGCCGCGGCGAACCCCGCCGCCACCACGGCATCGAACGCGTTGCCGCCACGACGCAGGACAGTGGCCGCCGCGTCACACACCGCCGGGTGGCCGCCCGCCACCAGGCCGTGGCTCAACGGTCCGCCCTGGGGCCGCTCGAGCGTGCGCTCAGGCCGCACGGGCTCGAGCCCCCGGCCTCGTGTCCCGGCGTCATCGCCAGAGTCGCTCACCCAACTCGACCAGACCGGCGAGGTCGTGCACGTCGGATTCGAGGTACGAGACCGATACGACCAGTTCGGGGCGCTCGCCGAGAATGGCCGCCTGCTCGGCCTCCCGGGTGGCCACGATCCGGTAGTTCAGGAAGCTCTCGGCCACCTCGGTGAGCACCCGCTCGACCTGGTCGGCGTCTGCCAGGCCGTCGAGGCCCTCGTCCGCGACCGCCGTGGCCAACGCCGCGCTCTCCCGACACAACCGCTCGGCCAGGGCGCCGGCCGCCGGATCGACGAGGTACGACGGCAGGACCTTGTTGAGCACCAGGGCGCCGAGGTGCAGGTCACGGTCCGACAGCGCCTCGATGAAGAACTCGGCCTCGCGCGCCGGCGCCGCCTCGAGGGTGCTGACCACGACGAAGGTCGTGCACCGGTCGGCCAGCGTGCGCTCGATGGATCGGGCCCGCTCGACGAAGCCGTCGTACATCGTCTGGAAGAGCAGGAAGAACTCGGCGATGTCGGCGAGGAACTGCGACCCCAGGATTCGATCGGCCATCGAGTAGAACGGCTTCGAGGCGGCGCTGAGGAGACGGGAGCGGTAGGGCGCCGTGAGCCATCGGAGCAGACGGCTGCTGAAGAAGTCGGCCATGCGCTCGGGGGCCTCGAGGAAGTCGATGGCGTTCCGGGTCGGCGGCGTGTCGACGATGATCAGGTCGTAGCGCCCCGAGAGGTGGATCTCGTAGAGCCGCTCCATGGCGATGTAGTCGTGGCTCTGCACGAACTTGCCGGTGATGTTCTGGTAGAGCGGGTTGGCCAGGATCGCCGTGCGGGTCGCCTCGTCGGGCGCGTACTGGTGCACGAGGTCGTCCCACGACGCCTTCATGTCGAGCATGGCCACCCACAGCTCGCCTCGTGGCTCGACCCCGGCGCCGGCGAACGCCTCCGGGGGGACTTGTGTCTCGACGTTCCCGAACTGCTCGAGGCCGAGCGCGCTGGCGAGGCGCCGGGCCGGGTCGACGGTGAGCACGAGCACCTTGCCGCCCAGGTGGATCGCCGCCATCGCGCCCGCCGCCGCAGCCGTGGTGGTCTTGCCCACTCCCCCCGAACCGCAGGTGACCACGATCTCCTTGGCCGCCAGGAGCTGCTCGAAGGTCGTCGGCGCCGCCGGCGCCCGCTTCCTGGCCGCCATCTCAGAAGCCCAACTCGGCGGCGAGCGCCTCGGCCACCTGATGCGTCGCCCTGGCGCCGTGGCTGCGGGTGAAGAGGTAGGGCACGTACACGAGCGGGAGCTCGGGGGGCAGGTCGCGTCGCAGGCGATCGAGGTGCTCTGTGCGAGTGCGGCGCAGCGTGATGGCGAGGCGGGCCGCGTCGAACAACGCCTCGATGGGCCCGCCCACCAGCTCTGCCAGCCGGGCCTGGTGGCCCGGCTCCAGCAGCGCCCGGAAGACTTCCTCCTCGCCACGGCCGAAAAGCTCGGGGAGGACCCGGTTGACCGCCACCGCGGCGATGTCGACGTGCGTCTCGCCCTGGATGCGCCCGGCCAGCTCGAGCGTCTCGCTGACCGGCATCTCCTCCGGGGCGGAGACGATCACCGCTCCGGTGGTGGCGGGGTCGTCGAGGATCTCGGTGAGCCAACCCGTCTGCTCGCGGACGACACCCACCTTCACCAGCTCCCCGATGGCCTGGGGGGCCGACAACTGCGAGATCACGTGCCCGCTGGCGGACGCGTCGGCGATCACCAGGTCGTAGTGGTCCTCGCGGACCTCCCATGCCACCTTGCCGACGGTGAGGATCTCCTTCACCCCGGGGGCGGCGCTCGCCACGAAGTCGAGCGTCCGGGCAAGGGGGCCGATCTTGGCGAGGAACGGCACCCGTACCTGCAGGCGCAGGTACTCCTTCAGCGACTCCTCGGTGTCCATCGACATCACGGAGAGGCCCGGCAGGACCTCGATCGGGTCGAAGCTGGTGTCGCCCGAGCCGAAGAAGTCCGCCAGGTTGCCCTTGGCATCGAACTCGCAGACGAGGGTGCGCTTGCCCCGTTGTGCGG
The DNA here is from genome assembly GCA_041918615.1 of Acidimicrobiales bacterium. GTDB lineage: Bacteria > Actinomycetota > Acidimicrobiia > Acidimicrobiales > DATDAH01 > JAEUJM01. The sequence continues at coordinate 59,605 of JAYRVH010000066.1, forward strand.
CGAGGACCCCCAGGGCCGAGGCGATGGTGGTCTTGCCGACCCCGCCCTTGCCGGTGAGGAACAGCAGGCGGCGGTCGAGGAGGCTCACCGCTGACCCGGGCACGCTCGACACCGACGGCAGGTCAGGTGGCCCCGAAGCCGATCCGCCGCTCGTCCTCAGGGCTGCCGAGCTCGATGTAGGCCACCTTCCCCGCCGGGACGGCCACCTGCCGACCGCGCTTGTCGGTGAGCCAGAGCACCCCGGACTCCTTGGCCAGAGCCTCCTCGATCTCGGCGTGGAGAGTGCTGCGGTCGACGTCGTCACCCATGTCGAGATCGATTTCCTTGGGGCTGTAGGTCACCCCGATGCGGACTTCCATGGTCTTCCTCTGGCTCCTGGGTCGTCGCTCGCTGTTCCGTGACTGCGATTCGGTTCGATGGTAGGCGGCAGCCGCCGGGTCACACGATCTTGAGGTCCCGGGGGCGACGCTTGGTGGGTGCCAGATCGACGGCTATCCGGCGGGCCATGTCGGCGAAGACGGCACCAGCCTCGCCCTCCGGGTCGACCGCGACGATGGGCTGACCCTCGTCGCCGCCCTCGCGCAGCGCGGGCACCAGGGGCACCTGACCGAGCAACGGGACGTCGAGGCGCTCGGCCAGCTCCGCGCCGCCGCCGGCGCCGAACAGCTCGTAGCGGACGCCGTCGTCACCGGTGAACCACGACATGTTCTCGATCACGCCCTTCACCTCGAGCCCGACCTTCTGAGCCATGAAGGCCGCCCGCTGGGCGACGCGCTCGGCCGCTGCCTGCGGCGTGGTGACGACGTAGACCTCGCTGCGCGGCAGGAACCCAGCGAGAGAGATGGAGATGTCGCCCGTGCCGGGCGGCAGGTCGACCACGAGGAAGTCGGGGTCGCCCCAGTAGACGTCGGTGAGGAACTGCTCGAGGGCCTTGTGCAGCATGGGCCCGCGCCAGATGACCGGCTGGTCCTCGTTGGCGAAGAACCCCATCGAGATGCAGGCGACCCCGTGCGACCGGGGCGGCACCAACATCTCGTCGATCAGCGTGGGCGGGCGGTCCACGCCGAGCATGCGCGGGATCGAGAAGCCCCACACGTCGGCGTCGACGATGGCGGTGCGGTACCCCTGTCGGGCGAGCGCCACCGCCAGGTTGGTGCTGACCGACGACTTGCCCACGCCGCCCTTGCCGGACGCGATCAGCAGGGCCCGCGTGCCGGACCCAGGCTGGGCGAAGGGGATGGCCCGTCCCTCTGCGTGCCCGTGCGCGGCGTTCGTGCCGGCAGTGGCGTGGGGATCGCCGAGCAGCGAGCGCCGGAGCCCCGCACGCTCCTCGTCGCTCAACACGGTGAACTCGACATCGACGGCGGTGATGGCGCCCACCGCTCCCACCGCGTCGGTGATGCGGCGGGCGAGCTCGGGGGCGGTCGGGTTCTCGGGCGTGGTGAGGGCCACGACGACGTGGGCGCGGCCGCCGTCGACGGCCACCCCTCGCACCAGGCCCAGCTCACCGAGGCTCCGCTCGAGCTCGGGCTCGGGCACCTGCTCGACGGCGGCCTCGACCGCCCGACGCCGGTCGCTCATGCCCCGCGCTCCCGGCGCCCGCCACCCGAGCGGCCTTCTGGGTCATCGGGGCGGATTCGCCCCGCCGATGCCGTTCGGGCCGGGTCGACGCCGACCGGGCCCACCGCTGCGCTGATGGGTCTCATGTCGCGTGTCCGTGTCCCTCTTCGATGATGGTGCTGCGTGGATGGTGCTGCCGGGCGTCGTCAGGACGTCGGCAGTCCGTCGGCCAATTTCACCTACGCGGATAGGTAGAATACCGATGTGGAAGGCTCTGCCCTCACCGCCACCGAGTTCGCGTCGGCGGTCACTGCGATCACGTCTGCCTTCGGCGACCCTACGCGGCGCGACATCTACCTGTTCGCACGCGAGTGCGAGCAGGGCGTCACCGCCGCCGAGGTCGCACAGCGCTTCGAGTTGCACGCCAACGTCGCCCGGCACCACCTCGACAAGCTGTCGGGCGGGGGTTACCTCGAGGTCGCCATCGAGCGCTCCGAGTCCGGCGGGGCGGGTCGTCCCTCGAAGCGCTACCGGGTCACCAGCGACGCCATGCCCCTCGAGATGCCCGTTCGCCACGACGACGTGCTCGTGAGCCTGCTCGGGAGGGCCCTCAAGCTGCTCACCCCAGCACAGGCCATGGAGATGGCCGAAGAGGTGGGCATCGAGTACGGCCGCACCATGGCCGAGGCCATGGGCCCCGCCGCCGAGAACCCACGATCCTTCCGCACCGCACTGCACTCCGTGGCCGACGCCCTGACGGCCCACGGTTTCGCCTCCCATGCCGTGAAGAGCCACGGCACGCTGCGCCTGGTGTCGGAGCACTGCCCGTTCGGCGACGCCGCCGTCGAGCACCCGGTGATCTGTGCCGTCGACCGCGGCATGGTGAAGGGCATGCTCGCCACGCTCTACGGCGACACCTCGCCCAGCACGGAAGCCTCGATCCCGATGGGCGACGATCACTGCGTCACCGCCATCGCGGAGTGAACCGCCACTACCTCGACCACGCCTCCACGTCGCCGGCGCGTCCCGAGGTCGTGGCCGCCATGACCGCGTGGCTGGGACGGCCCGCCGGCGATCCGAGCCGGATCCACGCCGAGGGGCTCACCGCGCGGGTCGGGGTCGAGCAGGCCAGGGAGCAGGTGGCCACGCTGTTCGCGGCCCGACCCCGCGAGGTCGTGTTCACCAGCGGGGCCACCGAGGCCATCGCCACCGCCGTCTGGGGAGCGGGCGAGCGGGGCGGCCACCAGGTGCTCCCTGCCGTGGAGCACTCGGCGGTACGTCAGGCCGCAGGGCGCGGTGAGATCACCGTCGTGGGTGTGGATCGCCACGGGCGGGTCGACCCGCACGAGATCATCGCGGCGATCCGGCCCGACACCGCCCTGGTCCACCTGCAGTGGGCCAACCACGAAGTGGGCACCGTCCAGCCGGTGGCCGAGGTGGTGGCCGCCTGTCGTGACCAAGGCGTGCTGGTCCACGTGGACGCCGCCCAGGCCAACGGGCACGCCGTCATCGGCTTCGACGCGCTCGGCGCCGACCTGCTGTCGGTGAGCGCCCACAAGTTCGGCGGGCCGCCCGGCATCGGGGCGCTGCTGGTCCGCCGGGGCCTGCGCCTTCGCCCGCTGCTCCTGGGTGGCGACCAGGAACGGGGCCGGAGGGCGGGCGAGGAGAACGTCCCCGCCATCGCCGGCTTCGGTGCCGCGGCCGCGGCGTTGGCAGAAGGCGTGCTCGAGGCCGAGGCCGCGGAGGCCCGGCGCCTCACCGGTCGGGTGCTCGCCGCCGTGCCCGGACTCGACGGCGTGCTGGTGTACGGCGACCCGGTCGATCGGGTCGGCCACGTGGTCTGCCTCGGCATCGACGGCATCGAGCCGCAGGCCGTCCTGCTCGGGCTCGATCGGGCGGGGATCGCGGCGCACTCGGGCAGCGCGTGCTCCTCCGAGTCGCTCGAGCCGTCTCCCGTGCTCGAGGCCATGGGCGTCGACGCCCATCGCTCGCTGCGCATCTCGACCGGCTGGTCGACGACCGACGACGACATCGACGCCCTGCTCGACGCCCTCCCCCCCGTGATCGCCGACTTGCGCAAGCTCAGCCACTGACCCCCGGCGCAGCGCGCGAGACGGGCGCGTGCCGGCGGGCGGCGTTGGCCGCGACCTCGTCGGGCACGTCGATCCACAGACGGAGCAGGGCGGCACCGAAGGTCTTGCCCAGGTTGTCGGCCCGCAGCGACCGGGGTGCTCCCCCACCGAGCGCGTCGTACATCACGAACTTGAGCGCCAGCACGTTGGGGGCCTCGAATCGCTCGACCGGCCCCTGCACCAGGCCGCCGAAGTGCTCCTTGACCCGCGCCGACGTCACTTCGGCGCGGATCGCCGCGTAGGCCGCCTCGTCGTCGGCGAAGAGTGACAGGTCGCTGATGTCCCCCTTGTCGCCCGACCGGGCACCACACAGATCGCGAAGCTGAATTCTCGCCATGGCCCACAAACTAGGTTCTGGCGATGCCCGCCGATACCCACCCTGTGAGACCCACGAGACGGTGACCGTCTATCTCGTCCGCCACGCCGACGCGCTCAGCCGTCACGGGTGGGCACGGGCCGACGCGCTGCGCCCACTGGCCGAGCATGGATTCGTCCAGGCCGCCGGGCTCGTGGGGCTCCTGGGGGGCCATCCGATCACCCGGATGCTCACGAGCCCGGCGGTGCGGTGTCGCCAGACGCTGGAGCCACTCGCCGGCCAGCTGCGCGTCGAGATCGAAGACGCGCCGGCACTGCTCGAGGGGGCACCCGTGAAGGCGGCCCGGGCCCTGCTCGACTCGGTGGCCGACACCGAGGTCGTCCTGTGCAGCCACGGTGACATCATCCCCGACCTCGTGAACCGGCTCATCGCCGAGGGCATGGACGCCCGCGGTCGCGACGCCAAGAAGGGCTCGACCTGGGTGCTCGCTCACAACGGCAAACGGTTCGTCAAGGGGCGTTACCTGCCCGCCCCCTGACGAGCCGCTGCCAACCCAGCCGGGAGCTCAGGCCGGGGTGGCGCCCCGCGCTTCCCAGAAGCCGTTGAGCGCACCCTGCACCTTCACCTGCCAGATGATCCCGCCGATGAGCGGCAGGAGGATCCAGAAGCCGGTGGCGGTGGTCACCGGCGGCGTTTCGCCTGCCCCCGCGTAGAGCTTCTCGACCTCGTTGGCGAGGAGGAACGGGGTGACGATGCCCACGAACAAGGTGATGATCAGCCCGA
>JAYRVH010000067.1:0-1838 GCA_041918615.1 Acidimicrobiales bacterium
ACCCCAAGGACCGCGACATGACCATCGACAACCGGCACGTGCACCACACCTGTTGCAGTTCACAGATCATCGCCACGAGTCCTTCTACCTGCCCAAACACACAGATCAGCACTCACGGCCGGGCGCTGACCCCCGGAGAACCGGCGCCACTCGAGCCTCGGCTACATCCCACCGATCGAGTGGGAGAACCAGTACCGTCAACCCCAGGCCGACCTGGCCGCGTAATCAACGTGACCGGTCAGCGGGGGGAGCCTCAGCGTGACAGGCCGTAGGCCATCGTTATGGTCGAGTCGTCTACCCGCGTTGGGGCCACCGGCGGGCGACGGCGGGGTCCGACAGGGCCACACGCGACACCCAGCCCATCCCGGGGGAAGGAAGCAATCGTGAGGTCTACCTCGTTCTCGAAGGGATGCTCCCGGCTGTTCGTCGCCGCGCTGCTCCTGCCCACTGTCGTGATGGTCGCCACCACCGCTCCCGCGGCGGCCCAGAGCGGACCTCCCGGCCCAGCCGACGGCGGGACCGTCACCTTCGACCAGGCACCCCCGGTCGGCCTCGCCGACCTTCCGCCCATCGCACGCGACAAGCTGCGCAACGCCGACCGCGCCAGGTTCATCGAAGTCGCTGCGGGAGACGTGTCGTCGGCCCTCTCCTCGTCGAGCAGCGACGCGACGACCATCGACCTCGAGCTGTTCCCCGACCTGGTGGTGGCCCTCCGCGGTGACGGGCCTCCCGTGCAAGGGCAGAACGGCTCCACCACCTGGTCGGGTCTCGGCCCGAAGGGCGAGTACGCGACCCTCACCTTCATCGACGGGCAGGTGATCGGCACTGCTGCTGTCGGCGGCTCGATCTACGACATCTCACCCGTGTCGGGCGGAACGCACCTGGTCACCGAGGAAGGCCGCGTCTTCCCCGACGAGGCTGATCCGCTGCCCGGTGGGGACGGCGGTGGCGCAGGTGACAAAGCTCCGAGCGAGGGGTCCCCGGGCACAGGCTCCCCACCGTCGACCCAGACGAACCCGGTCGTCGACGTCTTGACGTGGTACGACACCGCGGCCCGCACCTACTTCGGCGGCGACGCCGCGGCAGTGGTCGAGTTGACGGCCACCGTCAACGAGGCGAACGCCGCCTACGTCCGCTCGGGCGTGAACCAGTCGCTGCGGTCGGTGGGCATCGAGTATGTGGCCTATGCCGGTACCGGCGCTGCGAGCACCGAGCTCAACCGTTGGCACAGCACGAGCGACGGGAATCTCGACAGCGTCCACGCTCGCCGAGACACGCTCGGCGCAGATCTGGTTTCGCTGGTCTCGCCCCTCTCGGACGCCTGCGGCATCGGCTACCTGGGCGGGCCCGCCTCCGGGACCGAGGGCTTCACGGTGGTCGACCCCGGCTGCGCCCGTGGCAACCTCACCTTCGCGCACGAACTCGGCCACAACATGGGTGCCGGCCACGGTGACCCCGATGGAGGTGGGCTGTTCACCTACTCCAACGGCTACCGCGACATCGTCAACGACTTCCGCACGATCATGGCCTACGACTCCGCGAGCTGCCCCGGCGGCTCGTGCCCGCGCGTGGCCTACTTCTCGAGCCCCACCGTCCTCTACAACGGCCACGCGACAGGTTCGGCCACGCAGGACAACGCCCGCACCCTGAACGAGCGGTCCACGATCACCGCCGCCTACCGAGGTCCGCCGACGGGAGTGTCGGGCACGGTGACCGAGTCGGGTTCGGGGTCGCCGGTGGCGGGGGCGTTCGTGGCGGTGTTGCGGTCGTCTGATTTCTCGATCGCGGGTGGTGGTGTGGCGAACGGTTCGGGTGACTTCTCGGCGCTGGTGCCGGCG
>JAYRVH010000068.1:0-73684 GCA_041918615.1 Acidimicrobiales bacterium
CCGCGACGGGCAACACAGCGGGAACGTGTCGACATAGTTCGAGAACGTCGTGCCCTCGTCGGCGAGCAGGGCCTGCACGTGGGGCATCACCCGCATCGACTCCAACGTCTGATCGTCGGTCAAGATCACCACCACGTTCGGCGGGCCGCCCTCGTGGTCGAGGTGGAGCCGGTACACGGCCAAGGCCATCCGGGCCCGGTTGAGCGAGCGGTCGGGTCGGAAGGTGCCATCGGCGAAGCCGGGGAGGATGCCCCGGTCGACGACCCAGTCGACGGCGGCCCGGTACGGGGCACCGCCGGGGACGTCGGCGAACGGGTGCGGGGCTCCGGAGGACGGCGACCCCGCCGACCGCCAGAGGGCGAGCGCGACGGTCGCCCGTCGCACCGATCGGTCGGGTCGGAAGGTGCCGTCAGTCCGGCGAGCGATCACCCCTCGGTCGACGGCCCAGTCGACGGCGGCGCGGTACGAGGCGTCAGGGGGCACGTCCGCCAGGCCCGAGGGCGGTGCGTCGGTGGGTCGCCCCGAGAGGCCCCAGAGCGCGACGGCGAGCTGCGCCCGGGTGCTGGGGCTCTTGGGGCGGAACGTGCCGTCGGCGAAGGTGGGCACGACGCCCGCCCCGATCGCCCACTGCACGGCCGCCAGGTACGGGGCATGGGCGGGGACATCGGGCGGGCGGTCCTGTGGGGAAGCCTCCGCGGGGCCCGGGCGGGCGGTGCCGACGGGAAGCAGCGCCAGGACGAGCAGGGACAGGGCCGCCCGACGGAGCATGCGGCGAGGATACGCCGAAGGCGGTCTGGGTGATCCGTCACCCGGCGGTGCCGATTCGCGGCCCCGCACCGGCTCACGCCGCACCGCCTCACAACAGTTCCGGCAACTCGCGCAGGTCCAGGATCCTTGGCACCTTGCCGGCATCGGCCGGGGGGTGGGGGATCCACTCGCCGGGGTCGTCGCCGTGGCGCCAGACGTGGATGGGCCGCATGCCCAGCGCGAGCGGGCCTTCGATGTCGGCGCGCCAGTTGTCGCCCACGAACACCGTCTCGGCGGCGGTCGCGCCGACCTCGGTGAGGGTGGCCTCGAAGATCCTGGCGTGGGGCTTGCGGGCGCCGACCCAGGCGGACGAGACACGGGCGTCGACCAGGTCGAGCACGCCGGTCTCGGCGAGGTGGCGGTCGAGGTCCCAGTCCCAGTTGGAGCAGACCGCCAGCCGGAGCCCGCGGGAACGCAGCTCTTCGAGCACGCCGAGCGATTCGGGGTAGGCCCTCATGGTGAACTCGCCGCGTCGGGTGTGGAACTCCTTGATCATCGCCTCGAGGTCGTCCTCACGAACCTCGTGGTCGCGGAGCAGGCCCCGCCACCGCTCCGCCTCCCATGCCTCGTAGGTCGCCTCGTCGACGGAGTGCTCGTCGTGGGTCTCGCCGTCCCACGAGTTCGCCGACCACCGCTGGTCGGCCGTGGCCCGGAACTCGTAGCCCCTCGCCGCCATGATCTCGGCGAGCCACCATGACTCCCAGTCCGACTCGGCCAGGGTCCCGTAGAAGTCGAACAGCACCGTCGTCGTTTCCATGGCCCCAGTGTGCGCCGCCGACGCCGTCATCACGACGGCGGAGCGGAGCGGCGCGGCGCCGTAGGGTGTGGCCCGGATGGCGAAGCCGTCCCGACGCAGGAGGGACAGAGGAATATGCGGCTTGTGGTCATCGGGGGGAACGCGGGGGGGATGACGGCGGTCAGCCAGGTGCGGCGCCGGCGACGCGACATCGAGATCGTGGCCCTCGAGCAGGGTGACTGGACCAGCTACTCGTCGTGCGGCATCCCGTACCTGGTGGCCGGTGACATCGGTGGCGTCGACGACCTGGTGGTGCGGCGGCCCCAGCAGTTCCGCGACAAGCTCCTCGTGGACGTGCGGGTGCAGCACGAGGTGAAGGCGATCGACCTCGACCAGCGCGAGCTCGAGGTGCGCGACAACACGCATCACCGCACCCTGAAGATGGGCTTCGACCAGTTGCTCATCGGCACCGGCGCGAAGCCGATCCGCCCCGACCTTCCCGGCATCGACGCCGACTTCGTCAAAGGCGTGCAGACCCTGGCCGACGCCGCCGCCCTGCTCGCCTACGCCGAGCAGATCCAGTGCCGGCGGGTCGTGGTCGTCGGCAGCGGGTACATCGGCCTCGAGATGGCCGAGGCCTTCCTCAAGCGCGGTGCGCAGGTCACGGTGGTCGAGGCCGGGCCCCAGGTCATGCGCACCCTCGACCCCGACATGGGCGCCATCGTCTCGGCCGCCATGGTCGCCGCGGGCGCCGAGTTGCGGCTCGACGCCGCGGTGGAAGGGTTCGAGCCGGGAATGGTGCACACCTCGGCCGGCTCGCTTCCCGCCGACCTGGTGGTGCTGGGAATCGGGGTGGCGCCCAACACCGCCCTTGCCGAGGCCGCCGGCGTACCGCTCGGGGTGAAGGGGGCCATCCGGGTCACGCCCCGCCAGCAGACCCTCGTGGAGGGTGTCTGGTCGGCGGGGGACTGCTGCGAGTCATACCACCGCCTGTCCCGCGCATGGGTGCACATCGCCCTCGGCACCGTCGCCAACCGACAGAGTCGGGTGGCGGGCATCAACCTGGGCGGCGGCGCGGCCTCGTTCCCCGGTGTCCTGGGCACGGCGGTCACCCGGTTGTGTCAGACCGAGATCGGACGCACCGGGCTGAGCGAGCACGAAGCCGCCGAGGCGGGCCTGGCCTACGTGGCGGTCACGGTCGAGGCGACCAACCAGGCCGGCTACCTTCCCGACGCCGAGGCGATGACGGTGAAGATGCTGGCCGAGCGGGGCACGGGTCGCCTCCTGGGCGCGCAGATCGTCGGCGGAGCGGGTGCGGCCAAGCGCATCGACGTCGTGGCCACGGCCCTGTGGGCCGAGATGGGCGTCCACGAGATGATCGACCTCGACCTGTCGTACGCGCCGCCGTTCTCCCCGCTCTGGGACCCGGTGGTCGTGGCCGCTCGCCGGGCCGCCGCGGCGGTCGACGCTGCTTGAGCCCGAGGGACGAGGGCGGGGACCCCGGCCTGCGTGGCCCGAACGCAGGACGAGCGGCCCGCCGACGGCGTCGGCAGGAGCGGGAAGCCTGAGCCCGAGGGACGAGGGCGGGGCCCGAGCGGCCCGCCGACGGCGTCGGCAGGAGCGGGAAGCCTGAGCCCGAGGGACGAGGGCGGGGCCCGAGCGGCCCGCCGACGGCGTCGGCAGGAGCGGGAAGCTTGAGCCTGCCCGGTGAGGCCCACGCCATCGCGTGGGCGACAATGGGCCCGTGACCTTCATCGCCGACCGTGAGGCTCTCATCGCCGACCCGTCCCCCTCCGGGCCCGCTCGGTGCCGGGCCCTCAGCGACCTCGTCGACGAGTGGCTCGTCGCGCTCTTCGCGTCCGCGTCGGCGGGCGCGCAGGGCGTGGCGCTGGTGGCCACGGGCGGCTACGGACGGCGCGAGCTGGCTCCCCAGAGCGACCTCGACCTCATGCTGCTCCATGACGGTCGGGGTCAGGTCGCGTCGGTGGCCGACCAGATCTGGTATCCGATCTGGGACAACGGGTTGAAGTTGGGGCACGCCGTGCGCACCCCGAAGGAGACGCTCAGCCTGGCGTCCGCCGACCTCGACACCGCGACCACCCTTCTCCAGATCCGCCACCTCGCGGGTGACGCGGCCCTCACCGCCGATGTCGAGGAGCGCGCCCTCGCCCAGTGGCGCAAGCGCCCGAAGAAGTGGCTCACCGAGTTGGGTGCGGGCGTGGCGGCGCGTCATGCCCAGTGGGGCGAGGTGGCCTTCCTGCTCGAGCCCGATCTGAAGGAGGGGCGCGGTGGTCTCCGTGACGTGCAGGCGCTGCGTTGGGCCGGCCAGGTGCACCCGGTGCTGCACGACGGCGACGACCAGGTGCTCGAGGCGGCGTACGCCACGTTGCTCGACGTGCGGGTCGCTCTGCACCGCCAGACAGGCCGGCCGGGCGACCGCCTGAGCCTCCAGGAGCAGGACGGCGTCGCCGTGGCGCTCGGTGACGACGACGCCGATGCCCTGATGAAGCGGGTGGCCGAGACGGCGCGGGCCATCGCCTGGATCAGCGACGAGACCTGGGAGCGGGTCGGCTCGTCGTTGACGGGGCCGAGGCGGCGCACCGGGGGGCGCGATCGCACGGTCGACGACGGCGTGGTCCTGCGCGATGGCGAGATCCACGTGGCGGCCGAGGCTTCGCCGGCCACCGATCCGGCCCTGGTGCTTCGGGCGGCCAAGGCGGCTGCCGAGCACGACACGCGCATCGAGCGGGCATCGCTCGACCTCCTGGCCCGGTCGATCCCGCCGTTCCCCGACCCCTGGCCCGACGGGTCTCGAGACCTCTTCGCCGCGATCCTGTTGGCGGGGCCGACCGCGATCAGGGTGTTCGAGTCGCTCGACCATCGTGGCCTGCTCAGTCGGGTCCTCCCCGAGTGGGAGCAGGTCCGGAGCCGTCCGCAGCGCAACGCCTACCACCGCTTCACCGTGGATCGCCACCTCTGTGAGGCTGCGGCCGGCGCCGCCGCGTTCGCCGACCGGGTGGCACGACCGGACCTTCTGGTGGTCGGCGCCCTGCTCCACGACATCGGGAAGGGGTACCCGGGCGACCACACCGAGGTGGGTCAGGCCCTCGTGACCACGATCGCCACCCGCATGGGCTTTCCCCCTGCCGATGTGGAGACCCTGGTCGCCATGGTCCGCCACCACCTGTTGCTGCCCGATGTGGCCACGCGGCGCGACCTGGGCGACGACGCCACCATCCGCCGGGTGGCCGACGAGGTCGGCACCCTCGACAACCTGCAGCTCCTCGCTGCCCTCACCGAGGCCGACTCCATTGCCACCGGTCCGGCGGCCTGGGGTGACTGGAAGGCCGGTCTCGTCGCTCAACTGGTGGCGCGCACCGCCCTGCGCCTCGGGGGCGGTGACGGCGAGACCCTCCGGGCCGAGGCGTTCCCCACCGCCGACCAGCGGGCACTCCTGGCCGCGGGGGAGTGGGCGGTGGTCACCGAGGGCCGGACGATCACCGTGGTGGCCCCCGACCGCCCGGGGCTGTTCAGCAGGGTGGCGGGCGTGCTGGCGCTCAACGGCCTCGACGTGCTCGAGGCGGCGGCGGCCTCCGAGGCCGGAATGGCGTTGAGCGTGTTCACCGTCGAGAGCGCCTTCGGGTCCACGGTCGCGTGGGAGGGGGTCCGCTCCGACCTCGAGAAGTCGCTGGAGGGCCGGCTCGCGCTCCAGGCCCGCCTCGCCGACCGGGCCCGCGCCTACGCCCGTGCGGGTGCTGCGCCCGACCGGGCGCCCGAGGTGCTCTTCGACAACGACGCCACGCCGAGCGCGACGGTGATCGAAGTGCACGCGTCCGACGGGATCGGTGTGCTCTACCGCATCACCAGGGGACTGGCCGAGCTCGACCTCGACATCCGCACCGCGAAGGTCCAGACGCTCGGCACCGACGTGGTGGACGCGTTCTACGTCCTCGGAGCCGGCGGCGCCAAGATCACCGACCCGGACCACCAGGCCGAGATCCGCCGCGCCGTCGTGTTCGGCCTGCGGTAGCGCGTCACGTCGGGCCCTCGAGGCCCGAGCGGCGTCGCGACATGGCTTCGGCCGGTAGCGTCGCGTCCGATGGAACCGAGGCCGCCGAGCGAAGCCGACCTGCTCCGGTGGAGTGAGGCCCTCGCCGGCATCGCCCGCACGGGGCTCGGCTTCACCGAGAGCCTCTACGAGCGCGAGCGCTTCGAGGAGGTGCTCGCGGTCGCCGCCGACATCCGGGTGGCGGCCGGCCACGAGTTCGACGCCGGGCTGCTGGCGTCCGAGTGGATGAAACACGTCGGTGAGGGGGTCCCTGGCTACGTCACCCCCAAGGTGGCGGTGGGTGCCGTGGTGTCCAACGACGACGACGAGATCCTCCTGGTGCAGCGTGCCGACTCGGGCATCTGGCTCTATCCAACGGGTTGGGCCGACATCGGTTACTCGGCCTCGGAGATCGCGGTCAAGGAGGTGCGCGAGGAGACCGGCATCGAGTGCGAGGTGATCCGTCCGATCGCGGTCCTCGACGGCCTCCGGCTCGGGTTCACCCGGGTGCCGCTGTACTCGCTGGTGTTCCAGTGCCGGGCGACCGGTGGCCGGTTGGCGGCTCACCCGCTCGAGTGCCGTGACGTGGGGTGGTTCGCGGCCGACGCCCTTCCCGAGCCGTTGGCCGGCGCCGAGCTCTGGGGCCGGCACGTGTTCGCGGCGCTCCGGGGTGACCCGATCGAGGTGCTGTTCGACCTGCCTCGCGACCCGCCGTGGCGCGGCGCGGCCGATGAATGACGGAGGTCAGGCCGGCGAGGGGAGCGGCGACGTCGACGCCACGGGTGCTCCCGACGAGCGACGGACGAGACGTTACGAACGGTTGAGCCCGCAGGATGCCCTGTTCCTGCAGATCGAGACGGCCTCCCAGCCCATGCACGTGGGTGGCCTGGCCATCTTCGAGGGCGGGCCGTTCTTCGACGACGCCGGGCGGTTCCGGCTTCAGGACCTGCGCCGAGCGATCGTCGACCGGTTGCACCTGGTGCCCCGCTTCCGGCGCCGGTTGATGATGGTGCCGTTCGACCAGGGCCGGCCGGTCTGGGTGGACGACGCCGAGTTCGACATCGACGACCACGTCCGCCTGAGTGAGCTGGCCGCCCCCGGCGGTTTCGACCAGCTCCGCGGCCTGCTGGAGCGCCTCCAGGCGCAGCGCCTCGACCGCAGCCGCCCGCTCTGGGAACTGTGGTTCGTCGAGGGGCTCGACCAGGGCCGTGTGGCGCTCATCCAGAAGACGCACCATGCCTTGATCGACGGCATCTCCGGGATCGACGTGGCGACGGTGCTCCTCGACCTCGAGGTCGATCCGGCGCCCATCGAGGGCCCTGCGTGGGTGCCGGTCGCCCCGCCCTCCGACGCCACCCTGCTGGTCGAGAGCCTCACCCATCGGCTCGCGGCGCCCACCGACCTCCTCCGGGCCGCCACCCGGGCGGTGCGTCACCCCGAGCGGGCGGCCGAGGCCCTGGTCGACCAGACCCTCGAGACCGGGCGCAGCCTGGCGACCGCCGCGGCCCCGCCCCCGCCCACCCCGTGGAACGTGCCGATCGGTCCCACGCGCCGGTTCGAGGTCGCCCGGGTGCCCCTCGATCGGGCCAAGCGGATCAAGAACGCCGTGGGGGCGTCGGTGAACGACGTGGTGCTGGCGATCTGCGCCGGTGCCGTGCGGTCGTTCCTCGTCCACCGCGGCGAGGAGGTCGACGGGATCAGTCTGCGGACGTTCGTGCCGGTGTCGTTGCGCGCCGATGACGAGCACCTCACCCTCGGCAACCGGGTGTCGGGCCTCCTCGTCGACCTGCCGGTGGGCGATCCCGACCCGTCCGCGCGCCTCCGTGCCGTGATGGCCCAGATGGCGGCGGTGAAGGAGAGCGGCCAGGCCGAGTCGGTCGACCGGATCCTGGCCCTCACCGACCTCGCGCCGCCGGCCATGGTCGGTGTCGCCGCTCGTCTGCTCGCGCGTCAGCGCACGGTGAACCTCGGCGTCACCAACGTGCCCGGGCCCCAGGTGCCGCTCTACTGCATGGGGGCACGGATGCTCGAGGTGTTCCCCTATGTGGGGGTGTTCGAGCAGACCGGCCTGCTCATCGGGCTCATCTCCTACGACGGCGCGTTGGGGTTCGGGATCACGGGCGACGGCGGCTCGCTCCCGGACCTCGACGTGCTGGCGGCGGCCATCGAGACCGAGTCCGCTGTGTTGGAGTCAGCGGTCGTCGGGGGCGCCGCCGGTCGAGCGGAGGAATCGTTCGACCTCCTCGACGAGTGAGCTGGTGTCGGTGAGGTCGCTCTCGGCGGTGTCGCCCGAGTCGTATCGCGCCTCGAGGTCGGCGACGTACCCGGCGGTCTCCTCGTCCTCGTTCACCAGCTCGTCGATCTGGCGCTCGTAGGCGGCCGTGGCGATCTGAAGGTCGGTGGTCGTCACGGCGACGTCGAGGAGCCCGCAGGCGCGCTCGATCAGCGCCAGCGCCGCCTTGGGGGACGGCGCGCCGGGGACATAGGTCGGCACGGCGGCCCACAGCGAGGCCGCCGGGACCTCGGAACGCGCACAGGCATCCTGGAGGACGCCGACGATGCCGGTAGGGCCTTCGTAGTTCGAGCGGCTCAGGTCGAGTCGCTCGATGAGGGCGTCGTCGACGGCCGTGCCGATCACCGACACGGGACGCGAGTGGGGCACCTCGGCCAGAAGCGCGCCGAGCGTGATCACGAGGCTCACGTCGAGCTCGGTCACCACCTGGGTGATCTGCTCGCAGAACGTTCGCCAGCGCAGTTGGGGCTCGCTGCCGCTGAGCAGGATGACGTCGCGATCGGCGCCGGGGAGCGAGCCGGCCGAGAACACGTTGCCCGGCCACACGATCTCACGCTGCCGGCCGTCGTCGAGGCGCACGCGGGGCCGGGTGCTGGTGAAGTCGTAGTACTCCTCGGGGTCGAGGTCGGCGAAGGGCCGAGTCTCCCACCGCTCCGCGAGGAACCTGGCGGCGTAGGAAGAGGCGTCGCCGGCGTCGTTCCAGCCTTCGAAGGCACAGATCAGCACGGGGCGGCGCAGACGGGGTCGCGTGGTCCAGCGCAGCATCTCCTCACGCTATCCAGCACCCGGTGGGCTCCGTCGGTCGGGCAGCGGGGCGCACGCCCTGCCCGTCTCCTGGTGTCGTCGGTAAGATCGACCGCGGACGAGTCGCCGGTGGGCGGAGATCGGAGCAGTCGTGGGCGAGGGTGCGGTGGTGCGAACGGTCGGTGACGTGATGAGTCGGGCGGTGGTCACCGCAGTGCCGTCCGAGACGGTGGCGGCGGCCGCCACCCGCATGGCCGACCACACCGTGGGGTCCGTCGTGGTGGCCGACGGCGATCGGCCCATCGGCATCCTCACCGAGCGCGACCTCGTCCGCTTCGCCGCTTCGGGCGATGACCCCAACGGCACCAAGGTGGCCGAGTGGATGACCGAGGACCCCTTCACCCTCGAGCCCGAGGTGTCCGCCGGAGTCGCCTTCGCCCGCCTCTCCGACCACGGCTACCGGCACATCCCCGTGGTGCACGACGGCGCCCTGGTCGGGATCGTGTCGATGCGCGACCTGATGAAGGTGGCGAGCATCGAGCCCGTCACCCATCCCGGCCACATCGAAGCCCCCAAGGGGCTCGCCGGGGTCATCGTGGCCGAGACCGAGGTGGGCGACGTCCGTGGTGAGGAGGGCTTCTACCACTACCGCCAGTACTCGGCGGTCGAGCTGGCCGAGAAGCGCTCGCTCGAGGACGTGTGGCATCTGCTGTTCGAGGGGTCGCTTCCCTCGGTCGGCGAGCGCGAAGCCTTCGTCGACGAGATCCGGGCCAGCCGCGTGCTCACCGATTCGCTCCGCGCCGAGCTTCCGGCCATCGCCGCGACCGGCACGACCTTCGTCCCGCTCGACGGGCTGCGCACCGCGGTTTCGCTCCTCGGCGCCAGCCTCGACTTCAGGGCGTCGCTCGACATCAGTGCGGCCGAGCTCCGTCACAACGCCATGCAGGTGTGCGCGGTGATACCCACGATCCTGACCGCGCTCTACCGGCTCCGTCAGGGCGACCAG
Organism: Acidimicrobiales bacterium; assembly: GCA_041918615.1. Taxonomy (GTDB): domain Bacteria; phylum Actinomycetota; class Acidimicrobiia; order Acidimicrobiales; family DATDAH01; genus JAEUJM01. The sequence continues at coordinate 9,635 of JAYRVH010000068.1, forward strand.
ATCATCGACCCCCACCCCGACCTCGGCTACGCGGCCAACTACCTCTACATGCTCACCGGCGACGAGCCGGGGGTCGACGAGGCACGCGGCGTCGAGCAGTACCTCATCACCACCATCGACCACGGCTTCAACGCCTCCACCTTCACCGCCCGTGTCATCACCTCCACCGGCGCCGACCTGGTGGCCGCGGTCGTGGGTGGCATCGGGGCGTTGTCCGGGCCGCTGCACGGGGGTGCTCCCAGCCGGGCGCTGGCCATGCTCGACGCCATCGGCGCCCCCGAGAACACCGAGGCGTGGGTGCGCTCGGCGATGGAGAACGGCGACCGCATCATGGGGTTCGGCCACCGCGTCTACAAGACCGACGACCCCCGGTCGGTGCTGTTGCGGTCGGTCGCGCAGCGCCTTGGCGGCGACAAGGCCGCCTTCGCCGTGAAGGTCGAGCGGGCCGTGGTCGAGACGCTCGCCGAGCTGAAGCCGGGCCGCGAGCTCTACGCCAACGTCGAGTTCTACGCCGGTGTGGTGATGGACCGGTGCGGCCTGCCCCGCGAGATGTTCACCCCCACGTTCGCGTCGAGCCGGGTGATCGGGTGGTGTGCCAACATCCTCGAGCAGGCCGCCGACAACCGCATCATCCGTCCCAGCGCACGCTACGTGGGCCCGCCCCCACCCCAGCCGGTACCGGCCCCCGAGACGTGACCGTCACGGTCGCCGAGCAGACCGCCTTCACCGCCGACCTGCGCGAGGCCTTCGACCGGCTCACACCGCAGCTCTCGTCGTCCAACCCGCCGCCGACCGACGACGAGCTGAAGGCCGTCATCGCCTCGCCCGCCACCGTGCTGTTCGTCGCCCGCGACCCGGACTCCGGCGGCCGGGTCGTCGGCTCGCTGACCCTGGCGCTGTTCCGGCTGCCCACGGGCTTGCGGGCGTGGATCGAGGACGTGGTCGTGGATGAGTCGGCGCGCGGCCAGGGCGTGGGCGAGGCGTTGAACCGGGCGGCACTCGACCGGGCCCGCGCCGAGGGAGCCCGCACCGTCGACCTCACCAGCCGCCCCACCCGCGAGGTGGCGAACCGCCTCTACCAACGCCTCGGCTTCGTCCAGCGGCAGACCAACATCTACCGCTACGACCTGTAACCCCACTTTCCCCAGTTCTGGCGTCACGTCCCGTCGCTCAGCCACGCCGATCGACGCCAGAACTGGGGAAGGGGAGAGGTGGTGGGTACCGCGGGTCGTCTGTCCGTCAGGCGGCGGTGATGCGGGAGATCTGGCCGGACTGGGACAGGACGTAGAGCTCGCCGGCGGCGTCCTGGCCGAACGACACCGGGCCGCCGTCCGGCAGGGCGCCCAGGTCGGCTTCGTCGACCACCTGGCCGCCGGCATCGACGAGCAATGCCATGAGGTGCGACGAGCACAGGTCGCTGTAGAGGTAGGCGCCCGCGAGCTCGGGGATGTCCGCTCCCCGGTACACGTAGCCACCGGTGACAGAGCAGCCGCCGTCGGCATGCGAGTAGGTCGAGATCGGGGGCACGTAGCCCACCGGGGGCGTGCCCCCTTCGTAGCCCTGGTCGCCCTCCATGAGGTTCCAGCCCAGGTTGGCGCCGCGTCCGGCGTTGCGGTGCTCGCCGTCGGCGGGCAGGAAGTCGACCTCCTCCACCTCGTTCTGGCCGACGTCGCCGATCCAGAGGTCGCCGGTGGCCGAGTCGAACGAGAAGCGCCATGGGTTGCGGACCCCGGTGATCCAGATCTCGGGTCGGCCGTCGGTGCCGTCGGCGTAGGGGTTGTTCTCAGGCACGCCGTATGCGGTGTCGCCGGCGGTGGGGTCGATGCGCAGCACCTTGCCCAGCAGGTCGGTGCGGTCCTGACCCCGGTCGTCGGGGTCGCCGGCGGCGCCACCGTCACCGAGCCCGAGGTAGAGGTAGCCGTCGGGCCCGAAGGCGATGTTGCCGCCGTTGTGGTTGGAGAACGGCTGGTCCTGGGCGAACACCTCGCGCCGGGAGGCGGCGTCGATCGTGGTCTCGCCACCCGAGCCCGACACGGCGTACTCGTCGACGCGGGTGTCGCCCGCGGGGTTGGTGTAGCTCGCGTAGAGGCGGTCGCCGTCAGGTGAGAACGCGACACCCAGGAAGCCCCGCTCGCCGTCGGTGGACACGTCGTCCGCGAAGTCGAGCACGGTCTCGGTCGGCGCGTCCGGCCCAGCGGTGGGGTCGAGGCGCACGAGGGTGCCGGAACGCTGGGCCAGGTAGACGTGCCCGTCGTCGCCGTGTCGCACGGCCATGGCGAGGGCCGGGTCGTCGAGGGCGACCACGGGCTCGTAGCTGACCGACGTGCCGTCGATGGAATCGGTGCTCGCGGCCGGCGTCGGGGTGCTCGCTTCGTCGGGTGCGACGGTCGTTGTCGTGCGCACTTCGGGGTCGACGGTCGGCGAGCTCGACCTGCGGTCGTCGCTGCCCCCGTAACAGGCGCCGCCAACCATCGCGAGCAGGACGAGACCGGCGACCACGCCGATCGTGCCCGATCGCCCCCGGGAACCGCGTCGTCGAGGCAATGGGGGTCGGATTCCGACCCCCATTGCCTCGGGAATGGGTGATCGCGGGGATTGGGGGGTGGGGCGAGGGCTCACCCCCGGATTCGTATCAGACCCTCCTGCACCACCGACACCGCCAGGGCGCCTTCACGGGTGTAGATGAGGCCGCGGGCGATGCCGCGCCCCGCCGACGCCGACGGTGTGTCCTGCACGTACAGCAGCCATTCGTCGGCCCGGAACGGCCGGTGGAACCACATGGCGTGGTCGAGGCTGGCCATCATCAGGCGCTCGTCCATGGCGCCGAGGCCGTGGGGCAGGATGCTGGTGTCGAGCAGGGTCATGTCGGACGCGTAGGTGAGGACGCAGTTGTGCAGCACCGGGTTGTCCGGCAGCACCCCGTTGGCCCGCAGCCAGGTGCGTTGGTGGGGCGGCAGCTTGTCCCGTCGGTCGAGCGGCTCGTAGTCGATCTGGCGGTGGTCGATGGGCCGGGGACGGGTGTACCAGTCGCCCATCTTCTCGGCCCAGGGTGCCATGCGCTCCTGCCAGTCGGGCAGCGACTCGGGGTCGGGGGGCATGCGGCCGTCGAACATCACGTCGGCCATGGCCAACTGGTGCTCGAGGCCGTCCTCCTGCACGTGGAACGATGCCGCCAGGTTGAAGATGGCCTTGCCGTGCTGGATGGCCACCACCCGACGGGTGGTGAAGGACCGCCCGTCGCGGATGCGGTCGACCTCGTAGAGGATCGGCACGGTCGGGTCGCCCGGGCGCAGGAAGTAGGCCTGGAGCGAGTGCACCGGCCGTTCCGCGTCGACGGTGCGGGCCGCGGCCACGAGCGCCTGGCCGGCCACCTGGCCCCCGAACACGCGTTGGCGATCCTCGTCGGGGCTCAGCCCGCGGAAGATGTTGACCTCGATCGACTCGAGGTCGAGGAGCGTGATGAGGTCGTCCACCGCGGCCTGCGACATGGGCGCAAGCTACCGTCCGTTGCCATGACTCCACGATCCTTCCCCGAGGGGTTCCGCTGGGGAACCGCCACGGCCGCGCACCAGGTCGAAGGCGGCAACTGGAACAACGACTGGTGGGCGTGGGAGCAGAAGCCCGGCGGCCCGTGCCGCGAGCCCAGCGGCGATGCGATCGACCACTACCACCGCTTCGACGACGACATCCGCCTGCTCGCCCAGTTGGGCTTCAACAGCTACCGGTTCTCGGTGGAGTGGAGCCGCATCGAGCCCGAGGACGGACAGTTCTCCGTGGCCGCCCTCGACCACTACCGGCGCATGGTGGCCTCATGCCGAGAGCACGGCCTCGACGCGGTGGTCACGCTGCACCACTTCACCACCCCGCGGTGGCTGGCCGAGCGGGGTGGGTGGACCGAGGCGCTCGCCGCCGAGCGGTTCGTGCGCTTTGCCGATCGCACCGCGGCCCACCTCGGCGACCTGGTCACCCGGGTGGCCACCATCAACGAGCCGAACATCGTGGCCACGATCGGCTACCTGCTCGGGTTCTTCCCCCCGGGCGAGCAGAACGAGGCGAGGCGCGATCGGGCCAACGAGGTGCTGATCGATGCGCACCGGCGGGCGGTGCCCGAGATCAAAGCGCACGTGGGATCGGCGCCTGTCGGCCTCACGCTGTCGATGACCGACTACCAGGCAGTGCCCGACGCCGACGGTGCGCGTCTCGACGAGGCCGAGGCGCGTCTCGAGCGGATCCGACTCGGCGCCCAGGACGTGTTCCTCCAGGCGGCCCGAGACGACGACTTCGTGGGCGTACAGACCTACAGCCGTACACGGATCGGCCCGGACGGCACCCTCGGCCCCGAGGACGGCGTGAAGGTGCTCGCGATGGGCTACGAGTTCTGGCCCGAGGCGCTCGCGGCATCCATCCGGCATGCCTGGGCCGTCACCGGCCACACCCCGCTGCTCGTCACCGAGAACGGCATCGGCACCGACGACGACACCGAGCGCATCGACTACCTGGGTCGTGCCCTCGAGGGCGTGCTCGACTGCATCGACGAGGGCATCGACCTGGCCGGCTACACGTGTTGGAGCGCCTTCGACAACTTCGAGTGGGCGTTCGGGTACCGGCCCCGGTTCGGCCTCGTCGAGGTGGACCGCGTCACCCAGGAGCGCCGTCCCAAACCGAGTGCTCGCTGGCTCGGATCGATGGCCCGGGCGAACGCCCTCGGCTGACTGTTCCGGCTCACGCCAACATCTGTAGGCTCCGATAGATGAGTATGACCACCACCGAGGTGATCGCCCGGATCAGGGCGATCGATCATCGTAAGGTGCTGCGGTACTCGGCGGTGTCGTTCGTGGCCGTCCCGTTGACCCAGGCCATCCTGATCCTCTTCCAGTACGGCTTCGGATGGAGCGGACTCCAGGCCAACACCATGGCCGTCGCGGTCACGGTCGTTCCCGTGTACGTCATGAATCGCTACTGGGTGTGGGGCAAGCGTGACAAGAACAACTTCGTCACCGAGATCCTGCCGTTCTGGGGCATGACCCTGCTGGGCCTGTTGATCTCGACGCTGTGCGTCGCCTATGCCGACAGCCACTTCGAGTCGCCCCTCATGGTCAACGTGGCCAACGCTTTTGGCTTCGGCGTGGTGTGGATCCTCAAGTTCGCGGTGATCGACAAGATGATGTTCGGCCGCGAGCGCCACTTCCCGATCGACGAGGCCGTGCTCGAGGAGGCCGGCGTCACCGAGGAGGAGCTGGTCGCCGGGGGCTTCCTCGAGGGCGACTTCGAAGCCAAGCTGGCCTGATCCTCGCCCGTCGTGGACACTGACCTGCTCGAGGCCGCCGTCGCGGCCCGTGGGTTCATGCCGCCCGACGAGGGGGTCGCGCTCCACGACGCCGCGGTGGCGGCCGGCCGGGGGCAGGCCGCGGGCCAGCCGTTCCTCGAGATCGGGGCCTACTGCGGCAAGTCGGCGATCTACCTGGGCTCGGCCGCACAGGAGACGGGCACCGTGCTGTTCTCGCTCGACCACCACCGGGGCTCCGAGGAGAACCAGGCCGGGTGGGAGCACCACGAATCGGACCTGGTCGACCGCGCCACCGGCCTCATGGACACGCTGCCCGTGTTCCGCCGCACGGTGCAGGCGGCGGGCCTCGAGTCGTCGGTGGTCGCGATCGTGGGCGAGTCGGCCACCGTCGGTCGGCACTGGTCCACCCGGCTGGCCTTCCTGTTCATCGACGGCGGCCACGGTCACGACCCCGCCCACCGCGACTACGAGGGCTGGAGCCGTCATGTCGCGCCGGGCGGCACGCTCGCCATCCACGACGTGTTCCCCGACCCCGCCGACGGCGGCCGCCCACCCTACGAGATCTACCTCCGGGCCCTCGACGACGGCTTCGCCGAGACCGGCGTGACCGGCAGCCTCCGCGTCCTGCGCCGCACCCCGTAAACCCAGGGAATTCTTGGTGAGAAACCCCCGAATCGGTGGTTTCTCACGAAGGCATCCGGCGGTTCAGTCGTCGAGGGGCAGGAGGGGGGGAAGGACGCGGTCGTGCTCGACGAAGAGCATCGACCCGGCGGTGGCGCCGGCGAGGGCGTCGGCGGCCAGGATCACCGAGGCCGAGGTGTACGTGGACTGCTCGCCCCCGGGGAAGTGCACCTCTTCCGGGTAGACGATGCCCGTCCAGTAGCGGCCGTCGGGGGTGCGGTGGGCCTGGGCCATCGCGAAGAGCTCGGTGGCCGTGTCGCGCTCGCCGACCGAGAGATGGGCGATGAGGCATTCGCAGGTCTCGGCGGCGGTGATCCACGGCCGGTCGGACACACAGCGGATGCCCCGGTCGTCCATGAGGAAGGTGCCCATTCGGGCCGCCAGGTGCGCACGGCCGGCCTCGCCGGTGAGCACACCGGCCAGCACCGGGTAGTACCAGTCCATGGCCCAGCGGTGCTTGGGGGCGAACGCGTCCGGCTGGTGGGCGATCACCTGGGCGAGACGGGCGACGCTGAGCTCCCAGTCGGGCCGCTCGTGGCCGAGCTCCTCGGCGATCGCGATCGCACAGCGGAGGCTGTGGCAGATGCTCGACGACCCGGTGAGCAGGGCGAACGACCAGGGTGTGCCGTCGGCGTGACGGGCCCAGAGGATCTCGCCCCGTGGCGTCTGGAGATCGAGCACGAAGTCGATGGCGGGCTCGACGGTCTTCCACAGCTCTTCGAGGAACCCGAGGTCGCGGGTGAGCAGATAGTGGTGCCAGACCCCGGCGGCCACGTAGGCGCACGTGTTGGCGTCGAGCTTGTCCTGCTCGATGCCGTCGGCCAGGTAGTACTGGTGCCACGCACCGTCAGGGCGTTGCAGGCCGACCAGCCAGTCGTAGCCCCGCAGGGCTTCGTCGGTGAAGCCGCACAGGTCGAGGGCCATCACCGCCTCGACGTGGTTCCACACGTCGGCGTGCCCGCCCGGGAACCACGGGATCATGCCGGTGGGCAGCTGCCAGTCGACGATCGAGGCGGCGGTGGCCAACATCTCGTCGGCCGTGGCCAGATTCGGGACTTCGGGAAGACGGAGCTCAGACGACATCGGCGGTCTCCCTTTCCTGGTGGAGGGCGGCCGCCCGGGGGCGAGGGGCGTGGGGTTGGAGGGAGACGGAAGGACGGAGCGGCTTGCGGGCGTAGACCACGAGGCTCTTGCCGATCAGCGGCTGGAGGAGCCGCTCGGCGATGCGGAGGACCGCCGGGTGCTCGACGATGTCCCACGTCAGCAGTCGCAGGTAGGCCTTGACGAGCGGGTGGTCGTCATTGGTGGGCCCGACCGCGCACTTGAGCCACCAGTAGGGCGAGTGCAGGGCATGGGCGTGATGGGCGGCGCCCGGCTCGAGGCCGGCGGCCTTCATCTTCTCGCGCAGCTCGGACTCGGTGTAGATGCGCACGTGACCACCGACGACGAAGGGGGCGTGGTACTCCTCCGACAGCTTCCAGCAGATCTGTTCGGGGAGCCAGGCAGGAATGGTGGCGGCGATCATCCCGCCGGGTCGGAGCACGCGCATCAGCTCGTCGAGCGCGCCCACGTCGTCGGGCACGTGCTCGAGCACCTCGGACGCGATGATCCGGTCGAAGGTGTCGTCGGGGAAGGGCAGGCGGACGGCGTCGCCGTTCACGGCGCCGGCGTCACCGTGCCAGGGCGCCTCACCCGCCTCGCGCATGGCGGCGAACAGGCCCCTGACGTCGCGCAGCTCGTCGTGGGAGTAGTCGAAGGCCACCACCCGGGCACCGCGCCGGAACGACTCGAAGGCGTGGCGACCTGCGCCGCAGCCCATGTCCAACAACAGGTCGCCCGCCTGGAGGTCGAGCGTGTCGTAATCGACGGTCAGCAAGGTCTCAGGCCCGGGTGAGTCTGGCGGCCGCGGCCCGACCTCGGTCGGCGAGCGATCCGCCGAGGTCGATCGACGGCTCGGCCAGACGGGCGCGGTACTGCTCGACCGTCTTGGCGGCAGTCACCTTCCAGCTCCAGCGCTCGATGATCCGCTCGCGGCCGGCGGCACCGATGCGGGCGCGCAGCTCGGGGTCGTCGAGGCCCCGACGGAGCGCGGCGGCCAGCGCGTCGGAGTCTCCGGGGGGCACGAGGAGGGCGGTCTCACCGTCATTGCCAACCACCTCGGGCAGGGCGCCGCCGGTGGTGGCGACGAGCGGGACGCCGCACGACATGGCCTCGATGGCGGGGAGCGAGAACCCCTCGTAGAGCGAGGGCACGACGGCCAGGTCGGACTCGGAGTAGAGCTCGACGATCCGCTCGTCGGACACGCCGCTGATGAACTGCACTGCGTCGGTGAGGCCCAGCTCGGCAAGGGTGCGGGAGGTCCGGCCCTCCTCCTTCGGCTTGCCGATGACGACGAGGTCGACGTCGCGCTCGGTTCGCAGCTTGGCCACGGCCTCGAGCAGGTACACGAGGCCCTTCATGGTGACGTCGGCGCTGGCGGTCGTGATGAGGCGGCCCGGCCTGCGTTCCACACCCGGCACGGGGCGGAAGAGCTCGGGGTCGACGCCCACCGGGACGACGTGCAGGCGGTTGATGTCGACGCCGTGGTCGCGGGCGATGTCGCGCCGAGACGACTCGGACACCGTGATGATGCGCGTGAGGCGCTTGGCCACCCGGGTCTGCATCTTGGTGAAGGCGTACCAACGGGACTTGGCGAAGCGCTGGTAGGCGGTCTCGGCATGTTCCATCTCGAGTTGGCGGTCGACGGTGATGGGGTGGTGGATGGTGCCGAGCACCGGAAGGCCCAGGTGCTCGATGGCCAGCAGGCCGTACCCGAGGCTCTGATTGTCGTGCACCAGGTCGAACTCGCCGCCGTGGTCCTTCAGGTACTGCCACGCCCGGACGCTGAACGCGAGGGGCTCGGGGAAGGTGCCGGTGGAGAAGGCGCCCACCTCGACCCAGTCGGCCCAGGTCTTGAGCTCCCAGAATCCCGGCATCCGCATGGGGAAGTGGTCGTTGTAGATCTCGAGGCTCGGCAGCTTGACCAGCGGGACACTGTCGTCGAGCTCGGGGTAGGGAGGCCCGCCCAGCACCTCGACGTGGTGGCCGAGGTCGGCGAGCGCCTTCGAGAGGTGCCGGACGTAGACGCCCTGGCCACCACAGTGGGGCTTGCCGCGGTAGGCCAGAAGTGCGACCCGCAGGGGGCCGTCGGCGGGTGAGGAGGATGCCAAGGGGATCGAGCCTTTCCGGGCGTTGACCGGTCGGTCAAGTGTACGGGCCTCGGCTGGTGCAACCGCACTGCGGACGCAAGGCCCGGCGACCGTGGGACGAGGGCCTCGACGGCCGCGATGAGCCCTCAGCGCGGAGCAGAGGGAAGGCGCCGCCAGGAGATGGTAGCCGTGGCGATGACGGGCCTGCCGGGGGCGGCCGTGCCGGCGTCGAGGTTCAGGGCGTCGGGGGGCCCCGTCTGGGGCTCGACGCAGACGGCGTGGTCCGGCTCGGTGAAGATCACCCAGTCGGTGCCGTGCGAGTCCATCGTGAGCTCGAGGGCGCCCGGCCAGCGCAGCTCCGGGGGCTGCACCATGTCGGTGAAGCAGTCGTCCCACGGTCCGGGCGTGGGCGTGACGAGCGCGCCGCTGGGGATGCCGTCGTCGTCGCGCACCCACATCATCCCTGCTTCGAAGTCGAGCTCGACCGGGCCGCCCCGCCCGAGTCGGCGCCGCCACCAGGGATGCCAGCCGCAGGTGGCGGGCATCGGTGCGTCGCCCGAATGGACCTCCATGCGCAGGTGCAGCGACTCGTCGTGGAGGGCGTATTCCTGCACGACGTGGCCGCCCAGGGGCCACCGGTCGTCCAGGTCGATGCGCAGGGTAACCATCGTGTCGGTGGCCACGACGGTCGTCCACGGCCGGTCGAAGGTGACCCCGTGGATGGCGTGGGGCGTCTTGTTCAGCGGGAGCTGGTACTCGGTGCCGCGCCAGGTGAACCGCCCATTTCGCACCCGACCCGCGTACGGCGCCATCGGGAAGCACCCCCACTGGGTGGGTGAGTCGCACCGCTCGACCAGCAGGTCGAGGTCGTCGACGGTGAGCTGGGCGAGCCGTCCCCCCGACTCGGGGTCGAGCGTGGCAGTGGCGTCGCCTGCCGAGAGCGTGATCACGTCCGAGACCCTACGACGCCGCGTGAGCGACCGGCCCGGTCGCTCGCCGGCGGGCTCGGCGATGTGCTCGGCGGTCGAGCACCCGCGCACCCACCATGAGGACGAGGGCCACGACGAGCATCGGCAGGTCGCCCACGCGGGTCGCGAGGGTGTTGCCCTCACGAACGCCGATCGTGTCCTGCAGCACCCGTCGCTCGCTGATGGCGGTGCGTTCGACCACGTCGCCGTCGGGGGTGACGATGGCACTGAAGCCCGTGGGGGCGGCCTGCAACACCCACCGGTCGTTCTCGAGGGCCCGCAGCCGTGACGACGCGACCTGCTGCGTCTGGACCTGGGTGAGCCAGTACGACGAGCCGTTCGTCGGGTTGAGCAGCACCTGGCCGCCGTTACCGATCGCGTCGCGCCCTCGCGTGCTGAAGAACACCTCCCACGAGATGACGACGCCGAGGCGACCCGCCGGCGTCTGCACGATGGCTGCCTTGTCGCCGGCGAGGGCGTCGCGACCAGGAAGCTGGCTGTTCATGCGTTCGAGCAGCCCTCGGAACGGGACGTACTCGCCGAAGGGCACCCGCTTCACCTTGTCGAAGCGGTCGATGATCGTTCCGTCCGGGCCGAACACGACGGCCGCGTTCAGGAAGCTCTCGTCGGCCCCCTCGACCACACCGACCACCAGGGTCGAGTCGAGGTCGCGGGCGAGGGAGGCGAGCTCGCCGCTCTCCCGGTTCACGGCGAGGCTCCCCTCCACGTTCACCACGTTCTCGGGCCACAGCACCAGGTCGACCGGGCCCTCGATGTCCTCGCTGGCGGCAAGATGGCGCTCGAAGACCTCGCGTTCATCGGTGTCGGCGGCACGGGTCCGCTGGGGCCCGCCACCCTGCACGAGGGCCACGTCCAGGGTGTCGACCTGGTGCCCGCGAGGTGCCACGGCCGCGCCCAACGCCACGAGGGCCACGACGCCCAGGGCCAGCCCGGCTGGGCGCCACGCACGCTGCCATGCCGCCGACAGGGCCACCCCTCCCACGACGACCAGCGCCACCAGCACCAACGAGCCCGCCAGCCGCACCGTGAAGGCCAGCGGCGCCGCGGCCTGGCTCATGGCGAGCGTGGACAGGGGAACGCCGCCGAACGGGAACGACCATCGCAACCACTCGGCCAGGACGAAGGCGCCCGGAAGGGCGAGCCATCGCCAGCGACCCGTCGGGCAGAGCGCCACGGCCACGCCGAAGTACGCGGCATAGGTGGCGCAGGCGATGAGGTAGCCGGGGAGGGTGAGGTCGATCATCCAGAGCATCGACGGGTAGAGCCAGGCGGCGGCCACGAGCCAGGTGCGGCGGAAGCGCGCCTTGGCCGGCCGGTCGGCGATGAGGTGATCCAGGAGGGCGATGCCCACGAAGGCCAGGGGCCACCAGCCCCACGGGGGAACGGACGCGGCGAGACAGAAGCCTGCGGTCAGGCACCGAAGGGCGAGGACGGCCTTCTGCCGGCGCGAATCTCGGGTTGGTTCGACGCGGGGCGGTGCGCTCAAGGCGCCCGATCATGGTCGCCGGATGTCCCGTCGGCCAGTCGCCCCCACCGATCCCGGCGCGAGATGTCGTCGACCGGGCACCGCGATTCGATGCCGGGTCGACGGGTGGATCAGAGCGTCCCGAGCACGCCGCGCGCGGCATCCCGTCCCTGGCGGATGCACGCCGGGATGCCGACACCCCGCTGGGCTGCGCCCGCCACCACCACGCCGGGGGCCTCGGCGGCCAGGGCCTCTTCGACGCCCGCGACGCGGCCGAGGTGGCCGGGGAGGTACTGCGGGAACGAGTCGACCCAACGCTTCACCCGCACGGCGGTGGGCGGGGTGGCGAGGCCCATGGTGGCCTCGAGGTCGGCCAGGAACGCCGCCACCAGTTCCTCGTCGTCGAGTCCGGCGATCCGCTCGTCGCCGTAGCGCCCGGCCGAGGCCCGCAACAGCACCTGGTCGGGCACGCGGAGGTGCGCCCACTTGCTCGACGTCCAGGTGCAAGCCGTGATGAGGCAGCCCTCGGTACGCGGCACCAGGTAGCCGCTGGCGTCGAGCGGCCGAACGATGGCCTCGGGCGGCACCGCCAGGGTGACGAGGGCGACCGACGCGTAGTCGACCGCGGCGAGGGTGGCGGCCGCGTCGGGGGCGAGGCCCTCGACCAGGCGGGCGCTGGCGCCGGCAGGACCCGTCAGCACGACGGCATCGGCCTCGAGGGCGCCCGCACGGGTGCGGACGAGGTAACCGCCGCTCGCCGCGCGGTCGACCCCCTGGGCCGCCGTACCCAGTCGGACCTCGGCCCGGAGGACCTCGACGAGCCGGTCGACGATGCGCTCGAGCCCGCCGGGCAGGCTGTAGAACATCGGCGACCCGGGATCTGGCGGCTGGTCGGCCCGTTCGGCGAGCAGGCCCCGGACGAGGCTGGCGTTGCGGCGGGCGGCGGCCGCGATCTGCGGGGCCGACGCCTCGAGGCTGAGGCGGTCGGAGTCGCCCGCGTTGATGCCGCCGATCAACGGGTCGACGATGCGCTCGAGCACCTCGTCACCCATGCGATCGCGGATGAGGGCGCCCACCGACACGTCGTGGGCGGGCAGTTCGCCGGGCTGGTCCGGGGGGTGATCGAGGTCTCGGCGGGCGGCCGCCACGCCTTCGTCGGACAACAGCCCCGACGCGGCCAGCAGGTCGAAGTCGGTGGGCACGCCCAACACGTGGGCGGCGGGCAGCCGGCGCAGGGCGCCCCGCACCCAGAGGTAGGCCGACGGCTCGGCCGGGCTCACCAGCTCGTCGGCCAGGCCCAGCTCGCGGCACAGGTCGACCGCCCATGGCACGCGGGCCAGGAAGGTGTCGGGCCCGGTCTCGAGCGGAAGGCCCACGAACGGCTGGGTCTCGATCTTCCCGCCCAGCCGGTCGGAGGCCTCGACCAGCACCACGTCGGTGCCGTCGTGGCGACCGGCCTCGTAGGCGGCCGCCAACCCGGTGATGCCGCCCCCGACGACGACGACCCGGGCCATCAGGCCGACGCTCGCGACGAGCGGGGCGCCCTGGCCCCGGAGGAACGGCGGTCATTGCACCGGGACGGGGTGGCTCGGGCGGTCAGCACGCGGCGACGACCAGGTCGGCGAGGGCGGCCATGACCGCCGGTTCGGCGTTGAGCGACGCCGTGCGACCGAAGGCGAGCCCGGCGCCCTCGGCGACCGCCCGCGCCTCGATGTCGAGATCGTAGAGAACCTCGAGGTGGTCGGAGACGAAGCCCTGGGCGCAGACGGCGACGCCTTCGGCCCGACCGGTACCTGCCAGCTCGCGTATCACCTCGAGCACGTCGGGCCCCCGCCAGGGCTCGGGGGTGCGCCCGGCACTCTGCCAGGCGATGGCCCAGTCGGGCCACGGTTGCAGGCCGACCCGGGCGGCGATGGCCTCGGCGCTGGCACGCAGCTGATCGGGGTAGGGGTCGTCGACCAGCACGCGCTCGGGGAGGCTGTGGGCCGTGAACAGCACCTTGGTCGCGGGCGGGAGCCCGTCGAGGGTGTGGCGGAGCGCAGCGGCCAGGAAGTCGAGGTAGGCGGGCTCGAGGTGCCAGCTCTCGATGCCGGTTGCGCTCATCCCGTGCTCGCGGGCGGCTTCGGCGAGCCGCCGCTGGTACTCGCCCACGCTGAAGCCCGAGAAGTGGGGAGCGAGGACGAGGCCGACGGCACGAGCGATGCCGCCGGCGGCCAGGGTGGTGACGGCGTCCTCGATGAAGGGCGCGGCATGCTTCTGGCCGAGCACGACTCGATAGCCGCCGGGTGCCCGGGCCTCGAGCGCGGCCTCGATGGCGACGCGCTGCGACTCGGTTCGCTGCGCGAGGGGCGACACGCCCCCGAGCGCGTCGTAGCGGCGCGTCAGGTCGGCCAGCTGCTCAGGGGTCGGCGGTCGGCCGCGGCGGATGTGGGTGTAGTACGCCTCGACGTCGTCGGGGGTGGCCGGTGTGCCGTAGGCCATGACCACCACGCCCACCGGTTCGTGGGACGCGTCAGCCACGGCTCGGCCCTTCGTTCCCGAGGGCGACCCCTTCGGCGTGCACCAGGTCCACCACCTGTTCGAGGATGCCCGGATCGACCTCGGGCAGGACACCGTGGCCCAGGTTGAAGATGTGGCCGAGCCCTCTGCCCTGGCGCAGCACCTGCCGCGTGGCCTCTGCCACCACGGGCCAGGGGGCCAGCAGGATGGCCGGGTCGAGGTTGCCCTGCACCGCCCGGTCGCCGACGCGGGTGCGGGCCACGTCGAGGGGCACCCGCCAGTCGACACCCACCACGTCGGCCCCCGCCTCGCCGAACAGGCCGAGCAGCTCGCCGGTGTTCACGCCGAAGTGGATGCGGGGGATGCCCAGGTCGGCCATCCCCTCGAGCACCTTCGCGCTGGCCGGCATCACGAACCGGCGGTAGTCGTCGGGGTTGAGTGCCCCTGCCCAGCTGTCGAAGAGCTGGACGGCCGACGCGCCGGCGTCGACCTGCGACCGCAGCGAGGCCAGGGCGAGATCGGCGAGGGCGTCGACGAGCTCGTGCCACAGCGCGGGGTCGCCGTGCATGAGGGCCTTGGTGCGCCCGTAGGTGCGCGACGGCCGGCCTTCGATCAGGTAGCTCGCCACCGTGAACGGGGCGCCGGCGAAGCCGATGAGCGGCACGTCGAGGTCGGCCACCACCGTGCGGATGGTCTCGAGCACGTACGGGGTGTCGGCCTCTGGGTCGAGGGGCCGAAGACGGGCGAGGTCGGCCGCCGAGGCGAACGGCTGCGCGATGACGGGGCCGACCCCGGGCACCACGTCGACGCCGAACCCGATGGCCTCGGCGGGCACGACGATGTCGGAGTACAAGATGGCGGCGTCGACGCCGTAGCGCTCGACCGGCTGGAGCGTGATCCTGGCCGAGAGCTCGGGGACCTTGATGGCGTCGAGGATGCTGCCCTCGCCGCGGATGGCCCGGTACTCGGGCAGTGAGCGCCCGGCCTGGCGCATGAACCAGACCGGGACCCGGTCGACCGGCTCGCGGCGGCACGCCCGGAGGAAGTCGCTGGCGGAGAGGTCGGGCGTCGCGCGGTCGGCGGTGGGCGGGGGCACCGGTTCAACGTACCGTCGCGGGTCATGCGACGATCCATCGACGACCATCCTTTCGACGCGGCCGACCAGCCGTCGGGCGACGACGACTTCGCCCGGTTGTCGTGGGCGGTGGCCGTGGCCGACGACTACGACGACGCCGAACCGCGGGTGGTGCTCACCGTCGAGGAGGTCGGCCGCGCCGGCGAGGGCCTGGTGGCGCACCTCACCCCCGCCCTGGCGCGACGCCTGCGCACCGCCTTGCGTGACGCCCTCAAGGAGATCGGCGAGGACCCCGGCGCCTGACGCATCTCCCCGACCTCCGTGCTCGTCGGGTCCAGCAGTTACCGTTGGACCATGCCCGCTGTCTTCGTCCACGGTGTGCCCGAGACCCCGGTCGTGTGGCGATCGCTCGTCGATCGCCTCGATCGCGACGACGTCGTGCTCTTGCAGTTGCCGGGCTTCGGGTGCCCGCTGCCCGACGGCTTCGAGCCCACGATGTACCGCTACGCGGAGTGGATGGCCGGCGAGTTGGCCGGCCTCGGCGAGGTCGATCTGGTGGCACACGACTGGGGTGCGCTGCTGGCGCTCCGGGTCCTGGCCGACCGCCCGGCCAACGTCCGCTCGTGGGCGCTGGACTCGGGCGACCTGGGCGCCGACTTCAGGTGGCACGACGTGGCCCTGCTCTGGATCTCGCCGGAGGGCGAGGCGTTCATGGACGGGCTCCTCCAGGCCTCGGCCCCGGATCGTGCCGCCGTCCTCGCGGCCTCGGGTGTCCCCGAGGCCGGCGCCGCCGACATGGCCGCTGCCTTCGACGCGACCATGGCGTCGGCCATCCTCGCCCTCTACCGGTCGTCGGTCGACATCGGCAACGAGTGGGGCCCCGGCATCGACTCGATCCGGGGCCCCGGCCTTCTGCTCGAGTCGATGCAGGACCCGTTCCGGAATGCCGGTCGCGTGCGTCGGCTCGCCGACCGCACCGGGGCGACCGTGGTCGAGCTTCCCGATGCCGGGCATTGGTGGATGCTCGAGTCGCCCGAATCGGCGGCCACGGTGGTCACCGACTTCTGGGCCGGACTCTGACCCTCCGTGGGCCTGGGAGGGGCGGGTGTCAGCCGCCCCGGTGGTCGTCCACGTCGGTGATGCCCAGCTCGCCGAGGTGGTCGAGCGCTGACTGGTAGGCCCGGGCCACGAGCTCGGGCTCGCTCTCGCCGTCGAGCGCCGGGCCGCCCATGTGACCGAGGTCCTCTGTCGTGGGCTCGAACACGAGCACCTGCGTTCCGTCAGCCTCGATGGCGACGACCTCGCGTTGCAGCACTCGGTGGTACGCGGCCCGGCTGGCCGACCTGGGGTGCCACTGCAGCGCCTCGCGCCTGGCCGACATGGGCGAGATGACCACCACCCTGTCGAAGCCGAGGCCGGCGGCCAGGTCGGCATTGGTGGACGAGTGCGCCGCGCCGTCGAGGTACTGCTCGCCGTCGATCTCGACCGGTTCGAAGTAGCCGGGGATGGCCGACGACGCCTCGATCGCGGCGGCCACGTCGGGATGGCCGGGCGTGCCCGGCGCGGGGTCGCGCCCGAACACCACCCGCTTGCCGTCGCGCATGCGAACCGCGCACACCCACAGGGGACGTTGGGGCCAGTCGTGGTCGAAGAGCAGCCGGAACTTCTCGCCCAACGGGCTGATGGCGACGTTGCCGCGCGGCAACAGGCCCGAGAGCCCCACTCCCACCCGCGCCGGCCACGGCGGTCGCAGCCCCTGCAGCACCAGGTGGGGCGCCTGCGGTCGTAGGCCGGCGATGCCGCGCGGCGCGGGTTCGTCGAACCGGGTGACGTGGCTGAGGTCGCCCACCAGGGCGTCGCCCTCGGCGGACAGGTCCCCGCCGGTGAGGCGGGCCCGGTGGTCGGCGACCGACAGCCCGAGCCGCAGGGTGGCCGCGGTGCCGGCGCCGGCCGAGGTGCCGATCATGAGATCGGCCGTCCGCGCGTCCCAGCCCGTGGCGTCGGCCAGCGCCGCCAGGGTGCCGACGTGGTACGCCCGGCCCACCACGCCGCCGGCGCCGAGGACGAGTGCGGTGGGCATGGTCCCAGCATCGCACGACGCGCGAAGCTGGCCCCATGCCTGACGACGAAGCTGCCGACCCGGCGCCTGCGGACGCGAGTCCCGCGCCCACCGACCCGGCGACTGCGGACGCGAGCCCCGCGCCGGCCGCCCCGGCGGTCGCCGACACCGGTCCCGCGCCGGTCGCGACCGCTGACGCCGCGGCGAGCACCGGGCCCGCCGACTTCGACGCCCGCATCAGCGCCGCGTACGCGGTGGAGGGCAAGGGCATCGTGCTCGGCCGAGGCATCGTCGACGGCGCGACCCACCCCGGTGCCGTTGTCCAGATCCCCGCCGCGATGTGCAACCGTCACGGGCTCATCGCCGGCGCCACCGGCACCGGCAAGACGAAGACGCTCCAGCTCATGGCCGAGCAGCTCTCGGCAATCGGCGTGCCGGTGTTCGCAGCCGACCTCAAGGGTGACCTCGGCGGCCTCTCGCAGCCGGGGACGCCGAACGAGCGCATCGAGGAGCGGTCGAAGGACCTCGGCGTGGAGTGGCAGCCCGCCGGTCGCCCCGTCACCTTCCTGTCGCTCGGCGGGGTCGGGCCCGGCGTTCCCCTCCGGGCCCCGGTCTCCAGCTTCGGTCCCCAGCTGCTGGCCAAGGTGATGAAGGCGAACGACACCCAGACCTCCTCGCTGTCCATCGTGTTCCGCTACGCCGACGACAAGGGGCTACCGCTCCTCGACCTGGCCGACCTCCGGGCCGTGCTGCAGTACCTCACCGGTGACGAGGGAAAGCCCGAGCTGAAGGCCCTGGGTGGGGTGTCGTCGCAGACCGCGGGCGTGCTGTTGCGGTCCATCACCGAACTCGAGGGGGAGGACGCCGATGCGTTCTTCGGCGAGCCCGAGTTCGACGTGGCCGACCTGCTCACCACGACCACCGAGGGCGTGGGTCAGGTGAGCTGCCTCGAGCTGCCTGCGGTCCAGGACCGTCCGCGGCTGTTCTCCACGTTCCTCATGTGGCTGCTGGCCGAGCTGTTCCAGAACCTCCCCGAGGTGGGCGATCTCGACCAACCGAAGCTGGTGTTCTTCTTCGACGAGGCCCACCTGCTCTTCGCCGACGCATCCGATGAGTTCCTCGAGCAGGTGGCCCAGACCGTCCGCCTCATCCGGTCGAAGGGCGTGGGTGTGTTCTTCGTGACCCAGCTCCCCGACGACGTGCCCGAGGACGTGCTGGCCCAACTGGGCAACCGGGTGCAGCACGCGCTCCGCGCCCACACCCCTCGCGACGCCAAGGCGCTCAAGGCGGCCGTCACCACCTATCCCATGACCGACGACTACGACCTGGAGAGCGCGCTCACCGAGCTCGGCACGGGCGAGGCGATGGTGACGATCCTCGGCGAGGACGGTTCGCCGACGCCCGTGGTGTGGACGAAGCTCCTCGCCCCGGCGTCGCTCATGTCGGCCATCGACACCGCCGCCGTGGACACCGCGGCGAAGGCGTCGCCGCTGTGGTCGAAGTACGCGCAGGAGGTCGACCGGGAGTCGGCCCGTGAGCTGCTGGCCGCCAAGATGGCGGCGGGCGCGGCCGCCACGGCGTCACCTCCGCCCCCACCTCCACCTCCGCCGCCAGGTGGTGTGACGGTGCCGAAGCCGCCGGCTCGGGCCAGCGCCCCTCGGGGCAGCGCCCCTCGGGGTGACGCGCGCCGGGCCGCACCCAAGGACGACGGCAACTTCGTCACCGACTACCTCGGCAGCCGGGAGGGCCGGTCGATGATGAACACGGTGGTCCGCGGCGTCTTCGGGATGCTCAAGAAGCGCTGAGCGGGGCCGGTCGCTACCCGCCGGAAGGCCGCGGCACATCGGTAGAGTGATCCACCCCCCATGGGCAGCCATCCCGAACTCGAGGCCGAGCAGGCCTACATCGACCACGCCTACGAGTGCCTCGAGGCGAGCCGGCGGTCGGCGACGCGCCTCCAGGACACCCTCGAGGTGGGCAAGGGCGGCACCGAGCAGGCCCGGTGGGAGCGCGAGGTCTTCCAGGGCAACATCCTCAACCGCCTCTCCCAGCTCCAGTTGGGCGACGCCTCGCTCTGCTTCGGGCGCATCGACCGCACCACCGAGGCCGGCGGCGAGTCCTTCCACGTGGGGCGGCTCGCGGTGGCCGACGAGCACCAGGAGCCGCTCGTGGTGGACTGGCGGGCGCCGGTGGCCGAGCCGTTCTACCGGGCTACCGGGCGCGAGCCGATGGGCCTGCGCCGGCGACGCCATTTCGCCACCCGTGGTCGCACCCTCCTGTCGATGGAGGACGAGCTCTTCGGCGAATTCGAAGGCGTGGACAGCAGCGGCGGCACCGGCGGAACGAACGGCACCGGCGGCGCCCCGGCGATCTCGGGCTACGGCAGCCTCATCGCCGCGCTCGAGTCGTCACGGTCCGGACGGCTGGGCGACATCGTCGCCACGATCCAGGGCGAGCAGGACGAGATCATCCGTGCGCCCCTCCCCGGCGTCCTCGTCGTGCAGGGGGGTCCGGGAACGGGCAAGACGGTGGTGGCGCTCCACCGCGCCGCCTACCTCCTGTACACCTTCCGCTTCCCGCTCGAGGGCCAGGGCGTCCTCGTCGTCGGCCCCAACCGGTTGTTCCTCGGCTACATCGAGCAGGTCCTGCCGTCGCTCGGCGAGGCCGGGGTCGAGTTGTCGGTGCTGGCCGACCTGATCCCGGAGACGCCGGTGCGCGGTCGCGACACGGGCCTGGTCGCCAGGGTGAAGGGCGACCTGCGCATGACCGACGTGCTGCGCCGGGCCGTGGCGGACCGCGAGCGGCCGCTGAGGTCCGGCCTCGAGGTGGGCTACGGGCTCAGCGTTCTCCGTCTGTCGGTCGAGCAGAGCGAGCGGATCGTGCGCGACGCGCGCCGTCGGTTCCGTACCCACAACGCGGCGCGGCGGTTCGTCGAGCGCTCGCTCTTCGATGCACTGGCGGCCAGCAGCCGAACGCGGCCCGACCCTTCGGACGTGCGGCGCCAGGTCCGGTCCGACCTGGTCGTCCGTGAGGCGCTCGAATGGGTCTGGCCCGTGCTCACGCCCGCCCAACTGCTCCACGACCTCTTCGGCGCCAACGCGCTGCTCCGGTCCGCCGGTCGGGGGCTTCTCGACGACCACGAGGTGCGTGCGCTGCGGCGCGGTCGGTCCGAGAGCGTCGACGACGTGGTCTGGACGAGCGACGACGTCCCGCTGCTCGACGAGGCCCGTGCCCTGCTCGGCCCGCCCCCCCGACGCCGCAGTCAACGGTCGGGCCCCGACGACGAGGTGCGCACCTACGGCCACATCGTGGTCGACGAGGCCCAGGACCTGTCGCCGATGCAGCTCCGGGTCCTCTCGCGACGGTCGCTCAACGGCTCGATGACGGTTGTCGGCGACATCGCCCAGGCCACCGGGGCGTGGGCGCACGACGACTGGGAGAGCGTGCTCGAGCATCTGCCGAGCCGCCGTCCCTCGCGGCGGGCCGAGCTCACCGTCGGCTATCGCATACCGGCCGCCAACATGGTGCTGGCGGCCCGGGTGCTGGCCGTCGCCGCCCCGGACCTGTCGGCGCCGTCGTCGGTGCGCGAGGGCGACAGCGATCCCCGCATCGAGGCCTCGGCCGACCCCGGCCGCCTCGCCGTCGACGTCGCGCGCCTGGCGATCGAAGAGGTCGCCGCGGTGGGGCAGGGCAGCGTGGGCATCGTCTGCCCGGCGTCACACACCGTGGCGATCAGCACGGCCCTCGAAGCGGCCGGGGTGGCCTACGGCGCCGCGGACCGTCACGGGCTCGAGCGTCAGGTCACCGTGGTGCCGGTGGGCCTCGTGAAGGGGCTCGAGCTCGACGCGTCGATCGTCGTCGAACCCGCCGCCATCGTCCGCGAGGAACCGCAGGGCATGCGCTCGCTCTACGTGGCCCTCACCCGCGCCACCAAGCGGCTCACGGTGGCCCACGCCGAGCCTCTGCCCGCGGTCCTCCTCGACTGAGCGCGTTCAGGCTGCGGAGTGGAGCGCAGCAGCGGGCACCTGCCGACCGGGACGGCGAAGCCGCTCCGACGGAGGAGGAGCCACTGTCTACGCCTCGGCGGCGAGGGCGGCAGCGGCGAATGACTCGGGGTCGTCCGCCTCGGCCCGGCCGGTCGGCTCGGCTGCCCCGGGACGGTCGGGGCGCAGGAACAGGTAGGTGACCGGCACGATGTAGAGCACCCAGACGAGCACCTGCTCGAACGAGGGGCGGGGGTCCCATCCGAAGAGGCCCGCGAGGAAGCGGCCGACCTGGGTGTCGACCGTGAGCCAGGCGACCCCGGTGAGGTTGTAGACCGCGCCGTTCAGGGTGTCGAGGGCACTGGTCTGGGTGGCCTGGAGGAACATCACCGTCTTGGCGAGCAGGCCCGCGGCAAAGACGATGACGATCATGCCGGTGATGTTGAAGAACAGCTTCATGGGCAGCACCTTGCTGCCCGAGTACACCAGGTAGCCGAGCGCGCAGGCGATGGCGAGGCCGATCAGACCGCCGACGAAGACGTCCCATCCCGTGCTCGAGGTGGCAGCGGCGATGAGGAACAAGGCGGTCTCGATGCCTTCTCGCAACACGGCGAAGAAGGCCACGAGCAACACGGCGGTCTTGACGTTGTCGGACTCGATGGCGGCGTCGACCCGTTGCTCGAGCTCGCCCTTGATGGCCCGGCTCTGGCGACGCATCCAGAACACCATCCAGGTGAGCACGATCGCAGCGCTCAGGGAGATGGCGGCGAAGGCCCGCAGCTTGGTGTCGCCTTCGAACGACCCCACCGTGAGGTGGAGGACCACGCCGAATGCCGTGGCCAATGCCGCGGCGAGGGCGACGCCAATCCAGACGGGGCGGTCGAGATCGGTGCGTCCGATCTTGCGCAGGTAGCCGAAGACGATGCCGACGATCAGCGACGCCTCGAACCCCTCGCGGATCAGCACGAGCATGGACTCACCCATAGTTAGGGTAGCCTAACGCCACTCGGGGACATCGGCCAACACAGCCTCTACGGTCTGGGCATGGACAAGCAGGCTGCGCCGCGGAGCCGAGCCACCCGTGGCGGGGCACGGTAGGTGGCCGGCACTCGCTCTGCCGACGTGGCCGTCATCGGCGCCGGGCCCGCCGGACTGGTCGCGGCCCTGCGGTTGGCGCAGGCCGGGCGACGGGTCTTGGTGCTCGAGCAGGCCGATCGGGTCGGGGGCATGGCGGGCAGCTTCGAGGTGGGCGGGTTGCGGGTCGACTTCGGCAGCCATCGCCTCCATCCTGCGGTCGATGCCGAGCACCTCGCCCTGCTCCGGGACCTGCTGGGCGACCAACTGCAGACCAGGCCCCGCCTCGGCCGCATCCGGCTGGCCGGCCGGTGGTTGGCCTTCCCTCTGCGGTCGATGGACCTCGTGCGGCGGCTACCGCCCGCCTTCGCCCTGGGAGCGGCACGGGACGCGGCCCTGTCGCCATTCCGTCGGCCACGCGACGACACGTTCGCCGAGGTCGTCCGGGCCGGTCTCGGGCCGACGGTGGCATCGACCTTCTACGACCCCTACGTCGAGAAGCTGTGGGGGGTGCCGACCGACCAGCTCTCGGGCGAGTTGGCTCGCCGCCGCGTGAGCGCTTCGTCGGCCCGTGACGTGCTCGCTCGGCTTTGGCCCCGCCGCCGCTCCCGTCAGCGGTCGTTCCTCTATCCCGCCACCGGCTTCGGGGCGATCAGTGAGCGTCTCGCCGAGGCGGCGGTGGCCGCCGGTGGCGAGGTCCGTCTGAACGACGGCGTCGCCGCGGTGGCCGTCCGGCCGCAGGGGGCGACCGTGACCACCACGAGCGGTCTCGAGATCGATGTGGCCCGCGTGTGGTCCACCGCGCCGCTGGCCGTGCTCGCGGGCCTCGTCACCCCGCCCCCGCCCGCGCAGGTCATCGAGTCGGCTCGGCGCCTTCGTCATCGGGGCCTGGTGCTCGTGTACCTGGTGGTCGACCGGCCCCGGTGGACCGGGTTCGACGCCCACTACTTCCCCGAAGCCGACGTGGCGCTCGCGCGCCTGTCGGAGCCCAAGAACTACCGCGAAGGTCCTGATCCCGAGGACCGCACGGTGCTCTGCGCCGAGGTGCCGGCGACGGTGGGCGACGCCATGTGGCGGACGGGGCCCGAGGCGCTCGGCGAGATGGTCCGCGACGTGCTCGTCCGGTTGGGCCTTCCCGACCCCGAACCGTCGGCGGTCGAGGTGCGGCGCCTTCCCCGGGTCTATCCCGTCTACCGGCCGGGCTTCGAGCGCGATCTCGCCGGCCTCGAGACGTGGGCGGCCGGCCAGGAACGTCTGCTGACCTTCGGGCGCCAGGGGCTCTTCGTCCCTGACAACACCCACCACGCCCTGGCGATGGGCACGGCCGCCGCCGATGCGCTGCGCCCGGATGGTTCGTTCGACGACCCCGCGTGGCGCCGCGCCCGGGACGGTTTCCGGGCGCACGTGGTGGAGGATTAGCCCTCCGCGGTGGATGAGCGGCTAGCCTGTAAGGCATGCCTAACAGCTCGTTGTCCGGAGCCCTCGTGCGTCGTCCCCGCTTCATCGCCGCCGTCCTCTTGGCCCTCCTCGTGGCCGGTGGCCTCGCGGCCTGCACCGACGACGGTGCCGGCACTCGTTCGGGGTCCGCCAGCGGTTCAGGATCGGGCACCGCGTCAGAGACCGCCGATGCCGAATGCGTCACCGTGGGTGACCCCGATGCCGCCGAAACCACCGTCGCCGTCCGGCTCGACGAGTACGTGGTCGAGCCCGCGGTCGACACCGCCGACGCGGGCACGGTGGCCTTCGCTGCCGAGAACGACGGCGACGAGATCCATGAGGTCGTGGTGGTCGAGTCCGACAGCATCGAGGCGCTTCCCGAGGTCGATGGCGCGGTCGACGAGGAGCAGCTCCCCGACGGTGCGCTGATCGGCGAGATCGAGGGATTCCCAGCGGGCGAGTCCTGTGCCGGGGCCTTCGACCTGGTGGCGGGCGACTACGTGTTGTTCTGCAACATCGAGGACCACTTCGGCCAAGGCATGGCGTCCACCTTCACGGTGAACTGAGCGGGCCGGCGCTGTCAGGCGGCGGGTGAGCCGACCCGTACGCCACGGGCGTTCAGCTGGGCGTAGACGGCGGGAACCACGTTGCGGAGGTAGGGGCCGAGCCTCACGAACGACCGGCCCTCGGTGCGGAACCGGTAGCTGATCGGCACCTCGGCGTACCGGAAGCCCTTGGCCAGCAGGTCGAGGGTGAGCACCTGGGCGTAGTTGAAGTCGTGGATCACCTCGGCGGCCGCGGCGGCCTCGCCCGACAGGGCCCGAAAGCCGCTCTGGCCGTCGGTGACCCGGCGACGCGTGACGAAGGCGACGCCACGGGTGAGCACGCGGTTGCCGAGGCTCCGGTGGGCCCGCATGCGTCTCGGACCGCCGGCGAAGCGCGAGCCCACCACATAGTCGGCCTCGCCTCCGAGGATGGGCGCGACGAGCCGCCCGAGCTCGGTCGGGTCGTACTCCTCGTCGGCGTCGCAGAACGCGACGGCCACCGCTCGGCGACGGGTGGCCTCTTCGAAACCACGGCGCACGGCCGCGCCCAGCCCCCGGTGCCGCCCGAGCGAGACCACCGATGCACCCGCCTCGACCGCCCGGGAGACGGTGGCGTCGAGCGAGCCGTCGTCGATCACGAGGCACAGCACCGGGTGGCCGCCCACCTCCGCGGGGGTGCGCCGAATCACGCTGGCGACGGTGCGTTCCTCGTCGCGGGCAGGCAGGAACAGGACGATCGGGCGAACACCGGCGTCGACGTCGACCCGCGCCCCAGCGCGGGCGGGCGGTGAAGCGGTGGTCGGCGCGGCGGGGAGTGATGCGGGGAGGCGGAACCGGCCGAGCAGTCCGGGGCTGGGGGAGAAGACAGCGACGGCGCCGACCACCAGCGAGTAGGCCGTGGTGAGCGCGTGGACCGTGAGGGCGGCGGCGAGGCCGGCGGCGCCGTCGTAGCCGAGGGCGACGTAGGCCGCGACCGCGGCGGCCTCGTAGGTGCCGAAGCCACTCGGTGCAATGGCGGCAATCTGCGCACCTACCGCGACCGCGGTGACGACCACGGCCTGGGCGTAGCTGAGGTGGAGGCCGGCCCAGTGCGACGCCTGCCAGGTGAGCACGCTCTCGGCCAGCCAGGCCGCCACGGTCAGGAGGGCGACCGAGGGCCCGGGGAGTCGGATGGGGGAGCGGCCGTTGCGGGCGGCCGACCTGAGCCAGACGAGCCCGACGGCGCCCAGGAGGCCGACCGTCGCGAGGACAGCCCATGCCCAGGCGCCGAGCAGGTCGGCCACGACGGCGGGGCCCACGAGCCATCCGAGCATGACGATCGCCACGATGTCGGCGGCGCGCAGGGCGACCGTGGACGAGGTGGCGGCATCGAGCGGGATGCGGGCGCGCCGCACCACGCTCACGATGCGCAGCGGCTCGCCGAGGCGCAGCGGCAGCACGTGGTTGGCACCGAAGGCCAGGTGGATGCCGGCCAGCGCCTGGCCGAAGCCGAGGTCGGGGAGCACCCGGTGCCAGGCCGCCGCCCGGAACAGGAAGGCCGATGCGAAGACGGCCACGGCAAGGGCCACCGTGAGCGGACGATCAGCCATCGCGTGCGCGCTCGTGCGGAGGGCGGCGGTGTCGACGGTGCGGGTGACGACGATGGCGGCGAACGAGAAGACGCCCGCGCCGAGGGCGAGCGACAGCCCCGAGGGTGGGCGCGGGTGCCCGTGGCGGCGCGGTTCCACCGGCGCAGCGGCGGGGGTGGGGGCGGAGGTGGGGCCGGCGATGCCGGAGGGGTCGTCCATACCGAAGTTAGGCATACCTTACACGGGCCGTCGGCTCGGGCGGTAGTGTCCCCGGGCGTGTCCCCGAACCGCTGGCGGTGGCTCCTCGTCGCCCTCGCCGCGGTCGTCACGGTGTGGACGGCCATCGCTGTCCCGGCACGCGCCACCTACGGCGCCCGCACCACCGCCGACGAGCCGCAGTACCTGCTGAGTGCTGTCAGTCTCGGCGAGGACCTGGACCTGGACATCAGCGACGAGCTCCGAGACGCGCGTTGGCGGGCCTTTCACGAGGCGGAACTGCCGGTGCAGACCGAGCCGACCGCCGACGGTCGCGAGGTCAGCCCCCACGACCCGCTGCTCCCGGCGCTCTTGGCGGTGCCGGTGCTGGTGGGGGGGTGGGTCGGGGCCAAGCTCGCCCTGGCCGCGCTCGCCGGCCTGCTCGCCGTGGTGTCGGCGTGGGTGGCGGTGCGCCGCTTCGGGGTGTCGGCCCCGATCGCACTCGGCGCCACCCTCGGCTTCTCACTGGCCTCACCCCTCGCCGCCTACGGCGTGCAGGTCTACCCGGAGCTCCCGGCCGCGCTGGCGGTGATGGTCGCGGTCGGAGCCCTCACCGGCGCGTTCGGGCTCCGGGGCAAGGCGCTCTTCGTCCTGGCGGTGGTGGCGCTGCCCTGGTTGGCCGTGAAGTACGCCCTCGTGGCGACGGCACTCGCGTGCCTGGGGTTGGTGTCCGCCTGGCGGCGCGGCGAGCGACGAGCAGCCGTCGTGACGGGCGGGGCCCTGGGCGTGGCCGGCGCCGTCTTCGTGGTGTTCCATCGAGTGGTCTACGGGGGATGGACGGTCTACGCCGCGGGCGACCATTTCGTGGCGAACGGCGAGGCCAGCGTCATCGGGGTGGACCCGGACTACCTCGGGCGGTCGCAGCGCCTCGTCGGGCTGCTGGTCGACCGAGGATTCGGGCTCGCCGTCTGGGCGCCGATCTTCCTCGTGGCCGTGGTGGCGTTCGGTGGGCTGGTTCGTCGCCGTCCCCCTGGGTGGGCCACGCTCGCCCTGCCCTTCGCCGCGGGGTGGGCCACCGCCACGTGGATCGCCCTCACCATGCACGGCTTCTGGTGGCCGGGCCGCCAGGTGGTCGTGGTCGTGCCGCTCCTGGTGGTGACGACGGCGTGGTGGCTCGAGCGCCACCGTCGGGCGGTGCCGTGGTTCGCGGTGGCGGCCGTTCTCGGTGCCGTGTCCTGGCTCTGGGTCGTCGCCGAGACGCTGCAGGAGCGCGTCCGCCTGGTCATCGACTTCGAGGCCACCCGCAACCTGTGGGTGCGCCTGGCCCGGGGGGTGCTCCCGGACTACCGCCAGCCCGGCGCCCGCACCTGGGCGCTCGCGGTGGCATGGGCACTGGCCCTCGTGGGCCTGCTCTGGGCCGGCTGGCGCAGCGAGCGATCCTCAGCCCGTGGTGACGGGCGACGCGGCCAGGACCAGTATGCGGGCACTGGCGAACTTGCCGAGGCCGACGTGGCGGCCCTCGATCTCGACGGTGAGGGTGCCGTCGGGTGACACCGCCGTGACGGTGCCCGAGCGTCCGGGGAGCACGTCGGACACCTCGAGGAAGTCGAGCAGCCCCGGGGTGAACTCGAGCTCCTCGGGGATGCGCGACACCGTGAAGCGGTCACCCGGGCCGAGCTGCTCGAGCACGACCGTGAGCGGCTCGGCGTAGTCGGACCCGGGGATCGGGTTGCCGTGGGGGCAGGTGGTGGGGTCGCCGAGCACCCGGCTCATGGCCCTCTCGACCGGCTCGGAGATCACGTGCTCCCACTTGCCGGCCTCGACGTGGGCGTCGGCCCACGACAGGTCGAGGATGTCGGTGAGGAAGCGTTCGGCCAACCGGTGGCGGCGGACGACACGTTCGGCCAGCCGGGTGCCGTCGGCGGTGAGGCGGATCGAGCCGTCGACCGACACCAGGCCCTCGGACTCGAGGCGACGGATCATCTCGGACACCGCCGGGCGGGACACCTCGAGCCGGTCGGCGATGCGGGCCTGGATCACGTCGACGGCGTCCTCGTGGAGCTCGAAGATGGCCTCGCAGTACTCCTCGAAGGCCGGGTGGAACTCGGGCGTTCGGTACTCGGCCACGGTTGGAGTCTACGCCCGGCCTGCCAGTACCGTTGGTGACGTGATCACGATGCGTAAACCTCCCCGAACACCCGCACGGCTCGTTGCGTCGCTGTGCGTCCTCGCCCTCACGGTGACGCTGAGCGCCTGCTCCAGCGACGGCGACAGCGACTCGGGCGCCGGCGCCCCCGCCGGCGACGCCACCCTCGTCGCGAAGAACATCGCATGGGACACCGACTCGATCGCGGCGACGGCCGGCCAGGACTTCGTGATCGTGGTCGACAACCAGGACGACGGCATTCAGCACAACCTCGACATCAAGGAGACGGACTTCAGGACCGAGCTCGAGGCCGGCCCGGTCTTCCAGACGCTGACGGTCAACCTGCCCGCCGGCGAGTACGACTTCGTGTGCGACCTGCATCCCAACATGAGCGGCACGCTCACGGCTTCGTAGCTGCGCACGCCCTCGTAGCCTTGGCGGGGTGAACCGGCCGCGCCACGGGCGAGGGACATGAGCTTCCGGGGCTTCTCAGCGCCGGTCCACGCCTGGTTCTCGACGTCGTTCCCCGAGCCGACCGCCGCACAGGCCCAGGGCTGGCCGGCGATCGCCTCGGGTGAGCACACCCTCATCCTCGCCCCCACCGGCTCGGGGAAGACCCTTGCCGCCTTCCTGTGGGGGATCGACCGGCTCATGGCCGAGCCGCCACCTGCGCGCGGGCGGCGTACCCGCCTGCTCTATCTCTCCCCCCTGCGGGCGCTGGCGGTCGACGTGGAGAAGAACCTGCGGTCACCGTTGCAGGGCATCGCCCTGGCCGCGGAGCGCCTCGGGGAGCCGGTGCACGTCCCCACCGTGGGTATGCGCACCGGCGACACCTCGCCCAACGAGCGGCGCCAACTGGTCCGGAACCCACCCGACCTGCTCATCACCACGCCCGAGTCGCTCTACCTGATGCTCACGTCGCAGGCACGCGAGACGTTGCGCTCGGTCGAGTGCGTGATCATCGACGAGATCCACGCCTTGGCGCCCACCAAGCGCGGGGCCCACCTCTCGTTGTCGCTCGAGCGCCTCGAGGAACTGGTCGACCGGCCGTTCCAGCGCATCGGGCTGTCCGCCACGCAGCGCCCGCTCGACGAGATCGCCCGGTTCCTCGGCGGGCACGAGGCGCACCGCCCGCAGCCCGGCCCAACCCTGCGCCGCGGAGCGGAGCAGCAGGTGCCGGCTGTAGTGGATCCCGCAGGGGTGCCGAGGGACGAGGCGCAAGCAGGCAGGCCCCGCCCGGTCACGATCGTGGACGCCGGTGTGCGGAAGGCCCTCGACATCGAGGTGGTCGTCCCCGTCGAGGACATGGGGGCGCTGGGCGAGGTGATCACCGAGCCCGTCACCGGGCCGGTGGCCGCGGGCCCGGTGCGCCGCAGCATCTGGCCGGCCATGCACCCGCGGCTCCTCGAGCTCATCGAGCAGCACCGCTCGACCATCGTGTTCGTGAACTCGCGCCGCCTCGCCGAGCGTCTCGCCACCCGGCTCAACGAACTGGCCTTCGAGGGCGAGAACCGGGCCGCCGAAGCCACCGGGACCCCGCCTTCCACGGCGTCCGGGGAGGTCGTCCTCGCCCACCACGGCTCGTTGTCGCGCGAGCGGCGTCTGGCGATCGAGGACCGGCTCAAGAGCGGGCAGCTCAAGGGGCTGGTGGCCACCAGCTCGCTCGAGCTCGGCATCGACATGGGCGCGGTCGACCTCGTCGTGCAGGTCGAGTCGCCCGGCGCGGTCAGCCGGGGCCTGCAGCGCATCGGCCGGGCCGGTCACCAGGTCGGCGAGCCGAGCCGCGGGCGCTTCTTCCCCAAGCACCGCAGCGACCTGGTCGAGGCGGCGGTGGTGGTCGAGCGCATGCACGCCGGCCTCATCGAGCACACCCGCTACGTGCGCAACCCGCTCGACGTGCTCGCCCAGCAGATCGTTGCCATGTGCGCCCTCGAGGACTGGACGGTCGACGACCTGGCCCGGGTCGTCCGGCGGTCGGCGACCTTCGCCGAGCTGTCCGACGAGGTGCTCGCGAGCGTGCTCGACCTGCTCTCGGGGCGCTACCCGTCCGAGGACTTCGCCGAGCTGCGCCCCCGTCTCGTGTGGGACCGGGTCGCCGGGGTCCTGCGGGGCCGGGCGGGCTCGCAGCGGCTCGCGGTCACCTCGGGGGGCACCATCCCCGACCGCGGGCTCTACGGCGTGTTCCTGCCCGACGGCACCCGGGTGGGTGAGCTCGACGAGGAGATGGTCTACGAGAGCCGGCCGGGCGAGACCTTCCTGCTGGGCGCGTCCACCTGGCGCATCGAGGACATCACCCACGAGCGGGTGGTGGTCACGCCCGCGCCGGGCCAGCCCGGCAAGATGCCGTTCTGGCACGGCGACGGCCCCGGTCGCCCGCTCGAGCTCGGCCGGGCGATCGGCGCCTTCGTGCGCGAGCTGCGCGAGCCGGGCGACGTCGATCCCGCCGATCGCCTCCGCGAGCGCAACGGGCTCGACGCGTGGGCCGCCACCAACCTGCTCGCCTACCTCGACGAGCAGGCCGAGGCCACGGGGGTGGTGCCCGACGACCGCACGATCGTGGTCGAGCGCTTCCGCGACGAGATCGGCGACTGGCGCGTGTGCATCCTGTCGCCGTTCGGCGCCCAGGTGCACGCGCCGTGGGCCATGGCCCTGCAGCATCGCCTGGGCGAGCAGTGGGGAGTCGATGTCGAGCTGATGTGGAGCGACGACGGCATCGTGTTGCGCCTTCCCGAAGCAGTCGACGACCTTCCGCTGGAAGAGCTGGCGATCGACCCCGACGAGATCGACGAGCTGATCGTGTCGCAGCTGCCCAACACGGCCATGTTCGCGTCGCGCTTCCGCGAGTGCGCCGGCCGGGCCCTGTTGCTGCCCCGCCGCCGTCCCGACCAGCGCACCCCGCTGTGGCAGCAGCGCCAGCGGTCGGCCGACCTCTTGAAGGTGGCGTCGGCCTACCCGACATTCCCGATCCTGCTCGAAGCCACCCGCGAGTGCGTCAACGACGTGTTCGACGTTCCCGCGCTGCGGGAGGTGCTCACCGATCTGCGGTCGCGCCGTGTGCGGTTGGTGCCCGTCGAGACTCGGCTGGCCTCGCCGTTCGCCCAGTCCCTGCTGTTCGGCTGGATCGCGATCTACATGTACGAGGGGGACGCGCCGGCGGCCGAGCGTCGGGCCGCCGCGCTCGCCCTCGACCGCGACCTGCTCCGCGACCTGCTCGGCGCCGAGGAGTTGCGCGACCTCATCGACCCGGGGGTGCTGGCCGACCTCGAGCTCGAGCTCCAGCGGTTGGTCGACGGGCGTCGGGCGCGCGACGCCGACGAGGTGCACGACCTGCTGCGGCTGCTCGGCCCGCTGAGCCGCGCCGAGATCGACCTGCGGGCCGACGGCGATGCCGGCGAGTGGGTCGACGGCCTCGTCGACGAGCACCGGGCGTTCGTCGCCGCAGTGGCGGGGGAGGAGCGCCTGGCCGCGACCGACGATGCCGGCCGCCTGCGCGATGCATTGGGTGTCTCGGTGCCGCTCGGGCTGCCCCGTGCGTTCACCGAGTCGGTCGACGCCCCGCTGACTGATCTGGTGGTGCGCTACGCCCGCACCCATGGACCCTTCCTCGCCGGTCAGGTGTCGACCTGGCTGGGGGTGGCGGTCGACCCGGTGCGATTGGTGCTCGAAGGTCTCGAGCGGGACGGTCGCATCACCCGCGGCGAGTTCCGCCCCGACGGGGTCGAGCGCGAGTGGTGCGACGTCGACGTGCTGCGCCAGTTGCGCCGCCGCTGCCTCGCCGTCCTCCGCAAGGAAGTCGAGCCGGTCGACGGCGCGGCTCTGGCCCGGTTCCTGCCCGAGTGGCAGGGCGTGGGCCGGCCGCGGCGCGGCGTCGACGCGCTGGCCGAGGTGGTGGGGCTGTTGCAGGGGGCGCCACTGCCCGCCTCGGTGCTCGAGGCCGACATCCTGCCCGCCCGCATGGCGTCCTACTCGCCCGCTGACCTCGATGCCCTGGCCACCGCCGGCGAGCTGGTCTGGATCGGCGCCGGACCGCTCGGCACGAGCGACGGTCGGGTGCGCCTGTTGTTCCGCGACCAGGTGGCCCTGCTGGTGCCCGCCGCCGGCGACGAGCCGCCGGAAGGCCCTCACCATGTGGCGTTGCTCGGCCATCTCGAGGCCCGAGGCGCGTCGTTCTGGCCCGAGCTCGTCACCGCGGTGCAGACGGCGAACCTGGCCTACGACGACGCTTCGGTGCTCGACGCCCTGTGGGACCTGGTGTGGGCGGGGCAGGTCACCAACGACTCGTTCGCCCCGTTGCGGGCCCTGGCGGCGGACAAGCGGGGGAGGAAGGCCAAGGCCGGCTCGGCGGGGGCGCGGCGCCGTCCTCGCCCCGGTCGGCTCACCCGCTTGGGGCCACCCGAGGCCACCGGTCGCTGGTCGCTGGTGGCACCGCTCTTCGACCCGTCGGTCACGCCCACGGAAGCGGCGACGGCCCGGGCGCGGCAGTTGCTCGACCGTTACGGCGTGCTCACCCGTGAAGCGGCGCTGGGCGAGGGGGCCGAGGGCGGATTCGCCGGGGTCTACCCCGTGCTGAAGGCACTCGAGGAGCGCGGCCACGTGCGTCGCGGCTACTTCGTGGCCGGCTTGGGCGCGGCCCAGTTCGCGCTTCCGGGCGCCGTCGACCGTCTTCGCTCGGTTCGGTCCGGCGCCGACGACCTCTTCGACTCGATCGGAGGAAAGAGCGGCGCGAATCGCGCCGGCATTTCCAGCCCGGTGTTGGTGCTGGCGGCTACCGACCCCGCCCAGCCCTACGGCGCCGCCCTGGCGTGGCCCGATTCCGGCGTTCTGCCACCGGATTCGCCGTCTCTGGCCGGAGAATCCGGTGCCAGTTCGGAGGCTTCGCGGCCGGCGGGCGGGCGGCGACCGGGGCCACGGCCCTCTCGGTCGGCCGGTGCGTTCGTGGTGTTGGTGGACGGCGAGCCCGCGGTGTTCCTCGAGCGGGGCGGGCGCAGCCTCGTCCGCTTCCCCGCCGGCTGTGTCGACGCGAACGCCGCCGCGTGGGCCGAGGCGCTGACCCGGCTGGTGAAGGATGGGCGGTTCCGGTCGCTCGAGATAGGCAAGGTGGATGGCGCGCCGGTGGCCGAGTCTGTCGACGCGGCCGCCGCGCTGCGGGCGGCAGGGTTCGTCGACGGGTACCGCGGCCTGGTGCTGCGTGCCTGAAGGCGACACCCTCCACCGCAGCGCCAACCGTTTGCGCCCCGCCCTGGAGGGGCAGCGACTGGTCCGGTTCGAGGCACCTCGCATGACCGGCGGGGTGCGCCCGAAGGTGGGGACGACGATCGAGCGGGTCGAGGCCGTGGGCAAGCACCTCCTCATGAGCTTCGACGACGGCATCGTCCTGCGCACGCATCTGCGCATGAGCGGCAGCTGGCACCTGTACCGCGTGGGCGATCGGTGGCGGAAGGGCGCACACCTCGCTCGGGCGGTGGTCGGCACCGACGAGTGGGTGGCCGTGTGCTTCTCGGCCCCGGTCGTCGAGGCGTTCCGCCAGCCGCCCCCCGGGGTGTCGCACCCGCTGGACCACCTGGGTCCCGACCTGTGCTTACCCGACGTCGACCTCGACGCCGCGGTCGAGCGCTTCGCCACCATGGTCGAGCCCGACGAGCAGGTGAAGGTTGCGCTGCTCGATCAACGCATCGCCAGTGGCATCGGCAACGTGTACGCCAGCGAGGTGTGCTTCGCCTGCCGTGTCGACCCGTTCACCTCCATCGCCGATCTCGACGTGGCCCAGCGCCACCGCCTGCTGGCCACGGCGTGGTCGTTGCTGCGGGCCAACCTCGGCAGCGGGCCCCGCACCACCGTCTCCGGGGCGCCCGGGGGCCTGGCCGTCTACGGCCGACGTGGGCAGCCCTGCCGCCGGTGCGGTACACCGGTGCGGATGCGCCTCCAGGGTGAACAGGCCCGCAGCACCTACTGGTGCCCGCAATGTCAGCATCGCCCCGACATCGGCGGCCGACCGTGAGCGCCGAACGCGGCCCGACCAAGGCGGGCCAAAGGGGCAAGGTGGTGATCGTCGGTGCGGGATTCGGTGGCCTGGCCACTGCCCGGGGCCTGGCCGATGCCGCCGTCGACGTCACCATCGTCGATCGCCACAACTTCCACACGTTCCAGCCGCTGCTCTATCAAGTGGCCACCGCCGGCCTGAACCCGGCCGACGTGGCCTACCCGGTGCGGGGCATCTTCCAGCAGCAACAGGACGTTTCGTTCCGCCATGCCGAAGTGGCCGGGGTCGACTGGCGTCAGCGTCATGTCGTCTTCGCCGACGGCACCGACCTCGCCTTCGACCACCTGGTCATCGCCGCCGGTGCCACCACCAACTTCTTCGGGGTGATCGGGGCGGAGGAGCACGCCTATCCGCTCTACTCGCTGGCCGAGGCCGCGCAGTTGCGCAACCATGTCCTGGCCTGTTTCGAGGCGGCCGACCGCAACCCCCACCTCATCGACGAGGGTGCGCTCACGTTCGTGGTGGTGGGTGGCGGCCCGACGGGGGTCGAGGTGGCAGGCGCGCTCAGCGAGCTCATCAGCCACGTGCTCAGCAAGGATTTCCAGCGTCTCGCTGTCGCCCGCGCCCGGGTGCTGCTCATCGAGCGGGAGGATCACCTGCTGCCGCCGTTCCACCCGAAGTCCCAGTACTACTCCCGCCAGACGCTGGTGTCGCGAGGGGTGGAGGTGCGGCTCGGCGAGTCGGTCGAGCGCATCTCGGCGACCCGGGTCCATCTCGGGTCGGGCGAGGTGTTGCCGGCCCACACCCTCATCTGGGCGGCCGGCATCCAGGCCAACCCCCTGGCTACCGCCCTCGGGGTCGAACAGGCCCGCGGCGGGTGCATCGTCGTCGGCCCCGATCTGATGGTGAAGGGCCACGACAACGTCTTCGCCATCGGTGATGTCGCCCACATCGAGAGTGGCCGACTGCGCACCCAGGTCCTGCCGCAACTGGCGCCGGTGGCGGTGCAGTCGGGCAACCACGTGGCCCGTCAGATCCGACGGATCGAGGCCGGTCGCCCCACCCGCACCTTCCACTACCTGGACAAGGGCACGATGGCCACGGTCGGTCGACGAGCGGCGGTGGCGGAGCTGCCGCTGCGCATCCGCCTGCACGGCTCGCCGGCGTGGATGGCCTGGCTGGGGCTCCACCTGCTCACGCTGGTGGGCTTTCGCAACCGGGTGTCGGTCTTCCTCAACTGGGCCTGGAGCTACCTCACCTGGGACCGCGGTCCCCGCCTCATCTTCAGCCCCCTGCCCGACGAGGACGCCACGCTGGCCCCGTCGTCCGTCGAGGAGGAGCTCGGATGACGGCCGCGACCGCGGGCTATTCGGGCACCCCGCTGGCGAAGAAGCTGGGCATCAAGGAGGGCCACGCGGTGGCGCTGTTGGGCGCCCCCGACGGGTTCGAGGCCACGCTCGAGCCCATCCCCGATGGCGTGACCTTCCGCCGCAGGGCCCAAGGCACCAACGACGTGATCGTCGCGTTCTACACGAAGCGGTCCGACTTCGAGGGCCGCCTCGACACGGTGTTGCGGGCCATGGACGTCGACGGCGGCCTGTGGGTGGCGTGGCCCAAGAAGGCGTCGAAGGTGCCCACCGACATCACCGAGGACACCGTCCGGGAGGTCTGCCTGCCCCTCGGCCTGGTCGACAACAAGGTCTGCGCCATCGACGACATCTGGGCGGGCCTGCGGGTCGTGTGGCGCAAAGAGCTCCGCGCCGCCAAACGCCCCTGATCCACGCCGGGAAACCCCGCCCGAACTGGCGCCTGATTCTGCGCACGGGCCACCGAATCGGGCGCCAGTTCGCAGAACCTCGGTTCAGGCCGAGCGGGGGATGTCGGCCAGCGCGCGGACCCTCTCGGCGTGGCGCTGGAGCTTGGCCACGGCGTATCCGGTGTGCAGGTTGACGAGTCGGGCCGTCACCTGGTGTCGGCGGGCGATGTCATCGGGGGTCTCCCCCCTCGTCAGGCTTTCGAGCACTTCACGCTCGGTTGCCGTGAGCGGTGAGGACATCCCGTACGGGTGGCTGCCGTCGGCGGCGTAGGCGTCGACGTCGTGCAGCACCCTCGCCGCCACCATCGGCGGGACCAGGTACTCACCCCTCGACGCGCCGCGAACGGCGGCGCCGCAGAGCTCGACGGCCTGGGCCCGCTGGAGGCATCCGGCCGCCCCGTGCTTGATGGCCTCGTAGGCCTTCTCCACGTCCTCGGGCCCCGCCAGCAAGATGAGCTCGACGGCCGGGGCCTGCTCGTGGAGGCGGTGGCACGCCTCGAGGGCGCCCGCGTGGGGCAGCTTGGTGTCGAGTATCACCGCATCGGGCAGCAGTTCGAGGACGCGGTCGATGGCGTGGGTGGTGCTCCCGGTCGACTCGAGCACGGTGATGCCCGGCTCGGACTGGAGTCGGGCCGCGATCTGGTTGCGCCGATCGTCGTCGGTGTCGGCCACCATCGCGGTGATCTCGGGGAGCGCCGCCACTGCGCACATGGCACGGGGTATCGGCCTGCGGTGACCGCCGCTTGAGCGCTCAACCCGGCGGCGTCAGCCGATGAAGCCGCTATTCGGTGGCGATGGCGGCCAGGATGTCGAGCTTGGCGGCCCGGCGTGCCGGCCACGCCGCCATGAGGACACCGAGCCCGGCCGCGATCACGGTGAGCAACAGGAGTTGGCCGAACGGCAGCCGGAAGGTGTTGAAGCCCTGGCTCTCGAGCACGGTGATGAGCGAGAACGAGAACACGATGCCGAGCACGAGGCCGAGGGCGGTGCCGAGCAGGGCGATGATGACCGCCTCCCACCGGATCGACGTCCGCACCTGGCGCCGTGACATGCCGACGGCCCGCATGAGGCCGAGCTCACGGGTGCGCTCGTAGATCGACAGGCCGAGGGTGTTGACGATGCCGACGAAGGCGATGATGACCGCCAGGCCGAGGAGTACGTAGATCAAGGCGAGGAACTGGTTGATCTGTGCGGCCTGGTTCGCCTTGAGCTCACCCTGGTCCTGCACCTTGGCCAGGGGGTAGTCGTCGGTGACCGATTCGATGGCCACGCGTCCGTCGGCGGGGCTCACCCCCTCGGCGAGACTGACGATCACCTCGTTGTCGTACTGGTCCTCGAAGTTGGCCTCGTAAGCGGGCAGGCCGAAGAGGTAGTCGATGGGGAAGTTGACGTTGATGGCGTCGGGTCGCTCGTAGAGCATGACGATGTCGAAGGACTGCGGCTCGTTGCCGACGGCATCCTTGGCGAACCGCACCGGGAGGGTGTCGCCCAGGCCGAGGCCCCACTCCTCGGCCTGATCGACGCTGAGGGCGATGGCGTCCTCGTCGAGTGCGTTCGGGTCGCCCTGGATCTCGCCCACGTCGACGACGTCGAACATGACGGCCGGGTCGATGCCGCCCACCTGTTCGGCGCCGAAGGCGATCTGGGCCTGGCCGAGGCGGACGCCGGCGGCTGCATCCACCTCGGGCAGCGCGTTCAGCTCGTCGGCCATGGTCACCGGCAGGCCGCCCTGACCGAAGGTCTGCGAGTCGACCAGGAAGTCGCCGTTGAAGTTCTGGTTGATGGACTGGTCGACCGAGGCCTTCGCCGAGTCGGCGAAGATCGTGATGAACCCGATGAGGGTGACCGCGATCATCAGGGCCGCGGCGGTGGAGGCGGTGCGCTTGGGGTTGCGGACGGCGTTCTCGCGTGCGAGCACCCCGGTGATGCCCTTGAGGCGGGGGATGGGCCACGCAAGGAAGCGGCTCATGGGCCCGGCGATGACCGGGCCGAGCACGGTGACGGTGAGGAAGAGCCCCAGCACGCCGAAGCCGACCAGCTTGGCGTCGTCGTCGGCGAGGCCCTTGGCCAGCAGGAGCCCACCGAGGATCGCGAGCACGAGTCCCGCGATGCGGCGCCCCCGCGACCCGGCCGAGGTGTCGTGGGCGACGTCGCGCAGCGCGGCGATGGGCGGGATCTTGCCGGCCCTGCGGGCGGGGAAGAACGCGGCCGCCACGGTGATCACCGTGCCGACGATCATCGAGATGACGATGGTGAACGGCTTGACCACGGCGCCGCTGGCGGGCAGGTCGAGGCCCAGGCTGGCGAAGGCGGCCTTGAGGCCGAAGGCCAGGCCGATGCCCGCCACCACTCCCGCGGCCGAGGCGAAGAGGCCCACGATGACGGCTTCGAACATCACCGACGCGAGGACCTGGCGCGTGCCGGCGCCGACGGCCCGCAGCAGGGCGAGCTCGCGTCCGCGCTGCACGACGATGATCGAGAAGGTGTTGTAGATGATGAACGAGCCCACGAAGAGCGCGATGCCGGCGAAGACCAACAGGAACGTGGTGATGAAGCCGAGGGACGCACCGATGTCGTCCTTGTTCTCGGCGGTGATGGCATCGCCGCTGAGGGCCTCGGTCCCCGGCGGAAGTGCGGCAGTGAGGTCGGCGACCAGCTGGTCCTGGCTGACGCCGTCGGCCGCGACGATCGCGATCTGCTCGAACTTGCCCGGTTTGCCCACGAGCTCCTGGGCGACGTCGGTCTCGAACAGGACGATGGCGGCGCCGGCCAGGCTGTTCGACTCGCCGAACGTCGCGACGCCGCTGATCTCGTAGTCGGTGGAGCCCGCCTGGGTCAGAACCCGGATGGGGTCGCCCACCGCGAAGTCGTTGGCCTCCGCGGTGCCCTTGTCGATCACGACCTGGTCGCCGACCGGCGCGGCGCCGTCCACGAGGGTGAACTGGTTGAGCTCGGGGGTGTCGCTCCAGTTGAAGGCGAAGGTGGGTGGGCCCTGGACGTTGCCGATGAGCTCGCCGTCCTGGTCCGCCAGCGCGGCGACGCCGGCCACCTGCCCCTCGGCGGCGGCAACCGACGGGAGGGTCTCGACCAGGTCGAGGTCTTCCTGGGTGACCCGCCCGCGCTGGCTCTGGCCGAAATCGCCCTCGAAGGTCTCCTGCTTGCGCACGACCGCGTCGGTGCCGGCGTTCACCTCGGTGAAGAGCTGGTCGAACACCGAGCGGATGGTGTCGGTGAGCACCAGGCTGCCGGCCATGAAGGCCACACCCAGTACGACGGCGAGCGCGGTGAGGGCCAGGCGGAGCTTGTGCGCGAGGAGGCCCTTGACAGTGACGCGGAACATCAGTCGCCCAGGCTCTTGAGGCGGTCGAGCACCTTCTCGGCGGTGGGGTCGTCCATGTCGTGGACGATCTTGCCGTCGGCCAGGAACACGGCCCGGTCGGCGTAGCCGGCGGCGTTGGGGTCGTGGGTGACCATCACGATGGTCTGGCCCAGTTCGCGCACGGCGCTCTGCATGAAGCCGAGGATCTCGGCCCCGGACCGCGAGTCGAGGTTGCCGGTGGGCTCGTCGGCGAAGATGATCTCGGGTGCCCCGGCGAGGGCGCGGGCCACGGCCACCCGCTGCTGCTGGCCACCCGAGAGCTCGCTCGGCCGGTGCTTCAGGCGGTCGGCCAGCCTCACCGCAGCGACGACGCGGTCGAGCCGCTCCTGGTCGGGCTTGTGGCCGGCGAGGGCCATGGGCAGGGTGATGTTCTCGATGGCGGTGAGCGTGGGCACCAGGTTGAACGCCTGGAAGACGAACCCGATCTTGTCCCGGCGCAATGCGGTGAGTTCCTTCTCCTTCAGCGTGCCGAGGTCGACGTCGCCGATGAGGACCCGCCCCGAGGTGAGCAGGTCGAGGCCGGCCATGCAGTGCATGAGGGTGGACTTGCCCGAGCCCGAGGGGCCCATGATGGCGGTGAACCGGCCCTTGGCCAGGTCGATGTCCACGCCGTCGAGGGCACGGACCTCGGTGTCGCCGCTGCCGTACACCTTGGTCGCGCCGATGGCGCGCGCTGCCACGGCGGTGGTCGGGGGAGCGGTTTCGGTCATGGCCACGGGGGGTCCTCCACGAGATGGTGTCGGGTAACGCTAACGGGCCGGTGCCGCCGTTCGGCGGTCCCATCGTGCGATCGACCGGCGTGCCCGTCGGAGACGAATCGGGTGGGCGGGCACGGGGGCATCCACCGTAGGCTGAGGCGATGACGTGCGGGTCGTGCGGCGCGGCCATACCCGACGGCGCACGGTTCTGTCCTTCGTGTGGCCACGCCACGACGACGCCGAGCGACGAGCGACGGATCGCCACGGTCCTCTTCGCCGACCTCGTCGGCTTCACGTCGCTGTCCGAGTCCGCCGACCCCGAGCACATCAAGAACCTGGTCGACCGCTGCTTCGAGCGGTTGGTCGCCGAGATCGAGACGTTCGGCGGCAAGGTCGACAAGATCGTCGGTGATGCCATCGTGGCGCTCTTCGGCGCCCCCGTCGCCCATGAGGACGATGCCGAGCGGGCCGTGCGCGCCGCGCTGCGCATGCAGGAGACCATCGCCCTCCACGCCGCCGAGATCGGCGTCGACGTGCGCATGCGCATCGGGGTGAACACGGGCGAGGTGCTCGTCGGCGCGCTCCGCTCCGGCGGCGACTACACCGCCATGGGCGATGTGGTGAACACCGCGAGCCGGCTTCAGACCGCAGCCAGGCCGGGTCAGGTGCTGGTCGGCCCCGCCACCCACGCCGCCACGCACGGGGTGATCGGCTACGGCGACATGGTCCTGTTGCAGGCCAAGGGCCGTGGCGAGCCGGTGCCGTCCTGGGTGGCCACGGTCCCCCTGCTGCCGCCGGGCTCGCGCCCGCAGCGCCTCCGGGCGCCGCTGGTCGGCCGCGACCCCGAGTTGGCCATGCTCCGGGGTGCGGTCGATGCCGCGGTCGCCCACGGTCGGGCGCAGCTGATCCTGCTCGTCGGTGAGGCCGGGGTGGGCAAGAGCCGGCTGGCCGCGGAGGTCGCGGCGCTGGCCGAGTGCAACCACGAGGCCATCGTGCTCGAGGGCCGTTGCGTGCCCTACGGCGAGGCCAACGTGTGGTGGCCGGTGGCCGAGGCGCTGCGGCAGGCCCTGAGCCTGTCCACCGAGGCGCCGTTCAGCACGGCATCCGACCACGCCGTCGACGTCGTCTCGCGCACACTCGACCTGCGGCCCGAGGACGACGAGGCCAGGCGCATCGTCGAGGGTGTCCTCTACCTTCTCGGCTACGAGGTGCCTCTGCGCGACATCGAGCCCCAGCGGGCCCGTGAGGAGGCCACCCGGTCGGTGCTCGCCCTGATCGAGGGGTACGCCCTCGACCACCCCGTGGTGATCGTGCTGTCCGATCTCCACTGGGCCGACCCCCTCGTGCTCGAGATGATCGACGACATGCTCGCCCGCCTCGGGCGTTTCCCCTATGTGGTCGTGGGCACCAGCCGCCCCGGCCTCGATGACCGGTGGGTGCCCCGGACGGGACGCCACAACACGGCGGTGCTCAACCTCGACCCCCTCGACCGCAAGTCGTCCGAGAAGCTGCTGGCCGTGCTGCTCGACGACCAGGCACCCGACGACGTGCGGTCGCTGCTGCTCGATCGCAGCGGTGGCAACCCGTTCTTCCTCGAAGAGCTCGTGTCGCTCCTCGACGAGACCGGCATGGTGGGCCAGGCGCCGAGCGCTGAGAGCGGCTTTCGCGATCTCCCTGACACGCTGCGCGGCCTCGTGGCCGCCCGACTCGACGCGCTGCCCCTGAACGAGCGCCAGACCCTGGTCAACGCCGCGGTCTGGGGTCGGCGGGGGCCCATCGAGGCGCTCGAGAAGATGCTCGAGAAGGATGACCCGTCCGGTGCGCTCGCCGCCCAGGCTCTGGAGGGGCTCGCCGCCAAAGAGGTGCTGCGGGTCGAGGGGCGTCGCTGGAGCTTCCACTCGGACCTCGTCCGCGACGTCGCCTACGGCACGCTCACCAAGGCCGACCGGGCCCGCAAGCACGCGGGCATCGCCACGTACCTGGAAGAGCACCCGAGTGCCGCCCCCGACGAACGGGTGGTCGACATCGTCGCCTACCACTACGGCATCGCCGCAGGCATCGCCACCGAGATGGGAAATGTGGCCGATCTCCGCGCCGACATCGGCGATCGGGCACTGCATTGGGTCACCGAGGCCGCCCGCCGGGCCGACCGGGCCGACCTGCACCAGAGCGCCGCCCGCCTCTACGGCCAGGCGCTCGACCTTGCGGTTGCGCTGGACGACGAGGATGCGGCCACGGCGGCGCTGCTCGGGCGGGCCAATGCGCTCACCGAGCAGCGTGAGCTGGGCCCGGCGCGTGCCGATGTGGGACGCGCCCTGGCCAGGGCCGACACGACGGGCGACCGGGCCACGCTCGCCAGCGCCCTGGTGGTGCTCGGCGACATCGAGTGGCGCGAGGGCGATCACGGCGCGGCCTCGATCACGCTCGACCGGGCCGTCGGCGTCTTCCGCGACCTGGGCGACCGCCAGGGCCTGGCCAGGGCCCTGCGCAGCCGGGGCATGGCCGACCTGATGGTGGGTTCGCACGGCGACGCCCCCGAATCGCTCGAGGCCGCGCTCGCTGCCTCGAGCGAGGTGGGCGATGTCCGGGGCGAGGCGTGGGCCCTGCAGAACCTGGCGTGGATCGCCTTCGTGGACGGCGACGCCGGCCAGGCCGAACGCCGCCTCGAGCAGTCGATCGCCAAGTTCAAGGACATCGGCGACCCGGGCGGGCTGAGCTGGGGGCACGGTCTGATGGCCTGGATCAAGTTCCGCCTCGGCGATGTCGACGCGGCGGAGGCATTGGTCGAACGGGTCCTGCCCGAGGCCCGTGAGCGTGGCGACCAGTGGGGCGAGGCCATGATGCTCGTGCTCCAGAGCGTGATGCGGCTGTGGGCGGGCCGCGCCCAGGAGGCTCGCGAGATCAGCGCCGCGTCGGTCGCCATCTTCCGCGGGATCGAGGACGTGTTCGGCGAGGTCCAGGCGCTGGCTCCGCTCGGTCGGGCCCTGATCGCACTCGGCCACGTCGACGAGGGCTTCTCGGTGCTCGAGAACATGCTGTCGGTTCGCGGGCTCACCGACGATCTCCGGTCACTGGGACTGACCGTGGTCGCCGGCGCCGCCACCCATGTCGGCGAGCCGACCCGCCTGCCTCCCGAGCTCACCGGCGACCTGTCCCTGTTCGACCCCCAGGGCCTCGGTGGCGACGAGCGCATGGTGGCCCTCGGCCTCGCCGCGCTGCACCGCGGCGACGCACCGGCGGCGGTGGCGCTCATCGAGAAGGCCGACGCCACGGGGGGACGCCATCCCTACCCCCAGAGCGGGCTCGCGCTGGCGTTGGTGTCGGTCGGTCGGCTCGACGATGCCATCGAGGCCGCCGACGGCGTGGTGACGTCGCCCCAGTCCACCTACCTCGACCGTACGCAGGCCAGGGTGGCAAGGGCGCTGGCCTGTGCCCGCCGCTCCGACCGGGCGGGCGTCGACACGGCGGTGGCCGAGGCGCTCGCCGAGGTGGACGCCTCCGACGACGTGGTCGCGCAGGCGCTGGTCCGACTGGGCGAGGCCGAGGCCCGCGCGTGGCTGGGCGACGACGTGGCGGCGCTGCGGGCCGATGTCGACGCCCGTCTCGATGCGCTGGCCATCACGGCCGTCGGCTGGCGAACCGCGTATTCCCTCGTTCCGCCTCCGGCGGAACGCCCTTCGGGCATCTGACCCCCGTCGGCGGTGCTGCTCCGCCCGGCTGCGCAGCCTGAAGAACGGACGACGGTCGCGGTCAGAACCGCGACCGTCGCTGGCCCGGGTTCGGCGCGGTGCGCCTGGCGCCTAGCTGGTGGGCTGGGGGACGACCCGGAGGTAGGGCTTCAGGGTCTTCCAGCCGTCGGGGTACTGGGCCTTGGCGTCCTCGTCGGAGACCGCGGGCACGATGATCACGTCTTCGCCGTCCTTCCAGTTCACCGGCGTGGCCACCTTGTGGCCGGCGGTGAGCTGGAGCGAGTCGATCACCCGGAGCACCTCGTCGAAGTTGCGGCCGGTGCTGGCGGGGTAGGTGAGGATGAGCTTCACCTTGTTGTCGGCGCCGATGATGAACACCGAGCGCACCGTGAGGGTGTCGTCGGCGTTGGGGTGGATCATGTCGTACAGGTTGGAGACCTTGCGGTCGGAGTCGGCGATGATCGGGTAGTTGGGGGCGGTGCCCTGGGTCTCCTCGATGTCGCTGGCCCACGCCGCGTGGTTGTCGATGTCGTCCACGCTGAGGCCGATGATCTTGACGTCGCGCCTGTCGAACTCGCCCTTGATGCTCGCCAGGTAGCCGAGCTCGGTGGTGCAGACGGGGGTGAAGTCCTTGGGGTGCGAGAACAGGACGGCCCAGCTGTCGCCCTTCCACTCGTGGAAGTCGATCGTCCCCTCGGTGGTGACGGCGGTGAAGTCGGGGGCGTCGTCGCCCAGTCGGATGGCCATGGTGGCGGTT
Organism: Acidimicrobiales bacterium; assembly: GCA_041918615.1. Classification (GTDB taxonomy): domain Bacteria; phylum Actinomycetota; class Acidimicrobiia; order Acidimicrobiales; family DATDAH01; genus JAEUJM01. The sequence goes on from JAYRVH010000068.1 coordinate 54,145, forward strand.
CCTCTCTCAGGGTGCTGCTCGGGGATGGGTGATTCCTGACCATCTTGGTCGGGTTTCGACCCGATCGCAACCGCGGTGCGGGAAGATTGCCTGCAGTGAGCGGCCGTGCCTCTGCGAACTTTTGCAAGCATTCGCTTGACAAAGGGAGCGTTGCTTGCTTGAATGACTGTGTCGCTTGGGAAACCTAGCGTCCCGGAGACGCCGGGAGCGACCAGCGACAACGCAGGATCTCAGCAGTTCGAAAGGAATCCACATGTCCACCGCCACCGACACATACGCCAAGGTCGAGGAGAAGGTCACCGATCTCGTGACCTCCGTCCAGGAGCCCGTCGTCGCCAACCTCCGCAAGGTCGCCGACGCCGCCGAGAGCCGCCTCAACGAGCTGTCCCTCCCGTCGATCGACGGCCTCCCCAAGGCCGACGAGCTCGTCGAGCGGTACTTCGAGTTCGCCCAGACCGTGCTCGACAGGCAGCACGAGCTGGCCAAGTCGTTCCTCGACACCCTGGGTGCGGCTCCCGCCAAGGCGAAGGCCACCGCGAAGAGCACGGTCGCTTCGGCCAAGCCCGCAACCAAGCCCGCAGCCAAGAAGGCCACCAAGGCCGCCTGACCGCTTTCCGGGGGCGCTACGCCCTCGCCAAGAGCAACACCGACGACGGGCCCGTCCCCCCTGGGCCCGTCGTTCGGCGTTTTCGCGCCCCTCCGAGGCCTGGCGCGGCTAGCGGGGCACCTCGGACCAGGGGCGGTCCTTGTCGACCCGCACGTCGCCGGGAAGGCCGAGGACCCGCTCGCCGATGATGTTGCGCTGGATCTCCGACGTGCCGCCCTCGATCGAGTTGGCCCGGGACCGCAGGAACATCTTGCGCGACGATCCCGGCGGGCCCACGAGGCCGAAGCTGGCCCGCTTGAGCTCGTAGTCGTAGCCCACCTGGCCGGCGGCACCGAGGAGTTCGACGCAGAACTCGTAGATGTCGGTGTTGACCTCCGCGAAGCGGAGCTTGGCGATCGAGCCCTCGGGCCCGGGGTTGCCCGCCTTGCGGTTCTGGCCGGCCCGGATGTTCGTGAGCCGCAGGGTCTCGGCGTCGATCCAGAGCTGGACGAGCCGGTCACGGGCGACCGCGGAGTGCTCGACGGGCTCCTCGTTCCATATGCGGACGGCCTCGGCGATCGCGCCGGTGCCCCGACCCGGGGGGCCACTGCCGCCACCGATGGTCGTGCGCTCGTTCATGAGGGTGGACATGGCCACCCGCCAACCCTCGCCGACATCGCCGACGCGGTCGGCGTCGGGCACCCGTACGTCGGTGAGGTACACCTCGTTGAACTCGGCCTCGCCCGTGATCTGGCGGAGGGGGCGCACCTCGACGCCCGGCGCATGCATGTCGAGGGCGAAGTAGGTGAGGCCCTTGTGCTTGGGCTGGCTGGGATCGGTGCGGGTGACGAGCATGCCGCGATCGGCGATGTGGGCGAGCGTGTTCCACACCTTCTGGCCGTTGATCACCCACTCGTCGCCGTCGCGCTCGGCCTTGCAGGCGAGGCCGGCGAGGTCGGACCCGGCACCGGGCTCGCTGAAGAGCTGGCACCAGGCGTCCTCGCCCGTGAACATGGGCCGGAGCAGGCGCCTGCGCAGCTCGTCGGTGCCGTGGGTGACGACGGTCGGCCCTGCCATGGTGAGCCCGAAGAAGTGCTGCTCGGCGGCCTGGGGTGCCCGGACCTCGCGCAGGCGCCGGTCGACGTGGCCCTGCACGTTCGGTGCCAGGTCGAGGCCACCCCACCCCACGGGGAAGTGGACCCACGCCAGGCCGAGGTCGTACTGGCGGCCCCGGAACTCGACCGGGTCGACGGACGCGGGGTCGAAGCCCTCGAGCAGCTGGTCGATCTTCTCGTCGGCCAGGGCGGTGGACGACGTGGTGGCGGAGGGATCGGTGACGGTCACGCCCTCGACCGTAATCGGCGCCTCAGGACGTGTAGGCCCGGTAGACGGCCAGCAGCTCGCGCTTCTGCTCGGCGGACAGCGCCGGGTCGCGGGTGATGGCCGTCACGGTGGGGTTCGGTGCCGACTCGCTGCCGTCGGTCCCGTCGCCCAGCCCGCCCGCCTGGCGGAGCAGGGTCTCGGCCGAGAGGTTGAGGGCCTTGGCGATCGAGGTCAGCACCCGTACCGACGGCTCGTGCAGGCCCCGCTCGATCTGGCTGAGGTAGGGGTTCGAGACATCCGCGCGCTCGGCCAGCGCCCGCAGCGAAAGGTGGGCGGCGTTGCGCTGCTCGCGGATGAACTGGCCCAGCGATCCGCCATCGGGTGCCGCGTGCTCGGGTGCCGCGTGCTCGGGTGCCGCGTGCTCGGGTGCGGCGTGCTCGGGTGCCGCGTGCTCGGGACCCGAGGTCTCGTGGGACGGAGTCAACGGGCGATGTCGGGCTCGATGAAGATGGGCCCGGTCGCGGTGACCTCGGCCCGGATCCGCTCTTCGACCACGTCGATGGCTTCGGCCAGTCGGCGCACGCTCAGGCCGTGGTCGAACTCGACCTTGGCCGCCACCAACAGGTCGTCGGGGCCGAGGTGCTCGGTGCGGAGGTGGATGAGCCCGCGGACGTCGGGTGCCGATTCGATGGCATGGGTGATCTTGCGCTGGTCATCGGGAGTGGCGCCCTCGCCGATGAGGAGGCTCTTCATCTCGACGGCGAGGGTGACGGCGATCACCGCGAGAAGCACGCCGATGGAGATCGTGCCGAAGGCGTCCCACATCGGGTCGTCGGTGACGATGGTGAGCCCCACGCCGCAGAGGGCGAGCGTAAGCCCGACGAGGGCGCCGAAGTCCTCGAGCAGCAGCACCGGCAGCTCGGGGCCGCGCGAGTGCCGGATGAAGCCCCACCAGCTGTCGCTTCCGCGCACGAGGTCGGCCTCGCGGATCGCGGTGTGGAACGAGAAGGACTCGAGGACGATGGCGACGAGGAGGATGCCGATCGCCCAGCCGGCCGATTCGAGCTCCTCGGGGTGCTGGAGCTTGTGGATGCCTTCGTAGATCGAGAACACCGCGCCGAGGGTGAAGAGCACCAGGGCGACGACGAAGGACCAGAAGTAGCGCTCGCGCCCGTAGCCGAACTGGTGCTGGTCGGTGGGGGCGCGCACCGATCGCTTCTTGCCGAGGAGGAGCAGTCCCTGGTTGCCCGAGTCGGCCACCGAGTGGACGCTCTCGGCCAGCATCGACGACGAGCCCGTGACCAGGAAGCCGCCGAACTTGGCCGCGGCGATCCCCATGTTGGCGAGGAAGGCGGCGATGATCGCACGGGATCCTCCGCCGGTGCTCATGGTCGGGAAAGGTAGCGCAGGCGTGGCGAGGGTCCACTCAGCGGGCCCGGCCGGTGCCCGGCAGCTCGAACCGGCTGAAGAGGGCCACGAGGCCGGCGAGCACCAGGCCGGGCAGCACGATCCAGAGCGGTCGGGCCGCCCACCACTGCGCGGTGGCGTCGGCTCCCAGTCGTGCGCCCACCAGCCCGGCGCCGCCGATCACGGCCACCAGCGCGGTCATGTGCCAGGTGAAGAGGGTCATCGCGACAGCGTTGACGCTGACGACGGCCTTCCACACCCGGCGCCGCTCGAGCCAGCGCTCGGCCGCCGGCCGTACGAGCAGCACGGCACCGAGTTGCAGGACCGCCAGTGCGGCGATGCAGGCCGTGGTGGGGAACATGTTGCTCACCGCCTCACCCCGCACGGCGACCATCGAGCGGGGGTACACGCCCAGGTTGGTGAGCACCACCAGGGCGGTGAGCCCGGAGACCACGATCGCCCAGAGCCGACGCCGGGGACCGGCGGCGAGTTGCCCGTCGCGCCAGAAGTAGCCGAGTTGGTGCGCGAACACGAACACCAGGCCGGCGTTCACGTAGCCGAGCCAGCCGATGCCGAAGCCGAACCGCCCCAGGTCGGCGAGCAGGATCGCCGACCCGAGAGCGACGACAGTGAGCTCTCGCCCCCGCCGGTGGAGGGCGACGGTGAGCGGGGCCAGCAGCACCACCACCGAGTACATGCCCAGGAACCAGAGCGGCACGAACACCACCCGGCCCCACGACAGGACGCTGGTGTACGCGGGCAGGAGGGCACGGGCGAGGGCGTCACCGACGGCCCACACCCCGGCGAACACCGCAACCGGCCGCAGCAGCCGCCGCAGTCGGCTCCGGGCGAAGTCCGCCCACGAGCCGCAGCGGCGCTCCGTCGCCTCCAATGCGGCCAGGTTGGCGAACCCGCCCACGAGGAAGAACAGGGGCATCACCTGGAACAGCCACGTGGCGAGCCACAGCAGGCGGACGTCGCCGACCGGGTTGGGCATGGTGAGCGCGCCGGCCCGGTTCCAGTGGGTGATCGAGAACACCCAGTGCCACACGATCACCACGGCGATGCTCACCGCCCGCAGCAGGTCCACGAACCGGTCACGGGACGGGGGCGTGGCGTCGACCATCGCATCGACGGTCAGCGCGGTCGACTCGGGGGCAGGGGACGCTTCAGTGGGTGCGATGGAGGCCATGACGCCACTGTCTCAGCGTCGGGGGCACCCCGGAATCCGGCGAATCCCCCAAATCCCCCTGGGGGACCCCCCAGAACTGGTGACGGCGGCGGGCTGCGGGCTCAGCGGCTCAGCGCGTGAGGTCGGCGAGCAGCTCGAGGGTGGCGGGGTCGTGGTTGCCGATGAGCAGGGTGGTCACCGGGGTGCCGCGCCAGGCCTCGAGCCGCTCGCGGATGCGCGCGGGCGGGCCCACGAGCGAGATCTCGTCGGCGAAGGCGTCGGGCACGGCCATCACCGCTTCGTCCCGGCGGCCCTCGAAGAACAGGTCCTGGATGCGGTGGGCCTCGTCCTCGAAGCCCATGCGGGCCATGAGCTCGGTGTGGAAGTTGCGGCTCTTGGCGCCCATGCCCCCGATGTAGAAGCCGAGCATGCCCTTCACCGGCAGCAGCGCCGTGGCCACGTCGTCGTCCACGCTCACATGCACGTTGACCGCGATCTCGAAGCCCGGCCGGGCGGCGGCGATCTGGGTGGCGTAGACCTCGGGTCGGTCGGGTGAGTAGTAGAGCGGCACCCACCCGTCGCAGATCTCGGCGGCCAGGGCGACGTTCCTCGGGCCCTCGGCCCCCAGGTAGATCGGGATGTCGGCCCGGGGCGGGTGGGTGATCATCTTGAGGGGCTTGCCGAGGCCGACCGAGCCCGTCCCCTGGTAGGGGAGCGGGTAGTGGTGGCCCGGGTTGGTGACGGGGGCCTCGCGTGCCAGGACGTCGCGGATGATCTGCACGTACTCGCGGGTGCGGGCGAGCGGGCGCTCGAACGGCTGGCCGTACCAGCCCTCGACCACCTGGGGCCCCGACACGCCGACGCCGAGGCGGAACCGCCCGCCCGACAGTGCGTCGAGGGTCATGGCGTGCATGGCCGCGGTCACGGGGCTGCGGGCCGACATCTGGGCGATGCCGGTGGCCAGGTTGATCCGCGAGGTGTGGGCCGCCACCCACACCAGCGGCGAGAAGGCGTCCGAGCTCCACGACTCGCCGGTCCACACGGAGTCGTAGCCGAGACGCTCCGCGGTCTGGGCCAGTTCGATCAGGTCTCGCCCGTCCGGCGGCTTCGCCGTCCAGTACCCGAGTTGGATGCCGAGCTTCAGGTCGCCCATGACCGGGCGACACTACCGGCTGGTGCGGCCGGGCCGATCAGGCTGGCTGCGTGTCCGTGGCGTGGGCGAACGCCGACTCTCGAACCCGATACGGCGATCGCAGCCCTCGCCCGAGTCGAATCGGTGGACCCACGTGCAGACGACCTTGAGCCCGCCGTCCGGTTGACGGCGTGGTTTCGCTTCGTAGGATCTGGGCGTGGACAGCTTCGATGCCGACGAGCCTGGTCAGGCTCCGCCGAGGTCGCGGGCGGCCAGCGTGCTGGACGGCGCCCGCTACTTCGCGGTGATCGGGGCCGCCACTGCTCTGGTGCTCTCGGCTGCCTCGTACGCGTGGTCGATCGCGAAGGCGGTCTCGTTCGTCGACTCGCTCCTCGGCGGGTCTTCGGAGGACGACGTCGCGCTGGTGAAGCTGTTCGCGGCGGTCGACGTCATCCTCATCGGCACCGTGATGCTCATCATCGGTCTGGGCCTGTGGGAGCTCTTCGTCCACGACCTCGACGTGCCGCCGGCGTTGTCGACGACCTCGTTCGACGACCTCAAGGCCAAGATCGCCACCACGCTGGTGCTGGTGCTCGTGGTCCAGTTCCTCGAGAACCTGGTGCAGCAGCCCACGGCCGACGAGCTGTTGAAACGCGGTGTCGCGGTCACTCTCGTCGGGCTCCTCCTGGTGGTCTTCGCCCGCTGGCGGCCCACCTCGCGCCCCGGTTGACGCTCGACGGGGGGTGGCAGGCCCCACGGTGGTGGCGGCGGTCGACGTAGGGATGAGTGCCGAGGTGCGCTGCCGTGCCGGACACGGTCGGCGGCTCCGCGGGGCGGTGGCAAAGCCGGTGCGCGTGTTCGGTCCATGGAGGCTCAGCCCCGAGTTCGGCACAGCGCACGGGGAGGGGAGGGGGCCCGTTGCATGACGCGACCCCCGCCGCACACGCGAGGGTGACGCGGTTGCCTGGGCGACTGCCACGACTCCAGTCGGCCGAAGCGGGCCACGCCCGGTGATGCGGAAGAAGAAGCACTCGGGATGAGACCGACCGGCATCCGACAGTGTCAGACCCCCTTCGTAGGATGAACGTATGTTCGATCCGATCGAGGGCTGCCACCTGGGGCTGAAGGAGCTCGCCTCGGAGGACCGGCGTGGGTGGTCGGCGGCGGCCCGCGCCGATCGGGTGCGGGGCCTGGCCCGGTTGGCCGAGCGCACCCAGGCCGTGCTGTTGCGGGCGGTCGTCGACTGGGACGCCGGCAAGGACTGGGCGCTCGACGGGCAGCTCGGTGCCGCTTCCTGGCTGGCGTGGCAGGCCCCCATGGTCAAGACCCAGGGGTCCCGCCTCGTCGACGACGCCCGCTTCGTGGCCCGCCACCCCGACATCGCCGACGCCCTCGCCCAAGGCGGCATCACTGCCGCCCATGTGACGGCGATGGCCCGCGCCGAGACCCACCACGAAACAGAGTTCGCCATCTGCAAGGAATCGCTGCTCGAGTCCGCCCGGGACATGAACCCCACCGACTTCGCCGCGGTGTGCCGCAACTGGGCCAACCTCGTCGACGACCGCGCCCCCCGAGACCACGCCCAACGTGGGTTCCGGGTCCGCGAGCTCATGGACGGCTGGGGGGTCCCCGACGGCGTGTTGGACCCCGAGACCTGCGCCCTCTGGAAAGCATGCATGAAGGACCTCAACCCGCCCGACACCACCGACACCCCCGAAGGGCCCCGCACCGCCAACCAACGCGGCGCCGACACCCTCGCCGACCTGTGTCGCCGCCACCTCCGCGGCCACACCGGCGACGCCCCGTCGGTCACCGCCGACATCGTCGTCGACTCCGACACCCTCACCCGCCACCGATTCGCCCAGTTCCTCCTCCCCGCCGACCGGGCCCCCCACGACCCCGGCTGGGAGACCTGCACCATCGACGGCCGGCCCCTCGGGCTCCGCGACGCCGAACGACTCCTCTGCGACAGCCCCATCGGCGCCCTCATCGTCGACCGGGACGGCGAGATCCTCGACGTCGGCCGCCAGAACCGCCAATACAACCGGGCCCAACGCCGCGCCATGGCCCGCCGCGACGGCCCCTGTTGCCCCTGGCCCGGCTGCGACCGCCCCTACCAATGGCTCGACGGCCACCACCTCGACTTCTGGGAACACGGCGGCCACACCGACCTCGACCGCGGCGCCCTCGTCTGCCGCCGACACCACATCCTCATCCACACCGGCGGCTGGACCCTCCAACGCCACCCCGACACCGGCATCTACACCGCCACCAGCCCCGACGGCCGCACCTTCACCAACGACCCCCGCACCAAACACCACACCCGAGACCCCAACACCACCACCAACGCTCGAGCCCCCGCCCGGATCTGAGCAGGAGAGCGGGCGCCGTCCGAACGCGTCTCGATGTCGTCGTGAGTCACCACCTCCACACGGTGCGCAGCGAGCTTCCAGCGCCCATCCGCAGCATCACCGCGAGCGACTCCCGCTGCTGAGCCATTCAATGCAGGAAGCGCACCCTGGGAGCGGCGCGATCTTCAACAAACGCCTCGCGGCCAGCGCAAATTCCCCCGGGCAGGGGCGATGCGTCTGATAGCCCGGGGTGGTGGCGAAGATGCACGAGGGGGAGGTGGACATCGACCCCGCGCTGGTCGAGCAGCTGGTGGCCGAGCAGTTTCCCGACCTGACCACTCGGCCCGTGCGCACCATCGCGTCGACGGGCACGGTGAACGCCATCTACCGGTTGGGCGACGATCTGTGCGTGCGCCTTCCCCGGGTGAAGGAGTGGGCCGACAGCGGTGACCGCGAGCTGACCTGGCTGCCCCGGCTGGCGCCGCACCTCACGCTTGCGATCCCCGAGCCCGTCCATCGGGGCGAACCCGGGCTCGGCTATCCGTTCGGCTGGGCGATCTACCGCTGGATCGAGGGCGTGAACTACGACCCCACTCCCGGCCCCGACTCCACGAGCAGCGCCGACGACCAGCTACTGGCTGGCGAACTGGCATCCTTCGTCCTCGAACTGCGGCGGGTCGACACTGCCGGTGCGCCGTTGGCAGGTCGGCACCCGTTGGCCGACCTCGACGACGTGACCCGGGCCGCCATCGTCGCCTCCGACAGCGTGATCGACCGGCACGCGTCGACCGAGGCGTGGGACCGCGCCCTCGCCGCGCCGGCATGGGACGGCCGACGCACCTGGATCCACACCGACCTGCTGCCAACCAACCTGCTGGTCGATCCCCAGACCGGGCGCCTCACCGCGGTGATCGACTTCGGCGGCACGGGTGCGGGCGATCCCGCCGCCGACGTCGTGGCGGCGTGGAGCGTGTTCGGCCCCGCCGGCCGGGCCACCTATCGATCTGCCCTCGAGGTCGACGACGCCACCTGGGCGCGAGCCCGCGGCATCGCCCTGCACCAGGCCGCGCTGATCATCCCCTACTACGCCGAGACCAACCCCGACTTCGTCACCATGGCGACCCGCACGGTCGGCCAGGTGCTGTCGGACCAGCCCTGAACGGCGCCGCCGCGTAGGCTGGTCGAGCCCAGCACGGCCAGGTCGACCCGGGGACAGGTCCCGCACCGTGGGCACGGACGTGATGGCAGGATCCCCTCGGTGGCGTCGGGCCGAGGCTCGCAGACGCCTGGAGTCGCCGGCCTGGGCAGCCCGAGCGGGTTACGCCGGGACGGGGACCGGGTGCATCCGAGGCCCCGGGGTGAACGCGACGGGGATGTGCTTGATGCCCCCGATGAAGTTGGAGCGCAGGCGCTCCACGTCGCCGGCCAGGCGCATGTCGGGGGTGCGGCGGATGATCTGCTCGAAGAGCAGGCGCAGCTCGAGGCGGGCCAGGTTGGCGCCGAGGCAGAAGTGGGCGCCACCACCACCGAAGGCGATGTGGTCGTTGGGCGTGCGGGTGACGTCGAAGCGGAAGGGGTCGTCGAAGACCTCTTCGTCGCGGTTGCCCGAGACGAACCACATGGCCACCTTGTCGCCGGCCTTGATGGTCTTGTCGCGCAGCGCGTAGTCGCGGGTGGCCTGACGGCGGAAGTACAGCACCGGCGACGCCCAGCGCAGGATCTCCTCGACCGCCGTCGGCAACAGCTCGGGCTGCGCGCAGAGCAGGGCGAACTGGTCGGGGTTGGTCATGAGGGCGTGCATGCCGTGGGCCGTGGCGTTGCGGGTGGTCTCGTTGCCGGCGACGGCGAGGAGCAGGATGAACAGCTCGAACTCCTCGGAGGTGAGCTTGTCGCCCTCGATCTCGGCGTTGATGAGCCGGGTGACGATGTCGTCGCGGGGATCGGTGCGACGGGCCTCACCGAGGGCGGCGGCGTACATGTAGAGCTCTGCGGCGGCGGCCTGGGCGCTGGCCTTGTTGTCGGGGTCCTTGTTGTACTCGGGGTCGTCGGCGCCGACCATGGCGTTCGACCACTCGAAGAGCAGGTGGCGCTCCTCCTGGGGGACACCCATGATGTCGGCGATGGCCTGCAGCGGCAGCTCGGCGGCCAGATCGGTGACGAACTCGCACTCGCCCCGCTCGATCACCGAGTCGACGATGAGCTCGGACCGATAGGCGAGGTGGGACTCGAGCATCCCGATCATCCGGGGGGTGAAGCCCTTGTTGACGAGCATCCTGTACCGCGTGTGCCGCGGCGGGTCGGTCATCACCATGATCTTCCCGCGCATGTCCATGGCCGCGTCGTAGGACGAGGGCTCCATCAGGGTGATGCCGCCCTGTTCCGCGCTGAAGGTCTCGTGGTCACGGTTCACCGCGACCAGGTCGGCGTGCCTGGTGATCGACCAGAAGCCCGGGCCATCGGGCTCGGGGGTCCAGTGCACCGGGTCCTCGGCCCGCAGCACCGTGAACATCTCGTGGTGTTCGGCCCGTGCGAAGCGGTCCGGGTCACACAGATCGACGTCTTCGAGCAACATGTTCGGCATCCCTTGGGCGGCGTGGTGGGTCCTGGTGACCGTCGGCCGGTGAGGGCCCGATTCCACCGTGCGGTCGGCGCGGGACCCTAGTCGCGTTGCGCGACGCCCCCCGACCGCGCCAGTTGGAGGTCGTGGCCTACCAGAACTGCCGGAACGGATGGACGGTCGTGCTCAGTTGACCGAGCGGCCCTGGCCCTCCCAGTAGGGGGCGCGGAGGTCTTTCTTCAGGACCTTCATGGCGCCCGACAGGGGGAGGGGATCGGCGCGGAAGTCGACCGACTTCGGCAGCTTGAACCCGGCGATGGCGCCTCGTGCGTGGTCGATGATCTCGACCTCGGTGGCCGTGGCGTCGGGCTTCAGCACGACGATGGCGTGCACGGTCTCGCCCCAGGTGTCGTGGGGAATGCCGATCACGGCCACCTGCAGCACCGCCTCGTGGGTCGAGATGGCGTTCTCGACCTCGGCCGAGTACACGTTCTCGCCGCCGGTGATGATCATGTCCTTCACCCGGTCGACGAGGAACAGGTAGCCGCGGTCGCTCAGGTACCCGGCGTCACCCGTGTGGTACCAGCCCCCGGCGAACACCTCTTCGGTGGCCTCGGGCTTGTTCCAGTACTCCCGCATGAAGTTGCCGGCCCGGGCGCAGACCTCGCCGGTCTCTCCCGCCGGCAGCTCGTTGCCGTCCGGGTCCTGGATCGAGAGCACCACGCCCGGCACGGGGCGACCGCACGACCGGAGCAGTTCGCCGCCCTCCAGGTGATCCTCGGGCCGCAGGTAGGTGAGCACCGAGGAGCACTCGGTCATGCCGTAGCCCTGGCTGATGTCCAGGTCGGGGTACAGCGCCAGCAGGCGGTCGAGGATCGCGGCGGGCATCGGGGACGCGCCGTAGGTGAGCGAGCGCAGCGACGCCAGGCGCTCGGGTGCGAAGTCGGGGTGGTTCAACAACATGGCGATCATCGTCGGCACCATGACGGTCTGGGTGACGCCGTGGGCCTCGATGAGGTCGAGCACGCCAGCGGGGTCGAACAGGGGGATGATCACCGAGGTGGCGCCGGCCGCGGGAATGCCGAGCACGGCGGCCATCGACGCGGCGTGGAAGAGCGGGGTCTGGTGCAGGTAGATCTGCGTGGCGTCGAACGACTGCACCGCGGCCACGTGGTAGAGGTTCAACATCTCGGCCCGCTGGTCGAGCAGGACACCCTTGGGCAGCCCGGTGGTGCCGCCTGTGTACATGAGCACGACGGGGTCGTCCTCCTCGGGCTCTTCGGGCACGTCGGGCTCGCCGGCGCCGATGAGGTCCTCGTACGAGATGTCGTGGGGCACGTCGCCGTCGCCGATCAGGACCACGTGACGGAGGGGGCTGTCGCCGTCGCCCTCGGCCATGGCCCGGTGCAGGTGCTCGGCGAACATGGCGTCGACGAAGGCCACCTCGGTGCCCGAGTCGCGGACGATGTAGTCGAGCTCCTTGCCGGCCAGGCGCAGGTTGAGCGGGTTGATCACCCCGGCGCCCAGGAAGGCTGCGTGGTACAGCTCGAGATACTGGCTGCTGTTCGTGGCCATCACGGCGAACCGGTCGGACCGTTCGATGCCCAGCTCGGTGCGCAGCGCGCTGGCGAGGCGGAGCACGCGGTCGCCGTGCTCGGCGAACGTGCGGCGCGTGGGGCCGTCGATCATGGCGGTCGAGGTGGCGTTGGCGGTCATGCCCGGGAGGAACATGCGGTGGTACACGAGCTCTTTCATGACCCCGACGCTAGCCGTGACAATGGTCACTCCGCCCCGCGGGCGGATCAGGGGGTGGTGGGATCGATCTGGGCGTCGTCGCAGCTCTCGGGGGCGTTGACCACGTTGCAGCGGGCGTAGCCCCCGCCGGGGAACTCGACCGTGTAGCCGCTCCGGGGCGCCGGCGGCTCGGTGGCCGGGTAGTCGGTGCTCACCCACTGGGCGCCGCTGGCGAAGGCGTCCTCTCGATCGGTGGTGTCACCGCCCTGGGCTCTGAGCAGCTCGCTGTCGGCCCGGGTTCGGATGATGAACCCGGCGTCGACCAGGCGTTGGATCTCGTCGAGGTCGGCGACCGGGTCGTTGAGCTTGATGAAGGCGGCGTCGGGCCGACCCTCGGCCGAGGGGGTGAAGAGCACCCGTCCCTCGAGCGACGGATGACCCTCGGTGTAGAGGTCGCGGATCGCGTCCTCGTTGTCCATGGCGAACATCACACGGCCACGCGAGTCGCCCAGGTTCGGCCAGCCCTCGGGGACGGCCTCGGCGAGGGTGGCGGCATCGCCGCGCACGTCGTCGGGGAGGATGATCTCGTCGTCGGCGAACACCGAGCGGATGTCGGCGTCGATCTGGTCGATGCCGTCGGCCCCGAACTCCTCGGGCTGGGCCTTCACCTCGACCAGCACGCCGAGCGGCACGTGGCCGGGGTGGGCGGTCGACCACTCGCGGATCTCGGTGAGGCAGTCGGTGAAGAGGTCGCAGGTGGAGATCGGGTCGAAGTCGGGGAAGTGGAACACGTGCAGGGCGCCGTCCTGCAGCCAGACGTCGAGCTCGAACGACCGCAGTCCGCCGTCCAGCTGCTCGGTGAGCGGCTGGTGTGTGTAGTCGAGAGCGACTGCGGCGGGGGAGAGCCCGCCGATCTGGTCGAAGTTGGAGATGTGGTAGCTGTTGTGCGAGCCGATCACCTGGATCTGGTTGAGCGCGACCGTGTCGTCGGGCGACGCCGCCTCGGCGGTGGGCGTGGCCCCGGCCGGCTCGGCGACCCTGGCCGGCGAGCCCGAGCTCGAGCAGGCTCCGGACACGAGGACGAGCAGGGCGAGGCACGTGAGCAGGAAGGCAGTCCGGCGGCGCATGATGTGCATTGTTACCGGTCGGTTCGCCTGGTGTTCATCTCCGTCACCCTGGTCCTCGCACGGGCTTCTACAGTGCTCGGATGGATCGTGAGGCGACGCCGCGGCGACGAGCATCGGGAATCGCCGGGCTCCGAGACCGAAGGCCCCTGGTCGTCCTCGACGAGGTCGGGTAGTGCCGACGGTCTTCGCGTCGCCCGACGAGCTGCTCGATGCCGTCGGTCGCGACCTCGGTAGCAGTGACTGGCTCGAGGTGACCCAGGAGCGGGTCGACCAGTTCAGCGAGGCCACCCGGACGTGGCAGTGGATCCACGAGCCGGGCGAGCGGGCCGACGCCGGGCCCTTCGGGGGCCCCATCTCGCACGGCTACCTCACCCTGTCCCTCGTCAACTGGATGCTGCCGCAGCTCATCGAGGTCCAGGGGGCGTCGCTCGGCGTGAACTACGGCACCGGTCGGGTGCGCTTCCCGGCCCCCGTCCCGGTAGGTGCCCGAATCCGGGGCCACGGCGCATTGACGGCAGCCGAGCCGGTGCGCGGCGGGGCGCAGGCCACCGTGCGGGTGACCGTCGAGGTCGAGGGCAACGACAAGCCCGCCTGCGTGGTCGACACCCTCAGCCGGTACCTCGTCTGATGGCGACCGACGCCTGATGTGGGCGAGTTCGTGATGTTCACCGACGACGTCTCCCGAGAGGTGCCGGACGCCGTCCCGGCGGCCACGGTGATCCTGCTGCGCGACACGGATGCGGGGCTCGAGACCCTGATGCTCCGGCGCAACTCGAAGCTGGCGTTCGCCGGGGGGCACTGGGTGTTCCCCGGGGGGCGGGTCGACCCTGGCGATCTGGACGACGACCCCGCCGTCGACGACCCCGCCGTCGACGGGTTGGGTGCCGCCCGCCGCGCCGCCGTGCGCGAAGCGGCCGAGGAGGCGGGCCTGGTCGTGGACGAGGGCAGCCTCGTCCCGTTCGCCCACTGGACGCCCCCGGCCATCGCCATCAAGCGGTTCGCCACCTGGTTCTTCCTGGCCCCCGCACCCACCGGTGAGGTGATGATCGACGGCGGTGAGATCCACGACCACACGTGGGCGCAGCCGGCCGACGCGATCCGGCGTCGTGACCTCGGCGAGATCGAGCTCAGCCCGCCCACCTGGCGAAGCCTCGACCGGTTGTCCCGGCCGGCCACGGTCGCCGAGGCCGTGGCCGATGCCGAATCGTCCCCCGTCGAGCACTTCGTCACCCAGATCGCCCGGGTCGACGGCGGTGCGGTGGCGCTGTGGCACGGCGACGCCGGGTACGAGACCGCCGACCCGGAAGCCGACGGCCCACGTCACCGGCTCTGGATGGTGGCGGACGGCTGGCGCTACGAACGAGATCTCGAACCCGAGGGAGACCAGAAGACATGAGCGTGCTCGATCAATTCCTGATGACCGACCGGGTGGCCGTGATCACCGGCGCCGGACGCGGCATCGGCGCGTCCATCGCCCGCACCTACGCCGAGGCCGGGGCCGACGTGGTGTTGTCGGCCCGCACCCAGGAGCAGCTCGAGGAGGTGGGGGCCGAGATCGAGGCCCTGGGCCGGCGTGCCGTGCTGGTACCTGCCGACCTCACCGACACCGCCAACCTCGGGGTGCTCGTCGATCGGGCCGTCGCCGAGTTCGGTCGGCTCGACACGGTGGTCAACAACGTGGGCGGGACGGCTCCCCGTGGGTTCCTCGACACGTCCGAGGGCTTCTTCGAACGGGCCTTCCACTTCAACGTCACGACGGCGTTCGCACTCACGAAGGCGGCCACCCCGCACCTCTTGGCGAGCGACGGTGCCAGCGTCGTCAACATCTCGTCGATGATGGGCCGCCGGGCCGACCGGGGCTTCGTGGCCTACGGCACTGCGAAGGGCGCCCTGGCACACCTGACCCGACTGCTGGCGTGCGACCTGGCCCCGAAGGTGAGGGTGAACGCCATCGCCGTGGGGTCGGTGGCCACCTCTGCGCTGCAGACGGTGCTCGACAACGAGGAGCTCGAGCGCGAGATGGTGGACAACACGCCGCTCCGGCGTCTGGGCCAGCCAACCGACATCGCCCTCGGCGCTCTGTGGCTGGCGTCGCCCGCGGGCAGCTTCGTCACCGGCAAGGTCATCGAGATCGACGGCGGTCTCGAGGCCCCCAACCTGGCGCTGGGCCTGCCCGACCTCTGACCGCCGCTCCGCCGCTCCGCGCCGGCCGCGAGCGGAATCCGGTGGACCCGTCAGCGGCGGGGTGGCGGCGGGGTGAGGCGGCTCCAGGCGTCTGGTGGTGCCGACGTCGGCGCAGCCGGGATGGCCGGAGTGGCCGTGGTGGCGTGGCCGTTCGAAGCCGCCTGGCCCCCGGCGGGGGCGCGGGTCGGAGCATTGGCGGTCGGGGAGCGTCGGACCGTCGTCGCTCCGGTCATGACCTGTTCGATGTCGGTTAGCACACCGACCTCGTCGAGGGCGTGAAGCACCTCGTGGGTGTTGATCGAACTGAGGAACACCGCGGCGCGGCCGTCGGCGCGGTGGATCACGATGCCGGGATCGGTGCTTCGCTCGCGACCGGGGACCACGACCATCCGGGCCACCCGGTCCCAGAGGATGACGGCCTGCGGGCGACGCTTCGTGCCGAGTTCGGCGACGGCGAGGCCCCGCTGATCGACGAGCAGCCGGCAACGGCCGTCGGGAGCGTTCGGTTCCCAGGCGCCGAACGCCTGGCCGGACAGTGACGCCCACGGCGTGTCGTGACTGGTGCGCCGGGCGCGGCGCTGCACGACCCGTTCGCCGATCACGACGGCGGCGGCGAAGGCGAGCGCGGCGAAGGCGGGCGCCAGGTTCACGATGCCGGCGCTGACCACCGTTGCGCCGACGACGATCCCGGCGCTCAGGAGTGTCGTGGGCGTTGCCGACGGCTTCGTCGGGCGGGCCGCCATGGCCACCAGCGCCTGGCGGACGGGCGTGCTCCCCGCACCGGGGTCGATCACGTCGACGATGACGTGCGACGCCGGGCCGCGCAGCCGGTGGATCATCCCCGCTGTTGTCGTGTCTGTCGATGCCGTCATCGCCTCTCCCTTGTCCTCGGGCTGTCCTCGGGCTCGTCCCCCGGCTGTCCTCTGGCGCCACGGACTCTGTACCCCGTCGGCGCGGCGTGCGCCGACCTGAGGGTCTGGGTCAGGTCGGTCGCAGGAGCAGGGCGGCAGAGAGCCCGAGGCATGCCGCCGACAGCACCACGAACCCGGCGGCCACCAGGCCCGTCGGCACGACCCGGGTGAGTTGCGAGACCCGCTGGGCGTCGTTGAGCCCGCCCGCGGCACGGGAACGCCCCCGGGCGAGGTGCCAGGCGGAGCGCAGCCCACCGAGCCCGAGCAGCCAGGCGAGTGCGATGGTGGCCGTGCGGGTGATCACTTCGTCGCCTTCGGTGGCGGCGAGCCACAGGACGGCGACGGTGACGGCGAAGACCGTGATGCCCCAGAGGTTGCGGACCCAGAGCACGAGGGCCAGGGCGGAGAAGGCGGCACTGACGAGCAGGAACGTGCGGTGGTCCCCGCTCGAGACCGCCCATGCCGCGAGCAGCGCGACCAGTCCAGGTGCCGGGTAACCGGCCAGGGTGAACAACGTGAGCCGCAGGCGGGGGAGGCGCCCGCCGACGAGGGTGAGGGTCTCGCCCGAGGCGTCGAGGGCGATGGACACACGGCGCACCCGGCCGCCCACGAGGATGCCCACGCCCGCGTGGCCCAGTTCGTGGACGAGGGTGACGACATGGGCCAGGGCCCGGCCGGTGGCGCGCCCGAAGAAGAGCAGGCCGATACCTGTGCCGACGAGTGCGGCGAAGGCCGGGCTGGCGGTGTCGGGCACCGGTCGGGTCTACCAGGCGATCGGGTTGGTCGGCCCGCCCATCCGGCGTGCCCGGCGTGTCCGGCGCGGCGGTCAGCGGAGTCGGGTCGCTCGCTCGGGGTCGGGGGGGCCGAAGGTGCCGGGGTGGAGGATCGCCGCCAGGAGCTCGGTGCCGTCCACCACCCGGGGCCCCGGGCGGGAGAAGTAGGCATCGGCGTCGACCACCCAGAGCTGTTCGACGCCACCCAGCGCCGGCTGCTCGAGCAGCGTCTGGGCCTCGGTCACGGCCCGGTCGAGGTGGTAGCCGCAAGGCATGAAGACCGCGATCTGCGCGCCGACGCCCGAGACCTGGTCCCAGGTGAGGCGACGGGAACGGCTGGCGGGCGGGGCGAGCAGCGACTCGCCACCGGCCACGTCGATCATGTTGGGCACCCAGTGGCCGGCGCTGAACGGAGGATCGGACCATTCGAGGGCAAGGACGCGGGGCCGGGGGCGACGGAACCGGGCGACGGCGTCGTGGACGTCCTCGACCCGGTCGTGCAGCCCGGTCATCAGGGCGTCGGCCTCGCTGGTGGTGCCGGTGGCGGCACCGACCTCGCCGATGCCGTCGATCACGTCATCGAGGGTGATCGGGTCGAGCGACAACACCTGCGACCGGCAGCCGAGCTGGTCGAGGGCTTCGGTGACGGCGCCGGACGGCACGGCGCAGACCTCGCACAGGTCCTGGGCCAGGATCAGGTCGGGCTGGATGGCGGCGATGGCGTCGCGGTCGAGGGTGTAGATCGGCTCGCCCGCGTCGATGCGCTCGGCGACCGCGGCGTCGATCGCCGCCGCCGTCTGGTCCGCGTCGGTGGGCAGGGCCGTGCCCGACACGACGGTCTTGGTGCGGGCCTCGGCGGGGTGGTCGCACTCGAAGCTCACCCCCTGGAGCGAGTCGCCGAGGCCGAGCGCGAACACGATCTCGGTGGCCGACGGCAGGAGCGACACGATCTTCATGCCGCGAGCGTAGGACCTTGGCGGCTCAGGGGTACCGCCTGTGTCAGGGATAGGGGCAGTGCCGGCAGCCCGTGTCGCAGCACGTGCCTCTCGAGGCCAGGTCGGCGGCGGTGAACACGAAGTAGCCCGTGACGGGGTCGATGTAGCCGGGCTCGCCGGCGGCCACGGCGGCGCCGTGCACGGCGAGGATCCGGGCGCGATGGAGATGGTCGACCGGCAGTCGGTCGGCCTTCGGTTCGCCCAGTGGTCGGGTGGAACGGGTCACGGGTTCAGGGTAAGAGGGCTTGGCGGCCGCGGCTTGATCCAGGCGGGCATCTGTTTCGGGCGCGCTGGGACGCGCACCGTCTCGTCCGTTGGCGGCTGCGGGTGTTCGCGGGCTCGGTGGCTCTGGCGGCGACGTGGGCACGAGGTGCTCGCCTTCCCGGTGTCCGCGAGGTTCGCCCGTAGTTGCCTATTTCGGCGGCAGGGAGCCGGCGTAGTCGGCGCCGAGGCCCACCCACTCGGCCAGCCGGTCGTCCTCGATGAGGATCTCGGCGGCCACCATCACCATGCCGCGCATGGGGCGGCCGGTGAAGTCCATCTCTCTCGCCCCGGGTTGGGCGAGTGCGGCCGGGTACGCGTCGGGCCCGACCCGCACCATCATCTCGTCGCCGATGACACCGCAGGCCATGTTGCCGTCGAGCATGAAGGCGAGGCCCCCGAACATCTTGCGCTCGGACAAGCCGACGTGGTCCCCGATCGCGCCTCGAACCCGGTCCGCCAGTTCCCCGTCATAGGCCATGGATTCTCCTCCCTATTCGCTGTCACGCCCTCAGGTGGGGCGTTCCCAGAGGCGGATCGGTTGGTCAACCCCTGAGGCGACCATGCCCGCCCGACCACGCTGCTCCCGAGGGGGACGTGTCGGTCGAACTGGCGCCCGCGGCAGGATTCGAACCTGCGACACACGGTTTAGGAAACCGATGCTCTATCCCCTGAGCTACGCGGGCTGGTGCGGAAAATCAGTGCTTCGGGTTGCTGTTGACAGCCAAAGTCTCGCCGAGAAGGTCGTCAAGGGCGTCGACGGCCTGCTTCTGCATCGTAGGCATGACGTGCGAGTAGAGGTTCAGGGTCACGTTGATGTCGCTGTGGCCGAGCAGTTCGCTGACGATCTTGGGATGGACACCCTCACCGAGCAGGAGGGTGGCGCAGGTGTGGTTGGATCGGGCCGAGGCGCGGTGCCGCCTTGCGGCTGGTCCGTTTCCTCGGCCCGTCCTCCGAACCGGACGTGCGGGTTCCCTCGCATCCGGCTCTCCACGAGTTCATGCCATGGTGGGTGTCCCGCTGGTCCG
>JAYRVH010000069.1:0-44377 GCA_041918615.1 Acidimicrobiales bacterium
ATCGGCAGCGACGACATCGTTCAACGTGTACACCGCCGCCGACGGCGGGGTACGCAGATCCACCGTCGGAGCCGTCGTGTCCCGCGGATGGGTCGGCACCGCCGGCACGAACACCAGCCACGCGTTCACACCCGAACGCGTATCGCCCGCGTTCAAGTTCACCGGCGTCGCCGCCGCCTCGTTGACCGTGTCGTTGTAGAACTCCGACACGAACGGGCCCGTGTTGTTGCAATCAGAGAAAGCAACCTTGTAACTGTCCGCCGGCAGCCCGCCGATGTCGTAGTTCCCCTGCGCGTCCGTGTAATCGAAGCCGCCCTCGAAGGTGACCGGCGGGTCCGCGATCTCCGAGACCGACACGCAGATATCGGCGAGCGGCACGCCGCTCTGCGCACGAACCGTGCCCGTGACATGAGCAGCCTCCGCGAGGCCCGCGTCGACCCCGCTGGTAGCCGCACCCGACACGACCCCCACCGGGAGCGCCGCAGAGTAGTCGCGGGTGTCGTCGAAGTACTCCTCGAGGAAGTCGCCCGTGCCGCCGCAAGATCCGAAGTCGTAGAACTCGACGTTGTAGCTGTCGGTGGGCAGACCGCCGATGTCGTAGTTCCCCGCCGCGTCCGTCACGTCGAACCCGCTGAAGCCGTTGTTGTCGCTCCAGGCGAAGACGCAGATGTTTTCGAGGGGGGCGCCGCCGGCATCAGCGGTCACCGTGCCCTCGAGGTGGCCGGCCGCGTCGAGATCGGCATCGATACCCGTGGTGGTACCGCCACCGGCGACCGTCACTGGTGTCGCCAACGAGAAGCTGGCGACACCATTGAAGACCTCGGAAGCGAAATCGCCGATGTCGAGGCAGTCCTCGAAATAGACGGTGTAATCACCGTCATCAAGGCCCCCGATCGAGTAGTCCCCGTTCACGTCGGTGACATCGGACCTGAAGTCAGGGCCGGTGGCGTAGACGCAGATACCGGCAAGGTCGGCCGCGGTAGCAGCATCGGTGACAGTACCGGTGATCTCGCCCGTCGCAGCAGAAGCAGGACCGATCCCCGCCACCACCATCAGCGTCGACGCCAACAACGCCAACACCGCCAACCGGACCACACCCGAACGGAACTTCTCTCTTGATCGCATCGAAGAACACTAACCCACACCCCACACCCACACGCAAACAACCACCTGACTGAGCGCCCCCACCGCCCACCCCAATGGTTCTGTCGCGTGTCACTGTCAGGGGGCGGGGAAGATGTTCCAGGCGAGTTGGTTCGAGCGCCACACAGCGTCGGGTTCGCGCCCGGGCCCGTACCAGAAGATGTCCTGGGTGCCGTCTCCGTTCCAGTCCCCGACGATGGGCTGGAAGTTGCCGTTGACGGCCAGGTCGTTGCCTTCCTTGGAGAAGTAGGGGGTGGTGTCTGCCCGGCCCGCCCAGTAGCGGTCGGCGCCGCTGCCGGGTAGGTACCAGATCACATCGGAGCGGAGGTCGCCGGAGAAGTCACCGACGATCGGCTGGTAGGGGGCGATCCCGGTGGAATCGGTGCGCGACGCGAAGGACCCGTTGTGGCGTCCGAACCAGAGGCGGACCGTACCGGTGCCGGGGTGGTGCCAGACGAGGTCGTCGCGGTTGTCCCCGTTCACGTCGCCCGAACGCACCGTGTACCCGGCCCCGGTGGTCACCGCTCTGGTGGTGTGGCCGTTGGCGTCGTGGCGCCAGACGGTGCTGGTGGACCCGGGCGTGTAGAAGACGATGTCGTCGAAGCCGTTGCCGTCGAAGTCGCCGGCGACCGGCCAGGTGGTCGAGGCGCCCCCGGCAGCGGCGGCAGCGGTTGTGTGCCCGCCGCCCGCCTGGAAGGTCCACACCCGGTCGCCGGCCGGGCCGGGCCGGTACCAGAAGACATCGTCGATCCCGTCGCCGTTCCAGTCGCCCGCGACCGGCCGGTAACCGCCTGCCGCGGTCACGGCCCGGTCCGCGAACCCGTTCCCGGTCCCGGTGGACAACCACAGGCGGTCGGCCCCGTTCGGGTCGTACCACAAGATGTCGTCCTTCCCGTCGCCGTTGAAGTCCCCCGAGACCGGGTAGTAGACACCGCCGACCGCCACGGGCAGCCACGACCACCGGGGCGGCCCGACGGGGGGTCGGGTCCCGCTCCACAACCACACCGGGGTCTCCTTACAGGTACGCACACCCACACCCGAGTAGTAGACGGTGCGCCCTGACGACTGGACATAGCCGCTGTAGCGCTGGTCGGGCGCCAACGCATCGAGCACCACCGACGTCGTCGATGCCGGCGGGTCGGTCTCGATCGACCGGAACCCCTGGATCCCCGTCCGTGACGTGTCCTCGGTGAGCGCCAACGGGTTGGTGATGTTGCCCGACGGCGACCCGTTCACGAAGTTCGTGACCCTGATCGCGCCGGTCGTCCCGCCCGGCTGACCGCACACCAACGGCAAACGCAACACCATGCCCGCCACGCCTGCCGCGCCGATCTGGATGTTTCGTTTCGCGATCCCGCCGTAGGGCGCCCACGTCGCGCCGCTCGGTGAGTTGTTCCACGGATACACCTCGAAGGTGAACTTGGTGGCGTTGGCCGGGAGGCCATCGACGCGCCACTCCTGTTCACCCGAAGTGGCACCGCCGGCGCCCACACCACGGTTCAGGTGCACCTGGACGGCGTAACCGCTCGGCGGCGCCGCGCAGCCATCCATCCCGAGGAGTTGGGTCTGGTCGCCCGTCGTCAACACCACACTGATGATCGCGTTCACATACCGGCCGTCGACACCCCGAAGCGTCCCCGACAACGACCGACCCGTACCCGCTGCGCAAGCAGCCTCGACACCAGCAGCCGGTGACACCCCGACCGGCGGGACAGCAGAGCCATCGACGGTCGCCGACACCGCACCTGACTGTCCCGACAGGTGTCCGCCCCCAACCGGCGCGCCCACGTCGGGGCCGGCACCGTCAACCTCACCGCTTCCTTCGGGAGGGGACGCGGGCAGCGCCGAAACCGCCCCTGCGGACCCCGCCGTCAACGCCACCACCAACAGCACCGCAACCACTCCGAGACCGCCCCGACCGCGACCACAACCCACAGGAACCACCTCCCGGCCGGACCCGCCAACCGGACCACGGACCTGAAGCCGACACTACCGACCCGGCTCCGACCGGGGCCACAACCGCCGGTCGTTCGCTGCGGCCGCTACGTCAAGCTGGCCGCCACCGCCACCAGGGAACCCGGGCCATCTTCAGGTCGTCGGCGACTCTCACGGCGTCGAGAGGAGCCAGTCCGACCAGATCAGGTCCCGGGCACCACAACCACCCACCCCTCCTCCGCGGCGGCCTTCGGGACCCGCGGCAGGATCCCAGGACGGTCGACCGGCCGCACCCCGGCCCCGCCGATCACCTCGTCGGCGAGGCCCTCAGGTGGGTGAGGCTCCGGCTCCGCACTACGGTCGGCCCATGACGTCGGCGGCAAGGCTTTGGGCGGGTGTGGCGCGGTTCGTGGTGTCGGCGTTGGTGGCGTCGACACTCACGCTGGCGGCTGGGACCGGTACCGCGCCTGCAGGGAACTCGCCATGGTCGACCATCACGCAGTCGGGCACCGCGTCTTCCCAAGCCTCGGCACAGACCCAAGCCGAGCCTGCACCGGCCGGTGGCGACGGCGCGCCTGAAGCCGACGGTGGGTCGACGCCGCCCGTGCGGCCAACCGGGGAAGCCGCCCCGGGCCCTTCACGCCCGTCGACGACTGGCGCCGGGGAACGCGGGTCGGGGTTCTCGCCCGGGACCCGCGAGGCTTCGCAGCAACTCTGGGATCAGCTCTACCAGGCCACGAACGATGGCGCCATTGGCTGGACGGGGGGCTCGACCAGCACCTGCGCGCCGGGGTCGACATCGCTGCAGTTCCAGCAGGGCGTGTTGAACCGGATCAACTACTTCCGGGCCATGGCCGGGGTGGGCGACGACATCACCTTCGACTCGACCTACAACACCAAAGCTCAGGCCGCGGCCCTGATGATGTCAGCCAACCAGGCCCTTTCGCACAGCCCACCGGCGGACTGGGACTGCTTCAGCAGCGACGGCCAGGAGGGGGCGGGCCATTCGAACCTCTATCTTCGGGTGCTCGGGG
Source organism: Acidimicrobiales bacterium (assembly GCA_041918615.1). Taxonomy (GTDB): domain Bacteria; phylum Actinomycetota; class Acidimicrobiia; order Acidimicrobiales; family DATDAH01; genus JAEUJM01. Next base: position 4,113 of record JAYRVH010000069.1, read on the forward strand.
CGGCGGCCGTCACCGGATACATGCTCGATCCCGGAGCGAGCAACGCTCCGGTCGGCCACCGGCGTTGGGTCTTGTTCCCGCAGACCCAACAGATGGGCACGGGCGACATCCCAGGTTCCAACAGCCGTTGGGGATCAAACGCCTTGTGGGTCGTTGATTCGCACATCTGGGACTCTCGACCGGCGACGCGGGAGGAGTACGTGGCCTGGCCGCCCCCAGGCTACGTCCCCGACGAGTTGGTCTTCCCTCGCTGGTCGTTCAGCTACCCGGGGGCCGACTTCGCCAACGCGACGGTCACGATGACCAAGAACGGCTCGCCGACCACGCTCGTCCAACACCGTCCCCACGACGGGTACGGCGAGAACACCCTGGTCTGGGAGCCGAGGGGAACCCCGCACCCGAACGACGTGTACCAGGTCTCGGTGTCACAAGTGCTCATCGACGGCAACCCCCGCACCTTCTCCTACCAGGTCACCGCCTTCAGTCCCGACGGCCCACAGCCCGACGTGCGACTCAGGTTCGGCTCCGACCTCGTCGGCGACGACATCTACAACACGACGGGTACCGGTCAGACCGCCAACTGGAACGGTGGTGCCGGCTCGGTGCTCACAAACCGCATGTCAGTCCAGAACGACGGCACGTCACCTCAGCGGCTCAGCGTCAAGGCCAGCGCCTCAAGCGCGGGCCTGACCATCCGGTACCTCACCAGGGGTACCGACATCACCAGCCGAGTGGTCGCCGGGACCTATCTGACCGCCAGCCTCGCCCCGGGAGCCGCCCAGAACATCAAGGTCGTGGCCACCCTCACGAACGCGGCGCCGATCAACGCCACACTGACCCGCCGCTTCACCGCTACCTCTACAGCCGACACCACCCGCAAGGACACAGCCAAGATCGTCTATTCCCGGGTCCACTGAACAACAAAGCAGGACGGTCTCACCGTGACGGCGGTTGCTCCCTGGCGGGGATCGCTCCTCGGCAGGTTGCCATCGGCGCTACCTCGTGCCCGAGAAACGTCTGGTGCCCGAGAAGGCGGGCTCGGCGTTGATGGGACCACGCCCCGCGCTCCGATCGACCCGAAGGTGGCGGCGGTGTGGACGGGCGTGGCGCGCTGGCTCTACCCGAAGCGTTGGATGCGGTTGTTGCCGCCGTCGGCGACATAGACGTTGCCGGAGGGGCCGACCGCGACCCCGTTCGGATACTGGAACTGGCCGTTGGCCGAACCGTAGCTTCCCCACAGGGTGAGGAGGGTGCCCGTCGAAGAGAACTTCCGGACCCGCGGCGCGTAGAGGTCGACGACGTAGACGTTGCCGGAGGCGTCGACGGCCATCCCGCCACCACCTTCGCCGCTATCCCATTGGCTGAGATAGGTACCCGTCGAGGTGAACTTCTGTACCCGGTAGCTTCCAGCTTCGGCGACGTAGACGTTGCCGGTGGAAGGGTCGACCGCGATCTCGACCGGGCCGTCGAACTGACCGTTGCCGGTGCCGGTGGTGCCCCACTGGCCCAGATAGGTGCCGATCGACGAGAACTTCTGAACCCGGTCGTTGAAGCCGTCGGCGACGTACACGTTGCCGGAGGCGTCGACGGCCATCCCGTTCGCGCTGTGGAACTCGCCGTTGCCGGTCCCGTTGGTGCCCCACTGACCCAGATAGGTGCCGGTGGAGGAGAACCTCTGGACCAGGTCGCCGCCCTGGTCGGTCGCGTACACGTCGCCGGAGGTCGAGTTGACCGCGACATGGTCGACCCCTTCCAATACGCCGTTGCCGGTCCCGTTGGTGCCCCATTTGCCGAGGTAGGTTCCGGTGGAGGAGAACCGCTGGATTCGGTTGTTGCCCGTGTCGGCGACGTACACGTCTCCCGATGACTGGTTGACCGCAACTCCATGCGGGGACTTCAACTTGCCGTCGGCGTTGGGGCCGGTACCCCATTGGGCGAGGTTGGTGCCCGTCGAGTCGGACTTCACGACCCGGTCGTTTTCATTGTCGGTGACGTAGACGTTCCCTGAGGACTGGTCGACGGCGACCCCAAGCTCACCGATGGATCCGCTGGATCCACTAGGAATGCTCCAGTCGGTGACGGGCGCGCCTGTGGAGGTGAACTTGTAGACCCTGCCGTCCCAGAAGCTCGACCCGCCAGAGAACCGGTACTCGCTCGAAGAGAGGTACACGTTGCCTGACGCATCGACCGCAACCCCGCCGCCGCTACCGGCGCCGTAGGAGATCGTCCATTCGTTGGCGTAGGTGCCCGTCGACGAGAACCTCTGCACCCGTGTGTAGGAGAAAGAGCCGTCATTGTCAGTGACGTACACGTTTCCGGAAGACTGGTCGACCGCGACGCCGAGCGCACCGCTGAACTGGCCGTTGCCGCCGCCTTGGGTGCCCCACTGGGCGAGGTAGGTGCCTGTCGACGAGAACTTCTGGATGCGGTTGTTGATGTCGTCAGCGACGTACACGTTGCCTGAGGCATCGACCGCAACTCCACGCGGCCGGTGGAACTGGCCGTTCCCATCGCCGTAGGTGCCGAACTGGGCGAGGTAGGTGCCCGTCGACGAGAACTTCTGCACCCGGGAATTCCACAGTTCGCTGACGTAGACGTTCCCGGAAGACTGGTCGACCGCGATCCCCCACGGGGCGTCGAACTGGCCGTTGCCGTGACCGAGGGTGCCCCACTCGGTGATGAACGTGCCTGTCGAGGTGAACTTCTGGACGCGGTTGTTGCCCACATCGGCCACGTAGACGTTGCCCGACGAGTCGACCGCCGTCCCGTACGGGTTGTCGAACTGGCCGCCGCCGAGGGACTCGCCCCACGCGCTCAGGAACGACGGAGGCGGCGCGATCGGCGCCCAACTCAATGCGAGAACGCCGGTCTGGGCGGCGTCGTACCCGTCGACCGCGATGCGGTAGGTGACCCCGGTCGTGGCCGGGAACGAGACCTCGCTACCCCCATCTCCACAACCACCCTGGTTGCCGTCGATGGCGGTCAGCGCGTTCACGGTCGTGCCGGTGTACGCGGCGAGGACCGTGCCGAAGTTGCTGCTGCACGTGTCGAACCTGAAGGTGCCCGTGGAGGGGGCGGTCCACCGGTACCAGACCGATCTGCCGCCCGTGTAGCCGCCGTGGTTCGGTTCGCCGGTCTCCTTCGTGGCCCCCCGGTTGGTGCCCGACACGGTCCCGGTGGCCCCCGTGATCACCTGAGCATTCGCGAACGCGTCGTTCGGTGGGGGCGTGTAGCCAAGGGCGGCGCTGATCGTGGCGACGCTGGCAGCGGTGACGTTGAAAGTGGTGGCGCCGGGGTAGGTGGGGCTGTTGTTCCAGTACTCCTGGGTGCGGCCGCCGACCGGGTCGACGAACGTGGCCCGATACGTCCCGGGGGCCAGCCCGGCGATCGTGTAGGTGCCGTCAGGGTTCGTGACCGCGCCTCCGGCGATGCCGGTCGGGCCGATCGCGATCACCCACGCGCATCCGATCGGGGCGGTGGTGGTGTCGTCGGTGATCGTCCCGGCCATGGTGCCGGTGTTGGCGTTCAGCGCCCCGTTCGCCACGCCCGGGGCGGTCACCGACACGGCCGACGCCAACCCGGTAGACGGCAGGTTGTCGTACCACTCCATGTCGTGCAGCCCGGTGGCGTCGAGGAACGCCAGCTTGTAGGCACCCGCGGCCAAGTCCAGGCTGTACTGGCCCGACGCGTTCGTTGCTGCGGCGCGCACGATCTGGTAGTCAGCGGCCCGTAGGGCGAGCACCCTCCCGTTGGCGAGCGGGGTGTTGGTGCCTTGTTCGGTGACGGTGCCCGTGATGGTCGACCCGGTCCCGACCAGGGTCTGAGCGGGCAGCGACGCGTTGGCGGCGGAGGCGTTCCCGGCGGTCACCGCCACCGGGGTGGCACCAGGAACGGTCGGCGAGTTCGGGAAGAACCGTGTGCCGTGCGCCCCCGTCGGGTCGATGTAGCCCACGAAATGGTTCCCGGCCCGCAACCCTGGCAGGGTCAACTGGCCCGACCCGTTCGCCGCCACCGCGGCCTCGGTCGCGCCGGTGTTCGCCGCCGAGGCCGACAACGCCACCCCCCACACCCCCGCGATCGGGGTGCCCGTTCCGGTCTCGGTCACCGTCGCGGTCACCAAACCCCTCGTCGAGGCCATCACCGGATCAGCATCGACAGTGTTCCCTGCGGTCACCGCCACGGTGGTCGGCGGACCGTGGAACCCCGCTGTGTGCGCCCCCACCGGGTCGATCACATAGAGGTAGTACGACCCCGCGGGGACCCCAGCAGCGAAGTCGCCAGACCCGTTCGCGATGCCGCCCCCCGCGATCGAAAAATCAGAAGTCCGTAACACCGCCACCCACGCCCCCGCCACCGGCGACCCCGAACCCGACTCGGTCACCGTGCCCGACACACCCGTCGACCCGGCAACATTGCAGACCTCAGAAGGTGTCGACTCGGTACCGAGCGCCCCGATGACCGACGGCCCCAACAACGACACCACCAACCCGAAAACAACAGCGGCGCCGACCTGGGCGAACGACGAACGCCACACCCCATCCCACCCAGACCCAGACATCGTCATCAGTTGCCTTTCACGATCGGCGGGTGCGTGTCGTCGGACACTAACCCCGTGCCCGGAACAGAACCCAGAGAGGCATCCGGGTGGCCGCTCGACGGGCCCATCTGGTTGGGTCGCCCCGGGGCGAGCAGGAACCCGGCCAGCAATCCGGCGACGACCGGTAGCAGCGGGACATGCCACAAAAAGTCGAACGCGCTGTGCACCCCGAAGACGACCAAACCGCCGGCCGCGCCGACCCGATCGCCGTCAACCGTGAACAACCCGCCCCCGGACAGCGTTCTGCGTTGCATGCCCCCATAGACAACCAGAGCGACGGCCGCGACAAGAGCCACCAGACCCACCAACCCGTGGGTCGCGGCCAGCTCCAGGTACTCGTTGTGCGCGAACCTCGCCCGCAACCAGCGGCCGTCGGAGGCCCGCCACACGAACGTCGCTCGGCCCGGACCCTGCCCCGTGAGCGGACGGTCGACGAACTCGCCTACAGCCGCACCCCACTCTCCGCCGCGATCCTCAGAACCCGCCACGAACCGTGTCCGCACCAACTCGTCGAAGACCCGCCCTGTCCCACCGACACCGACCACCAGAACGCACACCGCCACCACACACACCGCCGCCGCCTTTCTAGCTGCGATGGTCAACCACACCGCGGCCAAACCCACCTCGAGCGACACCACCGCCACCAACGGACGCGCCGACGAACCCGCGAGAAGCCCCGGGACCAAACCGCCAACCGCGACAACCACCCCCGGAGCGACCGTCAACAACGCCCGAAGAGTGCGCCGCCACCCCGCACCAACAGCCACCACAACCAAACCCACCACAACCGCCGCCGCCGCCGCCCGACTCATCGTCACCGTCAACCCCACCGCCAGACCCCACACAACAAGCCGTCCCGAACGAGAAGGGACACAAACCAACCGGCCCGTCGCGACCACCAACATCATCCCCACGAACGCGGCGGCCGCGTTCGTGTACGTGATCACCGAAGCACCCCGCCACAAGCCCTCGACCACCAGCCCCCACGGCCCAAAATGGAACGCCACCCCGACCCAAGCCGACCCCGCCACCAGCAGAGCACACAACAACAATCCATCCACCAGCCCCCGAGACAAACCACGCTCCGCGCTCCCCACCACCAACGCCGCAGTCACCGCCACCACCACACCGAACGTTGGCAGGCCGTCACCCAACGACCCCGCCCCCACAGCAGCAACCAGCGACCCCGCCAACATGACCGCACCGAAACCCAACGGAACCGCGAGACGCGCCTCACCGAACCGCAACCGACGAGCCGACTCCAAACCCAACCCAACCACACACAACACGAAGAACACCTTGAACTGGGGACCGTAGAACGCCCCCCGAGAAAACAACGCGTACGCCACCGCCCCGATCAGGATCCCCCCGCCCGCAGTAACCCCGCTCAACAGCCCCCCGAAGCCCGAAGAAAACGAATCCCCACACGTTGAAGGACCCCCACAAGGCTTGGCCTTGTGGGGGTCCTTCAACTGCTACTACTTGCGTGGGTGGAAGTGCTTCAACCGCCTAGCAGTACTTCACTCCTGGGGCACAAGCACCCGGGAATCGGTTGATCACGTTGACCCTGCCAGCCTCGCCACCGGTGGTGCCGAACTCGATCCGGCCCGATCGTGGCCCAGCAGTCGCGTCCGCAGTCGTCGACTTGGCCTCGTACGTGACGGCCGCATCAGCGGGTGCGTTCAACTCCTTTACCACACAGCTGTTCCGGGTGGCGGGCACCGAGAGGGTCTGAAGCACCTGGCTGGTGAAGGTCAGGTTCCACTCGTCGGTGATGCCAGCACCGGAGCAACGCACCCGGATGGTGAAGCTCGGCGGGGTGGGACCGTCGCCCCGGATCTTCTTCTTGACCACCAGAGTGTTCGCCACAAGGGGCGGCTTCGGACCCGTGAAGCGGTTGGTGACCGTAACTCCAACTTCGTCACCACTCGCACTCGCGGCCGCCGCGGTGGGCCATGTGATGTCGACCCTGCCGCCGGGATTCTGCGTTGCGGTGACAACGGAGGTCGGGCTGTCGGCCTGACCTGCGTAGGTCGTCGCTACTGCGCCACCACTGCTCGACTCGCGGAGCGTGCAGGTGTCACTACCTGCACCCTGCGGGATCTTGATCTCCTGGTTCTCGGGCAGCCCGTTTCCGAAGAGAAGCGAGTGGACGGTGGCACCGGTGTTGGAGCACGTCGCCTGCACAACAAACAGCGCTCCCGCAGGTGCGGTCCCGTCGACCACCTTTCGGACCCTGATGACGTTGCTCGGAGTCGGGTCGGGGAACCGGTTGGTGACCGTGACGTTGGCCGTGTGGTTGTTACCCGTGGCGAATGTCACCCGCACGTCAGCCGGGCCAACGCTGTTGAGCGTCCCGTCGGCTGCGGAGATCGTGGCCTGGTAGTTGGTTCCAGGAACGCCAGCCGGAGGACCCTGGTTGGGGGTTTCCGCAATCGTGCAGCTGCGGTAGTCCTTCGACACGTCGAAGGTGTGCGTACCACCGGCAACCGGGAATGCGAAGTTCTGCACGTCGGTTGGCGGCACGTTCGCGGGGTCGCCCACGGCGTTGCTGCACGTGACGTTCACGACGAAGTGCGGTATGGCGAGCGGAACGTCACCGCGGACACGCTTGGTCACGACGATGTGGTTGGTGGACAGGTCGAGGTAACGGTTCGTGACCGTCACACTCTTCGCATTGTTGGCCGTGCCGCCGCCGGGAAGGAAGCTACCGAGCCCGAGCCCGAGGGGCTGTCCGGGAACGCCACCTGGCTGGTTCATCGTCTGCGACTGCAGCCCAGTGGTCGGGGAGAGAACCGGCTCAGTGACCAGGCAAGGACCAAGGTCGGTCTTCGGGATCTTGACCTCCTGCGTACCGTTCGCCGTGAACACCGCAGTGAAGTTGGAAGTGACCGGGTAGACGCCAGCGGCGTTGCAGTTCACCGTGATCTCGGCGTACACGCCGGCCGGCAGGGTGCCCGTGAACGCCTTCGTCACGTTGACCTTGTTCGGGTTGGATCCGAAGAAGTTGTTCTGAATGAAGACCGTGGCACTTCGACCGCCGACAAGCGCCCCGGTCCACTGGATGTTCAAGCCTCCAGCCGTTGTTGCGTCGTTGGGAGTCGCGTTGGTGATGACCGAGTTGAGGTCAGGGCTCGTGGCCTGAATCGTCGTCGAGTCGGCGAGCCGAGTCTGGGTCTCTCTCACATCGCAGTCGACGTACTCGCCGGGGAAGGAGAGCGTCGCAGACCCACCGGCCTGGGGGATCGTCGCCGTCTGGGTGTCAGTTGGGGTAGCCGCGACATTGTCGTCACAGCTGACCTCTACTTCGTAGTTTCCGGCCTGAGTTGGCACGCCGCTGACCGTCTTGGTGATAGTCACCAGGTTGGCCGGCGGTGATGCCGACGCAGGAGTGGCGGCAGCGAACGGAAGTGCGAGAGCGACCAATGCGCCCACGAAACCGGTCACCATCGCAACACGCTTGTGTCGCCTCATTGATTTCCTCCAAGTTGGGTTCGGCTGCGCTTGATCATCGCAGTCGTCTTCAGGCGCCGCGGGGCGTGACCAGAATTGCGGCCGCCACCAAGCTGCTCCGGAGGAAACTCTAGGCAGACCTCGAGAAGCGATGCAAACTCCATCGGCGATCGGACGGGCCAACCGACGGTCCACACTCCTCGCGAGCAGGCCAACGCTCCCGCTGCCGGGTGCGCTTGGCTCCCAGGTCGTGGTTTGCGGCGGAAGCTCGGCGGCGTCGAGGCCCTCGACCAACTCGTCGTCGCCCGCGCCATCCGCGCCCGACTAGTCGCTGACACCGGCCGGTCCACCAACCGGGCCAGCACCCCCACCCTTTGCCTCCCCACCAATCTGATGTCAACCCGAGTAGCGGTTGGTGATGGGGAGGCGACGGTCCTTGCCGAAGGCCTTGCGGGTGACGCGGGGTCCGGGCGGTGACTGGCGGCGCTTGTACTCGGCCCTGTCGACGAGGCGGGCGACGCGGGCGACGAGCGCCGGATCGAACCCGTCGGCGACCAGCTGCGCGGCGGTGCGGTCCTTCTCCACGTACTCCTCGAGGATGGGCACCAGCACGTCGTAGGGCGGCAGGCTCTGGTCGTCGCGCTGGTCCGGCCGCAGCTCGGCCGACGGGGGCTTGGTCAGCACGTTCTCGGGGATCACGGGCGCGGGCGCCCCCTCGGCGAGCGCCCGCTCGTTGCGGTGCCGGCACAGGTCGTAGACCAACAGCTTGGGCACGTCCTTGATCACCGCGTAGCCGCCGACGGTGTCGCCGTAGAGCGTGGCGTAGCCGACGGCCGCCTCGCTCTTGTTGCTGGTGGACAGCACCAGCCACCCGAACTTGTTGGACAGCGCCATGAGGGTGGTGCCACGGATGCGGGACTGCAGGTTCTCCTCGGCGAGGTCTGGGGCGAGCCCGGCGAACGACCCGGCCAGCATCGCCTCGAACCCGGCGTGTGCCGGCTCGATCGGGATGACGCGGTGCTCGATGCCGAACGCGTCCGCCAGCGCCGCGGCGTCGTCGACCGAGTGCCCGCTCGAGAAGCGTGACGGCATGAGCACGCCGTGGACGTGCCCGGCGCCGAGCGCGTCGGCGGCGATGGCGGCCACGATCGACGAGTCGATGCCGCCCGACAGCCCGATCACCACGTCGGTGAAGCCGTTCTTGACGACGTAGTCGCGGGTGCCCAGCACCAGGGCCTCGTACACCTCGGCCACAGGGTCGAGCGGGCTGGCGGGCAGGGGGTGGCGGGCCGGGCCGTCCACCGGGCGGGTCGACGTGACCGGGACCACCGAGAGCGGCTCGGTGCCCACGCGCTCGGCCAGGTCGAGGTCGACGACCACGAAGTCCTCCCGGAACTGGTGGGCGCGCGCCACCAACCGGCCGAGACCGTCGAACACCAGCGAGCCGCCGTCGAACACCAGCTCGTCCTGACCGCCCACCTGGTTCACGTAGACGATCGGGCAGTCGGCCCCGGCGGACCGACCGGCGAGCATGGCCTCGCGCTCGGCCAGTCGTCCCCGGTAGTAGGGCGAGCCGTTCAGGTTGGCGATGAGCTGGGCGCCGCCCGCGGCGAGCCGGGGGATGGGGCCACTGGCGCTCCACGCGTCCTCGCAGATGGTGACCCCCACGGACACGCCGCCGACCTCGTACAGGAGAAGGGTGTCGGTGGAGGGCTCGAAGTAGCGCTCCTCGTCGAAGACCGCGTAGTTGGGCAGCAGCCGCTTGCGGTAGACACCGGCAACCGACCTGTTCGCACAGACCGCCGCTGCGTTGTGCAGCCGGCGCTCGCCCGGCTCGTCGGGCTGCTCGCCGGGGCCGGCGGCCACGTCGACGAAACCCACCAGGGCCACGCACGGGCCGGTGGCGGCGGCCACCCGGTCGAGGGCGGCCCGGTTGTCGGCCACGAAGGCCGGCTTCAACAGCAGATCCTCGGGGGGATAGCCCGTGAGCACGAGCTCACCGAACACCGCGAGGTGACAGCCCTCGGCCTCGGCCCGGGCGAGGGCCTCGATCACCCGGTCGGCATTGCCGGCCAGGTCGCCGACCACCGGGTTGAGCTGGCACATCGCCACACGCAGCGTGGTCACACGCAGCGTGGTCAGGGGCAGCGTGGTCAGGGGCGAGGTGGTCACCCGGCCAGCGTAGAAGCGGCGACGCCTCCGGCCCCCGGCGAGGAAGGGCAGACTCGGGGACGTGTTCGACCGGGCCATCGACGACGCCATCGAGGCGAGCCCGGTGCCCGACGCGGCGCGGGCCGGGCTGGTGCGGGCCGCGGGCGCCAACACCGACGCCCTCGACCGCCTCGCCGCCGACCCCTCGATGCTCCGGGCCCTCCTGGCCGTCACGTCGGCCAGCCGGTCGCTCACCCGCCTGGTCGAGACCGACCCGGCCGCCCTCGACGTGCTGGCCGACCTCGACGCGCCGGTCGCCGTCACGGCGACGAGCCCCGAGCGCCTCGTCGCCACCAGAGCGCTCGAATACCTGCGCATCGCGGCGCGCGACCTGGCGGGGATCGACGAGCTGGAAGCCACCGGCGCGGCGCTGGCCGCGCTGGGCCGGGACGTGCTCGCCGGCGCCTGCGAGCTGGCAGGGGCCGACCACCTGGCGGTCATCGGGATGGGAAAGCTCGGGGGCGACGAATTGAACTACGCGAGCGACATCGACGTGATGTTCGTGGGCGAGGGAGAGCCGGTGGCCATGATCCGGTCGGCCCGCACCGTGCTCGAACTGGCCGGGCGCTGCGTCCGCGTCGACGCCAACCTGCGGCCCGAAGGGCGCGACGGCCCCCTGGCCCGGACCGTCGAGTCCTACGAGGCCTACTGGGACAAGTGGGCCCAGCCGTGGGAGTTCCAGGCGCTCCTGAAGGCCCGGCCCGTCGCCGGCCACCCGGCGCTGGGTGCCCGTTACGACGCCGCCGCCACCAAGCGGCTGTGGGGTCGCCACTTCAGCGCCGACGACCTGCGCTCGGTGCGGGCCATGAAGCAGCGCGCCGAAGCCGAGATCGCCCGCAAGGGCCTCGCCGAACGCGAGGTGAAGCGGGGGCGCGGCGGCATCCGTGACATCGAGTTCTCGGTCCAGTTGCTCCAACTGGTGCACGGTCGCCTCGACCCCGAGCTGCGCTCCCCCACCACGCTCACCGCCCTCACCGAGATGGCCGAAGCGGGCTATGTCGACCGGGACGACGCCGATGGCTTCGCCGCCGCCTACCGCTACCTCCGGCGGGTCGAGCACCGGCTCCAACTGGTCGACGAGCAGCAGGTGCACGCCGTCCCCACCGATCGCGACGAGCGCAGCCGCCTCGCACGGAACCTGGGCTACCGCAGCTCGCCCGAGGAGAGTGACGTCGACCAACTCGACCGCGATCTCGCCGCCCACCAGGTCACCGCCCGTGCCATCCACCAGCGGGTCTACTTCCGTCCCCTGCTCGAGGCGTTCGCCGCGACCGAGCGCGCCCTCGGCGAAGAGGCGGTGGAGGCCCGGCTCGCCGCCTTCGGCTTCACCGACGCCGACCGCACCCGCCAGGCCGTCGCCGAGCTGACGCGTGGCCTCACGCGCTCGTCACGCCTGATGCAGCAGGTCCTGCCCCTGTTGCTCGACTGGCTCTCGGCGTCGCCCGACCCCGATCTGGGCCTGCTCGGGCTGCGAAACCTGGCGTCCGACTCGGCGCGGACCGGGCGGCTGGCGGCGACGTTCCGCGAGTCGCCCGAGGTGGCCCGCCACCTCTGCCTGCTGCTCGGGACCAGCCGGGTGCTCGGCGAGATCATGGGCCGCGAGCCGGACCTGGTGGCACGGCTGGGCGACGCGGACCGGCTGCGGACCCGGCCCCGCGACGAGCTCGTCACCAGCGCCGAGACGGTCCTGGAGTGGCGGAGCGAGACGGCGGGGCGCCAACAGGCTCTCCGCCGCTGGCGGCGCCGCCACCTGCTGGGCGTCGCCGCGCGCGACGTGATGGACATCGACGACGTGCAGACCGTCGGCCGCGACCTCACGGCGCTCGGCGAGGCCGCCATCGCCGCGGCCCTCGCCGCCCTCGAGCCCAGGATCCCGTTCGCGGTTGTCGCACTGGGCCGCTTCGGCGGCGGCGAGCTCTCGTACGCCAGCGACCTCGACGTGTCGTTCGTGTTCGACGGCTCGAGCACCGCCGCCATCGAAGAGGCCGAGCGGCTCGCCACCCACCTCGTGCGGTTCATGAAGGGCGAGACGCCGGCCGCCCGCATCTACGACATCGACGCCGACCTGCGCCCCGAGGGCAGGCAGGGGCCGCTGGCCCGGAGCCTCAACGGCTACACCACCTACTTCGAGCGCTGGCTCCAGACCTGGGAGCGCCAGGCGTGGACCCGGGCCCGCGTCGTCGCGGGCGACCAGAGCCTGGGCCGTACCCTCATCAAGCTCATCGACCCGTGGGTGTGGCGCGACGGGATCACCGCCGACGAGGCCCGCGAGATCCGGCGCATGAAGGCACGCGTCGAGCACGAGCGCATCCCGGTCGGCGAGGACGCGGCGTTCCACCTCAAGCTCGGGCGCGGCTCGCTGTCCGACGTGGAGTGGACCGCCCAGTTGCTGCAACTGCAGCACGGGCTGCACGCGCCCGGCACGATGGCCGCCCTCGACCGGCTCGAGGGTCACGGCGTGCTCGCTCCCGACGACGCCGCTGTGCTCCGCGAGGCCTACCGGTTCTGCGAGCGGACCCGCAACCGCTGGTTCCTCGTGCACGGCGGTCCCGCCGACGCCCTCCCCCAGCAGGCCGAGCGACTCTCGATCCTGGCCCGCTCGCTCGACACCACCGGCTCCGACCTGCGCAACGAGTACCGCCGGGTCACCCGCAAGGCCCGCGCCGTCGTCGAGCGCCTCTTCTACGGCCGCGGCTGACCTGACCAGCCGCGGCCGCGCCCCTTCCCACGATCACCGCTGCTGACTACCCTCGTTCCATGGCTGTGACCGCACCGACCCGCCTCACCGCGGACGAGTTCGTTGCCCTCCCTGGCGACCTGAAGCACACCGAGCTCATCAACGGGGAGAAGGTCGTGGATTCACCCAACACCCGCCACCAGCGCCTGGCCGACTGGATCCTCCACAAGCTGATGAGCTTCGTGGACGAGCACCCCGGCGTGGGCGAGGCCGGGTCGGCACTCATGACCCGCCTCGACGACGACAACGTGTTCCTGCCGGACGTGTGGTGGACCACCGGCGAGCACATCCTCGCCCGCGACAGCCGGGGCCACCAGGGCGCGCCCGACCTCGCCGTCGAGGTGCGGTCGCCCACCACGTGGCGCTACGACGTGAACGTGAAGATGGCGCGGTACGAGGCGGCCGGCCTGCCCGAGCTCTGGCTGGTGGACACCGAGTCCGACACGATCCTGGTCTTCCGGCGATCGTCGTCGAAGGCGGCCACCTTCGACGTCGCCCTCGAGGTGGGCGTCGGCGAGACCCTCACCACGCCGCTCATCGCCGACTTCGGCCTCGACCTGACGACGTTGTTCGACCGGTAGAGGGTCTCCCGGCGACCCCAGACCGGCGATGGTGAAGCCGCAATGACCACCTGGACAGCCAAGACCATCCAAGAGGCAGGGCCCGGCCCGCACGAAGCCGGGCGGGCCGGGCGCCCCGACCGTCAAAGCACGAAGAGCATCTCCTGGTAGGTGGACAGCGGCCAGAGATCGTCGGCCACGACATGCTCGAGGCCGTCGGCCGCGGCCCGCACGGCGAGCATGGCCGGGAGGAAGGTGTCGCAGGCGTACCGGGCCTCGTCGAGGGTGGTGTCGCCACCGTGGCCGGCCAGACCGGCCTCGAGGACGGCGATCCCGGCGCTGAGGTCCTTCACCAGGCCCGACACCTCGTCGAGCAGTGTGGTGTCGAAGTCCACGCCCACCGCCTTGAGGTTGGCGCCCTGCCCGGCCAGCTCGCCCTGGTAGCGCAGGCCCGCCGGAAGGATGAGGGTCTTGGCCATCTCGAGGGTCTGGCGGGCCTCGACGGCGATGCTCAGCACGTACTGCTCGAGGTAGACCTCGTACCGGCTGGCCAGCTCGCGGTTGTTCAACACCTCGTACTTGGCGAAGAGCTCCTTCACCTCGTCGGTGTCGAACTGCGGGAGGGCGTCCACCGTCGTGCGCAGGTTCAACAGCCCCCGCGCCTCGGCCTCGACCTGCCACTCCTCGCCGTACCCGTCACCGTTGAAGATCACGTTGCCGTGGTCGGCGATGATCTCCTGCAGCACGGCCTGGACCGCCACGTTGAAGTCGGTGCCGGCCGCCACGGCCGTCTCGAGCTCGGTGGCGATGTGGTCGAGCGACTCGGCGATGGCCGTGTTCAGCGCGATCAGCGGCCCGGCGATCGACTGCGACGAGCCGGGCGCCCGGAACTCGAACCGGTTGCCCGTGAAGGCGAAGGGGCTCGTCCGGTTGCGGTCGCCCGGGTCGCTCGGCAGGTGCGGGATCGTGTCGACCCCCACCATGAGCGTGCCCTTCTCCTTCGACTGGGTGGCACCGCCCTTGGCGATCTGGTCGAACACGTCCATGAGCTGGTCGCCGAGGAAGATCGACATGATCGCCGGCGGGGCCTCGTTGGCGCCGAGGCGGTGGTCGTTGCGGGACGATGCCACCACGGCGCGCAGCAGGCCCTGGTAGCGGTGCACGGCACGGATGACGGCGGCGCAGAAGACGAGGAACTGGGCGTTCTCGTGCGGGGTGCTGCCGGGGTCGAGCAGGTTGCCCTCGGTGGCGCTGCCGAGCGAGAAGTTCACGTGCTTGCCCGAGCCGTTCATGCCGGCGAACGGCTTCTCGTGCAGCAGGCACTCCATGCCGTACTTCTCGGCGACGCGGCGAAGCGTCACCATCATGAGCTGCTGGTGGTCGGTGGCCAGGTTGGCCTTCTCGAACACGGGGGCGATCTCGAACTGGCCGGGGGCGACCTCGTTGTGGCGGGTCTTGGCGGGGATGCCCAGCTTGAACAGCTCGCGCTCGGCATCGAGCATGAAGGCCAGCACCCGCTCGGGGATGGCGCCGAAGTAGTGGTCGTCGAACTCCTGGCCCTTCGGCGACGGCGCTCCGAACAGGGTGCGGCCGGCCGACACGAGGTCGGGGCGGCTGAAGTAGAAGTGGCGGTCGATCAGGAAGTACTCCTGCTCGGCGCCTGCGAACGACGACACCGCGCCCGGGCTCTCGTGCCCGAACAGCTTCAGGACGCGCTGGGCGTGGGTGGCGAGGACCTGCTGCGAGCGGAGGATCGGCGTCTTCTTGTCGAGGGCCTCGCCGGTCCACGAGATGAACACGGTGGGGATGCACAGCGTGTTCCCGTTGGGGTTCTCGAGGATGTAGGCGGGGCTGGTGACGTCCCAGCCCGTGTAGCCGCGGGCCTCGAAGGTCTGGCGCAGGCCACCGTTGGGGAAGCTGGAGGCGTCGGGCTCACCCTGAACCAGGGTCTTCCCGGCGAACTCGGCGATCGAGGCACCCGTTCCGTCGGGCTCGAGGAAGCTGTCGTGCTTCTCGGCGGTGAGGCCCGTGAGCGGGTAGAAGACGTGGGCGTAGTGCGACGCGCCCTTCTCGAGGGCCCAGTCCTTCATGGCGGCCGCCACGACGTCCGCGACATCGGGGTCGAGCGGCTCGGCGTGCTCGATGGTGGCGAGGACGGACTTGTAGACGGTCTTCGGCAGGCGTGCCTTCATCACCGACGTGCTGAACACGTTCTGGCCGAACAACTCGCCCGGCGACTCGTGCTTGGCGAACCCCGGCGCGGGTGCCGTGTAGTGGGTGACCGAGTCGATCGCTCGGCGGCGGGCAGCGCTGTCACTCATGGGGAGCTCCTGTCAGGCGGAATCGGTGCGGGTCGGGTCGCAGGCAAGCGACCGGACGACGCTACGGCCCGAATGTTTCCGCTGTGTTATCTCGTGCCCCATTCCCTGCTCGCCGGCGGCGTCTCGCCTCGTCGGCCCCGAGGGTTCGCGGATGCTCGTCAACGGGGCCGGCATCTCACGAGCACCGCCGACCGGAGCCGCTCGTCGGCGCCATCGCCGTCGAGCGCCCGCTCGGCCTTCGGGAACCGGGCGAGGTACGTCGCCAGCAGCGCTGCCACCTCGTCCGCCGCGTCGGCACCGGACAGGGCACGGCCGGTCATCGGCACCCACCGGCGGTGCAGAAGCACCTCCAAGGCCCGCTCCTGGCGGAAGTTGCGCCACCAGCGCTTCGTCCGCGGACGCCCGACCAGGATGACGAGCTGGTCACCGTCGGCGGCGTATTGCACCGGGGTGGTGATCGGCCGACCCGTGCGGGGGCCGGTGTAGCGGACGAGTGCGGTCGACCCGGACAGCAGTCGGTGGGCCGGCGACCGCAGGACCCATCCCACCATCGTGTTCACGATCCCCATGGGCCTCAGGATGCGGTTGGCCCGCTGCGGGCGGTAGTGCCGTTCGTCCCGAGTGCCCCGCCCAAGCATGACCTCGAACTCAGCGCACTCACTGCGCTGAGAGGGGAGTAGATGCGCTGAGTTCGGGATGAGTTCGGGATCGTTCGGGTGAGGGCTCCCACTACGCGGGGTCGAGGGCGAAGACGGGGAAGCCGGGGGCCGCTGCGGCCAGCTCGGCGTCGGTGCTGTCCTTGTCGACACCCTCGAAGAACTTGCCGACCTCCCAGGACCACCTGCGCAGGTACTCGCGTAGCACGAGGAGCTTGTCGACGTCGGCCAGCTCGGTGGCCCGGAACGTCTCGACCCGTCGCCCGACCTGCAGCTCGCCGGCGCCGGCGACCCGCAAGTTGCGCACCCACTCGGTCGTCCCCCGGGGAGCGACCAGATAGCGACGACCGTCCCGCTCGAGCACGTTGACCACGTTCGACCGGACCTGCCCGCTCTTGCGACCGACGATCCGCAGCTCGCGCGAGCCCAGCAGGCTGATGCCGTGGCGGGCCAGCCAGCGGACCAGAGGGTTCATGACCTTCTCGGTGAAGCGATCAGGCCGGATGTAGCGGTCGGCGGCGGTGCCTTCGATGGGCGTCGGGGTCGTGTCCATGGGGTTCCTCCTCAGATTGCGAGAGCAGTGCTCTCTTTCTTTGATGGTGCATCTTGCACCGGCCCGCGAAGAAAGTCAAGAGCACTGCTCTCTTTTTGGTACAGTGCTCGCATGACCACCGCGAGGGCCCGCGCCCGGGCCGAGCTGACGCAGGAGATCAAGGCCGCCGCCCGGCGCCAGGTCGCCGAGGTGGGCGCCTCGGCGCTGTCGATGCGGGCGGTGTCGCGAGAGGTCGGCATGGTGTCGTCCGCGGTCTACCGCTACTTCCCCAGCCGCGACGCCCTGCTGACGGCACTGATCGTCGACGCCTTCGATGCCGTCGGCGAGGCCGCCGAGCAGGCCGAGGCCGGGGTGCCGCCCCGCCGTGGCTTCGAGGCCCGGTGGACGGCTCTGGCGTCAGCGGTCAGGGACTGGTCCGCCACCCACCCCCACGACTACGCCCTCGTGTACGGCAGCCCCGTCCCGGGCTACGAGGCACCCACCGACACCGTCGACCCCGCCGCCCGGGTCAGCCTGGTGGCGCTGCGGCTGGTCGCCGACGGCCTGGCCGCCGGCGACATCGATCCGACGCCGGCGCTGCCCATGCCGCGCCCCGTGCACGCCGACCTCACCCGTCTCCGCGACGCCGTCGCCCCCGGCCTGCCCGACGAGGTGCTCGCCCGCACGCTGCTGGCCTGGTCTGCCGTGCTCGGCGCCATCAGCTACGAGCGGTTCGGCCACCTCCACGGCATCATCGCCGACCACGACGCCTACTTCGCCCACCAGATGCAGCGCGCCGCCCGCCTGGTCATCGCGGGGCCGGAACCTCGCTGAGGAGGCCGGCGCCGCCGAGGCCCGCTGCGGTGCGCTCGGCGGCCACCGACGCCCGGTAGGACTCCACCTCCGCCCGGCACCGCGCTTCGGACCAACCGAGCTCTCCGGCGAGGACCTCGGAGACGGCGCCGGCGGCATCGGCGGAGGCGTCGCGGGCGAGCAGACGGGCCCGGGTGCGGCGGCTGAGCACGTCGTCGAGGGTGGTGGCCATCTCCGAGCGGGCGGCATGCACCGCCTCGACAAGCAGATAGGGCAGCCCGCGGACGAGCGGCGCAAGAAGGTCTGGCCGCTTCTCGAGCAGAGCGAAGAGGTCGGTCGCCTCGCCGCCGTACCGTCCGGCGAGATGCGTGACCACGTCCGGGGCGAGACCCCGGTACGACCGTGCTCGTTCGACGCCGTCCGCGCCGCGTAGCGACAGTCGCTTCGTGCGACTGCGGCGGGATCGGCGCCCACCGAGCAGCCGGACGACGGCGTCGACCGTGTGCGCCGCCATCTCCCGGTAGGTGGTCAGCTTCCCGCCGGCGATCGACACGATGCCCGAGGTCGAGACCGACAGGTGGTGTCGCCGGCTCATGTCGCGGGTCCGTCCCGATCCTGCGGCCACGAGCGGCCGGAGCCCCGCCCAGGTGCCGACGATGTCGGCCTCGGTCACGTTCACGTCGAGACCAGAGTTCACCGCCCGCAGCAGGAACGCGATGTCCTCTGGCGTGCACTGGGGGTCGTCCACCGGGCCGTCGTATTCCGTGTCGGTGGTGCCCACGTACACCAGGTCGCCCCAAAGGGCGACGAAGATCGACCCGTGCTTCCCGGCCGGCAGCCCGAGGCTGATGTCGCCCCCCACCACCGAGCGCGGCAGGGTCAGGTGCACCCCCTTGGCGGGCCGGATTCCCGGCGGTCTTCCGGGCTGGTCCTGCCGAGCGACCTCGTCCGACCAGACCCCCGCGGCGTTCACCACCACCGCCGCCCGGATCTCGATCGGCTCGCCGTCGGCTTCGGCCAGGACGCCCGTCACCTTCCCCGAAGCGTCCTTCACCATGGCGGTCACCCGCACGCGGTTGGCCACGACGGCACCATGGTCGAGCGCCGCGGTCCGGACGACGGACAGCGTCAGCCGGGCGTCGTCGGCACGGCCGTCGTAGTAGAGGTAGCCGCCGGAGATGCGGTTGCGGGGCAGGGTCGGCACCCTGCGCTCGCACTCCTCCACCGAGAGGCGATCGTGCAACTTGCCCACCCGCCACCCGCCGGTGAGGTCGTAGGCCCACATCGCCGCGCCGAGCAGTCGCGCCACACGATGGTCCATCAGGCCGTTCTCGGTGAAGAGCGGCAACAGGATCGGCTCGATGGACACCAGATGGGGCGCGTTGCGGACCAGGCGGTGGCGCTCGCGCAGGGCCTGGTAGACGAGGCGGACGTCGCCGTGCTGCAGGTAGCGCAACCCGCCGTGGATCATCTTGGACGACCTCGACGACGTGCCCGACGCGAAGTCGTCCCGCTCGACGAGTGCGGTGCGCAGCCCCCGTGAGGCCGCATCGAGGGCCACCCCGGCGCCGGTGATGCCGCCGCCGATCACGAGGACGTCGAACCGCTCGGAGGCCAGGCGCGCCAGGGCCGTCGCGCGATCGAACGTACCGGTGGAGGTCATGGGCGCACCGTACCAACAATAAAGTGACTCGTCATCCTCTTTCTCTTGTCGTACAGTCCTCGGATGGTCACCCAGGCCGAGCGCCGCTCGTCAACCCGGCTCAAGCTGGTCGACGCCGCGCTCGCCTGCCTGGTCGAGTCGGGCTACCGCGACCTGACCACCACGAAGGTGGTGCAGCGCGCGGGTCTCTCGCAGGGCGCACTGTTCCGGTACTACCCCGCGAAGAACGATCTCGTCATCGCCACCGTCGCGCATGCCTTCGCCCAACTGCGGGAGGAGTTCGAAGCGGCGTTCGCGGCCCTTGCCGCCAGCGGCCGACCCACGGTGACGGCGGCCCTCGACCTGCTGGTCGGCGCCATGGAGGACCCCCGCTACCTGGCTGTCCTCGACCTCTACACCGCCGCCCGCACCGACCCCGCCCTCCGAGCCGGGCTGGCACCCGTGTCCCGGGCCCACAACGACCGGCTCCGGGAGTTGGCGGTGGAACTGCCGATGGAACCCGCGCTCGACCCGACGGTGCTCGGCGACCTGCTGACCCTGTCGACGTTGGCCCTTCAAGGATCCGCCGTGCAAGGGATGGTCAATGACGAGGCGGTCCGGGGACAAGACCTCGCGGCGCTTCTCGGCCGGCTGACGGGCATCGGACAGGCGCCCCCCGACGGAGGGCCCCGCCCATGAACACGCTCCTAGCGACTGCTCCCGCGGCGCCGCCGGAACCGGCACCGGAGCCGCCCTCCTCACCGAGGCGGCCGATCTCGCCGCCTGCCTCGACGACGGCTCTGTCCGGCTCGCCGGCGATCCCCGACGGGCTCGCCTGCCATCTCTCCCCGTTCGACCGACTACCAGAAGGACAGCACCGATGACCCCCGACCCGACCACCGTCGCCGACACCGGCGAGAACACGTTCACCGACGAATTCCCGATCGAGCTCTACGACGGGGCTCCGTCGTTCCTCGTGGACTTCGAAGAGCCGTACGACTCGGTCCGCTCCCGATCGGGCCGCGAGGTGGCCGTTCCCGACGCGGTCGTCGACCAGTTGCGATCGACCGGCGTCACGGTGTCGCTCGACGACGCCGTCCGGGTGGAGTCGAGCCGTGACTGGTGGCCCCTGGCCATGCACTGGACGCGTGCCGGCGAGGTCGGCGGCCTCGCCGGTGTCGTCGCCCGCGTGTCCACGCCCGAGCAGGTCGCGGGCGTGCTCCGCATCTGCAACGACGCCCACATCCCGGTCACCGCGGCCGGCGGGCGCAGCGGCTGCGTCGGCGGGACGATCCCCCTCTTCGGTGGCGTGGTGCTCGACCTGTGCGACCTGACCGGCATCGTCGAGGTCGACGACGAGTCCCTGGTGGTCGATGTGCGCACGGGCACCTTCGGCGACCTCTTCGAGCACGAGCTGCGCGAGACCCACGGGCTCACCCTCGGCCACTGGCCCCAGTCGATCAACCTGTCCACCGTCGGTGGCTGGCTCGCGTGCCGTGGCGCCGGCCAGCTGTCGAACCGCTACGGGAAGATCGAGGACATGGTGGTCGGTCTCGACGTGGTGCTGGCCGACGGCACCATGATCCAGACCGGCGGTGCGGCACGATCGGCCTCGGGACCGGACCTGAATCAACTCTTCGTCGGCTCGGAGGGCACGCTCGGCGTCATCACCGGCGCCCGGCTGCGCCTGCACCCTGCCCCGGCCTACGAGCGGCGGGCCGCGTTCGGCTTCCCCTCGTTCGCGGCCGCACTCGACGCCACGCGACGCATCCTGCGCCGGGGCCTGTCCCCGGCCGTGTTGCGCCTCTACGACCAGCACGAGAGCGACTGGAAGTTCCACACGGGCCCCGACCACCACCTGCTGCTGGTGCTCGACGAGGGCGACCCGCATGTGGTCGACGCCTCGTTCGCCATCGTTGCCGAGGAGTGCGCCGATGCCGCGGTGCTCGATCCCGCCATGGTGGAGACCTGGCTCGGCGAGCGCAACGACGTGTCGGGCATCCCCAAGCTCCTCGAGCAGGGCATCGTCTACGACACCATCGAGATCACGGGTCGCTGGCGCGACCTGCCCGCCATCTACGAGACGACCGTGGCGGCCATCAAGGGCGTGGAACACACCATCGCGGCCAGCTCCCACCAGTCCCACGGCTACACCGACGGCGCCTGCCTCTACTTCACCTTCGCCGGCACGCCCCCCGAGGAGCGCAAGCAGGACTATTACAACGCCCTCTGGGACACCGGCACGCGCGCGATCCTGGCCGCAGGCGGCAACCTGAGCCATCACCACGGCGTGGGCCTGAACCGGGCCCGCTTCATGCGCGAGGCCCTCGGCCCCGCCTTCGACACGTTCGCCACGGTCAAGGCCGCGCTCGACCCGAACGGCATCCTCAACCCCGGCAAGCTCGGCCTGCCCTCGCGCTTCGGCGACGTGACCTTTCCCCTGCCGGCATCCGAGCAGAGCCCGTGAAGCTGCTCGGCTCCCCGGCGCGACGTCGCCGGCCGGCGTAGGGCGAGTCGATGGCGATCCTGGTGGTCGACGCCGGCACGAGCGGGGTGCGTGTCGTCGTCGTGGACGACCACGGCGCGATCACCCACGAGGTCCACCGCGAGCAGTTGCCGATCACCTCGGCGCCCGGCCTGATGGAGTTCGACGCCGATGCACTGGCGACGGCCGCGCTGGACCTCGCCCGCGATGCCATAGACGCCGTCGGCACCGTCGACAGTTGGCTCGCCTGGCACCTCTCCGGCGGCACCCTCCACGTCACCGATGCGTCCAACGCCTCGGGCAGCGGGTTCGCCACCCCCGACGCCGACGAGTGGGACGACGGCCTGCTCGCGGCGAGCGGGGTGCCCCGCACGGCGCTCCCCCGCATCGTCGACTCGTCCGGCGTGATCGGCCCGGCACCCGCGCTCGACGGTGCCCCACCCCTCGCCGGGCTGGCCGGCGACCAGTCGGCCTCGCTGGTGGGCCAGGGCTGCACGAGGTCGGGGATGGCCAAGATCACCTTCGGCACCGGCGGGATGCTGGACCTCTGCATCGGTGCATCCCGACCGGGCTTCGGCACCCTCGGGCCCGGGGGCAGCGTGTCACTGGTGGCGTGGCGCAGCCGGGCGGGCACGACCTGGATGCTCGAGGGCGTCATGCTGACGGCGGGCACCGCGGTGGAATGGCTCCGCGACGGCATCGGCCTCATCGACCGTACGGCCGATGCACAGGCCGTCGCCGATCAATGCGACACCAGCGAGGGCGTGACCTTCGTCCCAGCGCTGCTCGGCCTCGGGACGCCGTACTGGGACTTCGATGCCCGCGGCACGCTGACGGGTATCAGCCGTGGCACGACCAGGCCCCACATCGTGCGGGCGGTGCTCGAGGGGGTGGCCCAGCGTGCCGCCGACCTTGTCGAGGCGGCCGAGGCCGACAGTGGGCTCGCCATCGAGGTGCTGCGGGTCGACGGGGGCATGACCGCCAACGAGGTATTCGTGCAGGCGGTGGCCGACGCGACGGGGCGCCCGGTGGAGGTGGCCCCGGTCACCGAGGCCACCGCGCTCGGTGCCGCGCGCCTAGCCTCGTGGGCGATCGCCGAGGCGGGCGATGGGCGGCCCACCGCCGAGTGGGTCCCGTCCCGACGGGTGGAGCCGCGACGCACCTTCGACCGAAACCACTGGAGAGAAGCATGCCGTCGGGCCGGCGCCACGGCCGCCGATGCCTGAAAGCCACCCGACTCATCGAAGCACCAGCGGAGGGAACACCCGATGGAACACACGATCCTGCCGGTTCTCCCGGTGGCCGGGCACCACGACCGGGTCGCCGTCCTG
This sequence comes from Acidimicrobiales bacterium, assembly GCA_041918615.1. GTDB lineage: Bacteria > Actinomycetota > Acidimicrobiia > Acidimicrobiales > DATDAH01 > JAEUJM01. The sequence goes on from JAYRVH010000069.1 coordinate 27,451, forward strand.
AAGGGGTGCGCCGCCGAAACCTGCCGCGCTGCGGGGGACGCTGAGGTCTCGCAGTGAGCGATATGCGCCCCGCTGGGGCCAGGCCGGAGCATGCGGGTGAGGATTGGCCACGCCCTCGTCGCGATGGCGGGCGGGCCGTCGCCGTCCTGGTGTACGGCGGGACAGCCCTGGCGGCGTTGGCGGGGCCCCGCCTCGCCCGCCGTTTCGGTCGGCGCATGCCGTCGGCCACGGCCGACGCGTTGGCGGCCCTCTCGCTGATCGGCACGGGATGGGCCGGGCTGGCGCTGGCGGAGCGGTCGCGCCCGTTCCGCCGGGAATGGAACGGGCCTCACGGCGACCTGGCCACCGATCTGCCCACCATGGTCGTGACGGTGGCCATCTCCCAGGCGGTCGGGGCCGTCGTCACGGCACCGCTCCGGCGTCGGCTCGGCCCCCGCACGGCCGAGAAAGCCATGAGCAGGCTCCCGTTGGTCGCCCGGGTCGCCGTCGCAGTGATCGTCTACGACCTCGCCCACAGCGCCTTTCACCGGGCTTCGCACGAGACGGCCCTCTGGCGCTTCCACGCCGTGCACCACAGCTCCCGTCGCCTCTACTGGTTCAACGCGACCCGCTTCCACCCCGTCGAGATGCTCGTCGACATCACCGCCGATCAGGTGATCAGCGTCGCCCTGGGCCTCGACGGTCCCACCCTCCTGAGCTACCAGGTCCTTCGAGGCATCTACGGGCAGATCCAGCACGCCAACGTCGACCTCGACAGCGGGCCGCTCAACGCGGTCCTGTCGACCCCCGAACGTCACCGATGGCACCACTCGACCGACCCCGCGGAAGGCAACACGAACTACGGCGCGGTCGTCTGCGTCTGGGACCGCCTGCTCGGCACCGCGTTCCTGCCGACCGACCGGCCCTTCGACGCCGAGATCGGCCTGAACGACCAGCCCGACTTCCCCCAGGACTGGGTCGGCCAATTGGCGGCCCCGTTCCGTGGGTGAACACCAACCCCAAGACCGACGAGCGCCAGGAGTTCCGACCATGACCGAGCAGAGGCCGACCGATGCCGGCCGGACCGCGCTGATCACCGGCGGTGGAGGCTTCATCGGCCGCCGCCTGGCCGATCGACTGGCCGCCACCGGCTGCACGGTGCGCGGGCTCGACCTCGGCGACGGCGCCCGCTCTTTCTACGCCGACCTCGGCGGAGAGCTGATCATCGGGGACCTGCTCGCCGACGACACACTGGCCGCGGCAGTCGACGGCGTGGACCTGGTCGTGCACACGGCGGCCCGCATGGGCATCGACGACGACTGGGACGGCTACCGGGCCCTCAATGTCGGCGGGACGGCAAGGGTGGCCGCTACCGCCCGCACCGCGGGGGCGTCGGCCATGGTGCAACTCAGCTCGGTCATGGTCTACGGGTTCGACTTCGCCGACGGCGTGGCCGAGGAGGACCCCCTCGACGGCGCCGACAACCCCTACTGCCAGACCAAGATCGAGTCCGAGGCGGCCGTCCTCGAGCACCACCAGCCGGGTGTCTTCGACGTGTTCGTCATCCGTCCCGGCGACGTCTACGGCCCGGGCTGCGACCCGTGGGTGAAGGTTCCCGTCGACCTGATGAGGACCGGCCTGTGGACGTGGCTCACCGAGGACCCGGAGGCGCCGACCGTGCACAACCACGTCTACGTCGACAACCTCGTCGACGGGATCATGGCCGTGATGGGCTCGGGCCGGTCGGGTGAGGCGTTCAACATCACCGACGGGGCCCGCACCACGGCCCGCGCCTTCTTCTCGCACTATGAGCGCCTGCTCGGGGTCACGCTGCCCGAGATGAGCGTGGACGAGGCGCTGACCCTCGGCCTGCCCGAAGTGTGGATCAAGTACCTGACCCGCCACGCGGGCTACTCGATCGAGAAGGCCCGGGCGGTTGGCTACGAGCCTCGGATCGGCCTCGACGAGGGCATGGCCATCACTGCCGACTGGCTTCGCACGGAGGGGCTCGTCCCCAGCGACGGTCCGGAAGCCACGGACTGACCCCGGGCGGCCGGGCAGGGGTGGAAGGATCGGGCCATGCGCTTCTCCCTCTGGACCAACCTCAGCCAGCCGTGGTCGGAGGTCGTCGACGGTGTCACCCACGTGGAGGCCACCGGATGGGACGGCGTGTACGTGGCCGACCACTTCATGGCCGACGCCGGCGGCCCCTTTCCGGCCGACCTCCCCATGTTCGAGGCCACCGCCGCCCTGTCGGCGCTGGCGAGCATGACGGAGCGGGTGCGGCTGGCCGCGCTGGTGTTCGGTATCACCTACCGCCACCCGGCGGTGCTGGCCAAGTGGGCGGCCACCACCGACCACATCAGCGACGGCCGCCTGCTGCTCGGTCTCGGGGCGGGATGGCAGGAGAACGAGCACGAGCAGTACGGCATCGCCCTCGGCCCGCCGGGACAGCGGGTCGACCGCTTCGCAGAGGCGCTGCAAGTGGTTCGAGGCCTGCTCGACGACGACACCACGACGGTCGAGGGCGACCACTACACCGTGCGCGACGCCATCGCCTGGCCCAAGCCTGTCCAGCGCCACCTGCCGATCCTCGTTGGCGCCACGGGGCCACGGATGCTCGGCGTGGTGGCCCGTCACGCAGACGAGTGGAACATGTGGTCGCTGCCTCCCGACCTTGCCGAGCGCCGCGCCGTGCTCGACCAGCGCTGCCAGGCCATCGGCCGCGACCCCGGCGACATCGCCACCTCCACCCAGGCCCTGTTCTTCGTGCTCGACAACAACGACGAGGCCGAGACCTGGATCGAGATGGTGAAGGGCCGCCCCTGCGTGGCAGGCACCGCCGACCGCATCGCCGAGTCCGTGGCCGCCTGGCGCGACGCCGGCGTCGACGAGGTGATCGTGCCCGACTTCACGTTGGGGACCGGCAACCAGCGGGCCGACGCGCTCGACACCATCATCGAACAGGTCGCCCCGAACTTCCGTTGAGCCGCCCCCGCTCCGCGCCAACGCTCCGAACTGGCGTCAGGGACCGTCGCTCAGCGACGGAATCCGACGCCAGATCGGGGGATACCCGGCTCGATCACCACGCGGCCCCGGCCGGGGCCTCGACGGCGACGAGCGACCGGAACCGGTCGAGCACCTCGCCGGAGAGGTCCTGGTAGTCCTGGGCGAAGCCCTCAGCGTTGACCGCGAAGCGTTCCTGGGCCGGGTCCTCGTACCAGGGTCGGGCGCTCTTCGCCGCAACCAGGTACTCGCTCGCCACCAGGCCGTTCATGCGCACGTGTCGAGCGGCCTTCCGCGCCTCGCGGATGTAGGTCTCGAACACGGGAGCCTGGCCGTCGAGCTCGTATTCGAGGTCGGCCTTCATCTCGCGACGCAAGCGCTTCTCCCCCGGGCCGAAGCCGAACATCGCCACCCCGAGCAGCTCGAGCTCGGTGTTGAGCCCTGCATTGCGCACCGCGTGATATCGGTTCGACACGTGCTCGAGCCCGTCCAGGCTGCCGGGATCGAAGCCGCACGGTACGAGGACGGCGCGCCCGCAGCACAGCGCGGCATCCAGCGCCACCGTGGATGACGGTGGCGTGTCGAGCACGACCAGGTCGTATCGCGGCGCGACCTCGGCCAGGCGACCGTCGACGGCCTGGACGGCGGTGGGGTCACCCCGCCGCAGGCGGTCGGCCATGAGATCGACGAGCGCCTCGGTGTAGCCGCCGCCGGCGATGACGTCGAGGTTGTGACGGACACCCTCGAGCGGCTGCAGCGGCGACCCGTTCACCACCGCACGGAACAACGATTCGCCTTCGTCGGTGAGGCCGCTCTGGCGGTAACCGAGGTCGAGGTCGACGGCGCCATGGGGGTCCAGGTCGACGACGAGCACCTTCCAGCCGCCGGACGCGGCAGCCGTCGACAACCCCGCGACGAGCGACGACTTCCCGACTCCCCCCTTGCCGTTCGCCACGACAAGTGCTCGTGCCAGCATCGTGGCGCCTCCTCGTGTGCGGTCTCCCCGACGCTCGGGATCTCTCGCCTCGCCGGACACCCAGAGTACCAGAACCCACCACTACGAGTGCTGCCAGATCCACGAGGGCCCTGGTCCGCCATCGGTCCAAGGTCGACGAACCTTCGCTGTGCCCGAGCGCACGCGACCATGGAGACGGTGGACGAGACCCGGGTCGATCGTTGGGTGTGGGCGGTGCGCGTCTACAAGACCCGCTCGGCCGCCACGACGGCGTGCAGGGGCGGCCACGTGCGGGTGAACGGCCGCCCGGCCAAGCCGGCCACGACCGTGCGTGTGGGCGACCGCGTCGAGGCCACGGTGGGCCGGCGGCGTCGGGTCCTGGAGATCGTCCGCGTGATCGATGCGCGGGTGGGGGCGTCCCTCGCCGCCGAGTGCTTCGTCGACAACACGCCACCGGAGGTGAGACGGTCAGCGGTGGCGCCGGCGCCCACCCGCGACCCCGGTGCCGGCCGCCCCACCAAGAAGGACCGCCGCCGCCTCGACCGCCACCGCGGCCGCTGACACTGAACGCACGCGGCGAAACTCACATCGCGGGTGTGCGCAGGTCCACCGTCGGGAAGGTACGTGTCGTATCGACCTCGGCGTCGATCGGACTCGGAGCGCCCGAGCATCCGTGGCGACCCTTGTGCTGTGGGACAACCCTTGTGCTGTGGGGCAACCCGTGCCTTGTCGAAGACGATAGTTTGTTCAAGGTCCAGTTGGGGTCGCGAGCGGGTTCGATCGCACTGCTCGGCCAAGACGCACAGCGGTCGATGACAGAGGGTCGACGATGAAGCGTGGTCTGGTACTGGTCGTTGCGGGAGTGCTGCTGTTCGGTTGCGGTGGAGGGACGGACACCGACGAGGGCGAGGCGTCCTCAGATTCTGCGGCCGCCACCACCTCGGAGACCACCCGGTCGACGGTGGCGCCTGACGGCGAAGTCTCGACCGGGGTCGACGGCGGCGAGATCACCGATGCGCGCGTCGTCGCCGAGTTCTACGCGAACACCGTGGTCGAGTGGGGCGAGGCTGCCTTCGACCTCGAAGCCTTGGCCGAAGGCACGGCCGAGGTCTACCCGGACCTGTCGCTCTCGGGCTCTGCTGTTGCGGCAGATCCGACGACCGTGTCGGCCATCGCCACCCTCGTCGACGACAAGAGTTCGCAAGGACCCGACAACCCTGGTGTCATTGCGTTCGCCGTTCGTGACACGGGTGACCGGTGCATCGGGGTCGCCGTTGTCGGGGATCCCGCACCTACGGAGATCCTTCGCTTCGAGGGGGAGGACGGCGACCAGTGCACGGCGTACGAGATGTCCGACGCCGCGGCCGAGCAGTTCGCGACCGGCTGACCTGGGGGAACGCCCGCGATCCCTGTCGGGAGAAGGCCTGCCCGACCCTCCGGACTCACGGTGGGTCACGCTCGATCCCGCTCGCTTGTGTCACGCCCGTGTCACGCGAGCGCTCAGTTCGGCGCCTCGAAACGCCACCGGCGGAGGAGGCGCGCCAGCGGCACCGCTCTGTGATTCAATTGTTGAAATTGACGGTACGCCTGGTTAGGGTCGAACCATGGCGCCGCCATCTGCTCCTCAGCTCGTCGAGCAGGTAGCGCGGCGTGTGTCAGCCGATGCGAAGTTCGCGGGGATTCTCGCCGTCCTCGTCGAGGCCCCGAGTGACGATGCTGGTGAGTTCACCCATGTCGCAGCCACCCATCTGAACGATTCGCGACGGCAGTCCGCTCTCGAGGACTTCCGGCAGTCCGCTCTGACGACATCGGAGGTCCAGCGGCTCCTCAACCGGTCGAGCGCGCAAGCCGTGCATGTGCTGAGGAGCCGAGGGAGGCTCCTTGGTCGGACGATCGGAAATGTCACCTACTTCCCTGGGTGGCAGTTCGAAGCCGGCGAGCTGCGTGCAGACCTTCCCGCCCTGCTCCAGGCACTCACGGCCTTCACCGAGGACGCGGTGGCTGCCGATCGCGTCATGCGACTTCGTCGAGAAGACCTCGGCGACCGGAGCCTGACCGAGGCCCTGGATGATCCGAAGCGGAAGCAGTTGGCGTGGAACCTGCTCTTCGATCTCGGCTCAGGACACTGATCGAGTCACGTTCGCCGTATGCCGATCGTCCTTCCCCACGATCGGCCAGCGGGCCTCCACCTGCGCGGGTACCCGACCGGGACGCAGTTCTGGCGACTCGAAGCAGCCGATCCCGCCGCGTGGAACTGGGCCGGGTTCCCCGCTCCGAAGTACCGATTCGATCCGACCTCGGGAGCCTTCCGGAGCCGTTACGCCGCCACATCGCAGCCAGGGGCTGCCCGAGAGCGCTACGGCGACACCGGTCGGTTCGTCGAGGCCGGCCACGCAGAGCACTTCCTCGCCACCCTCACCTGCGCACGGCCCTTCCGCTACCTCGACCTGCGAAACGAGGAGGTCCTCGATCTGCTCGGCCTCGATGACCGCGTCAACACGAGCCACGAAGACGACACTTGGACCGCCTGTCACGACCTCGTCGACCTCGTGCATGGCTGGTGGGACCAGGTCGACGGCATGGTGTACCGCTCGCGGACGACACCGCAGACATCCTCCAACGTCGCCTTCTGGTCCACCGACGCGCTGAACGTCGTCGGCGAACACCTCGTCGACTGCGGCGCTGTCCTCGACGACCTCATTCTCCACCACGGATTCACCGTCGATTTCGACTATCCGTGATCGACAGGCGCATCCAGTGCAGCAGCCGAGACCGGGCTCAGGAATCGAGTAGTTGCCGGACGATGTCGAGGGGTGGCGAGCTCCTGCTCGACCGGGTAGCCACGTGCCAGCACGGCGGTGGCGAACCTGTCGACAGAACCCTGCGAGGTTGGAACCGACGGCGGGCGCGCGCAGGCCGGTGACGGCCGCGCCGCCTGGCCGGGAAGGCCGCCGTGCCGGGTGAGGCCACAACCCGACGTCGATGATCTCCGCGCCCGGGGCGGCATCGAGCACACGGCCTGCAATGCGGACAACGCCGAGGTCGGCATGACGATCGCGATGACGCGCCGGTTGCCTGAGACGAGCTGTTCGATCAGACGGGCCGCATCCCCGCCGAACTGGCCCGCGGTGTAGACGACCGGAAGGTCCCGATAGCGAGCGCACACGATTTCGGCGGGCTGAAGGTTCTCGATGACGACAACGATCGACTCGTCGGTAGCGATGGCGAGGTCTGGCTGATCCAGTCGGAGCGTGATCGGCCCTCGAAGCCCGCCCAGGCCGATCGACCCGTCGGCCGTCGTCAGCCTGATCGGTCCACCGAGGCCCATGCGGTCGCCTCGGCGCAGCCCGAGTCGCTCGAGGACCACGCTGCGAACGCCCGTCGCGGTCAGGGCAGCACGAACGTCGTTCGCCTTGGTGACCGTGGCGTAGGCCTCGGCGCGGCCGAGCTGCCAGGCCAGCTCGCGCCACAGGGTGCGGACCTCGGTGCCGTCGTCCTTCGTGTGGACCATGCCGGGGCTGATCATCTGGCCGACGAGCATCGCCTCGACACCTGCGAGCTCGGCCACGGGCGCGCCGGACGCCAGGTGGTACAGGGCGATCAGCGAGTGGGTCTTGCCACCCCCGAAGTTGGTCGGCAGCTCCGCCACCCGGGTCGCGACCATCGTCCGCTCGCCACCGACGCCAGGCAACTCGGCGCACTGGCTGCGGTACAGCTCGACGAACGCCAGACATCGACGCCCCGACCACTTCACCGCAGGTCGGCCGCCTCGGATCTGACGGGTCGCGGCCGATGGGTACGTCTCGGACAACCGTCGCCCAGGTCGAAGGAACTGCATGACGATCACGGAGGTCCATAGGCAATTCAGGTGGGCGTCGGACACCGGCCCTTGACGACGCTGGCATCGAGGAGCGGGAAGTGCTCGTCCGATGCGTGCGGCATCACGACGAGACCAGCGCCGCCCTGGATGCAGGCAACCGCTCCCGTCGACAGGTCATCTCGCTCGAGGAGGTCTTGCGGCCTGCGGATGACTCTCCGTTCTCGGCCATGACCGAGCTGGCGATCCGGTTCCAGGACCGAAACCCCGAACTGCAGGACGAACGCGACCAGATGCTGCGGTCGTACGCCGAGCGCGCCGAGGCGTCCGGGAACGCGTCGCGCGCCCTCGTGCTGTACCGACGGCTCGAGCCCGTCGACCCGCGGGTCGAGGCCCGTTGTCTTGCGGCCCTCGGGTGGTGGGAGGAGGCCGCCGACGCCTTCCAACGAGCGGGCATGCAAGCCGACGAGCTCGAGTGCGTCCGCCAGATCCCTGATTTCAAGCGCGCTGCAGGCCTGGCCGCCTCGATCGATCTGGGCGTGGCCAACAAGATGCGCTGGGCCATGAGCCTCGCCGACTCAATGGGCGACGAGTCGCTCGGCACGGGCGAGCCCCTCACGGGGCCGGAGTACGACGCCCTCGTCAATCAGGTCGACGACGGCCTGGCCCGAGCACGGGACTCGGTCCCCCCCATGTGTCTGCCAACTCGGCGACCGTCCCCATGAGGCGAACGCTGTTCGCTCGCCGTTGATCAAGCGCCGGTGGTCTCATCGGTGAGGACGGTGAGCACCTGTTGGGCACGCCACCGCAGCTGGCCGCGAGGCCCCTCGGCCACCTCATCGAGGAATCCGACGTCCGCAAGCTGCCGCAAGGCATTCAGGGCCGCCGGCCTGCTGACGCCGAGACGCGCCTCGGCCAGTCGGGTGTTGAGTACCGGTTGCTCGAAGGCGAGATCAACGAGCTGATTCGCGATGCCACGCGTCCTCGCTTGGACTTCAGTGCGGTAGTGCTCGCGGAGATCCGTGAGGCGCTCGGCTCGCGCCAGCGCGTCGGTTGCCTGCGTGCGCACACCGTCGAGAAAGAGACTCAGCCAGTCGTCGAACGCTCCACGCTCGCGGACCCTCTGCAACGCGTCGTAGTACTGCGGTCGCCTCGCCTCGAAGTAGGGCGACAGGGAGAGGAGGGGCTCGGGCAATCGCTCGCGGACGACCAGGAAGAACACGATGAGGAGGCGTCCCAGCCTGCCGTTGCCGTCCAGGAAGGGGTGAATGGTTTCGAACTGGTAGTGCACGAGCGCTGCCTGCACGAGCGGGGGGAGCCGCGGCGTCTCATGGATGAACAGCTCGAGATCGGTCAGTAGACGATCGAGCTCGTCGGGCGGTGGCGGTACGAACGTCGCGGTCTCGAGCGTCGCGCCGGACGCACCGACCCAGTTCTGACTCGTTCGCAACTCGCCTGGTTGACGGTCCCGACCTCGGACACCGGCAAGGATCACTGCGTGCATCTCGCGGATGAGGCGCGTGCTGACCGGCAGCGAGTCCAGCCGCTGCAGCCCGCCCTCCATCGCCCGCACGTAGTTCACGACTTCCTCGACGTCAGCGCCGAGCGGCTGGTCGCTGGCCTCGGCATCGAAGACATCGAGCAGGGTCGCCTGCGTGCCCTCGATTCGAGCGGAGGCAACCGCCTCGCGACGGAGGTACGGGCGCACGAGCAGGTGGGGGTTCGGCAGCAACCGCGCAGCGCCGGCAAGGCGCCCGAGGGCAGCCTCGGCATCAGCCAGGCGAAGCAGGTTCTCGGGCGAAGTCGCGAGCTGACGGGGGATCGGACGCGGAAAGAAGGCGACGTACCCGTGCCGACCGCCGGTGCGGCGCGCCGAACCGAAGACCGAGTCGACGTACCGGTTCGCATCCACAGCGCGAGACTAGCACTGACCAACAAGAAACCCGAGCTTTTCTTTAGGGTCCGCGATCGTCCAGAAAGGTTCCGCAACAGTCAGGGATCGATGACATCAGCGCCGGGCCCCCCGTCTGTCACTCTCGTGTCACGGGACGGCCCGGAGGCCACAAAAGCCCTGGTCATGGCGCTGCCACTACTACTAGTAGGTAGATGTTCTAGTTCAGACCAGCACAGGTCGGTGACCTGGGAAAACGCCCGCGATCCCACGTGGGACTGGCCACGTGGCATCCCGGTGGATCACGCAGAGCCCGCTTGATCTGACCCTGTTGTGTCACCCGCGTGTCACGAGGCACCGCTGTCGTGAGTCCCACTGAGACTGAGAGGTCGTCACGCTGTCAGGTCGGAAGCGAAGGGTTCCATGGCATCGACGATCCGTTCGACATCGAGGGGCCTTGATGCCGCGGGGCTCATCTGACGCATCGCCCGAGCGGGTTGGGCGAGGATCTCGGTCGCGACGACCTCGGCAATGGTCCGTCCGATGCCACCCGGTGCGTCGCCGAGCGCAAGCCGTAACGCTCCCTGGGCGTCAAAGGCTTCGACGAGGCGGAACAGGTCATAGAGGTCGCCACCGTGCTTGGTCGCCCGTCGACCAGAGCGCGCGTACCCGACAGCGTGGGACTTCGTTGCGACGAGCCCGGCCGGTGAGGCCACGGGGATTTCGAGGATGACCGTCTCACCGCTGGCGATGATCTGCACAGGCTCGGCAGTCTCGAGCGCCCATCGGTGACCCGCGACGAACAGTCGGGGCCCGTCATCGAGGTCGACAAGGTCATCCTCGGTGATCGACTCGGTCGGGATGACATCGATCTCGATGCCAGCGACGACCACCGTGTTCTCGCGCACGAGCTCGTTCCCCTGGGCGAGCACCTCGACAGCCGTCGAGACGTCGTCGTCGACGACCACGTCGAGGTCCTGGGTCGCTCGGTGCGGTTCGTCGGTGGTGGACAGTTGGACGTTCACCCCGATGCCGCCGATCACGGCGACCGGTGGCATGCCCCGCGCGAGGAGGGATCGCAGTGCAGGCACCAGCGGATCGAGTGCAGCGGGGAGGATGACCGGGCCGGGCACAGCACTCAGCGCCAGACGGCGGGGGCGCCCTCAGGCGTCCATTGAGCGAGAATCTCGCGACCGCGGGTTGAGTCGCGGGCGAGGTCGAGGGCGGCGAAGGTCGGGGTCGGCAGCGGCCACTCGAGTGCGGTGGCCGGGCGGCGCCGTTGGCACACGAGTGGGGTCGGCGGAACCGCGAGCACCGCGGCCCGATCCGACCATGTGGCCGGGCCGAGGATCCGTTCGGCCCTGCGGAGTTCGACCTGTGTAGGAACCCAGAGCCAAGGTCGCGGGTCGAGGTTGACCACAGGTGCGCCGAGTTCGGCTGCTGCGAGGTCACCACCGAGTACCCATCCGGGACCGTCGAGCCGGTCGGCACGGGCGTTGAGCCTGATGTCGTCCGGAGCGGGCAGGGTCGCGACGGCAACGACTTTCAACGGCTGCCACACCTCAGCGAGGGTCCAGAACAGCTCTGGCAGCGTCGGGCGGCTGTCGGAATCGACCAAACCGGCTTCGGCGAGACGTTTCACGGCGTTGCTGATCGCGGTCGGCGACATGTCGACGGCTTGGGCTATCGACCGGAAGCTCGGCGGGTCCTCCGGGCTGTGGAGGAGTGCCGCGGCGTAGGCGATCCCCGCCCGCCCTCGAATCGGACCGTCCGACGCTGGCCGACTGAGGTTGAGAACCGGCCCGCCCTCCTCGGCCAGGCTGTGCGTCGAGCGCGGGACGAACCGGATCTCGATGTCACGGTCACGGCTGGCAATGTGAGCACCGAGCCGCCGGTCGAGCCAGCTCCAACCCTCCGAGCTCAGGAACCCACGCGCCGCCGCGCTGACCTGGTTGGCGACGACGACCTTGCCCCCCCGTGCGGCCTCGACAACGAGGTGTCGCGCCAGCGACTCACTGACCGCGTCATAGGCGAGCACCCGGGCCGGCCACCCGCCGCCGTCTGACCAGTGGAAGCTCACCTGATCCGGACCGGTCACCTCGACGTCCAGGAGATCCACCTGTGAACCGAGCCCCACCAGGTCATCCAGAGCGAGCTGCATCTGCTGATCGGTGTCCACACGAGTCAGAGGCATGGCGCGTTCCAGGAGGACGGTCGGATCCGGCCACGGTAGCAGTTTGGCGTCCATTGTCCAGTAGCTACTGGACAATGGATACCCAAGGCCGTGGTGTCCGAGTTCGCCCCCCGCCTCGCCGACGATCTAGCGACGATTGGCGATGCCATGCAGGAGGGTGGCGACGAGGGCGACGGCGTGGGCCTCGACCCAGGCGGGTGCGGTGGACTCTGCGCCGGTGAGGAGGCGGGCGTCTGGGGCGTTGACGAACGGCAGCGAGTGTTCGACCCTGGTCCGCCCAGACCCGCAGGTGAGCCACGCGACGGTTCGATCTCTACCCCGTGTCACACGCGTGTCACGGCACCCCCTCTTGACGTCATCGTTCCTGGTCAGAGGGGGTGCCGTAACTAGATGTTCTAGATGTCGTAGTAGAGGTGGAACTCCCAGGGGTGCGGGCGGAGGCGCAGGGGGTCGACCTCGTGCTGGCGCTTGTAGGCGATGTGGGTCTCGATGAGGTCGTCGGTGAACACGCCGCCGGCCTTCAAGAAGTCCTGGTCGGCCTCGAGGGCCTCGAGCGCCTCGTCGAGCGACGACGGCACCTGGGGCACCTTGGCCAGTTCCTCCGGCGGGAGGTCGTAGAGGTCGCGGTCGACCGGGTCGGGCGGCTCGATCTTGTTCTGGATGCCGTCGAGGCCCGCCATCAACATCGCCGAGAAGGCCAGGTAGGGGTTGGCGGACGGGTCGGGGCAGCGGAACTCGAGGCGCTTGGCCTTCGGGCTCTTCGAGTACAGCGGGATGCGCACCGATGCCGAACGGTTGCGCTGGCTGTACACCAGGTTCACCGGAGCCTCGTAGCCCGGCACGAGCCGCTTGTAGCTGTTGGTGGTCGGGTTCGTGAAGGCGCAGACGGCCTTGGCGTGCTTGAGCAGCCCGCCAATGTACCACCGGCCCATGTCGGACAGGCCCGCGTAGCCGGCCTCGTCGTAGAACAGCGGCTCGCCGCCCTTCCACAGCGACTGGTGCACGTGCATGCCCGAGCCGTTGTCCTCGAACACGGGCTTCGGCATGAACGTGGCGGTCTTGCCGTTGGCCCACGCCACGTTCTTGATGACGTACTTGAACAGCATCAGCTGGTCGGCCATGTCGGCGAGGGGCGAGAACCGGATGTCGATCTCGGCCTGGCCGGCGGTGCCCACCTCGTGGTGCTGCACCTCCACCTCGATGCCCACCGACTGCAGGGCCAGGGTCATCTCGGAGCGGAGGTCCTGGTAGTGGTCCGTGGGGGCGACGGGGAAGTAGCCCTCCTTGTACCGGGGCTTGTAACCCAGGTTCGGGCCTTCGTCCTTGCCGGTGTTCCAGGAGGCCTCGACCGAGTCGACCGAGTAGCTCGCCGAGTGCTGGTTCTGGTGGTACCGCACGTCGTCGAAGATGAAGAACTCGGCCTCGGGGCCCACGAAGCAGGTGTCGGCGATACCGGTGGAGACCAGGTACTCCTCGGCCTTCTTGGCGATGTAGCGGGGGTCACGGCTGTAGTGCTCGAGGGTGATCGGGTCGTGCACGAAGCAGTTGATGTTCAGCGTCTTGTGCTGGGTGAAGGGGTCGATCACCGCGGTGTTCGGGTCGGGGATCAGGATCATGTCCGACTCCTGGATCTCCTGGAACCCACGGATCGACGAGCCGTCGAAGCCGAGGCCCTCCTCGAACACGTCCTCGGTGAGCTGGCTCACGGGGACCGAGAAGTGCTGCATGAGGCCGGGCAGGTCACAGAAGCGGATGTCGACGATCTCGACGCCCTCGTCCTGGGCCAGGGCCAGCACTTCGGATGGTGTGCGTTCCTGCACGGTTCCTCCTGCGGATTGAAGGTGCGGTGCGCGCCTCGCGCGCCCCAAGGGTTGGGACAGAGCCTCGCGGCCACCGATTTCTCGGCGATTGCCCGTATATGAACGCTACGTGAACTGGGTCGGGCGCCGCCAAAGCCTCGCAGCGCCCTGGTTCACTACCGGGATGGAGCGTCAACAGGACTACGTGCTGCGAACGGTCGAGGAGCGGGGCGTGCGCCTCATCCGGCTCTGGTTCACCGATGTCCTGGGCCAGCTCAAGTCCGTCGCCATCTCGCCCGCCGAGCTCGAGAACGGCTTCGAGGAGGGCATGTGGTTCGACGGCTCGGCCATCGACGGCTTCAGTCGCGTGCAGGAGAGCGACGTGCTCGCCCGCCCCGACCCCAACACCTTCGAGCTGCTGCCCTGGGCCGAGGACGACGAGAACTCGGCCCGCATGTTCTGCGACATCGAGAACCTGGACGGCACCCCCTTCGAGGGCGACCCCCGCCAGGTGCTGAAGCGCAACCTCGACCGTGCCCACGAGCGGGGCTTCTCGTTCTTCTGCGCCCCCGAGATGGAGTTCTTCTACTTCGCCGACGGCGACCCCACGAAGACACCGGTGCCGCTCGACAGCGGGTCGTACTTCGACCTCACCACCGCCGATGTCGCCAGCGACCTCCGCAAGCGCACCATCCACATGCTCGAGGCCATGGGCATCCCCATCGAGTACAGCTTCCACGAGGACAGCCCCAGCCAGCACGAGATCGACCTGCGCTACACCGACGCCCTCTCCATGGCCGACAACGTGATGACGTTCCGCCTCGTCGTCCGCGAGATCGCCCTCGAGCGCGGCGCCTACGCCACGTTCATGCCCAAGCCCCTCGCCGGCGTGCAGGGCTCGGGCATGCACACCCACCTGTCGCTGTTCGAGGGTGACGTCAACGCCTTCCACGACCCCGACGACGAGTACAAGCTGTCCGGGGTCGGGCGCAGCTTCATCGCCGGCCTCCTCGCCCACGCCCGCGAGATCACCGCCGTCACGAACCAGCTCGTCAACTCTTACAAGCGCCTGATCTCGGGGTACGAGGCGCCGGTGCACGTGTCGTGGGCCCGAAACAACCGCTCCGCACTCGTGCGGGTACCGCTCGCCAAGGCGGGCAAGGGGTCGTCGACCCGCATCGAGTACCGGTCGCCCGACCCGGCCTGCAACCCCTACCTGGCCTACTCGGTGATGCTCGCGGCCGGGCTCAAGGGCGTGGAAGAGGGCTACGAGCTCGGACCCGAGGCCGCGGCCAACGTGTTCGAGCTCACCGACGAGGAACGGGCCGCCGAGGGAATCACCCAGCTCCCGCAGTCACTGGCCGAGGCGCTCGACGAGATGGAGAAGTCCGAGCTCGTGGCCGAGGCCCTGGGCGAGCACATCTTCGAGTGGTTCCTGCGCAACAAGCGATCGGAATGGGCGGACTACAAGTCGCAGGTGACACCATTCGAGTTGGCCCGCTACCTGCCGAGCTGGTGACCTGGTGATCTCGTGATCGAGGGCGTCCACATGGAACCACTGCTGATCTTCCCCGACCCCGCTCCCCCGGAGCTGGCTCAAGCCCTCGACCTCGCCGGGTACCCCTGGAAGGCGGTGGGTGACGAGCTGGCCGCCGAGCGCAGCGAGCCCGACGGCGGGTGGGACGGCGCCATCATCTGCGCCTACGACGACCCCGAACGGGCCTTCGCCGTGGCCCGGGTGCTGCGCAAGCGGGACCAGCCCCTCGAGCCGCTGCTCCTGTTGATCAGCGGCACCCAGCTGGGCGACCTCGAGCTGCGCGACGACCTCTACGACGACTTCTGCCTCGCGCCCTTCCACCCCCGAGAGCTCGAGGCCCGGTTGAAGCACCTGTTCTGGGCCAGCGGGCGCGGCGCCCGCCCCGAGCTCGTCGAGTACGGCGACCTCGTCCTCAACCTCGAGACCTACCAGGCCGCCATCACCGGCGTGCCGCTCGACCTCACCTACATGGAATACGAGCTGCTCACGTTCCTGGCCTCGCACCCGGGCAAGGTCTTCACCCGCGAGACGCTGCTCAGCCGGGTGTGGGGCTACGAGTACTACGGCGGCGCCCGCACGGTCGACGTCCACGTGCGGCGCCTGCGCGCCAAGCTCGGCGAGGAGCATGCCGGCCTCATCTCCACCGTCCGCTCGGTGGGCTACCGCTTCGGCCAGTCCCGGTGGGGCTCATGAGGCCCGTGCGCGCCGCGGCCCTCGCGCTCGCCTTTCTGGTGCTGACGCCCGCGGCACCGGCGATGGCCCACGGCGACACCGCTGCGTTCACCGCAGTGCAGGCCGAGCCCAACGCCGATGGCAGCTACACGGTCGACGTGCTGCTCACCTACGACGACGGCGACGCGGTCGAGGGCGCGGCGGTGACGGTCACCGCCGTGGGTGCCGACTTCGGCCCGGCCCCCATTCCCATGACCGCCGGCGACCGCCCGGGCGCGTACACCGGGGTCGTCGCCTTCAACACGGGCGGTGAGTACACCCTCACCGCGGCGTCGGCCGACCCGGCCGCCACCCGCACGTTCACCGTCACGGCGTCCGATCCCACCCCGACCACCGTCGCGCCCACCACGTCGTCCTCGCCGGCCACCGCCTCGACGCCGACGACCGCTCCCCCGGACGACGGTGGGGGCGGGGGCTCCGGCGCGGCGCTGTGGGTCAACCTCGGCCTGCTCGTGGTCGGCGCGGGCGCCGCCTTCCTCGCCATCCGTTGGTGGCGCGGCCGCTCCCCCACCTGACGACGCCGCCGGCCAGCCCGCCTGACCGTGCAAACCGCCCATTTCGGGCGCGTCACGGTCAGTCGGGGCAGGTGGAACGGGTGGGCCGGCCCGGCAGGAACTCGGCCCATTCCTCGGCGGTGAGCCGGCGACCGCCTTGCACCGGACCGGCGACCCCTGGGTCGATATCGACCAGTTGGGTCGCGGCCGCCGGCTCGGGCCCCCCACGCTCGTGCGGTGTCGCAGTACTCGCTCGAGGAGGCGTCGTCCGCCCTCACGGTCGTCGTGGACGCCTCCTCAGCGGGGGCAGCTCTGTCGTCGCTGCCACTGCTGCTGCAGGCGGGCAGCGTGACGGTGACGCAGGCGAAGGCGGCGCCGAGGAGAACGCGAGCGGTAGATCGCTTCCGGGGGTCGGGGGTCGGGGGTCGGGGGTCGGGGGTCGGGGGTCGGGGGTCGGGGGTCGGGGGTCGGGGGTCGGGGGTCGGGGGTCGGGGGTCGGGGGTCGGGGGTCGGGGGTCGGGGG
>JAYRVH010000070.1:0-19695 GCA_041918615.1 Acidimicrobiales bacterium
CATCGATCCCGAGCACGTGGCCGCCAACGTGAAGCTCGCTGCTGCCACGGGTATTGCGGGACTCTCCATCGAAGACTCCACGGGCGACGAACGTGGTCCCCTCCACGAATTCGATCTGGCGGTCGAGCGCGTTCGGGCGGCCCGACAAGCGATCGACGAGAGCGGCACCAACATCGTGCTCACCGGTCGCTCCGAAGGCTTTGTCTGCGGACGACCCGACATCGTCGAGACGATCCGAAGGCTGAGCGCGTACGCAGAAGCGGGCGCCGACTGCCTCTACGCCCCTCGGATCGAGACCGCCGAGCACGTCGCCGCGATCGTGGCTGCCGTGTCGCCCAAACCGGTGAACCTCCTGATCAACAAACCATTCATGACCGTCGCGCAGGCGGCGGATCTGGGAGTGCGACGCATCAGCGTCGGGGGCACGCTGGCGCGCACCGCATGGGCCGGGTTCCTCGGTGCCGCGCAAGAACTCGCGGACGAAGGAACCTTCTCTCGGTTCGAGGGATTGCCGGATCTCGATCATCTGTTCCGGGCGCGCCAGAGCTAGCGGTCATGCCCACCGCTCCGACGAGGAGGAGAAGTGGGCGTGCGAGATCGGATCTCTTCGTCATCGGGATTGGAGTCGCCTTCGAATCGAGCGATTTCCGCCACGATGACAGCATGTGCGTGGTCGATCTGGCCGCAGCCCGCGCACCTCAGCCGCGCACCTCAGCCGCGCGCCTCAGCCGCGCGCCCGGCGCCGCGGACAGGTCGTGCTCGAAGCCTGCGGATCGGAGCCTGTGGGCGACAGTGAGCATCGGGTCCATCGCGTCATCCATCTCGTCGCGGCCTTGGTTCGATTCCGAGCGGGCCTCGGCGACGGTGCACGGTGAGGTAGGTGACGCCGCTGTGGTCGGCGTGGATCGACCGTTCGGCGCCTCTGGCCACATGCACGAGGGTGTGCACGTCGAGTGCTTCGAGCATGCCGTCGACTGCAAGGCGACCTGTTCCCTGGAGCACGACGATGACCACGTCGACTGCGGTGTTGGTGTGGGGGGCGATCTCGGCGTAGGCGTCCAGGTGCACGAGGTTGATGTTGAGGTCCTCGGATTCCTCGAGGGTCCAGTGCACACCGTTGCCTTCGAGGCGACCGCCGGCAACCAGATCCAGCGCGACGGTCGTGATCTGTCCCGGCCCCGAACCGGTTGGCTGGCTGTCTTGCTGTCTCATCGCGGCTCCTAAATAGTTCTATGCTATACTAGAAGAAATAGCGGCTGGCTGACGCCCACCCGTCGATGAACGCCAAGGAGGCTGTTCGTGGAGATCCGACATGGAGCCGGGGTCGACCACCGCTTTGCGTTCAGAGCCAACGTCGTCGAACGCCGACCGGTTGCCGTGCTGGTGGGGCCATGACCTCGTTGCAGGCCCAGGCCCGGGCATTGGGCGATCCGACCCGGTACCGAGTGTTCTCCTACATCGCCGAAGCGCCGGGCCCGGTCGATGTCGCCGAGCTCACCGAGGAGTTCGGCGTGAATCACAACGCGATCCGCCAACACCTGGCCAAGCTGGTCGACGCCGACCTGGTGGTGGAGGACACGGCGCCGGCGACGGGGCGGGGCCGACCCCGGCTGATCTACCGACTCGACCCGACCGCGGAGAGCCGATGGGGCGTGGCTGGGCCCTATGAGCGTCTGTCGTTGTGGTTGGCGGAGATGGTCCGCACCGGCGACGAGCCGTCTGAGGTCGGTCGACGAGTCGGCCGCGGCCAACGTCTCGGAACTGACGCCGGCAATGATCCAGTTGCGAGCCTGGCCGATGAGATGGGCCGCCACGGCTTCGACCCGACGGTGCGTCGACGCGGCGACACGATCGACATCACGCTGCGGTCCTGCCCGTTCGAGTCGACCGCCATCGCCGATCCCGACACGGTCTGCGGGCTGCATCTGGGCATCGCCCACGGCATCGCAGAACGGACCGGTGGCCTGCGGGTGGACGAGTTGATCCCCAAGGACGCGCGGCGGGCGGGCTGTCGGCTGCGCTGCCATGTCGACGCCAGAATCGAAGGAGCCAAGACATGACCGAAGTGCAGCGGCTGCTACCGGACCGCTCGATCGAGACGTTGGCCGAGTACCTCGACGCGGGTGGCGGGAGGGGGATTGTCGGCGCTCGAGGCATCGGCCCGAACGAGACGATCGCTGAGATCGACGCGGCGGGCCTGCGTGGCCGCGGCGGTGCGGGCTTTCCGACGGCGACCAAGTGGCGGTCCGTCGCCGAAGGCGGGCGCGGATCCCGCTACGCGGTGTGCAACGGAGCCGAGGGCGAACCCGGAACGTTCAAGGACAGAGCCCTGATGCGGGCCAATCCCTATGCGGTCATCGAAGGCCTGTTGATATCGGCGACCGCGGTCGACGCCGACCATGTCTTCCTCGCTCTCAAGGCGAGCTTCGAGTGCGAGCTCGCCGCAGTGCGCCGCGCTCTGGCCGAGATCGACGCTGACGGCTGGCTGGACGGGATCACCGTCGACGTCGTGACGGGACCCGAGGAGTACCTGTTCGGCGAGGAGAAGGCGCTCCTGGAGGTGATCGAAGGAAACGAACCACTCCCGCGATGGCTGCCTCCCTACATGCACGGGCTCTTCGCGACCGCACCCCAACTCGGCTGGCAGGCCCACGAGCCTGCCCCCGGCTCCGGAGACGATCACGCCAATCCCACACTGGTCAACAACGCGGAGACGCTCGCTCACTGCGCCTGGATCCTGACCCACGGCGCCGACGAGTTCCGCCAGGTCGGGACAGACGAATCGCCGGGCACCGTGGTGTGCACCGTCGTCGGCGACATCACCGCGCCCGCGGTGGTCGAGGTCGCCATGGGCACGCCGCTGACGTGGCTGCTCGACGCGTGCGGCGGCCCCGTGCCGGGTCGTGAGATCAAGGCCGTCTTCCCAGGCGTCGCCAACGCCGTGTTGACCGCCGAGACCCTCGATGTCGAGCTGAGCTACGAAGCAATGTCGGCGGCCGGCTCGGGTCTTGGTGCGGGTGGGTTCATCGTCTACGACGACACCGCATGCATGGTCGAAGTGGGCGCGATGCTGTCCCGGTTCCTGTCCGTCGAGTCATGCGGTCAGTGCCCCCCGTGCAAGCGGGGCACCACCGACATCACCGCCGCGTTCGACCGGATGACCACCGGCGAAGCGCGAGATGAAGACCTGGGACTGATCGAGCAGCGGCTCCGCATCGTCGCCGACGCCAACCGCTGCTATCTCCCCGTCCAGGAACGCATCGTCATGTCGAGCATCCTGCGGTCCTTCCCCGACGACATCGCCGCCCACCTCGAAGGACGGTGCCCATCGCAGCGCCAGCACATCCCCACACCCAAGATCGCCGATCTCGTCGACGGCACCGTCACCTACGACGCCGGCCAGGACCGCAAGCGGCCCGACTGGACCTACAGCCATGACCCCGCCGACGAGGACCGATGAGTCCACAGCGATCTCGACAAGCGTGCGGACATCCACGACCTGGTCGTCGAGTTCTACGGAGAGGTCGTGTTCGACGACCTCCTCGCCCCGGTGTTCACCGAAGTCGCCGAGGTCGACTGGTCCGCCCACATCCCTCGACTGATCGACTACTGGTGCCGGGTGCTGCTCGGCGAACCGGGCTACGACGGCGCCATCCTCACCGGTGCCGCCCGGAGCCCAGACGACCACGCCGCCGACCGGCCCGCACCGCGGCAGCTGCAGCCGGCCTGCGCGACCCCCGAACCAAGACGCCACCAATGACCTCCACCATCGAGCCCCGCACACGACTCGCCGACATCGTCAACGAGCACCCGACCTCGCACGCGAGCTCGAACGACGCTCGGACCGGCACCGCCGGACCGGGGCCTTCGGCCCTGCCGTAGGCCCCGGTCGATGGGAAGGCTGAGGGCACGATCACACGGTCGTCCTGACACGAATCGTCCTGACACGAATCGTCCTGACACGACGGGGCCATGGCCGCCGGCGAGTTCTTCGCGTTCCTGCCCACACGATCCCCCAGTCGTGACCTGCCGCCGGCCCGACGAGCTCGGCGCCTTCGGCTCGGGTTCCGAGTTCCGTCACGCCGCTCGCGGTCCACGGGGGACGTTCGCCCCTGTTTCGGGGGCTGTTCCCAGCCCATGATGGGCTGATGAACGCGTCGAAGGTCCGGTGACGCCGTGTCCGGC
The DNA here is from genome assembly GCA_041918615.1 of Acidimicrobiales bacterium. Lineage (GTDB taxonomy): Bacteria > Actinomycetota > Acidimicrobiia > Acidimicrobiales > DATDAH01 > JAEUJM01. The sequence continues at coordinate 4,186 of JAYRVH010000070.1, forward strand.
GGGGAGGAGCGCTCATGTCGTTCCTCTGGCTGATCGCGCACAACGTCTGGGTGAAGCGGGTGCGCTCGATGTTGACCGCACTCGCGGTCGCGGTGGCGGTGGTGACCGTGCTGACCCTCGGCATCGTGACCGACAGCATCCGCACGACCGCCGCGGGCATCCTGGAGGTCGGCGCCGCTGACTTCACCGTCGCCCAGCAGGGGGTGAACGACATCCTCCAGAGTGCGCTGACCGAGGATCAGCTCGGGCAGATCGCGCTGCTGCCGGGCGTCCGCAGCGCCGTCGGCGTGCTGCTCAACACCGACGAGGTCGATGCCGATCACCCGCTGGTCGTGGAGATCGGCATCGAGCCGGAGGATCTCCGGCCCTTCGGTGTGCGGATCGCGGCCGGACGGGCCTTCGGCGCCCGCGCCGCCGACGAGGTGATCGTGGGCATCCGCCTGGCCCAGGACCTGGGCCTCGAGCCGGGCGACATGCTCGACGTGGCGGGCGGGCCGAAGCGGGTCGTCGGGATCTACAACACCGGCAACGTCTACGGCGACAGCGCGGTGATGCTGCCGCTGGCGCCGTTCCAGGCCTTCGAGCGTCAACCCGGTGGGCTGACGCTGCTGTTCATCAAGACCGCACCCGGTACGTCGGTCGGCGCCGTCCGACAGCGGGTCGAGGACTCGAGCCCGCTCCTCGTCGGCATCAGCAACCTCCTCGAATTCGGCCGTGCCGACCGCAGCTACCAGTTGATCAGCGCCGCCGACCGGGCGGCGACGATCGTCGCGGTCGGCGTCGGGGCCGTCATCGTGATGAACGCGATGTTGCTCTCGCTCGTGGAGCGGTACCGCGAGTTCGGCGTGCTGCGAGCAGTCGGCTGGTCGCGGAAGCGGCTGGTCGCGCTCGTCTTCGGCGAGGCGGCCGTCATCGCCGTGGTCGGGGCGGTCATCGGCGTCGCCCTGGCCTTCGTCGCGGTGCGGATCCTCGCCGCGCTACCCGTCCTCGCGGGTGTCCTGCAGCCGACCTACGAACCGTGGGTCTTCGGACGGGCGCTCGCCACGGCGGTCGCCGTCACCGCGCTGGGTGCCCTGTACCCGTCGTTGCGGGCGGCCCGTCTCTCACCGCAGGAGGCGATGCGCCGTGAGTGACCCGCCGACGCCCGCCGTCGAGGCCGTCGCCGTCACCAAGACCTTCGACCACGGCAGGGTGCGCGCCCTCGACGGGCTCACGCTGCAGGTCGAATCCGGCGAGTACGTCGCCCTCACCGGCCCCTCGGGCTGCGGGAAGTCGACGCTGATGAACCTCCTCGCGGCGCTCGACCACCCGGACTCCGGCAGCTTGCGCGTCGCCGGCGAGGACGTCACCCGGCTCGATCATCCGAACCGCTTCCGGCGCGAGCAGGTGGGCCTGGTGTTCCAGATGCACAACCTCATGCCGCACCTCGACGCGCTCGCCAACATCGGCGTGGCGATGATCGGCTCGCACACGGCCCGGCGAGACCAGCGTGCCCGTGCCGAGGAGCTGTTGGAGCTCGTCGACCTCGCCGACCTCGGGCACCGGCGGCCCCCGGAGCTGTCCGGCGGTGAGCGCCAGCGCGTCGCACTGGCCCGGGCGCTCGCCAACCACCCGGACGTGCTGCTCGCCGACGAGCCGACCGGGAGCCTCGACCCGGGCAGCCGGCAACTCGTGCTGGGACTCCTCGAGCGGTTGCGGTCCGAAGAGGGCGTGACGATCCTGGTGGTCACCCACGACGACGCGGTCGGCGCCGCCGCCGACCGCACGATCCACCTGCGAGAGGGACGCGTCGTCGACGGCTGACGATGACGGGGCGAGCCGCCGGGTCAGCGGATCTCGCCGTGGCGGACCACGTCGACCCGTCCGGCCATGAGCAGGCGGGCGACGATCATCAGGACGAGGCCGTACGCCACGGTGAGCAGCAGGGGCCAGGCGATCGGGCCGTCGGTGTCGAGGCTCGAGTAGATCAGTTCCTGGGGGCCGTAGAACGGCAGGACCTTCGCCACCGCCGACTCGGGATCGACCGCCAGCTGCATGCCGACCACACCGATCAGCACCAGCGTGCCCTCGAGCTCCCTCGGCACCGCGGCACCGACCGCCAGGCCGAACGGGATCGACGCCAGCGCGACGGCCCCGACCCCGAGGAGGGTCAGCCACGGCCGGGCCGGGTTCGACGCCGCGGCCATCAGGACGCCGAAGGCGGCGGCAACGACCAGGCCCATCGGGCCGAGGAAGAGGAGCCGGCCGAGCAGCAGGTCGAGCGGACGGTACCCGCCGAGCACCAGGCGTTGGTCCACCTCGGTGGACGACAGGACCGAGAACAGCGTCGCCCCCGAGACCGAGAACGCCATCCCCACGCCACCCGCGACGATCGCGCTGTCGCCCGAGCCCATCGACGCCAGGTAGAAGCTGAGCGGCAGCGCCACCAGCAACACGAGCGCGACGTGGCGCCTCGTCAGGTCGCGGCCGTGCATCTCGGCCATGATCACCACGCGTCGGATCGCCGCCATCACGACGTCTCCGGGGTCCTGGACGGGTGGGCCGGCAGCTCCACGACGCGGTCGACCCGCTCGAGCTCGGCGAGCATGTGGGTCACCACCACCACGGCCTTGCCGGCCTCGCGCCAGACCCTGCAGTGGTCCCAGAAGTCCACGTAGGTGCCGCGGTCGAAGCCCTGGTAGGGCTCGTCGAGCAGCAGCACGGTGGGGTCCGTGAGCAGCGCCAGGGCCAGGTTGAGCTTCTGGCGGGTGCCCCCCGACAGATCGCGCGTGACGGACCGCTCGTGCAAGGGGTAGCCGAATTCCTCGAGGAGCTCGTGGCCCCGCGCCAGCGACTCGGCCCGGCCCATGCCGACGCCCCGCCCGAACATCACCAAGTGGTCGTCCGCGGTCAACAGCTCGAACAGGCCGGGCAACTGCGGGCAGTAGCCGATCGCCCCGCCGACCGTCACCCGGCCGGCGTCCGCTCTGATCAGCCCTGCGCAGATCCGCATGAGCGTGCTCTTGCCCGCCCCGTTCTCGCCGGTCAGGGCGACGACCTCACCGCCGTCCACCGTGAGGTCCACGCCGTCGAGGATCGTGGTCCGTCCGAAGCGCTTGGCGACCCCCGACACGACGAGCTCGGCCATCATCACCTCCACGGGTGGATTGGGGTTCGGGTGCCGGTCGCCGCCAGATGGCCGGCAACCGGCTCCGCCTCGTGGTTCGAGTCTGGGGTCAACGCCGCACCCTGGTAAGGGTCGAAGGTCCCGGTTCGGCCTCGCTGTGACCAGTTGGCCTCTTCCCCCACGGGATGTGCGATGCTCACGCCGGATCGATCAACCACGAAGAGGAGCGCGGCATGGGACTACGGGATCGCGTCGAGGACCGGCGCGGCGGGCGAGCGACCCGCTACCGCATGCAGGAGAAGCTGCTTTCGATCGGCGATGACTCGTGGGTCGAGGACGAGGCCGGCAACAAGGTGTTCAAGGTCAACGGCAAGGCGCTGCGCATCCGTGACACCTGGGTGCTCGAGGATGCCGCCGGCAACGAGGTGGCCGAGATCAAGGAGCACAAGCTCAGCGTCCGCGACACCATGAAGATCCATCTCGGCGGTCGGGAGGCCACCGTCAAGAAGGCCCTCGTGGGGCCCCGGCACCGATTCCACGTCGAGGTCGAGGGCGGCGACGACCTGCGGGTGCAGGGCAACTTCGTCGACCACGAGTACGAGATCGAGCACGACCGCGACACCGTGGCCAAGGTCTCGAAGAGCTGGTTCCGGGTGCGCGACTGCTATGGCGTCGAGGTGCAGCCCGGCGTCGACCCCGCCCTCGTCCTCGCCGTCACGGTGGCCATCGACGGCATGACCCGCGACGGCGCCTGAGCTGCCCGCCATGCCGGCCCCGCTGGTGCCCCACTACCACGTCGGCATCGTGGTGAAGGACCTCGCTGCGGCCCAGGCCGAGCTGTCCGAGCAGCTCGGCGTCACGTGGGGACCGGTGCTGCGCCTCGACGAGGTCGAGTACCGCGACGCCGCCGGCAACGACACCGCGCTGCCCACGGCCATCTGCTACTCGGTGGAGGCGCCCCACCTCGAGCTGATCCAGGAGCTGCCCGGCTCGGTGTGGGTCTGCAACGAGCACTCCAACCTGCACCACCTGGGCTTCTGGAGCGACGACCTGGCCGGCGACTCCGAGCGCCTGGCCGCGTCGGGGTGCCCGCTCGAGCTGGCCGGCCGGGCGGGCACGGAGGCGCCGGTCACCTTCACCTACCAGCGTGGCCGCCTCGGTGTGCGCGTCGAGGTGGTCGACGCCGGCATGCGCGACGCCCTCGCCGGTCTGTTCCGACCCGCCGGCGGCTGATCGGGCCGCCACCCGGAGGCGACCGATCCGCCCAGCGCTGGACACCTGTCCAGGCACCTGCCAGCCTTGGGTCCGACGCCGCCGACGGGGAGCTGCCATGACGTCCGTGCCCACGTTGCGGGACCTGTCCCGGGCCGACCTGGCCGTGCTGGCCCGCGAGTACCTTCTGTGCGGGCACCTCATCGACCGCGCCGGGATGGGCTACCTGATCGGCCCCTACGGGCGCGAGGGCATGGTCGACATCGCCATCGACGAGTGGGCCGGTGCCAGCCCCATCTACACCCGCCGCATGCAGCGCCTGTTGGGCTTCGAGGGCGACGACGTGGCCACCATCTTCAAGGGCATGCAGTTCGACATCGGGGCGCCCCACGAGTTCCTCGACTTCCGATTCACCGTGCACGACGCCAAACACGGCGAGTTCCACCTGGACCACTGCGGGGCGCTCATGGACGTCGAGCCCATGGGCGAGGACTTCGTGGTGGGCATGTGCCACACCATCGAGGACCCCACCTTCGACGCCACCGCCTGCGCCACCAACCCCCGCGCCCAGGTGCGCCCGGTCCACCGCCCGCCCCGCACGCCGGCCGACCGCGAGCCGCACTGCGCCTGGACCGTCGAGATCGCCGACGACGTCGCCGGCGACGTCCCCGGCGAGGCGCCGGCGGTGAGCGAGCGGCCCATGACCGACCGGGTGCGGGTCACCGCCGCCGCCCAGGTGCCCCTGGCGGTGATCGAGGTGTTCGACGGCCCCGACAGCCCCGACGGCCTCGAGGGCGAGGGGTGGGACGACTACGCCGGTGCCTTCGTCGACCGCCTGCCCACCGAGGCGTTCTCCAAGGGGGCGCTGCTGGCGATCATCGACGAGGTCTGCCTCCAGTTCCACCTGCTGTCGAACTCGTTCCTGCTCGCGGTCGCCGACCGAGGCGGCCCCGACGCCGCGGTCGAGGTGGGCGACCACCAGTTCACGGGCCTCGCCGGGCTCACCGCTGAGCGCTTCGCCCGTGCCCTCGGTCTCGGGTCGTCGCCGGGCGATCTCGCCTACCTCCTGGAGGTGCACCCGGCCCTGCGCCCCCGCCAGTACGTCGACGTGACCGTGCGGCTCGACGCCGACGCCGACACGCTCGAGCTCGACCTGCTCGACTCGCCCGCCGCCGGCGAACAGGGCGCCACCACCTGGATCGGCCTGCTACGCGACGGACAGACCCGGGCTCTCGACGCCATCGTCCACGCCGTCGACCCCCACGCCCGCTGCGAGGCGGTCGACCCGGCGCCGGGCGCGGTGCGCACCTGGTCGGTCGTGCGTGGTGAGGCGCCCCTGCGCGAGCAGCCCGAGGTCGGCGTCGCCCGCATCTCGACCGGCGCCGCCTGGGAGTTCGAGCCACCCCGGGAGGTCCCGGTGACGCTCTCTGGCTGACCCGCGACGCTCGGGGTAGTATTGAAGTATGGCAAAGCGGAAGATAACCGTCACGGTGGACGAGGAGCTGGTCGAGACCGCCCACGCGCTCGGGGCAGACTCCCTGTCGTCGGTGGTGAACCGCGCCCTCGAGCGGGAGGTCGATCGCCGCGCCCGCCATGCCGCCCTGGGTCGCTTGCTGGCGGAGTGGGATGCCGCCCACGGCCCTGTCGAGGATGACACGGCGGCCTGGGCGGCCACCCAGTTCGACCGCCTCGACGGCGTCAAGGACGACGCCGGCGAGGATGGGCCATCCGCGCAGCCGGGAGCGGCGTGAGCGTCTCGTCCCTCACCGGCGACCTCCCCCTCGTTCTCGACGCCGCCGGCCTCGACGCGCTGAGCGCCCGTCGGCCGCCCGACCGACTGCGAGGGCTGCTCGCCGAGGCGCACCGACGCGGCCGTGAGGTGCTCGCGCCCACCCTCGCCTGCGCCGAGGTGGCACGCGGGCGAGCTCGCACCCGGGCGTTGGAAGCAGCCTTGGCCCGCCACGACGCCGCTCGTCGCGAGCGCCCGGCCGTCCGGCTGGTCGACACCGACTTCTCCCTCGCCCGTCAGGTCGGCACCATCCTCCAGGCGTCCGGTGGGTCGACCGCGATGGTGGTCGACGCCCACGTCGTCGCCGTGTGCGTCCCGACCGGCGGCGGCCTGGTCGTCACCGCCGACCCCGACGACATCGCCGAGCTGTCGGCGGCGGTCCCTGCGGCGCGGATCCGAACCGTCACGCTGTAGGGCCTGAACGGAAGGCCCGCGCCGGCGCGCCGCCCTGCGACCTCGCCGATCCGTGCGGCACCCGTAGGTCGCGATCCAGGAGCCTCCGCCACACGCCGGCGCCTGCCACACTGCGGCGGGGCACACTCCGCCCACGTAGGCGCACTATCGGACGCGAGGGGGACGGACGTGAGCTGGGATCTTGATCCCGAGGTGGCCGAGTGGGTGCCGCTGCTGCCGGTGAGCGACCTGAACGACCTGCCTGCGGCGCGCAGGATCCTCGACGATCTCATCGCCCGGTTCGCCGGCGCCGCCGACACCTCCCGCCTCGAGGTCGAGGATCGTGTCGCCCCGGGCGTCGGTGAGCAGCCCGATGTGCCCCTTCGGGTCTACCGACCCCGGGGGGCCGTGCCGGAGCGGGGCCACGCCGCCATCCTCTACCTCCACGGCGGCGGCTTCGTGATGGGCAACGTGGCTGCCGAGCACCTTTCGGCGGCGCAGATCGCGACCGAGCTCGGCGTCGTGGTCGTCTCGGTCGAGTACCGCCTCGCACCCGAGCACCCGTTCCCGGCCGCCCCCGAGGACTGCTACCACGCCCTCGTCTGGCTCCACGAGCAGGCCGGTGACCTGGGCGTCGACCCGTCCCGGGTGGCAGTGATGGGCTCGTCCGCCGGTGGGGGCCTGTCGGCGGCCGTGGCGTTGATGGCGCGCGACCGGGGCGGGCCGGCGCTCTGCTTCCAGTTCCTCGGCTTCCCCGAGCTGGACGACCGACTCGAGACCACGAGCATGCGCACCTTCGTGGACACGCCGCTGTGGAACCGCCCGAGCGCAGAGCTGAGCTGGCGCTACTACCTCGGCGGCGACGGCCCCGGCGAGGGTGGTGTCCGCGACGACGTGTCGCCCTACGCGGCGCCCGCCCGCGCCACCGACCTGGCGGGCCTGCCGCCGGCCTACCTCTCGGCCCAGGAGTTCGACCCGCTGCGCGACGAGGCCATCGTCTACGCCCTGCGCCTGCTCGAAGCCGGCGTGTCCGTCGAGCTGCACCACTTCCCCGGGACCTTCCACGGCTCGGTGGTGGCCATGTCGGCATGGATCTCGCAGCGCCAGATGGCCGAGCAGCGCGACGTGCTGCGCCGACGCCTCGGCCTGGGCTGACCCGACCCGGGGACGGCACCGCCGGCCTGAATCGACCCGCCCTGAGCCGCCGACGTCCTCGATCATTTGCTCGTCGTCGGCCATCGCCTCCTGGGTCGTTGTCGCCGCCACGGCACGATGCCGCGCCGGTACCGCGGCCGGTTCAGGGCCAGTCGAGCCGGTCGACGAGCTTGTCGAGCGTCGCGTCGAAGCGGCGGTGCTCGGCCGGGCTGAGGTCGGCGAACAGCGCGGTCTCCGCCGCCACCAGGTCCTCCACGGCCCGGTCGGCGGTGGTGTGGCCGAGCGCGGTCAGCTGCACGAGGGTGCCGCGCCGGTCGCCGGGGTCGGGCCGGCGCTCGACGAGGCCGGCGGCCTCCAGGCGGTCGAGGCGGTTGGTCATGCCTGCGGGTGAGATCATGGCGACCCGGGCGAGCGCCGTCGGGGTCGCCGACGTTCCCTCGCCGCCCCGGCGCAGGGCGGCGAGGACGTCGAACTCGCCCAGGGTGATCCCGTGCGGGGCGAAGACGGCGTCGACCGATCGGAGGGCCGCGGTCATCAGCTGATTGGCTCGCAACATCGTCCCCATGGCCGCCAGGTCGAGGTCGGGGCGCTCGCGTCGCCAGCTCGCCATGGTCTCGTCCAGCAGCTCGCGCATCGTCACGCCCGCAGTGTACTGCGGGTAGTTCGTTCTCATATAGTTTGACATCGAAACTTTGACTCCGTACGATCTGGATCGTGCCCGACGCCCTCATCACCGAGCCCCTCATCCGCGTGGACGATGTCGCCTTCCCCCGGTTCCAGGCCCCTGACCTCGACGAGATGGAGGCCTTCCTCCATGTCTTCGGCCTGCACACGGCAGCGCGGACGGCCGACGCCCTCTACATGCGGGGCACCGACGCCGACCACCACGTCCACGTCACGCACCAGGGCGAGGCGGCCTTCCTCGGCCTGGCCTTCAGCGCCACCACCGCGCAGCTCGAGCAGCTCGCGGCGGCCACCGGCACGACGGTCGAGCCCCTCGACGAGCCGGGCGGCGGGCTGGTCGTGCACCTGACCGACCCCGACGGCCGCGGCGTCGACGTGGTCGCCGAGATCGAGCCCGTCGACCCGATCGAGTTGAGGGGCCATGCGCCGCTGAACGTGGGCGCCGCCCGCCCCCGCGTGGGTGAGCTGCAACGGGTGCCGGTCGGGCCGTCGCAGGTCAAGCGATTCGGTCACGCCGCCCTCAAGACGCCGTCGCTCGCCACGCTGGCCGGCTGGTACGCGGACACGCTCGGCCTGCTGGTCTCCGACCAGCTCCACCTCGGCACCCCCGAGGCGCCGGTGGGCCAGTTCCTGCGGTGCGATCGCGGCGACCGGCCCGCGGACCACCACACGCTGCTCATCGTCGAGACCGGCGAGGTGCGCCTGGGCCACTGCGCCTGGGAGGTCGCCGACATCGACGACCTCATGGCCGGCCACGACCACCTGCTCGCCGACGACCGCCGCCACTACTGGGGCATCGGCCGCCACCTCCTCGGGGGTCAGGTCTTCGACTACTGGAAGGACCCGCTGGGCTACACCGTCGAGCACTGGACCGACTCGGACCTGTTGACCGCGGCCACGCCGGCCGGGCAGTACGACCTGCTCGACCCTGTCAACCAGTGGGGCCCGCCGCCACCGGCAGACCTCGACTTCTGAGAAGGGGCCCCTTCCATGGACCTCGGCATCGCGGGACGGCACGCCATCGTGGCGGCGTCGAGCGCCGGCCTCGGCTTCGCCTGCGCCCGGTCGCTGGCACGCGAGGGCGCTCACGTCGTGATCAACGGCCGTGACCCCGGTCGCCTTCAGGCCGCGGTCGACGCGCTCCGGGCCGACTCGTCGGCCGCGGTGCCCGGAGGTGTGCAGGGAGCGGTCACCGTCCAAGGGGTCGCGGGTGACATAGCTGCGCCCGAGACCCGCGCCGCCCTGCTCGAGGCCTGCCCCGCGCCCGACATCCTCGTCACCAACAACGGCGGCCCGCCGCCCGGGCAGTTCGCGCACTGGGGACGCGACGAGTGGATCGACGCGGTGGACGCCAACATGGTCGCCCCGCTGCTCTTGATCCACGACGTGCTCGACGGGATGGTCGAGCGACGGTTCGGGCGGATCGTCAACATCACCTCGGCGATGGTGAAGACGCCCATGTCGCCCATGGGCCTCTCGTCGGCGGCCCGCACCGGGCTGACCTCGGTGTGCAAGGGGCTGTCGCGTGACGTCGCCGCCGCCAACGTCACCATCAACAACCTGCTTCCCGAGCGCATCGACACCGGCCGCCAGCGCCAGATGGCCGAGCTCGCGGTGGCCGTCAAGGGCATCACCCTCGACGAGGCCTACGCCGAGATGGCAGCCACCATCGCCGCCGGCCGCCTCGGCCGCCCCGAGGAGGTGGGCGACGCATGCGCCTTCCTGTGCGCGGCCCAGAGCGGGTACGTGTCCGGGCAGAGCCTGCACCTCGACGGCGGCTCGTACGCCGGTCTCTTCTGATGGCGGCCACCGGCATCGACGCCGACGCGAGCTATGAGGTCGACGTTCCCATGGTGGGCGCGGGCTCCGCCGGCCGGATGGTGGCTCGTACGAAGGGCTGTTCTCGTGGAGTCCGCTGACGTCGTGGATGCCGCCGTGGACGTGGGCGCCGTTGACGTCGACGTCCTGATCGTGGGGGCCGGCCCCGTCGGGCTCACGGCGGCGCTGCTCCTCGAGCGTCTCGGGCGATCCGTGCTCGTGGTGGAGCGACGGGACGGCCCGCTACGTGCGCCCGCCGCCCACGCGATCAACGCCCGGACCTTCGAGATCTGGCGCCAGATCGGCCTGGACGTCGACGCCATCCGGGCCGAGGCGCAGGACCCCGCCGACGCCGGGATGGTGCACTGGGTGCGCAAGCTCGGCGGTGAGGTGATCGCCAGCCTCCCGTACGAGCGCCAGGGCGACGACCAGCTCGCGATCACGCCGACGCCGCTGCGCAACCTGTCGCAGCACCGGCTCGAGCCGATGTTGGTCGAGGCGCTGGCCGCGGCGGGCGTGCCCGTGCACTACGGACACAAGTGGGAGTCGGCCGATTTCGCGCCTGAGGCGACGACCGACGGTGTCACGTCGTTCGTTCAGGGTCCCGAAGGCCCGATCACGGTGGCGAGCCGGTGGCTACTGGCCTGCGACGGCGCGTCGAGCCCCGTCCGCCGTCAGCTCGGCATCACCCCGGAGGGCCCGCACCGCATCCAGAGCTTCGTGATGGTGCAACTGGCAGCCGACCTGCGGGCCCTCGTCGGCGACCGCCCGGGCGTGCTCTTCTGGATCTGCGATGCGGCGACGGGCGGCGCGTTCGTGTCCCACGGGATCGACCGCGAGTGGGTGTACATGCACGCCTACGACCCCGACACCGAGGACGCCGAGTCGTACACCCCCGAGCGGTGCGAGGGGCTGGTGCGGGCCGCCCTCGAGGACCCCGACGTGCCCTTCGAGGTGGTCACGGTGGCGACCTGGACCATGACCGCGCAGGTCGCCCCCCGCTTCCGCGACGGCCGGGTGTTCTTGGTGGGCGACGCCGCCCACCGGTTCCCGCCCACCGGCGGCCTCGGGCTCAACACCGGCGTGGCCGACGCCCACAACCTGGCGTGGAAGCTGGCGGCGGTCGACCGCGGCGAGGCCGACCCCGAGATGCTCGAGTCCTACGAGCGCGAGCGCCGGCCCGTGGCGCAGCGCAACGCCGAGGTGAGCCTCGAGAACGCGCTGAAGATCATCGAGGTGCCGATCGCGCTGGGCGCCGACCCCGACCCGGTGGTGTTCCAGGCCCACATCGACGCCACGCTCGCGGACTCGGAGGGGCGGGCCCGGGTGGTGGCGGCCATCGAGGACCAGGCCCCCCACTTCGACCTGGTGGGGCTCCAGCTCGGCTATTCCTACGAGCTCGGTGGCGGGGCGGCACCGGACGGAGGCGGCGAGGGTGGCGGCGAGGATGCTGGCGCCGGCGCCCGGACCTATGCGCCGTCGTCGCGCCCGGGTGGGCGCCTGCCGCACGGCTGGGTGCGTCGCCACGGCACCACCTGCTCGACGCTGGACCTGGTCCCGCTCGACCGCCCGGTGCTGATCACCGGCCCCGGCTGTGCCGCCGCCGGAGCGGACCTTCGGATGGGCGTGGACGTCGACGATCCCGACGGCTGGTGGGCGGCCGTCCTCGACCTTCCCGACGACGGCGCGCTGTTGGTCCGCCCCGACCAGCACATCGCCGCTCGCTAGGCGTCGGCCCCCGCCGCCGACGAGGTCGAGGAGGCGCGACGGGCGGTGTGGGCGCGGCCGGCGACGTAGGGTCGCGTCATGGGTGTGTTCCTCGGGGTCGTGGTCGTGGTGGTGCTGGTCCTCGTGGTGATCGGGGCCCTGTTCTTCCTGGGCATGCGGGCCAAGTCGCCTCTGGTCCAGGGTCTCGTGCGCCGGATGAACCGCCGCTTCGGCAACCCCTACCAGATGCGCAGTGCCGGCCAACCGGGGGCGTACGCCTCGATCATCCGCCACGTGGGCCGGCGCTCGGGCAAGGCCTACGAGACGCCGATCGTGCCCTTCCCGATCGACGGCGGCTTCGTGATCGCGCTGCCCTACAGCACCCGCCCGGACTGGTTGCACAACGTGCTCGCCGCGGGCACGGCCACCCTCGTCACCGAGGGCACCACCTACCGCCTGGACGACCCAGAAGTGGTCCCCACGGCCGACATCGCCGAGGCGCTCCCCGTCAAGGAGCAGCGCAACCTGTCCCGCTTCAAGGTCGACCAGGCCCTGCGGGTGCGGGCCACCCCGGTCGACGCGTCCGCCTGAGTCGAGCGTCATCCCAGGAGGGCAGCCCCGGTCCGAGGCGCGCGGGACGGGGCGGTGCCACCGCTGGGCGCACTTGTTGATCGTCCTCGGCGGTGGCCCGGTCAGGGCCAGCGTTTCGGTTCGGGCCGACCGCGGCGTTCGCGAGCCCGGACGTGTTCTTTCCACAGGTTGTGGCCCTCGCACCGGGGTTTGCCGTTGACGACGTCGGTGGGGCCTCCGTCGATCCAGGCCAGTAGGTGGTCGATCTGGCAGTGCACGGAGCGGATGCGGCAGCCCGGGTCGTCGCAGGCGGCGAAGGCGATCATCAACGCGTCTCGTTGGGGGCCTTGGAAGAACCGACGTGTGCGGGAGTAGTTCAGCGGGTGGCCGTGGGGGTCGACCGCGAGGGTCTGGATCCACCCGGCGATCGATGCCCATACGGCTTGTTCGGGCGTGACGGGGGTGCCGTCGGCGAACTCGCAGCGACGCTGGGTCGGATACGGGATGTCGTTGGGGTCGTTCCCTTCCATCTCGGCGAGGATGCGGGCCAGGGCGGTGAGGTAGGTGTCGTGGTCGCACACGATGGTGGTGCCCAGGGTGGGCTCGGCGCCGGCGCCACCGTGGGCCTGGGACGAGCGGGCCATCTCGACGAGGGCGTCGTGGCGCCGCTGCGCGGGGGTCCGGGACAGGTCGTTGACGGTGGCGGTATCGCCCAGGCGGGCGCGGGCCTCGGCCCAGTCGGCGTCGAGGAGGCGCTGGTAGTGGCGTTCGAGCTCGGTGTCGAACTCGTGGAACCCGAGTGGCTCCATCCAGGCGTCGACCTGGCCCATCCCCTCGAAGGTCCGCGACGAGTGCACCCGGCGTTCCTCGTAGTTCGACAGGGCGCGCCGCTCGGCGCCCTCGGGGTCGACGATGTCTCGCCAGCGCTGCACCTCGGCCACGAACTCGTCGAACGGCAACGTCCGCGCCTTGTCCACCAGCACCTCTTCGTCGCGGGCGAACTCGAGCGCCAGGCACACCAGGTTGGCCCGACACAACACCCCGACGTGGTCGATCGAGATGTCGCCCAACTCGAAGGCCGAGACGGTGTGGGGCATCGACCGCAGCTTGCGGGCCAGCCCTCGCCGCCACCTGATGCTCTCCGCCCGCCCGCAGGTCATCTCGGCGATCCGCGCCGGCGCCGACAGCGCCCCGGCTGCCTTCCACTCCTTCGACGCGTCGTACGCACCCAACGCTTCGACCTCGGCGGCGTCGATCATCGACCGCAATGCGGTCAGCTCGACCACCGAGTCCTCCAACGTCGACGCCGGCTCGTTGGCCCACGCGATGCAGCGGACCTTCTCGGCACTCGTTCGCAGATCTTCGAGCTCCACACGCACAGCAGCCACTCCCATCGGGCGAATTCACGGGGAAGAGGCAGCCGAAATTGCTGGACCTGGGGTGCACCGGATGCACCATCAGGGCTGCGAACTGATGTTCGATACCCTAGCCGCCGGATCGAGGCGGCGCAAGCTCTTCGGGCCACTTCTCGCCGGCCTTCGGTCTCGCGTCGCCGGCTCGGTGCGCGCCGACCGGGTCGGTGTCCGTCGCCCAGGCGGCGACTACCCGGGTGACACCGGTCAGCCCGAGGGCTGACGTACTTGATGGAGGTCTGGCTCTGGCCAGCGCGACCGCGTTTGTGTGCGGTGCACCGGCCTGACACACTCCTGTGAGTCCGCGGCTGGGCCGTGGGCATCGGCGACAGGCGAGGCGGGGCGACATGGGATCGATCGGCACTGATGGTGTGCGCGTTGGCGGGGATGGCCGGGCACGGCGACGCCGGCGGTCGTTCCGCACGATCGGGGTGGCGCTGGTAGCGCTCGCGGCATTGGCGGCGATGGCCGCCGGGGCCGGTCCGGCATCGGCCGCCGCCGCGAAGACCACGATCTGTCACCGCACCGGGAACGGCTCGGGCCAGGAGATCAGCGTCGCGAACTCCGCGGTGCCCGCCCATCTCGCCCACGGCGACAACATCGGCCCCTGCCGGGCGCCCGACACCACCAAGCCGACAGTCACCCTGACCACGCCCGCTGCGGGCGCGGTCTACGACCAGGGCCAGGCCGTCAACGCCGACTTCTCCTGCGCCGACGAGGCCGGCGGTTCCGGGCTGGCGTCGTGCGTCGGGACGGTGGCCAACGGGGCGGCGGTCGCCACGTCGACCCTCGGTACCCGCACCTTCACCGTGACGGCCCGCGACAACGCCGGGAACGAGACCGTGGTGACCCGCACCTACACCGTGCGTGACGTCACCCGGCCCACCGTCACCCTCACCACGCCCGCTGCGGGCGCGGTCTACGACCAGGGCCAAGCGGTCAACGCCGACTTCTCGTGCGCCGACGAGGCCGGCGGTTCCGGGCTCGACACCTGCGTCGGCACGGTCGCCAACGGCGACCCCGTCGGCACCAACGCCCTCGGCGAGCACACCTTCACCGTCACCGCCCGCGACAACGCCGGCAACGAGACGGTGGTGACCCGCACCTACACGGTGCGTGACGTCACGAAGCCGACGGTGACGTTGACCACGCCTGCTGCGGGCGCGGTGTACGACCAGGGCCAGGCCGTCGACGCTGACTTCTCGTGCGCGGACGAGTCCGCCGGATCCCTGCACGAAACCAGCGACTCGACCGTCGCCAACGGCGACCCCGTCGGCACCAACGTCAAAATACAAATCGTAGCCCACAATTTCCGGGCATGTCTCTCTTCCTATCTCACCGGCCGCGACAACGCCGGAAACGAGACCGTCGTGACCCGCACCTACACCGTCAACGCGGTGGTGGCGCCCGACACCACCAGGCCGACCGTGACGCTGACCACGCCTGCTGCGGGCGCGGTCTACGACCAGGGCCAGACGGTCGACGCTGACTTCTCGTGCGCCGACGAGGCCGGCGGTTCCGGGCTCGCCTCGTGCGTCGGGACCGGAGCCCACGGCGGCCCCAACGGCACCGCCGCCCACGGCGAGCACACCCTAAACGTCACCGCCCGCGACAACCCCGGCAACCAGACCGGCGTGGCCCGCACCGACACCCGCACCCCGGGG
>JAYRVH010000071.1:0-31532 GCA_041918615.1 Acidimicrobiales bacterium
CCGCGACGGGCAACACAGCGGGAACGTGTCGACATAGTTCGAGAACGTCGTGCCCTCGTCGGCGAGCAGGGCCTGCACGTGGGGCATCACCCGCATCGACTCCAACGTCTGATCGTCGGTCAAGATCACCACCACGTTCGGTTTGGGGTGGGCGAGGGCGGCGTCGATGGTGGTGGTGGCGCCGGCGGTGATGTTGAAGGTGGTGGCGCCGGTGTAGGTGGGGCTGTTGTCGAAGTACTCCTGGGTGCGGCCGCCGTTGGGGTCGACGAAGGTGGCCCGGTAGGTGCCGGGGGCCAGTCCACCGACGGTGTAGGTGCCGTTGGCGGCGGTGACGGCACCGCCGGCGATGCCGGTGGGACCGATGGCGAGGACCCACGCGCCGGGCACGGCGGTGGCGGCGGGGTCGTCGACGATGGTGCCGGCCATGGTGCCGGTGTTTCGGTCGAGGGCGGCGTTGGTGGTGGCGGGGGCGGTGACCGACGCGGCTGAGTCGATGCCGGTGAGGGGCAGGTTGTCGTGCCATTCCATGTCGTGGCGGCCGGTCGAGTCGAAGAAGATCAACTTGTAGTCACCCGCGACCACGTTCAGGGTGTACGCCCCCGAGGCGTTGGTGGTCGCGGCCCGCACGATCTGGTAGTCCGCGGCCCGCAACGCCAACACGTACACCCCCGCCAGAGGAGCGGCGGTACCCGCGTCGGTGACGGTGCCCGACAGCAGGGCGCCCGTGCCGACGAGCGCCTGGGTGGGCAGCGACGCGTTCGCGGTCGTGGTTGCTCCTGCGGTGACCGGAGGCGGCGTCGAGGCGGGCAGGTTCGGGGAGTTCGGGTAGAACCGGGCCTGGTGGCCGCCGGCGGGGTCGATGAACCCGACGAAGTGGGTGCCCGGCCGCAACCCGCCCAGACCGAACTGCCCCGAACCGTTCGCGGTCGCGCCGCCCTCGGGGAGCGTGGTCGACCCGTTGAACGCGACCGTCAACGCCCCCGGGATCGCCGCGTTCGAACCGGCGTCGACGACCGTGCCCGCAACCGTCCCCCGGTTCGACGCCACCACCGGGTCCGCGTCGAACACCGACCCCGACGTCACGGTCACCGGGGTCGGCGCCCCGAAGAAACCCGCAGTGTGTGCACCTGCCGGATCGATCACGTACAGGAAGTACGAGCCCGCCGGGACCGGGATGGCGTAGCCGCCGCCGGCGTCGGCCGTCGCGCCGCCGGCCAGCGAGAAATCGGAGGTCCGCAACGCCGCCACCCACGCCCCCGCCAGCGGCGACTCCGAACCCGTCTCGCTCACCGTGCCGGACACCGTTCCGGGCCCAGCTGGGGCCGTCACCGACACGGTCACCTGGTTGGAGACGACCGGGACGGTTTCGTCGGTGTCGACGGTCGCGGTGTTGGTGAAGGTCCCGACGTCGGCTGCCGTGGCCGTGTAGACGCAGTCGACGGTGTGGGCGGTGCCGGCGGCCAGGTCGGGGAGCGGTCCGGCGCAATCGGGTGCGACCGGGTCGGCCACCGTCACGTTGTGCAACGCCACGCCACCCGTGTTCGTGATCGTGATGTGGTGGTGGATCGGATTGCCCGAGACGACGGTTGTCTCATCGGTGGTCATCTGAACGGTGAGGCCGGGGTCGAGGTGGATGGTCGCCAGTTCGGTGTTGACCCGTGCCGCGAATGCCTTCTGGCCCGCTCTCGACCACCGCACCCCGTCCGCTTCGAGGTAGGTGGGATGCGTCTGGAGCTCGGCACCGAAGTCGATGATGCGCAGCGAGGGCCGAGTGGCGGCCGCGGCTCGAAGCGCGGCATTGAACGCGACCGAGCCCGCCGTCCGGCCGGGAGTCACCTCGTTGAGGGTGGCCCACATCACCACCTGATCACCGTTCGCGGCGGCGGCGGCGTCGGCGATCGCGCCGATCCGGCCGACCAGGTCCGGTGTCAGGTCGGCGTCTCGGACGTCGTTGATCCCGAGGCTGAGCACCACGGCGTCGAAGCCGCCGTTGGCGGCCTCGAGCGCGGCGAGGCGATCGACCCAGTACCCGACGTCTCTCACGCCGACGTCGTCGATGGAGCTCACGGTGGGGAGGAGCCCCGTGCTTCCGGCAAGAAGCGCCTCGGTCGCCCATGGCGCCGAGTCAGTGACGGTGAAGTCGCCGGCGTACAGCACCTGCCCGGTCACCGCGCTCTCGCAGGCCGTGGCCCCGAGGGCGACGAGAGCCAGGCTGGCAAGGATTGCCGGGAAGCGCGTCATGGGTGCGACGCCCTGCGGGGGTCGCTCATCCGACCACCTGCCCGTCGACGGCATCCGCGACGGCGAGCGCGAAGGCTGCCTGCCCTGCCGTTCCGAGGTGGATTCCGTCGCTGTCGAAGTACTCGGGATGCTGGTCCCACACGGGGCCGAAGTCGACGAGCGTCAGGTTGGGATGGCGGCCGACGGCCGACCGCAAGTCGGCGTTGAACGACGCGGCCCCTGCCTCGCGGTGGTACATCGTCTCGGCCAGTGTCAGCCACAGCACCGGCGTGCCGGCGGCCGCGTCGACGATCCGGTCGATGTGGGCGGGGACGCCTGCGGTGACCGCTTCGTTCTCCACGTCGTTGGTGCCCAGGCTGACGACGATCGCGTCGAATCCGCCCGTCGCCACCCGCGCGCCCGACATGCGCAGCCTGATGTAGTTGCTGTCGTCTGCCCCGAGCCCGCCGAAGGCGTTGAAGGTGGTGGCGATGCCTCCTGGCCGGTCGACGAGCAGGGGTTGCAGCAACCCGACCGAGGAACGCAGGTGGGAGTCACCCACGAACAGGACGGAGGCCGACACCGAGGCGTCGACCGGGGCCGTGCGGGAGGTAGCGGACGCGATCGGGCCCCATCCGCCGGCGATTGCGCTGACGACGAGAACGACCCCGAGGGTGAGACGGCGGACCACACCCGCCTCCCGTCGGCCGCGCCCGAGCAAGGTTCGCCCACCGCGAGGAGATGGTCGGAGCGAATTCACCACCGGAGCCTATGGACGCCGGGCGCCCGATCGCGCGCGCCCCTCCCGGCTCCCGACCACCGAACCGGACGGGAGCTGGTGGAGAGCGCTCAGCCGGCGAACGGGTTGGGGTGGGGCCTGGCGGGCGGGGTGGCGAGGAACGGGCGGACGGTCGAGCCCATCAACTCGTCGATCACGCTGTCGCACCGGGCGTCCGCCACTCGGTTCTCGTCCTCGTCAGGATCGTCGAGCAGGTCGAAGAACTGGCATGGCGAGCACTGATCCTCGTCGACGACCAGCTTGTAGCGGTCGGTCTCGAAGGCGGCAAAGCCCCAGTTCTCGCTCACCGACCAGGGGCGAGCCGGGGGATCGGCGCTGTCCACGTAGCCCAGCAACGAGCGCCCCTCGCTGTCGGGCAGCGGTCCCGCCCGCGCGATCGCCCGCATCGTCGCCGGCACGTCGAGGTGCTCGATCAGGTCGTCGACCACACGTGCGGGGCGGCCTCCGGGTGGCCGCACGAGGAGCGGCACCCGCACGGCCGGCGTGTAGAGCACGCACTTGGACATGAGCCCGTGATCGCCGCCCATCTCGCCGTGGTCGCTGGTGTAGAGGACCCAGGTGTCGTCGAGCATGCCACGGTCCTCGAGCACGCCGACCAGACGCCCGACGGCGTCATCGATGATAGAGACGTTCGCGGCGTAGGCCCGCCGCATCGCCTGGATAGCCGCATCGGACATCGTGTCGGTGTCGGACAGCCCGAGGAAGGCCTCGAGCAGTCGCCCGTAGGCGCCGGTGCCCGTCACGTCGGGCCGACGGGTCGACCGGGGCATCGTCACCTCGTCGGTGGCGAACGCCTCGATCGCGGCACGGGGCGCGTCCCACGGGTCGTGGGGGCCGGGGAAGCCGACGAACGCGAAGAAGGGGCGGTCGCCGTCGTACTGCTCGAGCCAGCGGACGGCGAGGTCACCGTGCCAGCTGTCGATGTAGTCGCCCAGCGGCAGGGGTGAGGGCGTGGCGTCCCACATCGGCACCTGCTTCGTCGCCCCCCGGCCGGTCTCGTTCGTGCCGTGATAGCTGCGAGCAGCGACGTGGCGCGCGTAGTCGTCGAGCAGGCCCCGGTCGCGGAGATGGTCGACGTAGCGGTTCGGCGGTTCGATCGAGAACTTGTCGCCCGTCTCGTGGACCTCGGCGAAGCCGCGCTCCTCGAGTCGATGGGCCAACTGGTCGACGTGACGGGTATCGCCGACGTCGTCGCGCGAGAGGTGTGCCTTCCCGATCATCGCGGTGTGGTAGCCGGCCGCCCGCAGGGCCTGCACGTAGGTGGGCGTCCCGGGGGCCACCTCGGCCCAGTTCGTGTACACGCCGTGATCGCGCACGTAGCGCTCGGTCAGGAACGACGCCCGTGCCGGCATGCACAGCGGGCCCTGGCAGTTCACGCGCGAGAAGCGCACGCCCTCGGCGGCGAGCCGGTCGAGGTTCGGTGTCGCCACCGTCGGGTCGCCCGCGCAGCCCATCAGGTCGGCCCGGTGCTGGTCGGCCATCACCAACAAGATGTTGGGTGCGCGAGGCGGCATCGGTGACATCCTCGCCCTGATCGCCGCGCCCCGCCACCTCAGGTGAGCGCGGGAAGGTCGCGGGTGGCGACGACGTCCGTGCCCGTGCCCAGCACATCGGCGACGACCACGTCACCGATGTGGACCGGTGCGCTCATGCGGACATCGCCAAGCGCCCGGCACACCGCACGAACTCGGTCCTTGGGCACCGGGTCGACGGTGCGAACGGGCAGGCGGGGCCAGCGGGCGCCGTCGACGGCAACGGTCGTAGTGACCAGCCGCCTCGGGTCGGTGTGCTCTTGTATCGCGTACTCCCTGCCCTTCCGGCAGGCGAAGCCCCGCACCTCCACGATGTCGCCGACCGGCGACTCGTCGACCTCGAGGCGACAGCCCAGCGGGCATCCGATGCACAGGTAGCTGCGGGTCTCGGGGTCGGGCCCACGCTGGGGAGTGGGCGGGGGAGGGCTCGGGCTCACCGCGGCAGTGCCTCCACCTGGAGCACGTCACCGTGGAAGCCGTGCAGCAGGGCCGGGCGGAGCTTCAGGTTCACCATCTCGGCCGGCACCACGTAGCGCAGCTTCCGCTCGTGGACCACTCGACCGTCGGGGGTGCTCAGTCGCAGCAGTGCCTTCTCCAGGGGCCGGCGCACCCGGAGGTAGACCGTCTGCTCGCGGTCGGTCGAGACCGTCTGGGGCACGACGTAGGCCACATTGGTCCCGCCCGCCAGGCGAACGTTGTCGGCCGCCGGTCGGTGCCCGGTGGCGAAGCGGCCGGCCTGGCTCCCCGCCAGTGCGGCCTCGGCGCTCACGAAGTCGACCAGATCGTGGATGTGCACGACGTTGCCGCAGGCGAACACCCCGTCGCGGGAGGTCTCCATCGTGCTCGTCACCACCGGCCCCTGAGTGACGGGGTCGAGGCGCAGCCGCATCTGCCGGGACAGCTCGTTCTCGGGGACCAGACCCACCGAGACGAGCAGGGTGTCGCACGGCACGTCCCAGCTCCGTCCGAGGATCGGTTCGAGGTCGTCGTCGACCGGGGCGACGGTGACCCGCTCGACCCGGTCCTGCCCGTGCACGGCGACCACGGTGGTCGACAGGTGCAAGGGGATGTCGAAGTCGTGGAGGCAGGTGACGATGTTGCGGGTGAGGCCGTTCGCGTGGGCCAGGAGCTCGAACACGCCGACCACCTCCACTCCCTCCAGGGCCAGGCGCCGGGCCATGATCAACCCGATGTCGCCCGAGCCGAGGATGACCACCCGACGGCCGGGGAGCACGCCCCGCAGGTTGACCAGGCGCTGGGCCAGACCTGCGGTGAACACGCCTGCGGGCCGCTCGCCGGGAATGCGGACGGCGCTGCGGGTGCGCTCCCGTGCGCCCATCGCGAGCACCGTGGCGGACGCGTCGACCGTGGCCAGCCCGTGCTCGCCGGACAGGAGCCTGACCTGTCGGTCATGACCCACGTCGAGCAGGTAGGCGTCGCTGAGCACGTCGACGCCGTCGTCCAGCGCCTCCGCGAGCACCCGGTGCGCGTACTCGGGACCGGTCAGCTCCTCGCCGAAGTGGTGCAGACCGAAGCCGGGGTGGATGCATTGCAGCAGGATCCCGCCCGCCTCGGGCTCGCGATCCACCACCAGCACCCGTTCGGCCCCGGATTCCCGGGCGGCCACGGCCGCGCCGAGGCCGGCCGGTCCGCCGCCGGCCACGACCACGTCGTAGCGCCGGTGCAGCCGGTGGGGCCGGGCGTCGATCACGACCGTTGCCCGTCTCGGTGCAGGTCGGTCCGGTCGAGCACCAGCCACGAGTCGCCCCCACGCTTGGTGATCGAGGTGAATCCCACGTCGAGCTCGTCGGCCAGCACGCTCATGCAGCGATCGGTGCAGAACCCGCCCTGGCAACGGCCCATGCCCGCCCGGGTGCGGAACTTCAGGCCGTCGAGCGTCCGGGCCCCCCGATGGATGGCCTCGCGGATCTCGCCCTCGGTGACGAACTCGCAGCGGCACAGGATCCGCCGGTAGCCCGCGTCGGCGGCGGCCAACGACGCCTGCTCCTCGGTCGACAGGGTGGCGAAGCGGATCGGCGCGGTGATTCGGGGCGGTTCGCCGTGAGCGACGAGCTCGAGGCCGTCGGCGCGCAGGAGGTCGGCGACGTGCACCGCGATCGCCGGGGCTGCGGTCAACCCTGGCGACTGGATGCCGGCGACGTTGAAGAACCCGGGGGCGTCGGTGGGCCCGATCAGGAAGTCCTCGCTGTCCAGCACCGCCCGCATGCCGGCGAACTGGGCGATGATGTCGCGCTCGCTGACACCGGGCACCAGGCGACGGGCCGCGTCCAGGATCCGGGTCGCTCCCGCGGCCGAGGTGCCGACGTCGCCGGTGTCCTCGACGGCGTCGGCGGTGGGGCCGATCATGATCGTGCCGTCATAGGTGGGGATGACCAGGGTGCCCTTGCTGGTGGGCGTGGGGCAGGGGTAGATGACCCTGGTCACGAGGCCGGCCAGGCGCTTGTCGAGCAGGTACTCCTCACCCTTGCGGGGGCGGATCGTGAAGTCGCCGACCCCGGCCATGGCGGCGATGGCATCGGCGGCCACGCCCGCTGCGTTGAGCACGAATCGACTGCGGACGGGGCCGTCGGGTGTGGTCACGGTCCAGCCCTCACCGTCGGTCCGCAGCCCGAGCACCGGGCAGTCGGTGCGGAGGGTCAGGCCATTGTCGACCGCGCTCTCGGCCAGGCCGAAACACGCCTCGTAGGGGTTGATGACCCCCGTGGTGGGCGCGTGCACCGCGCCGACCAGGTCGGGGTTGAGTGCCGGCTCGGCCGCCAGCACCTGCGCCCGGCTCCATTGCTCCACGCCGGGAATTCCCTTGGCCTCGGCGTGGCGCAGCAGGCGGTCGAGCGCCGGTTGGTCGTCCTCGGAAAGGGCGACGGTGAGCTCGCCCACCCGGGAGAAGCCGAATCCCAGCTCGTCGCAGAGCCCGTCCCAGAGCTGGTTGCCGGCCCACTCGAGACGGCCCTTGAGGGTGTCGGGGGCGGCGTGGTGGCCGCCGTGGATGATGCCGCTGTTCGCCTTGCTGGTTCCGAAGCCCACCTCGGTGGCGCGCTCGAGCAGGGTGACCCGCAGCGCGTACCGGCTCAGCTCGTGAGCGATGGCACATCCCACGATTCCGCCACCGATGATCGTGACGTCCTGGAAGGGGTCCCGCCCGCTGGTGCCCACCGGGGCGAGGCTAGGTCGCACGGACCGCTGCCCGCACGGGGCTGACCGACGGCACGGTCCGTCCGCGGTACCGGACCGATCGCCGCGGGGTCAGTGCAGGAGCCATTCGCGCACCAGGCCCCGGAGCCGATCGATGCCGGTGCCGTTTGCAGCGCTGACCCAGATCACGTCGCCGGGCTCGAGGCGGCACGCCGCCGCGAGGTCTCTCTTGCGCCGCTGGCGGCGGGCCGCCTTCACCTTGTCGTGCTTCGTGGCGATCACCACGTGGGGCACGACGCCGGCCCGCAGCCACTCGAGCATCGTCAGATCGAGCTTGGTCGGACCGATCTCACCGTCGACCAGCACCAGGATCATGGCCAGCTGGTCACGGGTGAGCAGGTACTCCTCCATCATCTCCTGCCAGCGGGCACGCGTGGCTGGCGGGGCCGCGGCATAGCCGTAGCCGGGGCAGTCGATGACGGCGGACCCGTCGCCCAGGGCGAAGCAGTTGAGGAGCTGCGTGCGGCCCGGGGTCTTGGACACCAGCGCCAGCTTCTTGCGGTTGGCCAGCGCGTTGAGCAGTGACGACTTGCCCACGTTCGAACGGCCGACGACCGCGATCTCGATCTCGTTGTCGGGCAGGCGGTCGGCTCGGGGGGCCGACAGCACGAACTCGAGGGGGAGTGGCCTGGCGCCGGTCACGCAACGATCATGGCGGACGGCGACCGACCAGCGGGTCGATGCTGTAGCGGCTCGCGTGTCGTCACCTCTCGTGTCCGACCAGGGTGGGTCAGCGGAAGGGCTGGTTCCCGAAGCGGTCCAGGTGGACCACTTCGCCGATGGGCCGGCGGGTGGTGGGCCCGTACTTCCCCCTCGCCCAGCCGATGGGGATGATGCAGACCGGGTTCACGCCTCGGGGGAGGCCCAGGATCTTGCGGGCCGCGGGGATGTTCCAGATGGGGAGGGTCTGCAGCGATGCGCCGAGCCCCACGGCCCGACAGCCGAGCAACAGGTTCTGGACGGCGGGGAAGACCGATCCGTAGAAGGACGCGACCGAGATCTGCGGCCGGCCCACGGGGCGGTGCTTGAGGCCTCGCCGGTAGCACGGGATGACGAACACGGGCAGGTCCTCGAAATGCTCTGCCTGCCACTGGCCGGGGCGCATCCCCCGGAGTTCCTTCTCGTCACCCTTGGCCATGCGCTCGACGATGGGGTTGAAGACCCGGTAGAGCCTCCGGTAGAGCTTGGCCAGGCGGGCCTTCTGCTCCCGATCCTCCACCACCAGGTACGACCAGTCCTGGGTGTTCGAGCTGGTGGGCGCCTTGAGCGAGAGCTCCAGCAGGGGGAGCAGGATGTCGTGGGACACCGGGTCGGTGTGCAGCCGCCGCACCGCACGCTGGGTTGTCATGGCGTCGTTCATGGGCATGCCCAGACGGGCCAACGCCTCGGCCGGCTCGGGCGGCTCGAAAGGCACGGGTGGCTCGGCGGCGCTCATGGTCGCGAGCGTAGGGGCATCACGGACGAGGCGACCCGGCGACCGGCGACGGGGCATCGATGACGGTGCTGTTGGCTGCGCCTGCGGGTGGCCGCGATCTCGGCTCCGGACGTCAGGTACTGTGCCCGCCGATGAGTGACGACGACCTCGACGAGCGCCTGGCCGCGCTGGTCGGCCAACCGGTCACTGCGACGGGGCCGATGGTGGCGCCCGACCCGGTGAACCAGCCGATGATCCGGCACTGGGCGGCGGCCTTCGAGGACCAGAACCCGGTCTACGTCGACACCGACGCGGCCGCGGGTTCCCGCTTCGGCGAGGTCGTCGCCCCGCCGTTCATGCTGCAGACCTGGACGATGGCGACACCGAAGATCACCGGCATCGCCGAACGCGGCGGTTCGCCGGTCGAGGGTGACCGTGCGCCGGTCCTGCGCCTGCTGGACGACGCCGGTTTCGTGGGCACCCTCGCGTCGAACTCGGAGTTCGAGATCGTGCGGTACCTCCGCATCGGTGAGGTGGTGTCCGCCACCACGGTGCTCGACTCGGTGTCGACCGAGAAGAAGACCCGGCTCGGGCCCGGTCACTTCGTCACCTGGGTCACCACGTACCGCGTCGGGGACGAGGTCGTCGGCCGGCAGCTGTTCCGGATCCTCAAGTTCCGGCCAGAAGACGGCCGCACGTGAGCGCCCGTAGCGACTCGCTCGACTGGCACGCCCTGCGGGTCGGTGACGAGATCCCCCCGATGGTGATCGAGGTGAACGCGACCAGGATCGTCGCCGGAGCGATCGCCTCGCGCGACTTCATGCCGGTGCACCACGACCGCGCGTACGCGAACGCGCAAGGCGCGCCCGACATCTTCATGAACATCCTCTCGGACACCGCCTACTGCGGCCGGTTCCTCACCGACTGGGCCGGGCCCGACGCCATGGTGAAGCGCCTCGCGATCCGCCTCGGCGTGCCCGTGTTCCCTGGTCACACGCTGACCTACACGGGCGCCGTGACCGCCGTCGGGCGCGAGGGCGACGAGGGAATCGTCGAGGTGGAGCTGCATGCCGTGAACGATCTCGGCGAGCACGTGGGCGGGACGGCGACGGTCAGCCTGCCGATCGGCGCACCGTGACGGTGGTCGTGGGGTGAAGGGTCGCGCGGCCGCGGCGGTCCTCGGTCGCCGCCCGTCGAGCCCGTACCTGATGACCGCTTCCGCGGTCAGGCCGGCCAGGCGGGGTTGCGGCCGTTCCAGGCGACCAGGCGGTCGATCAACGGCGCGCCGTCGGCGACGTGGACCGCGGCCGCGAACGGCGGGGTGAAGCCCTCCATGCCCTCGGGCATGTCATCGCGGATGGCGTCGTACTGCTCCGTGCGGCCGGCGGCGGGCAGGCCGATCTGGATGGCTTCGAAGCCGAGGGCCAGGACGGCCTCGTCCCACTCGGGGGCCTGGCCCGTGGCGACGGCCAGGTCCCAGGTGTGCACCGTGACCTCGTTCACGTACATGGCCAGCGTGGCTGCGCCGGGCATCTGGGCCCACGGCAGGGTGATGATCGTGGACAGGGTGGCCTCGTCGGCCCACGCCGACTGCACCTCCTGGCCGGCTTCGGCCCATGCCGCGGCCCAATCGTCACCGGCAACGTCTTCGGCCACCTCGGGAACCGAGAACGGGTCCCCGCCCCGACCGAGGCAGGCGACGCGGTGCCCGACGGAGAACAGGTGCCTCCGGAGCTGGTCGACGTCGTACTCGGTGCAGGGCGTGGGATCGGCGAGCTGGTCGGGCCGGATCGCCGTCGCGATTGCGGCGGAGGTGGCCCACGCCTTGGCGAAGGAGCGCCGCGGGTCGCCGTCGGCGAGGCCGGTGTCGGTGGTGGGGTGGTCGGTGGGAGCATTCTCGGTGGTGGTCATGGGCCCACCATCGCACGGAGAACTGGACATCTGCTGACCGGTTTTGGTGAGAAGATGGCGACATGCGTGCGGACCGGTTGGTCGCCATCTTGTTGATGCTCCAGCGTCAGCAACAGGTCACCGCCGCCGAGGTGGCCGCCGAGCTCGAGGTGTCCGAGCGGACCGCCCGGCGCGACCTCGACGCCCTCGGCATGGCCGGGATCCCCGTGTACTCGACGGCAGGGCGAGGCGGCGGTTGGCGCCTGGCGGGGGGCGGGTCGATGGACCTTTCGGGCCTGTCGGCGCCCGAAGTGCGGGCGCTCTTCCTGGTGGCCGGCCCCAGCTCGACCACGCCCGAAGTGCGGGCCGCCTTGCGCAAGCTGGTGCGGGCGCTGCCCGAGCCGCTGCGCGACCAGGCTGAGGCCGCAGCGAGCTCGCTCGTGGTCGACCCCATCGGCTGGGGCGGTGATCGTGTCACCGCCGTGCGGTCGGCGGCGCTACCCGAGCCGCCCCTGTTCCGCGAGGTGCAAATGGCGGTGATCGAGGGGGCGGCGATCGAGATGGGTTACGTCGACCGCATGGGCGCGTCGAGCATGCGCACCATTTCGCCGCTGGGTGTCGCGGCGAAGGGGTCACGCTGGTACCTGGTGGCGATCACCGACGACGGCCAGCGGACGTTTCGGGTCGATCGCATCCGCTCGGTCAAGCGAACCGGTGACGCCGCGGTGCGCCCGCCCGACTTCGACCTGGCCGAGGCGTGGGCGTCGATCCGTGACCGGGTCGAGGACCTGCGGATGCCCGCATCAGCGCAGGCGCTGGCCCGCCTCGAGGTCCTGTCGCTGGCCAGGTGGGTGTTGGGGACCCGCCTGGTCGTCGGCGGGCCCGCGCCCGACGGCCGCATCGAGGTCGAGGTGCGGGGCCACAGCCTGCGGGGCCTTGCCGGCGAGCTGGCCGGCTTCGGTGCCGCGCTCGAGGTCACGGACCCCGACGAGATGCGGGCCAGCCTGGCCGACATCGGCCGCCAGCTCGTTGCCGCCTATGCCTGAGCGCCACCTGCGGTCGGCGTGGCCGAGGCCACGGGCCGGGCGGCGCTGGACAGGCTGCGCTACACGCATCGGTAGAGGGAGTCGATGAGCGCCCGGTTGCGGCTGCTCTGCCAGCGGGGGATGACGTGGTTCATCACATAGCCGAAGGCCACGCCGGCGTCGGGGTCCGCGAAGCCCAGGGCGCCGCCGGTGCCGAAGTGGCCGAAGGCGCGGGGGTTGGGACCGAGAGGACGTCGAGCGCTGGTGGGGACGAAGCCCAGGCCGAAGTCGACGTCCTCGCCGAGGATCGGGCAGGGGCCCGACGAGTGCGGGCGGGTGGCGTCGGCCAGCAGGGCCGTTGACAACAGCGGGTCATCGGGGTCGAGGAGCGCACCGTAGAACCCGGCCAGGCCGCGGGCCGAGGCGTGCGCGTTGGTGGAGGGCACCTGGGCCGAGCGCCACTCCTGGCTGTTGACCACGCCCACCGATGAGTAGCCCGGCGGGTTGAAGTGGGCCAGCGCGTTCATCAGGGCGTCGCCCTCGAGCCCTCCGAAGCGCACCTCGCCCAACGGTGCCGTCGGTGCCCACACCACCTCGGCGCACCGATGTTGTTGCTGGACGGGGACGCCGATCCACAGGTCGAGGCCCAGGGGGTCGATGACCGACCGCAACCGGGGACCGGGCTGCTCGCCCGACACCCGGTTCACGATCTCGCCCACCAGATGGCCGTAGGTGTTGGTGTGGTAGGCGTGCCGCGAGCCCGGCTCCCACCAAGCCGCCGTCGCCGCGAGCGCGGCGACCATGCGGTCCCAGTGCCACAGGTCGTCGTTGGTCAGGGGCTCACGGATGGCGGGCACGCCGGCCCGGTGGCAAAGCGCGTGGGCGACCGTGGCGCTGCCCTTCCCGGCGGCGGCGAACTCGGGCCAGACGTCGGCCACCGCTGTGTCGAGGTCGACCCGGCCCTCGTCCACCAATTGCAGCGCCAGGGTGGCCACCACCGCCTTTCCCACCGAGTAGACGTCCACCAGCGTGTCGGCCTGCCACCGCCGCGTGCGTGCTGCATCGGCCCAGCCGCCCCACAGGTCGACCACCACCTCGCCGCTCACGATCACGCAGATCCCGGCGCCCACCTCGCCCCGTTCGGTGAAGTTGTCGGCGAACGCCTCGAGCACCGGTTCGAGCCCGACGGCGCAGTGCCCGGCGATCGGCGTCTCCACAGGTCGAGTGTCGCAGGCGGCGCTGTCGTGCGCGGGGCGCAGTGGGCAATGATGCGGCGTGCATCGAGCCCTGCCGTCTGTCTCCCCGCCCCGTGTCCGTCGGTCGATCGTGTGGGCCCTCGTCGCCGGCGCGGCGCTGGTCGTGCTGTTCCCCGGGCAGGCCTTGGCCGTGGCCCGTGACGCGGCGCCGCTCACCGACAACCTTCTGACCTGGTGGAAGGCGGCCATCCTCGGGATCGTCGAGGGGGTCACCGAGTACCTGCCCATCTCGTCCACCGGTCACCTTCTGGTGACCGCCCGCATCCTCGACCTGCCCGACGCCAAGGGCAGCGCCGGCCTCGAAGCGGTGAACACCTACGCCATCGCCATCCAGTTCGGCGCAATCGTGGCGGTGGTGGGGCTGTTCTGGCGGCGGTTCGTCGAGATGCTGCAGGGCCTGTTCGGCCGAAACCCCGAGGGCCGACACCTCTTGTTCACCCTCGTCATCGCCTTCATCCCGTCGGCCCTGCTCGGGGTGTTGTTCGACAACAGGATCGAAGACGCCCTGTTCGGTCCGTGGCCCGTGGTGGTCGCCTGGGTGCTGGGCGGCGCGCTGATCCTGTTCCTCGAGCGCACGGGCCGAATCCCCGACAAGGGCGTGCCTGCCGAGGTGGGGAAGAACCGCCTGGCCGCCATCACCTACCAGCAGGCTCTGATCATCGGGCTGGCCCAGTGCGCGGCGCTCTGGCCCGGCACCAGCCGCTCGCTGGCCACCATCCTGGGTGCGCTGCTGGTGGGCGTCGCCATGCCCGCCGCGGTCGAGTTCAGCTTCCTGTTGGGCTTCGCCACCCTGTCGGCCGCCACGGGTTTCAAGCTGTTGAAGGACGGCGGCACGCTCGTCGACCAGTTCGGCGTGGCCACCCCGTTGATCGGGGCCGGCTTCGCGTTCGTGTCCGCGGTGATCGCCATCAAGTGGCTGGTGGGCTACCTCGAGCGCCACGACCTGTCGATCTTCGCCTGGTACCGCTTCGCCGTGGCCGGTTTGGCCGTGGTGCTCATCGCCACCTCGGTGATCTGACCGGCCGCGGGTCGATGTCGACGTCCTCGACCGGGCGGTCTCGGCAGGATGACCTATCGGACCGAGGCGGCGGCAGCGGCACAGAGCGCCGCGAACTCCTCGGCCTCGGCGTCGTCGAGCACCGCGTAGTCCCGTTCGGTCGCCCGGTTCGTGAGCGCCTCGGCCTCGTCCCACAGCCTGGGGACGTCGGGGCCCACCTCGCCCTCCCAGCCGAACACAGCGGCCATGGGCGACTTGAGACGCACGGCGTCGCCCACGTCCATGCCGACCGCGATGACCGCGGCGCCGTGGCGCGCCGCCCGCAGCTCGCGCAGGGCGTTCATCTGGTGCAGGGCCGCGGCCTTCGGTTGCCCGGGCACCGGCAGTGCCCGCCACCCGGCGAACACGGGCGCGCCGCTCACCGAAGCGGCTGCGGCGATGCGGTCGGCGAGCTCGGCCAACCTGGCCCAGTCGACGTCGTCGCCCAGGTGCGCATCGGCCCAGGTCACCAGGCAGCCGGCGAACAGCTCGGCTGCGGCGGACCGGGGCATGACGTCGCGCGAGCCCTCCCAGACGTTGCGCACGACTTCCGGGCTGAAGAAGACGAGACAGGCGGTGACCTGCTCAGCCGTCACCTCGCCGAGGACGCCGGCCCGGCCGGCGCCGTAGAAGTCCATGCCGTCGAACCCGGCTTCGGCCCCGACGGCGTAGGTGGCGGCGTCGAGCATGAAGCCCGAGCTCAGCCCGTTGACCGCTGACGCGGTGCGCTCGGCGATGGATGCGGTGCTCATGGTTCCCCCTCGTGTCGACGGGGACGATTGTTCCAGCCGCTGGACCGGTGCCTGCAATCGAGGCGGCGGATCGGTGGCGGGCGTTCAGATGTCGGTGCATCCGGACGGCTGCGCCACGCCGATCGGGTTCTCGCCAGGAGCAGTGTGCGGGGAATGCGCGAGCGAGGGTCACTCGGTGCGCAGGAACCGCGTTCGCCATCGGGATTCGAGTTGCCCCGCAACTGATGGGGATCAGCGGGGGAGCGACGGATCGTCGGTCGATGCGATGCCCATCGCGCGCCACCGGCCCTGCTGGCGCGCGAGGCGCGGCCCGGCATCGGACCAGTCCCGCCGCGCCTGCGGTGTCCAAGCCACCTCGGCAAACGCGGCCAGGCGCGGAAGCAGCATGGCGTCGACCATCGATCGAGAGGTGACCGTCTCGGTCCACAGCGGTGCCTCGACCCCGAGGATCTGCTCGCCGGGAACGCCGCCGAGTTGGCGGGCGGGGTCCCACTCGTAGACGGAGCGGCTGGTGACGAAGCCGGCCCAGACCTGCCCCATCGGGGTCGACTCCTCGTACTTCATGTCGAAGTAGGCGCGGTTGGCCGGCGAGAGGACCACGGAGGCGCCCTGGTCGGCGGCCTCGATCGCCCGCTGCGGCTCGACCCAGTGCTGGGCCACGACGTCGCCGCCGGTCAGGTCGGCGGACCCGATCTCCTCCCAGCCGATCGGGGTCTTGCCGTGTGCCCGGACGATGTCGAGGGCCTGCTCGATGAAGCGGCGGTAGCCGACCGGGTCGGTGGCCCGGGATTCGTCACCGCCGAGGTGGATCCACCGCCCCGGGGTCATCGCCGCGATCTCACCGATCACGTCGTCGAGCCAGGCGAGGGTGCGGGGATCGTCGACGCACACCGAACTGAAGCCCACGTTGGTGCCCCGGTAAGGATCGGGCGCCTCGCCATCGCACGTCAGCCACGGCAGCGAGACCAGCGCGGCGTTGGTGTGTCCGGGCACGTCGATCTCGGGGACGATCGTGACCCCGCGGCCCGCCGCGTAGGCGACGATGTCCCGGTAGTCGGCCTGCGTGAGCATCCCGCCCGGCCCGTCGCCGACCTCTGACCGCGAACCGATGTCGGTGAGCTCCGGGTGCGACCTGATCTCGATCCGCCATCCCTGGTCGTCGGTGAGGTGGAGGTGGAGGCGGTTCAGCTTGCTGCTCGCGGCCAGGTCGACAACGTGCTCGATGTCGTCGACGCCGAAGGGGTGCCGTGCGACATCCAGCATCGTCCCCCGCCAGCCGTAGCGGGGCACGTCGTCGACGACTCCTGCCGGCAGCGCCACGACCGTCGACGGATCGGCCGCGGTCGGCAGCAGTTGGCGCACCGTCTCGACCGCCCACAGGAAGCCGAGGCGATCAGCGGCCTCGATCGTGACCCCGTCGGGCAGCACCTCGAGGCGGTAGGCCTCGGGCGCGAGCCCCCGACGCCGGACGAAGGAGATGGCAGGACCGGCGGCCGCCGCGTCGTCGGTGTCGGCGAGTTCGATCCCCACGCCTCGGAGCGATTCCTGCAGCAGGCCGGCGGCATCGCTTGCGTCCGCATCGGGCCCGACGACCATCGCAGTTCCCGAGGTCACCATGAACCGTCCTGAGGACCCGCGCATGGACGAGGGGAGCGGGACCACGTCATCGAAGGATCCGACCGACACCGGGCGATTCTCGCTCAGCCCAGCGGCGCCAGGTCGTGACCCGTCGCCTGACGAGCACGCCGAGGCCGGCCCGCCGAGGAGCACGAACAGGACGAATACGCAGACGAGATGGGCTCGCACCGGCACTACGGCGGTGGGAGCAGGGACACACCCACGCCGTCGCCTCCTACGACAGGAGACGGCGAAGGCGGCGTCGGACACGACCGACGAAGCTCAGCGGGGAGGGCGCGGGCGCCGGACCTGGGTCGACCATGGCCTCCGGCTCCGGCTCCGGCTCCGGCTCCGGCTCCGGCTCCGGCTCCGGCTCCGGCTCCGGCTCCGGCAAGGGCGGCGGTTCCTCGTGATCGACCGCGATGCAGGTGCCGGGGCAGTTCGCGGCCGCCATTTCGACCGCTTGTTCGAGCGCCGGTGGAACCCGGGCCCATGCCGTGAACCCCGCCGGGGCATCGTCGTCCTCCTCGAAGCGCCGCGTCTCGCCGAGATGCGCCGCCTCCTCCTTGACCATGGCGAGCCCGTCGGCGGCCATCCAGAAGACATCGGGCACCGCCCTCGCGCAGTCTCCCGATCCCATGCACAGTTCCCTCTCGATCCGTACCCGAGTCATTCCATCCGGCCCTTTCCTCCGACCACCAGGTCCGATGCAACGTAGGCCACCGGGGCGCCTGACTGTTCATCCGGTGGAGCTTCAGAGGCCCGGGCTGTCAGCAGCCGCTGAGTCCGGCGTCGGCGCAGATCTGGGCCTGCGTACGCGCCGAAGACCAGATCCGCAGGTTGTCCACCGCGCCGTCCAGCGGCTCGTCGAAGGTCGGGCTCGTGTCGAGCAGGCCGACGGGGTTCGTGTTCGCCGTGGGCATGGTGCCGGACAACGACGTCGCGGAGGCCGGCATGCCGTCGATGTACACGGTCATCATCGTGCCGTTCCAGACACAAGCGGCATGGAACCAGACGCCGGTCGGCACCACCACGGCGGGGGCCTGGCCGATGGCGTTCGTGCACCGCAGGCCCTCGGTCGGGTAGATGATCAGGCCGTACTGCCCGTCGTTGTCGATGATCCCGGCTCGTCCGCTGGTAGGTAGTGAGTCCAGGCGCGCCCAGACCTCGATCGTCATCGCGCTCGTCAGGTCCAGCGACGCGCTGTCGGCCATCTCGTAGTGTGCCGTCGGCGCGCTGTGTGCTGCGGCGTTGCTCACGCCGGGTACCAGGGTCCCGTTCGTGTGCGTGACCGTGTTGGCGAAGCCGGATTCGTCGGCGTAGGTGCCGGCAACGTCCTCGTCGAACCGGACGCACGCGCGCAGATTCGGGTCCGCGGGGCACGCGAACGGCCGCCCCGGTTGGGCGCAGGCGGGGGTGGCGACGATGTCCACCGGCGGCGAGGTCCAGTTCTGATAGACGGACTCGAGCTCGAATCGGTAGGTGGTCCCGTCGGTGAGGGGCCCGTCCACGGCGGACTGGGTCGACCGCGGGCTGATGGCGTGCTGCTTCTCCAGAACGGGGTCATTCCAGCGGCGCAGCGTGTAGCCGGAGGCGAAGGGTGACGCCGTTGCGGTCCAGGTGAGGTTGGCCGAGCTGAGGGTCGGGTCGCCCGCAGCCCGGAGCACCACGATCTGGCCGATGCCCAGGTCGTCGACCCCCGCCTGCACGGCGACGCGGGTCGCGGTTGCGAGGAGCGGCGGAATCGCCTCGTCCGCCACCTCGAGCGCGTAGTCGGGCTCCTGGATCTCGGCCCGCTCGGCCATCCCCGGGGCGCTGGTGATGGCCCCACTGCTGCTGGCGGAGAAGAACCCGACGAGCATCCGGCCGGCACTCGCTATGGGGGTGACCGACGGCGCAGTGATCAGCGTGTCGGGAGGGTCGACCTGGGCCTGCCCGCCGTGGACGTCGATGGGCCGCGCGGTGTCGACGCCGCGGTAGGCGCTGACGACCCCGACACCGTCCGCTGGCGCCGCACCGGTCGCGGTGAACGTGTAGGTAGGCGGCTCGGCGGCCGTTGCCACCCGGTAGAAGAGCTTCTGGCGCTTCGGCACGGTGGCTTGCACGTCCTCACGGATCACCGTCCAGCCCGCCGGTGCCGCGATCGAAGCCGCCCCGTCCCAACTCAGGACCGCGAGCATGACGTCACCGGCCTGGACTCCAGGGGGCCCGTTGACCACGATCACCGACCCGGCGGCCGTCGAGCCCTTCCCCGCCGACCGGAATTGGACCCCGGCGGCACAGGCGATGCCGACCTCGAAGCCGGTCGGAGACTGCAGGACGCCGGTCGAGAAGGTGTTCGCCCCAACGCTGTCGGGCCTGGTGAACACGGCCAGTGCAGGCGACTCGACTGCCACGACCAGAGCCGCGGCGACGATCACCAGGAGCGCGTGACGCCGGCGCCTTCGGACCCTCGACGTCCGCCAGCGCGTGCGACCTCCCGGGCGACCTGGCCCCGGTCTCCCTGCCATAGGTCACATATCGGCCCCTTCCGTCTGAATATGTGGTGATCGAGCTTCACCGGCCGCCACACACCCCTCGACGGCGACGGCACCGCGCTCCACCACCTCGCCGTCGTGCACCCGCACGGCCACCGGATCGATCGACGCGCGTCGTCGGAGGCGCACCCGATCACGGCACGGGCCCACCCACCATGACTGCAGTCAGGTGGACCGTCGGCCCAGGACGTCCGCGAGGGCTCGTTCGGTGGCCGTCACGTACTGGTCGCCGAACTTGAGGGCGTGGACCGCCAGCGGCGCCAGTTGGTGCAGCGCGACCCGCTCGGGCCAGCCCGCGGCCAGCGGGGCAACCTCCTGGTAGGCGGCGAAGCAGTCGTCACCGAAACCGCCGAACAGCCGCATCATGGCCAAGTCGAACTCCCGGTGCCCTCCGTGGGCCGCGGGGTCGATGAGCCAGCTCACACCGCCGGCATCGACCAGGCGGTTGCCCGCCCACAGGTCGCCGTGCAGGCGGGCGGGCGGCTCCCCTGGTCCGCCGAGGTCATCCAGCCGGTCGGCCACCGTCTCGAGATCTCGAATCGCCGCCGGCGGCAAGGCTCCGGCGTCGCCCGTCAGACGAGCCAGTGGGAGTAGTCGATTGGCGGCGTAGGCCTCGGCCCAGCTGGGGTACGGCTCGTTGGGAAGGCTCCGGCTACCCGTCGTCCGACGGTCCTCGCGCCCGAAGCTCGGCGCACCGGCGCGATGTAGAGCAGCCAGCGATCGTCCCAGCTCGGCCTCGGTGGTGGCGCTCGCTCGTCCGGGCTCGATCCACTCGAGGATCAACAGGGCGGGGTCGTCACTGACGGCCAGCACGTGCGGGACGGGTATCGCCCCCGCATCCTCCAGCCACGCCAGGCCCGCTGCTTCCGTGGCGAAGAAGCCCTCCGGCGCCGTTCGGTGGGCCTTGGCGAACACGACCTGGCCGGCGCTCAGCGTCACCCGGTACGCCTCGGCCACGTCGCCCCCACCAAGGGGTGCGGTGCTCGCCACCTCCTCGCCCAACAGGTCGGTCACGAGCGCAGCGATGTCAGCCACGCCATCAGTGTCCCGGGTGCCACCGGCGCGACGCCACCCGGGAGCGGGTCGGCACTCGTCCGCTGATCGAATCCGCGAGAGCCGTCACCGGCGAACTGTCCCTCGCTCGCCAACTGCGCCGGGCACGTGAACTATCGAGCGCACCGACAGGTGAGCCGCAACACAGGTGTGCGGAGGGAAGGGGTGCCCGTCGGCCGTCTGGCCGGACACCAAGCGAGGGGACACCACGACTGCACCCGCCCGCAAACGAGATCGACGGCTCGAGGTCCGTACCACCGCGCAAGGCCACCTCGACACCTCGAACGCTCCGACGGTGTCACCTGCCGATCGTCGGAGCAGGCCGAGTGGCTCCGCCGCCCTCCTCGCCGGTCTCTGGCGTCACAGGGGAGCAAGGTCCTTGTCGTCACGCCGCACGGCAGCACCGAGGGCATCGGCCGGTGGATGGTCACACCACCTCACCTGTTGGCGCGCTCCAAATCCCGGGCTACCGCTTCCTCGTGCCGTGCAACCCAGCACCGCGGTGCGGGGTCAGAGGTCGCCGCGGTCGAGGCGGTCAAGTACCACCACCGCCCGCTCCCGAACCGCAGCGAGGTCGGCCAGGCGGTCGGCGGCACGGACCTGGCGGGCGACCCGTGCGTTGCGCAGGAACCGGTCACGGTGGCGGTCGAGGAAGTCCCAGTAGAGCGTGGTGAACGGGCACGCATCCGCCCCCGCCCGCTTCTTGCGGTCGTAACGACAACCCCGGCAGTGGTCGGACATGCGGTCGATGTATGCGCCACCGGCGGCGTAGGGCTTCGTGGCCATGCGGCCGCCATCTGCGTGCAGGGCCATGCCGATGACGTTGGGCAGCATCACCCACTCGGCGCCGTCGACGAACCCGGCCCACATCCACTCGGTCAATGCGCCTGGCTCGACACCGGCGAGGAGGGCCAGGTTGCCGAGCACCATGAGCCGCTGGATGTGGTGGGCCCAGCCGTGGTCGTGCACCGAGGCGAGGGCCGAGGCGACACAGGCCATGTCCGTCGGGGCCCCGGTGAACACCGGCGGCAAGGGCCGGTGGGCGGCGAGCGCGTTCTCGGTCCGGTACGACGGCATCCACTGCCAGTAGCGGCCCCACACGTACTCCCGCCAGCCGATGACCTGTCGGATGAAGCCTTCGGCCGAGGCGATTGGGATCCGGCCCGTGCGGTACTCCTGTTCCACGGCATCGCACACCTCGGCGGGCAGGAGCAGGCCCAGGTTGAGGTACGGGCTGAGCAAGGTGTGGGCGAGGTGCCAACTGGTGCTGAGCATCGCGTCCTCATGCGGGCCGAAGACCGGGAGCACGTGCTCGACGGCGTGCTCGAGGCGCCGCAACGCCTCGGCCCTGCAGGTGGCCCAGGTGCCATCGGGCGGCGCACCCCAGCACGACGACGGCAGGTCGGCCAGCACCTGGTGGTCGACCGCGTCGAGCGGCGTGCGCACCACCTCGGGCCACGGCCGGCCATCGGTCGGGGGCCGCTCCCGGTTCTCGTCATCGAAGTTCCAGCGGCCGCCGGCGGGCTCGTCGCCGTCCATCAGGAGGCCGAGACGGCGGCGCTGCCAGCGGTAGAAGTCCTCCATCTTGACCCGGCGATCGCCCGCCCAGTCGGCGAAGTCGTCGCGATGGCAGAGGAACTGGTCCGAGCGAACCACCTCGACGTCGAGGCCGGCGACGAGGTCGAGGCCGTCCCAGGACGCGGGCTCCATCACGCGGACCCGTTCGGGGCCGAACACCGACCGGTGGTCGGCCAGGCCGCGGGCCAGGGTCGAGGATCGTCGGAGGTCGACCACGAACCCCTCCTCGGCCAACTCGGCGGCGAAGCGCCGCATGGCGGCCACCACCAGGTGCGCCCGCTGGCGATGCCACCGCTTGGACGCCAGCTTCGCTGCGCTCTCGACGAGCAGGACCCGGGTCGTGGCCGGATCGGCATCGGCGAGCGGTCCCAGGCGCCGGTTCAACTGGTCACCGAGCACCCAGACCGTGGTGAGCCGTCGTTCGTGCCGGCTCACCGGGCGGCGAGGATCCGCTCGGCCGCCGCGAAACCGGAGCGTACGGCCCCCTCCACCCGACCACCGGCGAACACCTCGCCGGCCAACACCACTGGGGCCCCGTCTTCCAGAGGGATGGCCCCGTCGTCGAGGGTCGTGCGCGGCTCGGCATAGCGCCACCGATGCCCGGTGGCCTCGACGATGGGCGAGGCGACGTGCTCGGCAGCGGCAGCGATGAGCCGCTTGGTCCAGTCGTCGGGATCGCCATCGAGGTGGTCCGCCGCGAAGGCCGCCGACGAGAGCACGGTGAGCGACGGCGTCGCCGACGTCCCCTTGTGCTGATTGTCACCCAACCAGGCGATCGGCCCCTCGACCAGGCTCCGGTGCCCGCCGGGCAGCCTGCTCGGGGCGTCGAGCCGAGCCATCACCGCAAGGCACGCGTCGTAGCCGACCGCCTCCAGCCGCGATAGAAGGAGGCGGGGCAGCTCGATGCCCCCGGCGTCGAGCAGCGCGAGCAACTGGGGAAGGGGCGGCGTGAGGACCGCACCCGTGGCTTCGATCGACGACCCGTCGGCGACACGGGCGACGATGCCGGTTCCCGAGCGCTCGATGCTCGTCAGGGTTGTCGACGTCCGGACGTCGAGGCCTACGGCCAGGAGCTCGGGGATGGAGCGCATCCCGCCGACACCCACGACCGACACCTCGGTCGCGCCGGACGATCCGGCGGCTCGGAACCAGGCGGTCGCGACATCCGCTTGCTCCCAATCGGCCACCTGCTCGCGCAGGGCAGGGTCATGGCCTTCCACGTACTGCGCGCCTTGGTCGAAGCGGGCGTCCCCGATGGTCCGAGAGGCCATCCGCCCACCCGGCACCCGCGACGTCGTTGCCGGGCGCGGGCCGCGACACCGGCTCGAGCAGGTTGCGATCCCCGGGCGGACGATCGGTGCCACGCACTACCGGGTCGGTGTCATCGACACGAGTTGGAAGCTCCCGGTCTCCTGGTAGGTCACCCGCCCGAGGGGCGAGTCGCTCCGCACCTCGATGGAACGCTCGTTGCGCACCGGGAGGCCCGTGTCGGCGTCGAACCACAGCTCGCCGGACTCGGTGCCGGTCTGGCCTCCGGTCAGCTCCCGCTCGCGGCGGTAGTGCAGGGCCCTGATCGGGCGCCCCCCGATGTCGAGCTCTCCGTCGCCGAGGTAGCGGTACGGACCTGCGGAGATGACCTCGCCGTCGGCCGATGTCGAGGTGCCGCGACACTCCTGGTTCCACTCGTCGCCCACCTCCTGGCCCTCCCGGATGGCGTCGGCCGGAGGCTCGCAGGTGTAGGTCGAGGAGGTCTCGACGTCGAAGGCCACCAGATCCAGGCGCTGGAAGAAGGCGCCCCCGGATTCGGCGAGGCCGCCGTCGGTGGGGCAGTAGTCCCAGCTCTGCCAGTGGTTCGTGTTGTAGTCGACCCGAAGCCGCCAGCACCCGCCACCGAGCTGGGTGACCGTGCCCGGGATGTCGGGACCTTGGGCCTCGCTCGTCGGCGGCCGGTCGAGGCGCTCGGTGCCGTCCCCCCGGTAGCGGTACACACCGGCGGCCGGCCGGAAGGGCGACGGTGGCGCCGGCTCGTCGTCACCCAGGCCGGTCGCGGCGGCACGGTCACGGGCCTCGTCGACCGACACCGATCGTGTGCTGGCACGGCGCAACAGCACGAGGAACGTCGCAGCCGCCACCACCAGGACCAGACCGATGAGGGCGACGGTGATCCAGGCCCGCCGGTGGCGACGGCGGGGTGGATCAGCCATCAGGCAGGCTGCCGACCTCGAGGCCGGCCAATTCGGACCGGCCGTCGAACACCACCCGACCGCGGTCGCGCACGACGCAGTGGAGTCGTCCGCCGAGGTGTTCGAAGTCGGTGTCGACGTTGCGCCGTTCTGCCGGCAGCGGGACCGGCAGCACGTGGGGGTCCAGCCCCGTGCCATCCCCGTCGAGGTCGACCTGGTAGCGCAGTGACCGGGCCCGGAGGACCCAGCGGCCGTCGGCCGCCTCCGACCGCACCGGCGCGGGCGGGGTGATGCGGATCACCCGATCGCCGAGTCGCACGACCACGCCGGCCACCGCCCGGGCGACCGGTCCGAGCCGCAGGACGCCCCCGGAGAAGGCGACCGACACGTCCGCGCCGTCGAAGTCGTGGGCCTGGCCCCACCACCAGCGATCGGGGAACCCCGCGCCCCAGTTCCGCTCGCCGTACGTGGGCGCCCCGTCGAACGACCAGCGATCGCCGCCGATCAGGACGGTTCCTGTGGCGCGGCCACCCAGGTTGTACGGATGCCAGTACTGGTTCAGGAAGGGGACGGCCGAGAACACCCCGCCACCACCGAACGCCTTGGGCCACCGGTAGGGATCGGTGAGACGGAGGTCGACGTGAACATCATCGAGGTCGACCTGGAGGCGGTCGAGCGTCGCCGCAAAGGCGCCCTCCGGTCCCCGCCCCGCACGCAGGGCGAAGTGATCCCGAGCCGCGTGGGCGTCGTCGAGCGCGGCCGCACGCACGATGCCACCGGGGTGCAGGGCGACCGCCACCGTGGCCCAGTCGCCGTCGCCGTGGCGGTTCACGCCGCAGAGGGCCACGACGACGCGGCCGGATGCCGGGTCGGTGACCCGCCAGAACCAACCCTCCATCTCGGTGCCGTGCGACGGCAGCGGGTCCCCGAAGGGCACGTCGGCGCCGGTGCGCCGGTAGGCACCGATCAACCGACCTGCGATGGCGCTCGCCGCCTCAACCGACCGACTCATGAGAACCTCGATCCGACGCAGATGCACCAACCGGCCGGCCGGCGCAACCCCACTCTCACCCCGACCCGGGTGCTTCGCCAGAGGCGGAGGTCCCAGAACCGCGGATCAGAGCAACCGTAGGTTCGCCTGGCGCAGCAGCGCCCGCGGCGAGGTCAGCGTCGGCACCATGAGCTCGTGAACGGCTCGGCCCGCTCGTGTCGTGGCGCCAGGGATCCGGCGCCACCAGGGGGCAGGATCCAGTTGCGCCATGACCAACTCGAACACCGCCTCCTTGGCCGCCGAGAGGGCGGCGCCAGAAGCCACGTGCTCCCCGATCACCATGAAGCAGGTCAGATCCCCGAACGAGATCAGCGTGGGCTTGGGGGACGGCCGATACGAGACGAGCTCCCGAGCGTCCAGGAACCTCGCCACGTTTTCGGCGACACATGCACCCATGTCGAGGGCGTGGTAGGCCTGCTTGGCGATCGCCGATGATCACGACGCTGGCGCGCTCCCCAGTCGCGTCCAGCTCAGCCAGACGCCTCCCGATCCGTGCGCAATCCTCGACCGACTTGAACGGGTGCGCGTGGTCGGTGACGCCGGCGACACCACGGGTTGCGTCGACGCCGCCGAGAGCGACGACGAGCGCGTCGTAGCCGATGGGTTCGTGGCGCTGCCCCAGGCGGACCGCTCGCTCGACGGGGTCGATGCCGGTGACGGTGTCGTGGACGAATCGATGGCCCAACCCGGTCAGCGCATGTTCGAGTGGGAGTTGCAGCAGCTCCGGTGACTTCACCCCGGACAGGAGCTCGTGGATGTTCGGTAGGAACTCGAACGCCGTGCGCCGGTCGACGAGGGGCCCGATGCATGCGCCAACCGGTCAGCGCTGGCCGGCCAGCCGGCGGTTCTTGATCTTCGCCTTCACGTAGTCCCGGTTCGTGTAGGCGATGAAGTCCAGCGAGATCTCCTTGGGGCAGGCCTCGGTGCACTCGCCATGGTTGCTGCAGCTGCCGAAGAACTCCTCCATGGTCTCGACCATGGCCTCGGTGCGCAGCCACCGTTCGGCCTGCCCCTGCGGGAGCAGGTTGAGGTGCTGGATCTTGGCCGAGGTGAAGAGCTGGGCGGCCGAGTTGGGGCAGGCAGCCACACAGGCCCCGCACCCGATGCAGGCCGCGGCGTCGAAGGCTGTGTCGACGACGTCCTTGGGGACGGGGGTCTCGTTGGCGTCGGGGGCCGCCCCGGTATTGGCCCCGATGTAACCGCCGGCCTCCATGATGCGGTCCAGCGGCGAGCGGTCGACCACCAGGTCCTTGATCACCGGGAAGCTCGTCGCCCGCCAGGGCTCGACCACGATCTCGTCGCCGTCGGCGAACTTGCGCATATGCAACTGGCAGGTGGCGGTGGCCATCTCGGGGCCGTGGGCCCGCCCGTTGATCATCACCCCGCAGGTGCCACAGATGCCCTCCCGGCAGTCGCTGGCGATCTCGATGGGTTCGCGGCCCTCGTTGACGAGCCGTTCGTTCAGGACGTCGAACATCTCGAGGAACGACATGTCCGGGCTGATACCGGGCAGGTCGAAGACCTCGAAGCCGCCCTCGGCGTCGGGCCCGGCCTGCCGCCAGACCTTCAGGTGGAGAGTCAGATCAGCCACAACGGCTCCTTCATCGGTGGGCTCGGGGTCACTTGTAGCTGCGCTGGGTCAGCTTGACGTTCTCGAACTCCAGCTCTTCCTTGTGCAGGACCGCCGATCCCGGCGTGCCCCCCCACTCCCAGCTGGAGACGTAGCTGTAGTTCTCGTCGTCGCGGAGGGCCTCGCCCTCATCGGTCTGGTGCTCTTCGCGGAAGTGGCCGCCGCAGGACTCCTCGCGGTCCAAGGCGTCGCGGGCCATGAGCTCGGCCAGCTCGAAGAAGTCGGCCACCCGACCCGCCTTCTCCAGGGAGCTGTTGAGATCGGTGCCCGAACCGGGCACCCGCACGTCGGTGCGGAACTCCTCGCGCAGGGAGGGGATGTCCGACAGGGCCTGCTCCAGACCAGACCGGTTGCGGGACATGCCGATGCGGTCCCAGACGATCTTGCCCAGCTCCCGGTGGAACCAGTCCACCGAGCGGGTGCCGTCGACGTCGAGCCACTGCTGGGTCTGGGCGGCCACCTCGGCCTCGACGGTCCGGCAGGCCTCGTGGTCGAGGGGCAGGGGCGTCTCGCTCAGCTTGTCGGAGAGGTAGTTGCCGATGGTGTAGGGCCCGATGAAATAGCCGTCGGCGAGGCCCTGCATGAGCGCCGAGGCCCCCAGGCGGTTGGCCCCATGGTCCGAGAAGTTGGCCTCGCCCATCACGAAGAGGCCGGGCACGTTGCTCATGAGCTCGTAGTCGACCCACAGGCCACCCATCGTGTAGTGGGTCGCCGGGTAGATGCGCATGGGAACGGTGTAGGGGTCCTCCCCCGTGATCCGCTCGTACATCTGGAACAGGTTCCCGTAGCGGGCCCGGACGGCATCCTCGCCGTCGCGGGCGATGGCGGCGGCGAAGTCGAGGTAGACCCCGTTGTTCAGGGGGCCGACACCGAGCCCCTCGTCCACCACCGTCTTGGCGTTGCGGGACGCGACATCGCGGGGCACGAGGTTGCCGAAGGTCGGGTACTTCTCCTCGAGGTAGTAGTAGCGGTCCTGCTCGGCGATGTCGCCTGCCGCCCGGTCGCCGGCGGGCTGCCGGGGCGCCCAGATGCGGCCGTCGTTGCGCAACGACTCCGACATCAGTGTGAGCTTGGACTGGAACTCGTCGCTGGCCGGGATGCAGGTGGGGTGGATCTGGGTGAAACAGGGGTTGGCGAACAGCGCCCCCCGGCGATGGGCCCGCCACGCCGCGGTGACGTTGCAGGCCATGGCGTTGGTCGAGAGGTAGTAGGCGTTGCTGTAGCCGCCGGTGGCCAACACGACGGCGTTGCCGGTGTGGCTGCGCACCGAGCCGTCGATCAGGTCCCGAGTCACCACCCCGCGGGCGACCCCGTCGTGAACGATGAGATCGAGCATCTCGGTCTGGGTGATCAACTCGACGGAGCCGGCGTGCACCTGGCGCATGAGCGCGCTGTAGGCGCCCAGCAGCAACTGCTGGCCGGTCTGGCCCCGGGCATAGAAGGTCCGGCTGACCTGGGCCCCGCCGAACGAACGGTTGTCGAGCAGGCCGCTGTACTCGCGGGCGAAGGGCACCCCCTGGGCCACGCACTGGTCGAT
Source organism: Acidimicrobiales bacterium (assembly GCA_041918615.1). Taxonomy (GTDB): domain Bacteria; phylum Actinomycetota; class Acidimicrobiia; order Acidimicrobiales; family DATDAH01; genus JAEUJM01. Next base: position 28,324 of record JAYRVH010000071.1, read on the forward strand.
GATGTCGTTCGACACCTCGGCCAGCCGGTAGACGTTGGCCTCCCGGCTGCGGTAGTCGCCGCCCTTGATGGTGTCGTAGAACAACCGCTTCGTGCTGTCGCCGTCGTTCTGGTAGTTCTTCGAGGCGTTGATGCCACCCTGGGCGGCGATGCTGTGGGCCCGTCGCGGGCTGTCGTGGTAGGTGATGGCCTTCACCCGGTAGCCCAGCTCACCCAGTGAGGCGGCCAGGGCGGCCCCGGCCAGGCCGGTGCCGACGACGATGATCTCGAAGCGGCGCTTGTTGGACGGGTTGACCAGCCCCATGTTGAACTTGTGGTCGGTCCACTTGGTGGCCAGGTCCCCGGCGGGGACCTTGGGGTCGAGTCTGCCGATCATCAGTCGTTCGCCCCGTTCGTGAGCGGCGCCGCGGGCCCGGACCCCGCTTCGCCTTGGAGTGGCACGCACGTCGGGTCGCAGCCGTCCGTGTCGATCAACCCGGCTTGGACCATGATCGGGAAGCTGAGGTTGCCCAGGAGGACGACCCCGGCCACGGTCACCGCGATGCCCCGGCGGGCCGCGTTGAGGGCCGGGCTGTTCACCCCGAGGCTCTGGAAGAGGCTCCAGGTGCCGTGGTAGAGGTGGATGGCGAGGGCGACGTTGGCCGTGATGTACAGCAGGGCCACCGGCCAGTTGGAGAGGCTCGAGGTGACATTGTGGTACGGGTCACCCCGCACGTAGTCGGTCCAGCTGAACCAGCCCCACGTCAGGTCGGCCAGGTGATAGAGGATGAAGAGACCGATGATCGGGCCGGTCCAGCGCATGGTGCGGCTTGCGAAGTCGGCCGCCAGGAAGTCCTGGCCGCCGGCGTAGGACTTCTGGCCGCCGACCCGCCCGGCGCCCGGGCTGGAGCGCCGGCTCATCTCCTTCAGCGAGTACGCGCTGTGGATGTGCAGGGCGAACATCGCGATGAGGCCGAAGCGCAGGATCCACAGCAGCAGCGTCCGGGGGATGATGTCGCCGCCCAGGTCGCGCAGCGCCTCTGCGTACTCGGCCAACTCAACCGGCCCCTCGTAGATGTGGAGGTTGCCGATCATGTGCACGACCACGAACCCGATCAGCCCGATGCCGGTGAGGGCCATCACCCATTTCTTGCCCACCGCGGTCTGGTAGAGGCTGAGCGGGAAGGGCAGGGAGACCGAGACTGCATTGACCGGCTGGGGCTGCGAGCGGGACCCGGCCGGAACGCTCTCAGCGGCGTCTTCTGTCTGAGCGCTCAAGGACTTGCCCTCCGGTTCTTCGACGACACTCTCTTGAGAACCCGCCGGCCGTTGCGCGTTCGGCAAGCCCGGCTCGGGCCTCGGTGTGGCCACGAATCCTATGGGTCGTCGGGACCGGAACGCCTACCGGGGCCCGCCCAAGAAGCATTCCGGGTGGCCGGCGAGTCCTGCATGCTCGAGGCGACATCCCGGCGTTCCCGACCTCGGACTCGCCCGGCTGAGGAGCCCTTCGGGGATGACCACGTGCAGGGGGCTGAGCACCACCGCACCAGGCTTCGGAACCTGCAGAATGTGTCCGGCCGTGCCCCTCAGCGACGAGTGACGACCACCGGCAGGCTGGTGTAGCCGTGCACGAAGGACGAGAAGTTCCGTTCCGGCTCGTCTTGGATCTCGATGCGCTGGAAGCGCGCGAGTATCTCTTCCCACAGCACCCGGAGTTGCAGTTCGGCGAGGCGGCTTCCCATGCAGAAGTGGATGCCGTAGCCGAACGAGAGGTGCCGGTCGGCATTGTGGCGCTCGATGTCGATGACGTTCGCGTTGTCGAACACGTCCTCGTCGCGGTTGGCGGACCCATACCACATGAGGATCTGGTCGCCTGAACCGGCCTGGGTTTGATGGAGGCTCGTTGGGTTGGTTTTCTCATGCCGCTTCGGGCTGAGATTGGTGACGGTACTCGGCTTCGAACTCGACCGGGGTGATGTCGCCGAGCGCGGAGTGGAGCCGTTCGTCGTTGAACCATGCGACCCACCCGCAGGTGGCGATCTCGAGGTCGTCGAGGCCCTTCCAGGGGCCGCCGTTCGCGGTGAGGGCGGCGGGGTTGCGGTGGAGTTCGGTCTTGTACATGCCCATGACCGATTCGGCCATCGCGTTGTCGTAGGAGTCGCCGACGGTCCCGATCGAGGGGGCGGCGCCGATCTCGTCGACCCGGTCGGTGTAGGCGATCGAGGTGTACTGGCTGCCGGCGTCGTTGTGGCAGACCAGCCCGTCGAGGGCGATGCCCCGGCGGGTCCAGGCGGCCATGTTCAACGCGTCGAGCACCAGGGCGGTGGTCATGGTGCGGGCGGCCTTCCACCCGACGAGCCGCCGGGAGTACACGTCGATCACGAACGCGACGTACACGATCCCCGACCACGTCGAGCAGTACGTGAAATCGGCAACCCACAAGGCGTCGGGCCGGTCCGCGGTGAAGTCACGCTTGACGAGGTCGGGAGCCCGGGCGTGCGCCGGGTCCGCGTGGGTGGTGAACCGCTTCCGGGCCCGGCTGGCGCCCCGGATGCCGAGCTGGCGCATGAGCCGGGCGACCTGGTCCCGGCCGATGTCGTGGCCGGCGCGGCGGGCGGCCTTGGTGAGCTTGCGTCGCCCGTACACCGAGAAGTTCCGCACCCACAACGCCATCAGCAACGGCATGAGCGCCGCGTCCGAGATCGCCCTGGCCGACAGCGGGCGACCCTTGGCCGACCAGTAGGTAGAAGGGGCGATCTCCAACACGGCGCAGATCGGCTCGACCCCCCATCGCAGCCCACCGGACTCGCGGGTCCGGTGGGCGTCGACGAACGCGACTACTTCTTCCGTGGACCGTCGAGCTCGGTCGCGAAGAAAATCGACGCCGCCTTCAAGATGTCGTTCGCCCGGCGCAGCTCCCGGTTCTCACGTTCGAGCTCCGCGATCCGCTGCGCGTCGGCCGTCGACGTCCCCGGCCGGCCGCCAGAGTCGACCTCGGCCTGGTTCACCCAGCCCCGCAACGACTCGGCACCGACACCGAGCTCGCGGGCCACCCGAGTGATCACCCCGTAGCTCTCACCGTTCTGCTCGCGGATCTCGAACACCATCCGGACCGCCCGATCGCGTAGCTCGTCGGGGTACTTCTGCGGCCTCCGCCGCGCACCTGTGCTTGCCATAGCTCCATCCTCGTTTCCAAGGTAAGGAGCCTCCGGGATACCCAGGCCGGTTCAG